>NZ_LWBS01000023.1 GCF_001652265.1 Rhizobium leguminosarum
CGAGGAACTTCGACAATCAGAAAACAGAAGCCAAGATCGGCGTCCACGTTCTCAACCGGATGACTGAACTTGGCCGTCCAGAATTGCGGCGTGTTGTATGAAAAATCCCAAGGGTGGGGTTATCTCGCACAGAATCTGATCCCTGCAACACGTCCATCGGAAATCCTGAAGCTGCCGCGGGTGACAGTCACTCGGCCATCGAAGGACCACCTGCTGGCGATGGGGATGGCATCGTACGACTGTCACCGGAATTGCGCCGCGTACGCAAAAAGCGATCCCGATGGCTCAACCAGACATGTGTGGGGTTGGATTATCCATGGGTCTGATCTCATTCTTCACTCGGTCGTGGAACGGGGAGGCCTTTGGCGCTGCCTGACACCACAATATATCGAGGCGCCATCACACTTCCCGTTCATCCCGGACATGACAATAGAGTGGCGGGAAAACGCCGACGGGTCACGGGAGCCACACCGGAACGGAACCAAGCTTCCTGATGCGCTTCGAAAATATCCCGGAGATCATATTCGCATGGGAGATCGATTTCGGGAACTGATCGACTCCGGAATGTCTGTGCTTGATGCCCGGTCAATGGTCGACGCGACACTTGGCGCTGAGTTCAGCAAAAAGCCCGGTATTTGATCACACCTCCAGTGACTGCTCGAACGTGGATCTTCCGAGCGATATTTCCCCTGGGTCGATGGTTCTATTTTGATTGCGCTGCTGTAGGTTGCGCAACTGCATCGCATCAAGTGGGGATATCCAGATGACCAAACAGCTATTCGACGTCCATGTGGAACGGGTCAACGAGAATGCCAACCAGCAACCTGAGTTCGATATGAGGGCGGTCGCCATCACCATTACCGAAGATGGTCAGCTTTCAATCCAGGGAGAGGGTGGCAAGTCCAGAACTCTTTCCGCATGGGGAAGCGTCACCATCACCCGCGTTTGGGGAAGTGAATGAGAAATAAGCTGACGGAATTGCTGACTTCCGACACCCTGCTGCTCGGAATCTATTGGATCTTCTGGATAGCGCTATTCGCACTGGCGGCCGGGCAACTGCTCTATTTCGCAGGTTACGGCGATTTCGCTACGGCACTTTCATTGGCACTTCCGGCTGCAGCCTTCAAATACTTCGTTGGCACACTTAGTAGCGGGAAGACCGTCGAAGACGATCGCCAATTACAGTTCTATCGGTCATTCATAAAAAATGCCCTTGCTTGGTCCGGCCCCACAGTCTTCCAGGTAAACGATACTCGGCAACTGGACGACGGCTTGGCTTTCGGAACCGTGATCGATTCGACGGTCGGCTTTGAAGTCTACAATTCCGACGTAACGAGCGGGTATTCTGGGAATGTCGTGCGCGAAGTTCTGCCATCTGAAGTCTACGAGTACCTCGGGCACGTGAAGGAACTCGAGAAGATCGACCGCTGCCTCAAGTTCGTCGCCAGACGAATGGGACCGGGCGACAACGACAGCCTCCTGTTGCACGATTTCAGGACCGTCATCCTCCGCGCCGTTTTTGACCTGACAAAGGCAGACAAGGACGCCTTCGAGGAAGAGTTTGCCGCCGCTCTACAGGTTCTTTTTTTCAAAGCTCATAATACACCGCCGATCCGGAACCTGATTGCGGCGACCAAAGTCGAGTATGAGCGGACTGACAGCCGACGTATCCAAGTCGGCGACTGGCGAGTCACGTCAAGCTGGATCAAATCCGTTCCACCAAAAACCTTCGACGATTTGCTCGGAGAGACCGGACTGTCGATGCCCGTTCCGCCCAAGGAAAACTTCCAGATATATGACGGGTGAAATGGATGCTCGAACTCGCCCACGCCGAGTGGGAGCTGGAACACTGCCTGCCGCCGTTGCGCTCGCCGCGTTTCTGCTTGCTGCAGTAGTTGTCGCTAAGTAGTCTCGCCGACAACTACTGGGGGAATCACATGACAGATCAAGCGCAGCAATCCGCTAACCATGCTAGAGCAGTACAAAGCGCAGAGATGCTCGGAAAGCCGATGCTGGGGATTGCTCTTTTCATTCTGTATGGCGCCTATCGCATGACGCAGGAGGGTGTCTGGCCGTCATGGCCCAACGGAACGATCCTGCTCGGTGGAGGTGTCGTTTCAATGGCTTTCGTTGTCCTCTACATGCGGAGTATCGAAGATGGACCGGGCCGAAGCTGGGCAAAGGCGGCTTCGGCCTTTGGCGGTCTGATCCCATATCTCTATCCGCTGTATGTGATCGGCTATGTGGGAATATGGTCGCTCATTCAGCTCGTCACCGTCGGATTTACATGGTCTGGTCTGGGTGCGGGAATGTTCGGTGTGATCTTCGGCTATCGGATCTTGAAGACTTTCTATGACATTACGGAACTGTCGACCGCCAAGGCGTGAAGATCCAGTTTCCGGAAAGGCTCTATTTTCATGACTTGGCTTGTTGTCGCGGTAATGGTCGTTGGCGCACTCTTCTTTCTCATGTCGTCGTCAAGAAAGTCCGCGCCGACCTACACACCCGCTCGCACTGCGGTATCCGCCCCATCCACGGAAGATAGTCGTCGCAATCTCGACGCGTTGTTCACTCGAAACCAACTGCGCGTCCAAGGAATGTCCGACAGCGAGCTTCGAGCATTCATCTCTGCTCTTCGACAAGAAGCCGAAGTGCACTGGACCCATGCCTACAGCACCTGCATGGGAGACGGTAAGGACGAGAAGATTTCAATCCAACTCGCCCTGTTCCGCACAGCCGCCGTCATTCTGACGGGAGAGCAACTGCCGGATGATTCACTTTATGGAGGCCTGGATCTCGAGACGGTGCCCTTCAAAGATATGCCCGCCGATCAGGCAAAGGCGGCGTTCGTCGAATACTGCGTTGCCAAGTATGCGCCGGGGTCCGCAGATTGGGATCTGCTCGATCGAAGTCTGCTCGGCTTCGGTGACAAGGTTTTCGACGACAGCAAGTCGCAGCCCAAGCCAGATCACTATATCTACGAGATGATTTACCGTGAGACGCTCGACTGGCAGAAATTCCTGGCGCGAGCGATCAGTCAACGTGTCAAGCAGGGTACTTAAAGCTTCAGACAACCCATTCCGGCAATCTCAGCCTTTGTACGATATCTTGCCTGAGACATGGAGGGGATGATGTCTTTCGGAAGGATCGTGACCGCTATCCATGCTCGCGGCGTTCTCGGCGGGAGCTGGATACAGCTATATGGCGGAGATGCCATCATAAGGGACTGCAGCCGCAGGAGCCGTGGCGTACCAGCCATATTCCCTCTGTTCCGGCGCCAAACACTATCACTGAGTCGTCGGCGGTGACACCATTTTTGGAATCAGGGCATCAAGAATCCGCGTCGCGGACATCGATACACCTGAAGTTTCCGAGCCGAAATGCGTGTCTGAGGCTGCTCTCGGGATTAGGGCGACACACAGGATGCTTCAACTCCTCAATGCGGGGCCATCGAGATGCGGAGCTGGCCAGGGCGGGATGAAGACAAGTCGCAAACTCCGGGTGCTCTTGCGCAACGGCCGTAGCCTCGGTGACACCTTGGTCAGCGAGGGATTGGCGAGGACGTGGACCGGGCGTCGACAGATATGCTCGAGCCGCTCTTCGCGGGACATGACCCGGACGGGCTGCGTTTCGCGCTCGAAAATCGCCGCCCGCATTGTCTCGACCGAAGTGGGATCGGACAGGTCGGAATAGCCGTGGAGGTACCGGGGCGTCCCGCCGATCCGCAGCGCTAAGAAGATGCTTGTGACCGAGCCAGTCAGGAATTCGCGCAGCGCAAAGATTGGCCCACGCATCCACAGTGGCGGCAGAATGTCGAGCATGTAGTCGTAAAGTGCCTCGTCAATCTCGAACCACTCTCCGCTGTAAAGCGGGGCGGCATCGGTCTGCCATCGGTCGGGGCGCTGGTTATGGCGATCGAAAAGCCGAAACATTTGCGGGCGCGTTGCGACGCCTTCGAAAATCTTGGCGGTAGGGGCAGGGGTGTTCATCTATGGCTCCTTCAGGGTTTCGGGACCTGGCGATGACCACTCCATCACCTTCTTTTTAATCCCTCATGCCACCTTCCGGGCCGCCGGCATCCCGATCGGCCGTGTCAAGGGCCGGCTTCAGCCGGGCGAAGCCTCCCTTGACGCCGTCGGCGGCGATGCGGCACGCATCTCTCTTCCTTCGCTCTTTAATTTCTCTCTCCTTCTCTCCTGCAGGACTTCATTCCAATCCTCCGCCGGCGGCCGGAGACGGACCGAAGGGCGATCGACCTGTGCGGCCAGTGCCTGAAGACGACAAGCGAAAGCATCGCCTTGGCTATTGGCATCGGTGGCACATACGAGGTGAGTGCCAGGGCAAGCGAGAAGGTCGACCAGCGCCGCTTCGGTTCTGGGCGACCATCCGCCACCGGTACTGAGGTAAAGACTTCCGTCCTGCAGATCTTCGATCGCAGCCAGGCTCATTGCGTCGATCGCGGCCTCCGTCACGCAGAGACGAAGAGCATCCCTCGCACCCAAGCGAAACAGGATTTTGCTGCCACCTGTGGAGAAGCCGCGCCAGTCGGGTCCGCGTTCTTCCCATCCGACCACCAGCCCGGCGCCATCGGTATGGGCGGCCCACATGCTGCCGAATGGCCCTTCTCGTACGATCCCTTGATTGATTGCCGAGCGCAGGATGGAGGCCTGGACAGCTCGCGTCCAGCAAAGATACCTCCACGCGCCGGATCCCGTGCCTGGAAGACGGCGCCCTTGCCATCGTTTCAGAATAGGCACAACCTTGGACGAGGGCTTCTTCCAGACGACAGGCGCAGCTTTGTAACCGATGAGAGCGCCGACACGGTCGACGGCGTCCGAAAACGCCAAATGCTCGAGCAGGGCGACAAGGGCGAAAATGTCACCTTTGTCTTCGCTCAAAGGATCAAACCAGCCACGGCCTTCATGCGTGACGATGATGATTTCCGCTCCTTTGCGAAACTTCACAGCCCGGCGCGTGCTCTCCTTGATATCGACCGCAAATCCAGCCTGTTCGAGGACGGCAGCGCAACTCACCGCTTCGCGTATTTTCTCGATTTCTTCTCTTTTCATGATTTTCCCCGATCGCCTGCGATCGTTCCTCAACTTAATTCCCCGCATAGGCGGCGGGACATCTTCCGGCCGCAGCGAAGAGCAGAGGGGGCAAGGGCGCGGGAAGCAAGGTGCAAGGTTGCACCGCCCGCGGCGAAGCTTCCCTTGCCGCCGACAGGTCGCCAGCGGCACGGCAATTGCCGGCTCAGTGAGCCGGCCAGGGATTGAATTCATGGGTTACCGAAAGGTCATCATCGACGTCGATCTCGTCAGAGGGAAGCACGCCGTATTCACCGTCGACCTCGAAGACGGTGACCGGGACCATCAGGTCGCGGGAGAGTTGGAAGGCGTGAGACTGTGCGAGGGAAAGATCGTGCGACATGTGCGAGGCTCCGTAAGGGAGCGGGCCAATTCCCACTTATGGTTCCTCAAAAAGACCAGAGACGGTCGCGATCACCGCGCCGGCATAGCCAAGCGGCCGCAGCTTGCTAGCGGACCCCTTGCGGGTTGATCGTGGAAGGCCCGGCTTTGGTCTAGGACACCATCACAGAAAGCGGGGATTGGCATGCTTCCGATTGGTGCCTACCATGATGAGGCCACATCTTCACCGCAGGTAGACCAAGCCATTGGAGTCAAGGATGACACGAACACCACGACGCCCCGCCAATCCGCTCGACGCCGCGGAGGCCTTATTCAAGCCGGCAAAGAAGGTGGCACCGCCGCCTGCTGTCGAACGGCGAGCGCTGCCAAATGTCAAGGAGCAGGTCTCCCTGAAACTCGACAGCGACGTGCTCGCCTATTTTCAGGAGGAGGGTCCAGGCTGGCAGGAGCGTATCAACGATGCGCTGCGTGCCGCCATGAAGGACGATGGTTGAACCTGGCTGCTCACGCGACCGCCCGTTCCGGCACAGCGGATCGACGAAGCAATTAGGCTATCGCTCCACCGAATAAGTTTCCAAACAATGAGCTAGTCAAGACGCGTCAACCCGAGGATATGCTGCCGGGTTCACTCAGCGCCGAAGCGGCGCAACATCATTCGAAGCTGCAGATTCTGTTGGCGAAGGCGATCAGCCAAAAGCGTCTTCAATCGGCGATTTTCGGCTTCGAGAGCGGGCAATTCATCAATGGCAGCTTCGCTCAGAGCCAAGGGGGAAGTTACTGAGGTCCCAACCTTATCGCCGCCTTTAAGCATAAGTGGCGACTGACGGCCTATCAACCCCGATCGACGGGGCTTTCTTTTCGCGACCACGGCTTTTGCAACGACTTCGACAGCGGGCAGATCTTGAAGCCCTGACCGTTCTTCTTCTGTAGAAACGGAAATCGCGGCGATCGCTTCAGAAGACCGGGCCAGCTGCGCGAGAACCGGTTCTGCGACTAGCGCATTTTCTACAGCAGGCGCGACGATAATGTCTTCGACCGTCGATTCAGCTTGCTGCCCGTCCTCGAACAGCTGCGGCGCCACGCCGGCTGCCTGACGGGCAAATGCCTTCAGATCTGTGCTGCCCCAGATGGATCCCTGCCGGACTGCCGATCGGCGGCCCTTCGACTTGATCTCGACAACGAAATTTCTCTGCGGGGTCTTCATGTGATTCCAATCATTACAGCCTGACCGGCAGGCTATCGAATATCAAAGCGCTCGAGCATCTTTTTCAGTTGAGCGTTCTGCAGCTTCAGCTTGAGCGCCAGGCCAGCCTTCAGCGCCGCGATTTCTTCGTCGAGAACCACAACCTCCTCAAGAAATGTCAGAGGCTGCGGCGGAGGAGATACGGCCCGTGGGCCTTCGCTCGGCTTAGACCGAGACTGGGTCACGACTTGAACCGAACCGGGCTTTATACGCTTGGAGCGATTTTTGCTAGGGCTCGAATGTGCTTCCACTTCGCTAAGGTTTGCCGGTGCTATTGCCACCGGAGTTGGATCTGGTCGCTCGATCGCGACTTCCGGCTCAACTATGTCAACCGCTGGTTCCGACGGTAAACGGGAGGTGACTTCGCTCACCTCGACTACGGTGCCGACCACCGATGATGACGTAACCGGCGAAGCGGCGGCGCTGTCTGTCGTTCCGAGTAGATGACCAGTCGGCTCCGCTATCGTTACCGACAGCGCCGGCGCTACGTCCTGATCACCGATCTGGTCCTCGGCCGGTTTCTCCGGAGCGGGGGGAACCAACGGTGACACTTGCGTTTTAGGGCGCGACGTCAGGTCTGCGAGAAATCGCCATGGTGACTTCATAGTCCTTTACCCCGTGACTGAATGCACAACGGCGCTGCGAGATCCTTGCAGATCCCGCTTGCCAACTTTCTTGGATCGGTATGCTTGCCGCCGTCAAAAGGCAGAACGACAGCACTCTTCGCGTCAGACGCGATCGAGCCGCTTGCGCAAATCGGCGTTTTCGTTGCGGAGCTTTTCCGCAAGCAACTTGCGAAGGCGCTGGTTTTGTTCTTCCAGCTTGATCAGATCTTCAATCTCATCAAGCGCTGCGACAGGGGCCGTTTGCGGCTGAAGAGCCTTGGGCGTGCGCTTGGCTCTGGTGGCTTTGGTTGCAACCTCGGGCTTTGCAACGACCGCTTTGGCCCTCCTGCCACGGCCGCTGGCAGCCTTTACGGATTCCGCCGGCGCGGCAACACCCGTCTTCTGGCGAGGTGCCCGCGTTTTCTTCACAGCGGGTGTCTCCACTGGCGCCGCTACGCCCACGGCAACAGCGGGGGCGGTGATATTCTCTTCAGCCATCGATCATCTCCTTTACAGCCGATACGTTTTCGACCGGCGAGATACTCTGTCAACAGTCGCTTGCGCGGGCCTTTTCATTGCTTTGGTCCGCGTGTCCCCGGACTATTGGGGGTGATATCAACAGCGACCTGATGAATGCTCGAGCATTTCAGATTCTTACTACTGCCTTTCCTTCTGATCGCATTGGTGTCCGCGATACCGGTGGACGCCGAGCAGTTAGTCGGCCGTGCGTCGGTTACCGATCGCGACACGATCGAGATTGCCGCCCAGCGGATCCAAGTTGAATAGCGTTGATGCACCGGAGTGCTGGCAGGTGTGTCAGGACGGCGCCCGCTGTGGCATTTCGGGTCTCCGTAAGCTAATTGTACTAATGCGTAATGTTATAACATCTTGCATAAGCAGATTTATGGAACTCGTTCTGCTCATGCGGCCGTGGCATATTAGCGAAGCAGTCGCTGGCCTCGATCCGCAGCCGGCGGGCTCCAGCAGGTTTGAATGCCGAGATAAGCATTTTGTATAGATATTCGCCGTCCACTAACGCGGTTACAATCTTCGCTTA
>NZ_LWBS01000024.1 GCF_001652265.1 Rhizobium leguminosarum
AAGAATGCCAGCTCGATCTCTATGCCGACCGCACCAGCGCCCACACCATGCGCGCCAATCAGTTGCGGCTCTGGTTTGCGTCGTTGGCCTATGTCTTGATCGGGGCGCTACGCCGCCTCGGCCTCGCTCATACCCGGCTTGCCGATGCCACCTGCGGCACGATCCGATTGAAGCTGTTGAAGATCGGCGCGCAGGTCCGCGTCTCAGTCCGCCGCATCAAGGTGGCGATGGCTTCGGCCTGCCCCTATGCCGAGGAGTTTGCTCTGGCTCACGCCCGAATATGCGCTGCGGCCCGATGATGCCGCCGGACCTGAACCCTTCCCACCAACGAAAAAGGATACATCACCAGCCCAGACAAAACGCCCCACATCGCGGCGACGGCCGCGCGCGTCTTCGCCGGCGAGCCCGGCCCCGACCGCCGCCAACACCCCAACGTCAACCAAAGCCACGGGCGCTGTGAGAGATGCGGGCTAGCTCCGGTCGCGCGGCATAAACGCCCTCGAAGATGATGATCTGTTTCGGGCTCAGCTTGGTTGCGCGGTCGCACAATCGTCCGTCAAAGGCCTCCCAGTCGAAGGCCCTCCAGACGGCCTCATGCCTGGAGTGCAAGGTTTCCAGCACGGCATGTTGCCGCGTCCAGTCAATCCAGGCGGCCGCGCGGGTCTCTGCGCTGTCGTCCCGAAGCTCGATCCCCCCAGCATAGAAATCATCGCCTTCAACGATTGCGGCGCCGAGGCTTTCCGCGAGTGCGCGCGCCAGCGTCGACTTGCCCGCGCCGCTGCGTCCGTCGAGAGCGACGACAAAGGGCCGAACCGTTCCTTCCACGCGCGCGGCGATCAAGGCTACGAGCTCGGTCGGATCGTTCGGCACACGCGGCATTCAGCACTCCCTTTGTCCGCAACCTCAAACCCCCGGCGGGGCCTCGGCGCTGTACTGCGCGGCAAATGCGGCGCTCGGCGGGATCGGCTTGATGATATCGATCAGCACCCCATTCGGATCCTGCAGGATGAAATGCCGTTGGCCGAATGCCTCGTCGCGAAGGGGGAGCCTGATGGTCAGGCCCTCAGCGACCGCCTGCGCGTGAAATGCGTCGACATCTTCGACCTCGAAGTTGAGCAGCACTCCCGCCGCGCGCCCGCGCGCTGATTCCGGGATGGTCTCGTGATCCCCTTTGAGGATTGCCAGGTTCACCGCCGGGTCGTCGCGGATCTGCAGGTGCACATACCAGTCGGCCTCGAACATCGACCGGAACGACAAGTGCCTGACATAGAAGGCAGCCGTTGCTGCAACGTCCTGGACCATAAGGACGGGGTAGAAGCTGGTGATTTTCATTGTTTCCTTATCCTGCAAATAAACATACAGTCTGCACGTGAATGATATTTAACAAACAGGCAGGCTGTATGCAAGTGAATGCAAATCGCCGCAGCAATCCAGAACGCAGCGCCGAGATGCGCGCCCGGCTGATCGCGACGGCGCGGCGGCTGTTCGTGACTGACGGCTATGCCGCCACGAGCACGCCCGCCCTGGTGGCGGAGGCCGGCGTAACGCGCGGGGCGCTCTATCACCATTTTCCCGACAAGCCGGCGATCTTCCGCGCCGTCGTGGAAGCCGAGTCCCAAGCGGTCGCGGAGTCTATCGAAGCCGCCGATGCGCCAGAGAAATCCGCGCTGGATCGGCTCCTTCTCGGAGCGGAGGCTTATATCCGCGCGATGCGGGAACACGGCCGCGTGCGGCTGCTGCTGATCGAAGGGCCTTCCGTGCTCGGGCGCGAGGCGATGCGCCAGATCGAGGCCCTGCATGGCGACGCCAGCCTCAAGATCGGTCTTAAGGATGCGATGACGGAAGGCGGCCTACCGCCCCTGCCCATCGACGTACTCACATCGCTGCTTTCGGCGATGTTCGAACGTGGTGCCATGGATGTCGCCGAAGGTGAGTCTTCTGATGATGTTCGTGTCGTAATTGAGCGGATGCTTCGGGGGCTGGCGACAGCCGAAATTGAAACCGAGATTTAGGTTACAGCTTGGAGGCAAAGAAGCGCGATGTCTTATTTCGACTGTTATCTTATTCCGGTGGCGACGGATAAGCTGGACGCCTACAAGCTGTTCACTGAAAGGATGGCCAAGGTCTATCGCGAATACGGGGCTCTTCGCGTGACGGACTGCATCTTCGATCCCGCGACGGCAGACGGCACGCAGTTCCACGCCGAGGGAGCAAAGGCCGAGGTTCAAGCCGCCGAACTTCGCGATTTCAAGACGGCAGCGGCCGCCAAAGACGGGGAAACGGTCATCCTGTCCTGGACCGAGTGGCCGAGCAAAGATGCCCGCGACGAGCTGCTGCCACGCGTGCTCGCCGACCCGCGTGTCCAGCCGGAAGACGGCGAGGACGCCATATTCGAGGGCGCCCGCCTGATCGCAGGTGGGTTCTTCAAGCTGCTCGATAGTTGACGCCACCCTCAGTGAGCGCCGCCCACTATTGATGATCGGTGGCTCGCAACAGCCGAGCCGCGCTTCGAGAGGTGATATCCGGGCGTCACACTCTCGGTGAGATCAAGTTCCTTGAGTTGACGTATCTTCCGCTTCAGCACCGGCTTGGCGAAACCGAAAAACGGCTACGATCTTCGATAGCCTCCAGAGAGTCAAATTGAGACCAGCGATGTATAGGTCTCAGCGGCATCCTCCTAAACGAAATGGCCGGCGTCGACGACCTCGGCACGACAGGGCGGCATGCGATCTGCAAGGAATTCCCCGTTTGCGGGTGGAACGAACGGATCGTCCTTCCCGGAAATCACCAATGTCGGCGTGGCGATATTGGGCAGCAATTCCGCGAGCCTTGGAAGGTCGCGGCGATAAGCTCGCACAAAATCCGCAACCTCATTCCAACGTTGCCTTTGGGAGGATGCTTGATAGTCCTCGAGGATACCTCCCGCATCGCCTTTGCCGATATCTTCCCGGACGAAACCGCCGTTAGCGCCATTGCCCCCTCAAGGCGGCCGCCGCCTATTATCAGAGCCTGGGCATCACAGTCGCGCGGGTGTCCATGGTCCGGCACCTTTCTTGTTAACGCCCGGATCACGCACCTGAAACCGGCGTGTCGATTTCGGCCGATCCCCTTCGACTAAGACGGAGCGCCGTTAACCTGTCAAAGGAGAGAAGTATGGCTGCCAATGAGCATTCCGAACAGGTCGCACTACAGTCGCAGCACCGTGTCGCGCGGGCGTGGCATGCCGCTTGGATGTTACTGAAGCATCAGCGAACCTCCAGCCGAAGCCTGAGCGAACTCTCGCGGCTTGATTCTCGCCTACTCTGTGACATCGGCTTGCAGCCCGCAGAAATTTCCGTTGGACAATCGGAGAATTGCTTCCTCCCACCGACACGATCAGAGGCCTATAAGCAGAACTGGCATGAATTTTTTTGTCGAATCGCGGTCTCCAAATGCGACTAAGATCGACAGCACCATGGAGAAGCTGATGCGCTACCTCTGTCTCTTCTAATCGATCAAACTCTTGCTGATGCCGCCAGTGCGGAGGAATGGGCCGAGATCGACCGGCAGTCGCTGGCTTCAAATGGAGAACTTAAACGATCGGGCCACTATCTCGCTTCCAACGCCCTTGCCGACCCACAGACCGCAAAGACATTGCGCGTTCGCGCCGGCAAGGCAAGTTGGACCGACGGACCCTTCGCGGAGACTAAGGAGCATCTGGGCGGGTTCCTGCTCATCGAAGCGAAGAACCTTGCGGAGGCAATGGAGATCGCGGAGCAGGATCCGCTCGCTCGGATGGGGGCGATAGAGGTGCGCGAGACCGCCGGATTTTAGGCAAGCGGTGTCCGGCTACTCCAGCTGTCATACCGCTCGATGTTCTGATTAGGCAAGACGCCGCTGCGGCGTGCCGGTGATCGACGCCAAGCTTGCGCGTGAGCATGCGCAGCGAGATCGAGGCGATGACCTGACCATGGCCGACAAAATCGTCGTCATGCGGCCGTGATCCAGCGGCCCCTCGATGAGCGAGCGAGGCCAATCCATCTCCTCGACATGAGTGTAACTGTCAGCAGCAACGTCAATAGCCAGATTGGGGAGGAAATCAAAACCCTCGAGGAAACCGTCGATGCAGTAGCCCCACTCTTGAGGAGTGTCTCCTGTGCGTTGGGCGGCCACTCTCGATCTGACGATCAGTCACACCAATCTCCGCTGCTTCGGGCTCCACTTCCTGGTGAATCTTTCCCGAAGCAGCAACGTCTGCACTTCGCAGGGTCGGCAGAAGTGGAGTGGCCGTTGTTCATGCGTGGTTCATTCGGTGGGTGTCACCGTTCGCGCTGTAAATTAACCAGGGAGAGTGTCATGGGTTTCGTTGCATCGACCAAGTCATATAGCACCACGCACAAACTGCTTCTCTCCGCCGCCGGCTCGGTGGTTGCTGCTATCCTCATGTCGTCGCCGGCGCATGCGTTGACGATGAAAGAGTGCAGCACCAAGTACCAAGCCGCCAAGGCCGACGGCTCCGCCAAAGACGTGAAGTGGAATGATTTCCGCGCAAAGTTCTGCGGCGCCGACGCTGCTGCTGCCGACAAGGCTGACGAAGCGGACGTCACCGCTACGAGCGAGAAGGAACCGGCAAAGCCGACCACCGCGGCGCCTAAGAGCGTCAAGTTCCCGAAGGCGATCGACAAGAAGTATTCGAGCGAGACGCCCGGTAAGGCCCGCCTGCACACCTGCGTCGACTCCTACCATGCCGCCAAGGATGCCGGCACGCTCGGCGATCTGAAGTGGATCCAGAAGGGCGGCGGCTATTGGAGCCTCTGCAACACGAGCATTAAGGCGGCTGGCTGAACGAAACTTTCATTGATCCAGAAACCCGAAAGGTCGCCCGCGGAGGCGGCCTTTTTCTTTCGTCAAAGCGAGGCGAGGGATCACCGCGAAACATAGCCGATGACGATATAGGCGCCGCGGTGACCGCATTTGCATTTCAGTCGTAGGCCTATTGCTGAAATCTTCGTAGCTTTGCCAAGCCGCTTCTGCTGTGCCCATCGATCAGGTGGGCTGTTTCCGCTTACAATTCTGGTTTTCCGCAAAAGGCCACTGAAACCTCCTACTCGGTCAGATCGCCAAGGGCGCGATCCCTCTTCTGCGCGTGCTCTGGCTTCACATAGCCATGCCGCGCCGCGCCCATTCCTCCGGGCTGTGGTGATAGGTGAGCCTGAACCGGTCATAATATCTGTTTTCGGTCCGGTGGCATCCGAGGTTCTCCTTCGCGAGAATCGCTAAGAGCGATGGCATAGGGAAGTTGTCGAACCTGGCAATAAGCTCGTCACCGTCGAAAAATTTCAAAATCCGCATTCCTCGCAGATCACCCCCACCCGATTGCCTGCATATGATTTTACCCCCGTGCCGGCATCGGACGAATTCCAATCATCGACGGTCATAGTCCGGCCGCCATCCGCGGGTCATGCCTCGGCTCATGGCGCCTTCTGCCAATGCCAACTGCTGGCGAAGGTGGCGAATATCCTCCAGCAGGGTGTCTATAGCTGCATGCGTATCGCCCCTGTGGTAGGCGATCACCTTTGCACGCTCATCGTCTTCCATGGCTTCGCCGATCGGCTGCTCGCGCATATCCGTGCTCCATTACTTTCAATTTTTAGATTGGCTGCCGCAGCGCCTATGTTCTTATTATGTTCGCACGCGATTGCAAGTCGATAATCAATCTGGGTCAATTGCTTTTTGACGCGATGACAAAGTCGCCCCGCCAGCCTTCCAAACCGCTGCTCAGTGAAGCCGAAGCGCCGCTCCGCAGTCGCCCACGTCGTCGCCGAGATCCCGCACAGCCCAATCTTCCCTTGGATCCGATGCCTGATCGCATCGAGCCGTGTCTTGCTCTCCTGAAGCCCAAGCCGCCCAAAGGCCCCCAATGGGCCTTCGAGGTGAAATGGGACGGCTACCGCCTGGCCGTTCATACCGAGCCTACAGGCGTGCGAATTCTGACGCGAGGAGGCCACGATTGGACGAATCGCTTCCCAGCGATTGAGCAAGCGGCCAGATCGCTTCCCGTTTCCACCGCCATCCTGGACGGCGAGGCCGTCGTGCTCGACGAGCGGGGCCGATCGGATTTCGGCTTGCTGCAGCAATCGCTTGGCGGGCGCGGCGGCAAAAGGCGGTCGAGCGACGCCATCTTCATGGCCTTCGATCTGCTCTATTTCGACGGTCACGACCTCAGGAAGTCCGAACTCGACGTGCGCCAGCATCTGCTCGAGGATTTGGTGCCGGCCGGCGGAGAAGGCGATATTCGACTCTCGGAGGAGATCGAGGCCGACGGTGATCAGCTGCTGGCAAGCGCCTGCGAACATGACCTTGAGGGCATCATAGCGAAGCGTAGGGATGCGCCCTATCGATCCGGCCGACTCGGCGACTGGCTGAAGATCAAATGCATCCAGAGCGACAGCTTTGTCATCGACGCCAGCTGCTGCGGTCGATCGCAAGTCAGCAATTTTCGTCAAGCCAAAGCTAATCGCAGAGATCGAATATCGAGCTTGGACGGATGACGGAAAGCTGCGGCATGCTTCCTATAAAGGGCTCCGTGACGCGGCTGATGAGGCCGCGGTTTATGAGGTGGACTGATCCGCCAACACTAAGGGCCGCAATCAGAACAAAGTTTGACAATTCCCATCAGCCTCAAAGCAAAAGCTAGCGTCAATAGAGAACCCACCGTCACCGAAAAAGGCATAGCGAAAAGAAACCTGACTTTCGGCCTCGCCAAGAAGGTATCTTGTCTAAGTCTTGACCAATAGTCATTTGGCCCGAAATCTTTGGTGAAATCGAAACCATTCTTGCGGTAGAAGATGATCGATCTGATGTACCAGTACCAATTGTAGGCGCAAAAACCGCCCACGACGCACAGGCCAAGCAACGATTGAAACTGATCATCACTCAATCACGCTTCTCCATCCACATCGCCGTCTTCATCCAGATCGTGCGCCGGCAGATAGGTGTTCTTCTCCATCCACTCCCGGACGATAAACCTGATCGTGTCGTTGCGCGTCTTGCCGAACTCGCCGGACAGGTCCCGAAGCGCTTCTTCCATGTCATTCTCGAAGGCGATCGATCCGGAGTTCCGCAACAGCAGCGCGGCGCGGCGGAGCATGATCTGGAGATCCGCGCGCGAGATATCTGCGATCCGGTCGGCGGCGTCCTCGAGGAGGCTGGCGGTGTCTGGTGATGTCATTGGTAGATTCGCTCGGCGCGTCCTCAATCTGAAATGCGAAAGTTAGCGACGCATCGCGGCGAAATGAACGTTCGCGCGGCCGCCAGAATGAGTCATCACTTTCGCCGTCGAACGAAGGGCTGAAGACTGGCCGGATGCCGCATCGTTCAGCCTGAATTGGCTGACGAGCTCGCGAAGCTTCTGGGCTTCCTGCGCGAGAGAGGCAGAGGCAGCCGTTGATTGCTCCACCATGGCCGCGTTCTGTTGCGTGGTCTGGTCCATCTGGTTGACCGCTAGGTTGACTTCGCTGAGCCCGATGGACTGCTCTTTCGCTGAGGTGGCGATCGAATCCATGTGGTGATTGATCTGCGTGATGAAGCCGCCGATAGTCTTCAAGGCTTGGCCTGTATCACGCACCAGCTTGACCCCGCCTTCCACCTCTTTCGAGGAGTTTTGGATCAGGCCCTTGATTTCCTTGGCAGCACTTGCCGAGCGCTGGGCGAGTTCGCGGACTTCCTGGGCGACGACGGCAAAACCCTTGCCGGCCTCGCCGGCTCTCGCCGCTTCCACGCCGGCATTGAGGGCGAGCAGGTTGGTCTGGAACGCGATTTCGTCGATGACGCTGATGATGTTGGAAATCTGCTGCGATGACGTCTCGATGCGTCCCATCGCCTCTTCGGCGTGCGAAACGACTTCCGCGGAGATCCCGGCGCTGCGATTTGCCTCCGTGGCCACCGTGCGCGTCTCCTCGGTTCGCTTGCTGGAGTTCGACACGTTCGCCGTGATCT
>NZ_LWBS01000025.1 GCF_001652265.1 Rhizobium leguminosarum
CGGACCACTTCTGTGGCAGGCCGTCTGTAATCTCGTCACGCGAAGTCGTCGCCATCTCTGCGAGCCGCCGCGACGACGCCGAAAACAATGCGATCATCTCCTCGCCCGCTTAACCTAGCGCATATGACCCTACCCCTCTCCCCGTAAAAACGGGGCGAGGGGACGTGCCTTGCGCGAGGTGAGTGGGGAATGGAGAGGTCGCGGCATATCCCCTTCGCCCCGCTTGCGGGGAGAAGGTGGCGGCAGCCGGATGAGGGGCGAGGCACGGCACATCGGTCATTGCCCTCGCACCCATCCTTGTTCTGATGGCTCCGGAGAGGAGAAGCAAAACCCAATCTCCCCAGTTCCGGCGCACCGACCGCTACGCTATAACCCTTGCCGAAAGGGAGTCGAGAACCATGCTGACATTGTACTACGCGCCGGGAACCTGCGCGCTCGCAAGCCTTATTGCCCTGGAAGAATCCGGCCTGGCCTTCGAAGTCAAGAAGATCAGCCTCCGCGATGGCGAGCAGCGTTCGCCGGACTATTTGAAGATCAATCCGAAAGGCCGGGTGCCGGCACTTGTCACCGATTATGGCGTATTGACGGAAACGCCGGCGATCCTTGGCTATATCGCCCAGAGCGCGCCGGCCGCGAAGCTGGCGCCGCTTGACGATGCCTTCGAATTTGCGAGGCTCCAGTCCTTCAACAGCTATATCTGCTCGACCGTGCATGTGAACCATGCCCATCGCCCGCGCGGCTCCCGCTGGGCGGACGAGCCGGCGGCAATCGAGGCGATGAAGGCCAAGGTGCCTGGGAATATGGCCGATTGTTTCACGCTGATCGAGCAGACGATGTTTGAAGGCCCATGGGTGATGGGCGAAGCCTATTCGCTCGCCGATCCCTATCTCTTCGTGATGACCGACTGGCTGCCGTCGGACGGCGTCGATCCCGCCAGGTTCAAAAAGGCGAGCGACCATCACGCCCGCATGCTGCAGCGTCCCGCCGTGCAGCGGGCGCTGGCCTACGATCGGGCCTGATCCTTAAATCTGGCGGCAAGCTTCTTCGGCGCCCGGAACAGCCAGGCGCCGATCAGCCGCAACCGCAGTTCCTCGTCGCCGATCCGGGCGGCGCGCACCGGCAGATGCGGCCAGCCGACATGATGATCGGTTTGAAAATAGACGTCGGGCGCCATCTCCAGAAGGCGATCCTTGTCGTCGAGCGAAATCGAGATCACGATCGTCTCGGCATTCTTCACCGCAACGAAGCTCCTGCCGCCGACCTTCAGCGCCGGATTGCCGTAGGAGGTGCTCTCCTCGACTCCAGGCAGCCCGGCTTCCGCCGCCAGCCGCTTCAGCCGTTCGAAGGTCGCATCGACATTGCTGGCCATGGTTCCGCCCTTTCTGCCAGGGCGAACCTACCATATCTTCAGGCGCATTTCGCCAGCGGCGGTTTGGCCTCTTTGGGAATGCCGGCCGGCATCCCGAGCGGCAGGTCGGCGATTTCGCGCATCGACATACGCTCGACCTCAGGATGCCGCAACGGATCGTCCTTCCAGGCGGGAGCATCGCCAATTTCCGCGGTGCCCACAGGAAGGATTGGTCTCAAGAAAAACTTCAGCAACGACATGGCATGCCTCGCTTTCTCAGTGGCGCGGAACAGATAGTGCAGTGGCTAGCGCCCGCTGAACCATCGCATTTCCCGCAGACTGCATGTTCGAATGGATTGCCATGCTTGCAATGTCGGCCTCAGCAAGCAGATTTTCAATTGAGATTAATGCGGCGGCGCTATAGAAAAACTATATGAAGAACTTGAATATGGTCCATCTCAACGGCCTGCGCGCGCTGGAAGCTGTCGGCCGTCTCGGCTCGCTCCAGGCCGCCGCCGACGAACTCGGCGTCTCGGTCGGCGCCGTCAGCCAGCAGGTTATCAAGGCCGAAGCCCAGCTCGGTCAGGTGATCTTCGAGCGCACCGCGAGGGGCATGATCGCCACCGAAGCCGGCCGGCCGGTGCTGCTGGCGCTCGACGAGGGGTTCGCCCGTCTTTCGGCGGCGGTGTCGATTGCAAGCCGCAAGGACGATACGATCCTGACGATCTCGGTGGCGCCGGTTTTCGCCGCCCGCTGGCTCGTCTACCGGCTCGATCGCTTCGCCGAGCGCCATCCCGACATCAAGCTGCGGCTGGATGCAACCACCAATCTCGTCAATCCGGCCCTTTGCGACGTCGATATCGGTATCCGCGTCGGCAGCGGCAAATGGCCGGATGTGAAGGCCGAACTGCTGCTGGCACAGGAGGTCTTTCCCGTCTGTTCCCCGGAGATGGCGGCGACATTGAAAGAACCCGCCGATATCCTCCAACTGCCTGCCATCATCGATGGCCATGCCATGTTCACCTGGGAGGTCTGGATGCGTGAGGTCGGACTATCAGGTGCTACGCTTTCGACCCGTCACGTCTTCAACGATGCCTCGCTCTGCCTCGATGCGGCGATTGCAGGCCAGGGCGTCATGCTCGCCTGGCAGACCCTTGCCGCCTTTGCTCTTGCTGAAGGCAGGCTCGCCGCCCCTTTCGGCATTCGCGCGCCGACCGGCTTTGGTCATTACTTCGTCACCGCTGAAGGCACGCGCGAGCCGAAGAAGGTGAGGGATTTCAAGGCCTGGATCCGAGAGGAAATGGCCGGCACGCTCACGCTCTTCCAGTAGCCCTCAAATCTCGATCGGCTCCTTGCCGCGGGTCGCCTGCATCGCCTTGTAGGCCGGGCGAGACTGGCAGCGTTCGATCCAGGCTTTGATATTCGGATGCGTTTGGAAAAGCGCCTCCTCGGTCTGGGCGTAGCGCAGCACCTCGGCGATGTTGAGATCGGCGACGGTGAAGCGGTCGCCGACGATCCATTGCCGGCCGGCAAGATGGCCTTCGAGAACCGCCAGCGGCCTGCGCAGCGAGCGGCAGGAAACCGCGATCGTCTGCTGACCGCCTTCGCTGTCTTCGAGCCCGTTATCATAGGTCAGCACGATCTTCACCGTGTGCGGCTCGACCTCCGCAGCCGCCCAGACCGTCCACATCGTCAGCAATCCGTCTTCCTCGACGGTTTGGCCGGAAAGCGGCCCGCCATATCGACGCGCGAGGTAAAGATTGATCGCCAGCGACTCGTGCATCACTAGGTCGCCATCCCGAATGCTGGGGATCTGCCCCATCGGGTTGTCGGCGATGAATTCCGACGAGTGCGTGTTGAGCGGCGCCTCGGGCGCGAGCGGATCTGCCAGCCGCCTTGCCTGCAGCACCGGCACCGATCGGAATTCGACCCCAAGCTCCTCCGCCATCCAATAGACGCGGGAGGCGCGCGATCGATAGACTCCGTAGATTGTCAGCATCACCGTATCCCCTCGATGTGTCCAAAGACCGTAAATGCCGGATCAGGCTGGGAGAAGTCCTTGCCGCTGATGGGACGATGAAAGCTTTTGATGCTCCAAACAATTCCGATAAAAAAATGCCTGGTTGTGCCAACCGGGCGGCGGTTTTCACAGGACGGAGGAGAGGTGAGTGCCAGATAGGCACCTCAGTCGGTGCTTCTGTAGGCCGGGGAGAGTGTGGCGGAAACGCGCCCCTTGCTCCGTCTTCCTCGGCCTTGTGCCGAGGATCCATGCCCGTGGCGGTTGATCGATACGGTGTGGATGCTCGGCACAAGGCCGAGCATGACGGAGCAAGGGGCGGGCGAAGGAACCACTCACGGCGCAAGCGCTCGTGTCAGGAATGACGCAAAAACAAGGAGATAGCGCATTTTCATGACTCGGGGAAGCAAATGCGCTTGTTACGAGACGCGGTTCCGCTCGACGGTCAGCTGCGCATAAGGCGAGCCGCCGCCCGCCATCTCGCCGGAGACCTTCTTCTCCCACTGGAAGCCTAAAACCGCGCCTTCGGCGGTTTCCTGGAAGATGTTGTCGGTGATGACGGCGGTCCCGGCGCCATCGGCGACCGAGACGGCGCATCCCACAGGCGCCTTGCGCACAACATTGCCTGTCACAACGACGTTGCGCAGATACGGACCCCAGCCGATCTGCAACCCCCAGCGCGGTGCGCCTTCGATCACATTGCCCGAAATCAGCGTATCGGCCTCCGCCGCAATGCCGATGCCGAAACCGACCTCGTGCTGATAGGGGCCGCGCAGCGTCAGGTTGCGCACGACATTGCCGGTGACGCTCGCCAGCCTCCCGCCCTCGTCGAAATTGGCGATCGAAATGCCGTTTGCCGCCCCGTCGATCATGTTGGCGGAAACGACGGCACCCTCGAAGGCGAATTCGACATAGATCGCCGTCTCGCCGGAACGCCGGCACTGGTTGCTGCTGATCTGGATGTCGGAGGCCGAATTGGCGCGAATCGCCGTGAAGGCACAGTCTGAGATGTGGTTATTCACCACCATCACGCCGTCGGCGCGGAAGATGTTGATGCCGTTGCCGTTTTGCCCGGTGCCGCCATCATTGGCGCGGATGTTGGAGATGCGGTTGCCGGAGACAACGGTGCCGTCCTCCGCCTTCTTCCAGCGATGCACGAGGATGCCGCCATTGCCGCAATCCGAGACCGTGTTGCCGGTGACCGAAAGGGCGATGGAATCCACCGCGTAAAGCCCGGATTGGGCAGCCCCGAAAATGCGGCTGCGCTCGATCCGCCCGCCGCAGCGCTCCAGTTGCAGGCCGTGCTTGCGGCTGCCGCCGATCTCGCAATTGTCGATCAGCACCTCGTCGACGCCGGTAAATTGCAACAGCCCGCCGGCATAGTCGCCAAGCCAGCGGTTGCCGCCGTCGATGACGAGATTGGAAAGCTCGATCCGCCGCACGTTCTCGGCCGCAAACAGATGGCCTTCGCCGGTATAGACGATCCGCGAGGCGCCGGGCACGCCAGTGATACGCGTATTATCCGGCAAAGTGAGATTGGAGACCCGGTAGGTGCCGGGCGGCAGGAAAACCGGCACGTTCTCGCGCGCTGCCTGCTCGATCATCTGCTGTAGTTTGCGGGTCTTGCGGTCGCCGCTTTCGGGAGTGGCGCGATATTCCACGCCGTCGATTGCCCCGCGCAGATTAGGCTGAGCGGTCGCCGTCAGCGGCGAGGCAAGCGCGCGCGTTGCCGCTCCCGCAACGGCCGAGGCGGCAAGAAAGAGAAGCATGTCGCGGCGTGAGGGCATCCCGGGATCTCTTGTTACAACGCGTCCGTAGCAGGAAACGTGCCAGGCGGGCATGTATTCTTTCGGCGCAAGCTGGGTAAAGGCGGATGAAATTGCCGTTATGACCGAGGCTGACGGCAGGATCTCGCCGCTTATATTGTCGTCTTGTTCACCCTTTCATTTAAGCAAGCCGAAGGAAATGAGGACTACTTTTAAGGGAAATTCTAGGGCGAGTGCGGGATACGGCCTTCGGCCGCAGGGGGAATGGCGTCATGCGCGAATTGGGTGCTAGGCGATGGGAATCAACCGATGCCCTGACGGCCGAAACGCGACGCATCGTCGCCGCGACGGAGGCAATGATGGCATCGACCGCCCACCACCTTTCTGAGGGCATCGAGAACCTGCGCCTCAAGGCGATCCTCCACGAACTTCCGGATTTCCTCTACGTCAAGGATCGTGACGGCCGCTTCGTCTTCGCCAACGCCGTCACCGCCAGCAGCCTTGGCTTGGAGAGCGCTGCACTGATCACCGGCAAGCGTGATTTCGACCTGTTCGATTTCGAGACGGCGTGCCGCCATTTCGACATCGAGCAGCAGATCATGGCGACGGGCGAAGCCCGCATCGACATGGAGGAATCCTACGTCCTTCCCGGCAGCAGAAGGCCGATATGCCGACTGACCTCGAAGATACCGCTGCGCAACGATCGCGGCGAGATCGTTGGCCTGATCGGTGTTTCCCGTGATATTACCGAACGCAAGCGCCAGGAGGATCTGCATCGCGGCCAGGCGAGCCTGCTCGAAATGATCGCCCGCAATGAGCCGTTGCCGATGATCCTCGAGGCGCTCGTGCTGATGATCGAGGCGCAGCTGGATGGGATTGACGGATCGGTGCTGCTGCTCGACGGCGAGGGCACGAGGCTCTATCACGGCGCCTCTCCCAATCTGCCCGGAGGCTACAGCCGCCTCATCGATGGTGTCACGATCGGGCCCAAGGTCGGCTCCTGCGGCACCGCCGCGTGGCGCGGTCAGACCGTGATCGTCGAGGACGTGAAGAGCGATCCGCTCTGGGAGGATTTTCGCGCGTTGATCGCGCCGTTCGGCTTCCGCTCCTGCTGGTCGACGCCGATCGCCACCTCACAGAACAACGTGCTCGGCACGTTTGCGCTCTATTCCAGGGAAGTCCGCCGTCCCACCGAGCACGAGATGACGCTGGTGGCGCTCGCCACCCATATCGCCGGCATCGCCATCGAGCGCAAGCGCGTCGATGATCGCATCCATTTCATGGCCCATCACGACGATCTGACGGGCCTGCCGAACCGCGCTTTCCTGAAGGAGCGGCTGGCGAGCATTCTCGACCAGGCCCGGCGCAACAACCGCAAGGTGACCGTCGCCTATATCGATCTCGACAATTTCAAGGACATCAACGACGGCCGCGGCCACGCCGCCGGCGACGAGGTTCTGAAAGAGATCGCCGCCCGCATGGCCAACAGCGTCAGGGCGTCCGATATGGTGGTGCGTCTCGGCGGCGACGAATTCCTCGTCGTGCTCGTCCACCAGTCGAGCCACGATGCCGGCATCACGCGCCGCCTTCGCGATCTGCAAAAGGCGATCAACCGGCCGATCCGCGGCGCGGACGGCGAGATTGCCGTGACCTCGAGCATCGGCGTTGCCGCCTTCCCCTTCGATGGAGCGACCTCGGAAGAGCTTCTCGCCAATGCCGACCGCGCCATGTACCGCGCCAAGGAGCTCGGTCGCAATACATTGCAACATCATGAAGGCGGCGGCACGCCTTTGGGAATGCCGCTCGGCGAGCAGGAGGAGCTGCACCAGGCGATCACTGGCCAGCAGTTGTTCCTGCAATACCAGCCGCAGGTCGATGTCGCCACCGGCCGCATCACCGGGCTGGAGGCGCTGGTGCGCTGGAACCATCCGGCAAAGGGCAGGGTGCCGCCGGTTAATTTCATACCGCTTGCCGAAGAGACCGGCCTTATCGTTTCCCTCGGTCTCTGGGTGCTGAACGAGGCCTGCCGCCAGGCACGCCTTTGGCAGGACATGGGCCTGACGCCGCTGACGATCGCCGTCAACGTCTCTGCCAAGCAGTTCGCCGATCCGGATTTCGCAACCCATGTCACTGAAGCGCTGGAGCGCCACCGCCTGCAGTCCCGCTGGCTGGAGCTTGAAGTCACCGAAAGTGTGGTGATGCAGGATGCCGAACGCGCGCTCGCCATGATGGAAACGCTGCGGGGGCTGGGCGTCCGCCTGTCGATCGACGATTTCGGCTCCGGCTATTCCAGCCTGGCGGCACTGAAGACCTTCCCCTTCGACCGCCTGAAGATGGACCGTTCGCTGGTCGAGGCCCTGCCGGGCGACAAGACCGCCGTCGCCATCGCCTCGGCCGTCATTTCGCTGGCGCAGACGCTGAAGCTCTCGGTTCTCGCCGAAGGCGTCGAAACCGACGCCCAGATGGATTTCCTGCGCCAGGCGCACTGCGAGGAGGCGCAAGGCTTCCGCTTCTCCAAGCCGGTCTCCCCGGAGGAGATCCCGGCATTGCTGCGGGCGCGCAGTCTCTAGTACCACGCCACAGAGATTATGACTCTTTGACGGGGTAAGCTTTACGGAGCTTTTTGCGGGCATTTTCGGTTGTGAACATCCATTGGATCTTTGCGCCGTGGGCGTTGCGTTGCTGCTCCCAGG
>NZ_LWBS01000026.1 GCF_001652265.1 Rhizobium leguminosarum
GAGCCGGGTGCGAAGTGATCCGCACGCCCGGTTCTTAGGGGGCGGCGGGGCAGCAATGCCCCGCTGCTACCCGACTTTGCTGGAGTAAAATAGGACGTCAGAGAGAGAAGAGACCCGCGGCCCCAAAGGGGGCGCGACCGTTTCCGGCCTCAGCCGGCGGGGAGCGTCGAGGGGTGAAACCCCTGTTAGCCTGGCGGCCGGTCGATCCGACCTTCCAGGCTCACGGACACGGCGATAGGCCTCCGTCAGAACGGAGGCTCAGCGTCGATACGGCCGTCCTGCTCGGCCCAGATCACCTCACGTTCGGCCAGCGCCAGTTCGAGTTCGTTCTCGATCTGGCGACGCTCGGCTGGATCGGCGTTCCGCAGCTCGGCCTGCAGCAGTGCGATGACTTCGTCGATGCAAGTGGTCATTGTCGTCTCCTTGACGTTTGTGAAAGACGAGCGCTCCGGCCATGGCGGCATGGAGGGGTCAAGGATTGCGAAGCAACCGGCGGAGCCGGCGAGTGGGGGAGCCGATTTTGTCGAAGTGGAGGGGACCGGAGCGGAGGCAAAATTGGGGGCACCGCTCGTCCTTGAGGCCTGCATGCCGCCATGGCACCCTCGGACAGACTGAGCAGACCTCCCCTCTCCGTATGGCACCGGAAAAGCTGGCAACGGGCTCGATGCCATTGACGGCTCGAATAACAACAAGGCTCGCGGCAGAGACATTCCGGAAGTCGGCCTCGATTGCTCGAGGCCGACGGTCTGTCGTTCAGTTCGGGTTGTTCCAGAGGATGACCTTGCGGTTCGGCTCGCCACCGGGAGCCTGTGCGAGATTGCCAAAGATCACGCCGATCTCCGGAGCCTCCAGCTTCACCGCGAGATATTCCTCGCCGGTCAGGCGGGCGATGCGGTTCCAGCCCGCGCCGATCTCGAAGCCGGTTTTGCGGTGGATGATGCGGTAGTCGGGAGCTTCCTCGCTCGCCTTGTTGGCATTCGGGACGATGGCGATCGGGGCGTTGACCCGGATGGTGGCGAAGATGCCTTCGAGGGTACCGTCGCTCTTTGCGGTGAGGATTGCGATCGTGGTGGCCATGGTATTGTCTCCTTCGGTTGCTCGGGACCATTCCCGATGACGCCCGAAGAAGGGGCCGAGCCGCAGGCGTCATCGGAGCGCAAGCGTAGGGGAACCCCTTGCGGGTTGACGCTGACGGCGGCCGGCCTCTTAAAAAGGGCGGCACGGAGACCGGGAATGGTCTTGGGCAACGGGGGGGACAAACCATTATGGCCCCCGGGTCCGGCTCTGCGTGGGATTGACTACGGGCTGTTGGAATGCCTGGCCACCATTCGGCGCTAAGACCTCGCCGCCCCTGGCCATCGCGAGCGAGAGGCGCTCACTGCTGCCCCATCATACTTTGTCGCTCAGCGGGACCGACGCGGCGATCGCATCGGCAACTGCAAACCGTGTGGCAATGTCGGGTGGAACTGCTAGCTCTGGGATCGAACATGTGATCCTTCGCGGACTCGCCCCGGCGCCCAGTTGACGGATCCGACCAGTGTTCCGGCGGACATCCAGCCGTTGGCACACGGGCAGCCTCGAGCGACCGAGACCGGCTTCGTCGAGCGTTCTTCGCAGGCCCGTGACGTGCCAACACATCACAAAACGGAATCCATCGGCGGCAAAGGATTCAAAACTCTCGTTGGACAGGGTCGGTCCCCACGGCAATGATTCCCGGCATGACCCGAATGTCGTTCCACCTCCATTGCCAGCGCATCGATGCCAGCCGCAACATGGCGCGCTATTATACGCTTGCAATCGAGCCGACGTTGTTCGGCGAAACCGCGGTCTTGCGCAGTTGGGGACGGATCGGCAGACGTGGCGGCGAGAGGACCGACGTGTTCGGGACCGAACAGGAAGCCGTCGCGCATTTTCTTGATCTCGCACGCCGGAAGCGCCGGAAGGGCTACAGGCCGACCAAGGCTGCGTCTGCCGTCCGTGACCCGACATGATCACTGGTCAGGTAATGGCCCGCTGCCGCGCAAGGGATCGTCACGCCTTCACGCAAAGACTGCAGCGCAGGCTTCGTGGAGCCACTCGTCGGCGAAATAGAGCCCGTTCGGGCGAATAGGCCGGATGCGTCCCTCGATCCTTGAAATTGATCGCGACACGTGACATATAATGAACGACAGATGACGCAGGAGAAAGATCATGGCCAGTACCGCAAAAGCACCTTCCCTGGCAGCAGGCGGTAGTGAACTGCAAAAAATCGAAGCATTGCTCGGCGGCTCGCGCATTCTGTCTCGTAGTCTGACCAATGCGCTCGACGCCCATGAACTGCTCCTGCACGGCCTGCCGGCCTCGGCTCTGGATTATCTTGTTGGCAATCTCGTTGTCATCGCCAAGAACGAATCCCTCGAAAAGGCGGTGGGCATGAGCTTGCGCACCTGGCAACGGCGGAAGGACACTCCTTCCAAGCCGCTTAGCCAGGAACAGAGCGGCCGCGCTTGGAAATTCGCCGAGATCCTCGCAAAGGCAACGGATATCTTCGGATCTCAGGGAGAAGCCGAACAATGGCTGGAGCGTCCGGCGGTCGGACTTGACCAACGCCGCCCGATCGATCTTCTCGGGACGCCCGCCGGCGTCGAGCTTGTCGAGGACCATCTCGATCGCCTGGAATACGGCGTCTATGCATGACCCTTTTGCCAATCGCGCTCGGCGGGACCGAGCTGGTCGCGTGGCGGCTTGATCAGGCTGTCCATGCGCCGACATGGGACAGTGGGGAAGGTGCCTATCGGGTTGGCGGCCGCTGGAACAGCAAGGGGGTGCGCGCGGTCTACTGCTCCCTCGATCCTGCGACGGCGATCCTTGAAGTCGCGGTCCACAAGGAGTTCCGGGCGCTCGACACCGTAGCACATAGAATGACGGCAGCTGTCATTGCCGACGCTGGCAATGTCCATGCTGTCGATCCGGAAAGCGTGCCCAATCCCAACTGGTTGCGCCCGGGCATTCCCAGCGCGGGACAACAAGCCTTCGGAGACGATCTGCTTCGACGTCACCGGTTTGTCGCGATTCCGAGCGCGGTCTCGCCGCACAGCTGGAACCTAATTTTTCTGGCGGGCGGCGCGACGGGCGCCTATGCGCTCAAGTTCCAGGAGGCTTTTGCTCTCGATACACGACTGCATCCACCCACTACATGAACGAGCCCTGATTGCGTCGCGCAGCCTGGGACGCGATCTCACTACCATCCGGCTTTTCCCCGGATGAAGGACCAGCCCGCAGGTTTCTCGGAGGAGATCGAGCAGGTCGCCATACTGGCCGGTAGCAGCGTCCGTCTACCTGCCGGCACGCGGGCCGGAGAGGTATACGTAGAGCGACTGGCCCTTGCTGTTGGCGACGTCGCCAACGATCCAGTAGTTGCCGGCCCAGCGGCCGGCGGAAAGATAGTGGCGACAGACCGCCTCGGCATCGCGCGCCAGACGGTCCGCCAAATTGGAAGCAGACAACATGATCGGCCTCCGTCACGACCGGCTGGCGCCATTGATGATGGCGATGGATCGCAGGCCCTTCGTGGGAATGAAGAACCGCACCTTCCAGGCGATTATCTCGGAGAAAAGGCCGATGTCGGCGGTAGGAGAATAGGTTACGTTCATCAGGAAGCCTCTTGAGAGCGAGGAAGGACCGGCCTGTCCGGGTGCTCTCCGAACCCGTAAAGCCAACCCTTCCCGGCCCCTCTCTTCCTCTCCCGCAACGTCCGCAAGCGGATGGCACTCAGGCGGAAGCGAAGGGGTCATGATGCCGTCAACTTCCAGATTTCGGATCGGCTAGTTCCAATCGCCGGGTCCTGACTTCCAATTATCATGGCCAAGACCCCTTCCCAGGAACGGTGTTCCTGCAACATTATACTCGTTATTCCACGGTAGTATAATTGCCTGGATCCGTGCTAGATGTCTGCACGTGCCGGTCAGCCGGTCCTACAGAGCTCATGGAGGCGATGTGCGACGGTTTTTGATTGGCGAGCAGACGTTCGATGAAGACGCTCCAGAGTTTCCAGCTAGGTTAGAACACGCTTACGCGCAGAAGCTGCGGCCACTTTGCCGATGCAAAGAGCCGCCGCTTCCGATGTACGTTGCGCGCATCGACGGTCTCCATGTCATCAAGCGCATGCCGCTTTCGGGACGAGACCACGACCCCGCATGTCCGTCCTATGAGCCACCCTACGAGCTATCGGGTCTTGGGTCTTTGATCGGCAACGCGATCCAGATCGATGGAAACGGAAAGGCTGCTCTGAAGCTCGATTTTCCCATGACAAAGAGAGGTGCTGCCAATACGCCAGCGTCCTCAACCGACGCGGCTGAGCCGGCTCCGCGCAGTGACACAAGGAAGCTCTCGTTGCGCGCCGTCCTGCACTATCTCTGGGAAGCCGGGGAACTGACGGAATGGCGTTCGTCATGGACAGGCAAACGTGACTGGGGCCGCGTCCGGTCAAGCCTCATGAACGCGGCCTCGCAAATGACCGCACGCGGCGCGCCGTTGAGCGACATTCTGTTCGTGCCGGAAGTGTTTCATCAGGAGGAACGCGAAGGAATAGCAACGCGCCGGGCGGCAGCCTTGGCTCCCGCCCATACCTCCAGTCCCGGGCCGCGGAAACTGATGATGACTGTGGCGGAGGTGAAGGAGTTCACGGCTTCCCGCGGCGGTCAGAAAGTCGTCGTTCGTCACCTTCCTTTCCGCTTTATAATCGAGGAACGGACGTGGAACCAGTTGAGCGCAAGATATGAGACGGAGTTGGAACTCTGGCGGTCGAGCGAGGACTTCCATCTGATCATGATTGCGACCTTCGGGATTTCAGGCGCGGGGATTGCTTCGATCGAGGAGATCGCCATGATGGTGGTCAACGAGAACTGGATTCCGTTCGAGAGTATCCACGAGCAACGTCTCCTGGAGCGGCTTTCAAGGCTGAAGCGAAAGATCGTGAAGGGCCTGCGCTTCAATCTCTCGCGGGAGCACCCGGTGGTATCGGTGACCCTGCCGGAGCAGCGCCCGGCTCACGTCGCTATGTTCATTGTACCTCCCGGCGCCGGCGAAGATTACGAGAAAATGCTGGCTGAGATGATTGAGGCAAGACGGGAAATCACAGCATGGATCTGGCGTGTCGCGCGGGAGGAAATGCCGCGGCTGCCGTGATCGCCACCAGCTTTGCATCGGTTCGCCTATCCGGGCGAATCGAACGAGATATCAATTCACTAAGCTCCGCCCATGCACGGCGCCCCTCCAAACAATGAGCATACCAGGCAAAGGCGCGTCCGCGCCGGCGCCCGTTCGCGCACGGGCTTGACCGGTTAAAAGGGCAGCCGCAGGAGGGTTAGCAAAGCGCCGCTCGGAACGAGCGGAACCCGGGACCGACTGCCCCCGGCAAGCCGTTCCATCAAGACGACACGATGAAACTGGTGCGATTCCGCTACGCGGGCAAACGATATGCCCGCTCTTCAATTCGGAGCATATAGTCGCCGTCATGGGGCAGCAAGCATATCTATGTCAGCGTGCTGGGGAAAGACGCCTCGCCGATCCAGTCAGGGAGACGCTTGAAGAGGCCGTATCGCTACTTACGGCCAGCTAACCATGCGCTTGCCATTGTAGGCGATTTAACGGAAAATCCTCGGCCTGGCCCTTGTGGCCTGGGCAGCCTGCCATGATCGAAGAACGCGGGGCCTCTGAAAAACATTTTGGCCGCAGCAGCAAGTCTTCGTGACACTCTCAGGATGCGCAACCAGTGGATCGGACAACACGACCTATGCACAACCGCTGGGGATTGGCCCAGTTCGCGGCGACATTGGCGGTTACTAGCCTTGAGTGTGTTCCGCAACTGTGTCGAACGGCTCTGCGTCGAGGAGTGGTGCGATGCCGCACTTTTCTTGCTTCGACGACCGCCAGCAGGCCCGTCGGTGTCAATCTGCTGTCACTTCTCGCAAAGCGTGGTCAAGTTCTTCGCTAGACTTCGTCGAAGGGCGCCGGTGATTTCGGTTTCCAGTCCCTTGACGATGTCGCCGAACCGGCCACCGGTCTTCACGATCTCGATGGAGATGTCGGTCGTCTTGCAGGTCGTAAGGTCGACCTTTGCGTCGTTCTCGCATTGCGCAACGAAAAATCCATTACCGCCCTTCTCGTCCCCATCGCCCACCGGAACGCGCGCTCGGTCTGCTGATGCGTTCTGACGCACCTCGCACGCCCGGCGCCGATCACTTCGCTCGCCACATCCGCGCGGGCTTCGATAATCTCAAGCACTCATCAAGCGGCATGAGCAGTCAGCGGTCTGGGCTCATGAAATCTGCGAGGATGTGCTGCAGGCATTAGCGCGGCTTCACCGTTCGGTCTTGGCAAGCATCCCGGCGGCGGCGCGATAGGGCTGCAGAGCGGTGCGTAGGTTTTCACTGCGGGCGGCTTCCAATGCCCCGGCGGCCTGGCATGCAGGTATTTCATCAGCCAAGGAAGAGACGGGTCACGCCGCCTCCTCCTCGTCGAGTTCCGGCTGCAAGGAATGCAGGTAGTCGACGGCGCGCTGAGCATGTGCTGCTGCGGAAAAGATGGCGCGTTTGTCGTTGCCCAGA
>NZ_LWBS01000027.1 GCF_001652265.1 Rhizobium leguminosarum
CGTCAAAAACGAAAGGTAATATTTAATATATTCATAGGAACTTCTTCAGGGTATAAAGAATTTGATCACGATTATGACTTCGGTCACAGACATAGAACTTGCATTAAAACAAGCTTTGGCTGTGATTTCTGGGGTTTGTCTAACGGAGACGCGGATGGCGGGAAAAAATCAGGGCATAAACCCGATCGAACCTTGGCGGGATTTCGCCAGGGCGCGACGGGAAAGGCGTCCATTCAATTCGTCACAATCCTATACGATCAGCAGAATTCTGAAGCGCGCATTGGACCTCATCATTGCAGCAGGGCTCTTAGTCCTTCTGTCGCCGCTCCTTGTATCGGTAGCAGCCATCACAACGCTAAGTGATTGGGGCCCAATTTTCAATTCCCATCGCCGGATCGGTTATAAGGGAAAAGAGTTTGGTTGCCTCGAGTTTCGCACGATAACAGTCGATGCAACGGCCAACGCGCCTGTCACAGTCGTCGGCGATATTTTGAAACGATCGAGCCTCGACAAGCTTCCCCAATTGATCAACGTGCTGCTGGGTCAAATGAGCCTCGTCGGGCCCCGCGCCATTACCAAAGAAGAGTTGTCACATTACGGTGAACATGCTTACGCCTACATGGCGGTCCGTCCCGGCCTGACTGGCCATTGGCAGACCAACGGGCGCAACGACGTCAGCTACCAGAATAGAGTTTCCCTCGACGTCGAATATTTGTCCAAATGGACGCTGGCGTTGGATTTCGTGATCGTGGCAAAGACGCTCTCCGCCCTGCTTTCCCGGCACGCCTTACTGCCCAGGGTGGATTCCTAAAGCGCGTCGCAATCTTTCAGCTTCGCGCCTAGCTTAGCCAAGCATCCGGCGGCCTCGGTCATGTCATTACCCATGAGGGCGTTTGCCCGTGACATGGGAGCGCTCAGTGATGGAGTTCTTTTTCCGGCGCTTTTGAATATGCCACAAGGAGAAGGCAAATAGCCCTACCAGATAGCATATCTCCATCAATACAAGCACTTCGAGACAAGAAACGACCGCCTCCCTCAAGGAGGTACCTTTCAGCAGGATCACGCCGCCCAAGGCCGCGACCACCAGAAATGCAAACATTGCAAAGGCCGAGGCGCGAATGGTCGCTCCGGCAGCGATGGAGACAGCAACCACGACGAGCGTGCTCTTCAGCATTATTCTGATCCTCTCTTCACACCTCCTTCAAGCCACCGTCAGCCCTCAACGACATGACAAAACCCAAAGTCGAAACGAAGTCTGATCGAAGTATTTTATCTATTACGGTTAAGATATTGCTAACATCCGCCCAGCAAGTCGATTGAACCCCATCGGATAATATTCGACTATTCATCCAGTAGAGCCGTTCTACCGATTAAACCCAAGAAATCCTTGGATCTTGCAGTCAGAAAGATTTAGACATCGGAGGCTCATACAGGAGCCGCCAATGCAGTTCCGGCCTTCTCTCGCCGAACTGAACGTTCACTTGTTGTTCCTGAAAAGATGAGTTTGGCCATAGGCTTACGCTCGAGCGCATGTGCGCTGGCAACGATCGGGCTTACGCTCGTCCGGCAAGCGCGACGGCATCAGTGTTGCGCAACAGCCTACGCAAAACTCGGCTCCTACGATGGACCCGGATTGTTCATCTGAGGTGATCGGGCGCGCAACAACGAAACAGGGCCCGCCGCCATGACGAGCCCTGCTGATGTCCTTGCCGGTTGAACACCTGCGATGGAATTGCCGGCATCGAGGCCGGTATCGAGGCCGGTGTCGCCAAGCCTATTTCGAGACCGCGCCGGCCAATTGCCGTTTTGCGACGCGTTGGAGACTGAGGTTTTCCAGCCAGGTGACTTGTTTCCTCAATTTCAACGCCGGCTTTTCGATGAATCTCCACGAGAAGGCGGCAAAGCAAGTGGCAATGATGCTGCAGACAATGCCGTTCAGCCACCAGTTATGCGCCCAAGGCCCGAGCGCAACGAACGCCTGTTGGATCGGATAGCCATAGAGGAAGACGCCGTAGGAGTAGTCGGCTCCACGCAGGACGCCGAGCTTGCGGGGCGAGGTGAGGCCAAGGAAGACCGTGATATATCCCATGGCCGGAATGGCAACGAAGTCCCCAAAGGAGGTGAACCAATAGGCCCACAGGATGAATGCCACCGAGGCGAGGAAAATTCGGATATCCCAAAGAACCTTGTCCTTGTAGAGATAGAAGGTCACCCCCACAAGAAAAGCACAAATGAGCAGATTGCCCGACGCAGTCGTCGGCATATTCGCCCAATCACTTTCATGTTTCCAATATCTTGCGATACCGAAGCTTATGATCAAGGCCGGCGTTGCGATAAGGGCAATCACCCGCCGCCTGACGACGCCGAGCAAGAAGAGGACGGCAATCACCGCATAGCACTCAAGCTCGAAGGGCACCGTCCAGAGCTGCCCGTTCACCATCGCGGCATCAGGATTATCCAGGAATACCCCGGGAAGATTGAAGTGAATGTGCCCTGTGACATTCATCAGATATGTAAAGAACTGTGGATCGGTGAAATAGTCACGCAGGTCATACTCTGTATAGATCGCACCGAGTATAAAGGCAGCCAACAATACCTCTACCGCAAGAGCAGGGTAGATCCGTATGAATCGGTTGCCGAGAAAGGAGATCAATGTCTTCGATCGTTCAAGACTGCCAGCCACCAGGAACCCGCTCAGGACAAAGAACATGGGCAGCACAGACTTGATAACAGGGCGGAAGGATGACTCCCAGAGAAAGAGGTCATCGCCGTACGTGACCCGGGCTGTATGTATCCAAAGCACTGAAAAGGCTAACAGTAATCGCATATAATCGAATCCTGTCGGTCGCCCGTTCGCTTGATCAAGCTTTTCGCCGAGAAACATCTGTGCCCCTTTCAGAAGTATTGACTCGATTTGGAATGGCAAGCCGTTGCCGCAGAGCGGCGCCGGCATCATTGCCGGGTCGGGGCCGCGTGTCAGTGACCACAGGTACATCAGTTAAAAATTGAACGAGAGAGCAGCCCTCTCCCGAAGACGCGTCTCTGACCATCAATCCATGGCCCTGTGCTCCCGAGGTGCCCTGCGATGGTCGGAGTTGGTATCCAGGTGATCGGGCAGCGGATTGGATGAGGAGACTATGAAATTTCTGGCCACCCTGTTTTGTCTTGTTCTCGCCTTTATCGGATTGGGGCTGATCGGAGGCGGCGCCTGGCTGTTGCGCCTCGGCGGCTCGCCCTATTACGCGATCGTTGGGCTTGCTTATGCGGTTGGCGCATTTCTGCTGTGGCGCCGGAAGATACCAGGCAGCCTCATCGTCCTGCTTGTCGCCGTTTTCACCCTTCCCTGGGCGTTGTGGGAGTCGGGCCTTAATTTTTGGGCGCTTTTTGCCCGCTTGATGTCCCCGATGGCGCTGGCGAGCTTTGCGCTTTTCTTTGGACCGTCACTTTCCCCGACCGCCAACCGGAAGCTCTTTTATGGCGGCGCCTTGGTCACGGCGATCCTGTTCGTCGCGGGTTTCGGCCTGAGCTTCGTGCCGCACGGCATTATCCGCCCCTCCGCCGACATCACCGCCTACAAGACCGCCAAGGGCGACAACGCTCCCTCCGATTGGACATCCTATGGCCGCACCACCGCAGGAGATCGTTATTCGCCATTCGATCAGATCAACCGCGGCAATGTGTCCAAGCTCGATCTTGCCTGGACATATCGCACCGGAAAAAGCGCTGGCGCCGATCAGAACACACCTCTGCAGATCGGCGATACGGTCTACACCTGCACACCGACAGATGTAATCGCAGCGCTCGATGCCGATACCGGCAAACCCCGCTGGACCTTTGACCCCAAGGCGACGGCGCCTTACTGGCAACGCTGCCGCGGCCTCGGCTACTACAAGATGCCAAAGGAGACCCAGTCAGCCGATGGTCTCTGTAACGAGCGTTTGGTGCAGACGACGATCGATGCCCGTCTCCTGGAAATCGATAGCAAGACCGGCACCCTCTGCAAGGACTTCGGAGACAACGGCATCGTCCAGCTTTCCCAAGGCATGGGCGAAGTCAAGACAGGCTATTATTTCCAGACATCGGCGCCGCTGATTGCCCGCAATCTGATCGTCGTCGGAGGTTGGGTCACGGACAACCAGGAGGTCGGCGAACCCTCCGGCGTTATCCGCGCGTTCAACGTCGTCACCGGCGAGCTCGAATGGGCATGGGATCTCGGCAACCCTGAGATCACCAAGCTCCCGCCGGAGGGCCAGACCTATACGCGGGCCACGCCCAACATGTGGACGATGGCCGCCTTCGACGACAAGCTTGGCCTCATCTATGCACCGCTCGGCAATACCACGCCGGATTATTACGGCGTCAATCGCCCTGGTTTCGCCGATCAATACAACGCGACATTGGTGGCGCTCGATGTGACGACGGGTCGGGAGAAATGGAAATTCCAGACCGTGCATCACGATATCTGGGACTATGATCTGCCGGCCCAACCCGTCCTGATCGACCTGCCCGACGGCAATGGCGCCACCGTGCCCGCTCTGCTGCAGACCACCAAACGCGGGCAGCTTTTTCTCCTCGACCGTCAAACCGGCGCACCGCTTGCCGAAGTTCAGGAGAAACCGGTGCCGCAGCAAGGCGGCGCGCCGGAAGAGAAACTGTCCCCGACGCAGCCCTACTCCGTCGGCATGCCGACAATCGGTGCGGAGCGCGTGACCGAGCAGACGGCCTGGGGCCTGACGATGTTCGATCAGCTGGCATGCCGCATCGCGTTCCGCAAGATGCGCTACGACGGCGATTTCACCCCGATCGGCACGCAGTATGCGATCCAGCAGCCGGGAAATCTCGGTGGTCTCAACTGGGGAAGCGTATCGGTCGACCTGCCGAACAACAGGGTCTTCATGAACGATATTCGCGTCCCCAGTCTCTTCTCACTCATTCCGCGCGCCGAATACGTCGACTTTGCCCTGACCACAACCGCGCACGGCCCCTCCGCCCCCCAGCGTGGTACACCTTACGCCATGGCCACCGAGATGTGGACATCGAGGCTTCGCGTTCCCTGCACGCAACCGCCCTTCGGCACCGTCACCGCAGTGGATCTGAAGACGCGCAAGATCGCATGGCAGGTTCCGGCCGGCACAGCCGAAGAACTCGGGCCATTCAAGATCAAAACCAAGCTGGCCATGCAGATGGGCCTGCCGAGCTACGCCGGCACTTCGGCGACCGCCGGCGGAATCGTCTTCTTCGCTGGCTTCCAGGACTATTATATCCGCGGCTATGATGCCGAGAACGGTACCGAACTCTGGAAATATCCCCTGCCGGTCGGTTCGAGCGCGACGCCCATGACCTATGTCTCACCGAAAACAGGCAAGCAATATGTCCTGATATCGGTTGGCGGAGCGCCATACGCGAAAGATGTTGGCGACTATGTGCTGGCGTTTTCTCTAAAGAACGGAGATTAACCCTCGAGTCCAGTGAACCGGCCGCGCTCAGGCTGAACCTCACGCCTGGCGACCAGGATCGATTAGCCAAGGGAAAAGGCACTCCGGATCAATCCTGATTTCTCCATAGAACGACGCCGACGCGTCCTTCCCTTTCGAAACCCCGAGGACTTCAACCGCCGCGTGGAAGGAACCCGTCAGTAATGATTTACTATACCGGATCTTGGTCAATACGGAGGGCAACAGCCGTCGAACCGTTATCATGGACAACCGTTCTATGACGGCAGACGCACGCGGGACCGGCGACTGCTTCCTCAACCGGACAGGGTGCAAACGTCTATCGTGACCACCGGGCTATGATGTCGTCGGTATTTGCCAACGCCTTGCGGACTGCGTTGCGCGCCATGTTCGGCCGCTGCAGTCGAATGTTTTTCTCAATATTTTCGTGAAGTTTCAGTGCGTACTGCAAGTTGTCTTCCTCCCGCGTGACATGGGCGATGAGGTGGTTCAGCGCCGATTCGATCAATACACCGAGGGGCACCAACAGATCATTTCCGGAGGCGCGCAAGATCGCGATGTGAAATCGCGCATCGGATTCTGTTCGCTGCTGGAGCGATGTCGCCTGATCCATCTCATGCAGGGCCTGACTGATCGCGTTCATTTGCTCCTCAGTTCGTCGCTCCGCAGCAAGCGCCGTCGCTTCCGGCTCGATCATATGCCTGAGTTCTTGCACGGCCCTCAGAAAAGATTCGCGATCGGGAGATGCGGCATACCAGCCCAAGACATCTCGATCCAGCAGGTTCCAACGTTCCTTGGGTTCGACCCAGCTGCCGATTTTCGGGCGGGAAGAAAGCAGGCCCTTGGCCATCAACATCTTGATCGCTTCGCGCACCGCCGAGCGGCTGACGTCAAAGACTTCCGACCATTTTGCCTCATTTGGCAGGATCGTGCCCGGCGGATAGTCGCCGCGCACGATTCGCAGACCAATCTCGCCGGCCAGAGACACATGAACACTCGCTCCTATAGCGCGACGATCAGGATGAGACGCGAGCGACAATCTGGATGAGATTCTTATGTCGCGGTTGGAGCGAAGTTATCATGTTGATTGTCGCTGGCAAGAGTTTCATCGTCTTCTGATTGCCGCTCC
>NZ_LWBS01000028.1 GCF_001652265.1 Rhizobium leguminosarum
CACCTTCCCGTCAACGATCAAAACGTCGGTTGATGATGGGCTTCTACATCCGGACCCCGTCCACTATGTCACCAAGCACCTCCAGCAAGGCATCGAAAGTGACCATTTCCGGGTAAAGAAGAACATGCCAAAAATCGGTGGCTTCCAATCTTTCAACACGGCGCGGCGAACCATCGCGGGTTTCGAGGCGATGCTGTGGCTGAGGAAAGGCTTCGGCCTCTCGGGCAGTTGGACCATCAACGATCAGAACGATCTGCTTGCGCGCCTCTTCGGACTGCAGAAAGTTAACAAAGCATGAAACTGAAGATGCTCAAGGGATAATCGCGCGCTCCGAAAATGTTTGCGACAGGCCCTCGTCGTCACCTTTGTCGGCTTCGCGACATGCATTCGTCTTCGCCCAATCCCGTATTTTCCGCCCACATAGCTGGAATCGCAGCAAATAATTATTGGTCAGCTCAATCGGCCTGCCTGGCACGAATCTTGAGAGCTATTGCGAGTCAGCGGGACGGCCTCCGCATCCGCGTTGCGGTATAACCGCATTGCTTCGAACACATGAAGGAACGCCAAGCATGGCAGCGCTGCGTCAGATCGCATTCTATGGAAAGGGCGGAATTGGCAAGTCCACAAAATTGTCTCCGGCGCGGAAGCCGTCGCGATCATCCGTTCGGGCGATACACCTGCATGAGGCCAATCCCTATCGCTCCCAATCGCGTGACAAGGGCGCCATGTCCTCCGTGCGGCAGCAACCAGCTGTGAAAAGTGGGATCGAACCACGCGAAGTAATTGGGATAAAACACGATTCCGGCTGCGTCGCAGTCCCCAAATTTGACCTTCTGGGACAAATTAGCTTGGTTCATTGTTTTGGACAACGTACTATGCCCTGTCTCACATTGTCAAAGCCCCCTGCGAGGAGAATATGGGACTTTCAATGATCGAGATCCTTGGTGGTGGACCTGCTGGGCTCTACACCGGAATTCTTTTGCGGCGTCTGCTGCCGCATATCAGGGTTCGGATCAGCGAACAAAATCCGCAGGGAGCGACTTTCGGTTTCGGTGTTGTTTTTTCAGATCAGGCGCTGGATTTCCTGAAGGCGGACGATCCAGAAACGCATAGCCTAGTCACGCCGCATATGGAGAGCTGGCAGAACATGACCCTCAACCTGCCCAAGGGCAGCGTTGCCTTAGACGGGGTCGGTTTTTCCGCTATCGGTCGCCTGGAACTGATCGAGATCCTGCGTAAGCGAGCAGCAGCGCTTGGTGTCGAGTTTCGCTTTTCCCACATCGTCGAGTCGCTCGACGAACTCAAAGCGGATCTGATCGTCGGCGCGGACGGGGTGAATTCCCTCGTGCGACGGACCCTTGGATCAGAATTTGCGCCGCATTTGGAGGTTCTTGGCAATCACTTCGCGTGGTTCGGCACGACCCGTCCGTTCGACACCCTGACCCAGAGCTTCGTCGAGACGGAAAATGGCGCACTCAATGCGCATCACTACCGCTTTTCGCCGGATCGCAGCACATTCATCGTCGAATGCGACGACGACACCTTCAAAGCTTGGGATTTCAATGCCCTCGGTGAAGAAGGAAGTGCTCGGCTCTGCGGGGAGATTTTCCGTGATGTTCTCCAAGGCGCCCCGCTGATCACCAACAAGTCGATGTGGCGGCAGTTCCCCCGTCTATGGTGCGACAAATGGGTAGCGGGGCGGCATGTGCTGTTGGGCGACGCCGCGCATACGGCGCATTTTTCAATCGGTTCGGGCACGCGTTTAGCGATGGAGGATGCCATCGCCCTGGTCAGCGCTCTCGCGGCCCATGAGGACGTGGACGCAGCGCTAGCAGCCTATCAAGCGGAGAGGTCCCCCATTGCGAGGAAAATTGTCAACGCCGCGAATACATCTGCGAACTGGTATGACGGCTTTGCTTCGAAGATGAGGATGGAGCCCCTGGATTTCGCCTTCGACTACATGACACGTTCGGGCCGGGTGGACATGGACCGACTGCGCAAAATCACGCCGCAATTCATGGCCCGCTATGACGCATCGAAGGCGAGTGAGGGGCAAAAGATCAGCGATCCGGTTGGCGACGACGTTCCGGGAGCGGTCGAAATCGGCTTCGACAAGACAGCACATCCGAACTGCTCGTCTATTCTGTGGGACAATCTCGCCCGCAATCCCGACAAGCTCGCTGTGATCGGTCCCCTGGGATCGCTGACTTATGCGGAGCTTGTGGCCGAGGCCTCGCGCTGGGGGAATGCCTTCATCGCCGCTGGTCTGCAGCGTGGGGAGCGCATCCCTTTCTTCCTCGATGACACGCCCGCCTGTCCGGCAGCTTTCTTTGGGGCCGTGCGGGCAGGTTTTGTCCCCGTTCTTTTGAACATTCAGACGACGCCCGATACGCTTAACTTTTACCTTAAGGACACCGGAGCCCGAATCGCGCTCTGCGAGGCGGCGTTGGCGGACAAATTCGGGGCGGAGGTTCTCGATGGGACAGCTGTCGCTCAGGTGGTGACTGTCAACGGAGTGGCTGACGGCACAGAGAGGATTGCTGCGGCTACCTTTCTGAACGGCCAGCCGGATGAATTGCCCTGCGCCGATACGGGTCCGGACGATATGGCCTTCTGGATGTATTCCTCAGGCTCTACGGGCCGTCCGAAGGGCATTGTCCATCTCCACCATGATATGGCCTATACTCAAGCGTCGTTCGGAAAACATGTCCTTAAATTGAAAAAGGAAGATATCTGTTTTTCGGCGCCGAAGATTTATTTCGCCTACGGGTTCGGGAACTCGTTTACTTTCCCCTTCTCAATTGGCGCAACGACGTTGCTGATGGGCGGGCAACCGTTGCCTGAGGCCGTGCTGGACATGGTCGAAACGTTCAAACCAACCGTGCTGTTTGGGTTGCCGACCCTCTACACTGCTCTGGTTCGCGCGAATTCAGCCAAGACAAGGGATCTCTCGTCGCTGCGGCAATCGATGTCGGCGGCCGAAATCCTCTCGGAAGACGTCTACAATGCCTGGAAACATCTTACCGGGCACGGTCCGACCGAAGGGCTGGGCTCGACCGAGCTTTTACACATCTATCTTTCCAACCAACTCGACGATCACCGTATCGGTGCCGCCGGCGCGCGCGTTCCGGGCTACGAAATCAGGCTCGTCACGCCAGATGGTGAGCCGGTCGAACCGGGCGAGGAGGGCGCAATGCTCATCCGCGGTCATTCTTCCGCGCCTTGCTATTGGAACCGCGCCGACAAGACGAGCGAGACGATGCGTGGAGACTGGATTGCCACCGGAGACCGTTTCGTCGAGCGGGATGGTTATTATTACTTTCTGGGTCGCACCGACGATTTGATCAAGGTCTCCGGGCAATGGGTCTGGCCGATGGAGGTTGAACGCTGCCTCAACGAACATCCCGACGTGCATGAGTGCGCCGTCCTCGCACATGAATTGGAGGATCGCCGTATGACATTGCGGGCCGTGGTGAAATTGCGCGATGGCGCGGTGCATGGCGATGCGCAAACCCGCATCCTGCGCGACTACGTGAAATCGACTCTGATGCCCTACAAATACCCACGCATCATTCAGTATGTCGCCGAACTGCCGAAGACCGGAACAGGCAAGATCGACAGGCAATCATTGTTAAAATTGCCGGTCCCCGTGGATTGAACGGCCCGCGGCCCGCGCGGTTTAGTACGGCTCGGCTGTTGTGCGATCTCCCATCTGAATGCGAAGAGGAACAGTGATTTTATGTCTTATGTTTTCTGGCGTTGGTGCACGGATGTGGAACTGAACGGATGGGGCAAGGTGACGAAGGGCGGTGAGCAGCGTGTCGGCGACCTCGCTCCCGACCACCGTGTCGAGCGTGTCGAGAGTTCCGCCAGGCCCGCTCCCAAAAGATCGAAGCGGGAAAAGGCCGTCAATTCGACAGAAAGGTCGAGAAATGCATCGAAACGGCTGCTCATGCGATCAGCTCCGCCTGCCCGGTGACAGCTGCCTGTTTGGCACTGTGGGGAATCTCGTAGGTGGGGCTGCTGTACTTACCGGGATGGCCCGGCAGGGGATTGCGGATCAGCTCAACGATTATATTGCGGAATTCGAACATGATCGGAACGGCTTCCAGCAGCAAGCTCGGCTGGCCATTATAGGCACGCGTCAAAAGCTCCAGAAACTCGCCATAACATGTATTGAAGTCGGTCGCCGCCTCACGCAATTCCGAGCCTTCGGATAATTCCGCCACCTTGAGGTTCGGTTTGATGGGATAAGCTCCTTCCCAGTCGACCTGCAAATGCGGACCCGTGGGGTGGTCGGGCTGATCACCTTTCCGGTAATAGCGGCCTTTGACCAGTTCATCGAAACGATAGTAATGGGCCAGTTCGTGCTCGTCATCGTCGTAGATACCGCCACCGTCACCTTCGCCCTGTTCCATGATCAGCTCGATGGCTTCCAAGGCGCTTTTGAGATCGGTCACGGGAAACAGTTCGCCGCCGCCGGAGTAATAATATTCCGAGGTGATCTGGCGCGAACTGTCGCCGGTAAAGATGGTTGTGCCCGCCCCATGCGCTTCGGCCTCCAGGTATTTGATGCCTTCCGCGATGGTCGCGTAGAACTCGCCGATACTGAAGAAATGGAGATCTTCGTGCCTCGGATCACTGCCAAGCGCTGTGATATGCGGGGAGTTTTTGCGTTGTATCAGGCCCTTGCCAGCGAGATGTTCGGGGCGCCGGGCCGGCCGCTCGATTTTCAAGAATGTCGCCAGCGCTTCACGGCTGAAAGCCTGTATGCTGACCTTAAAGTCGGTCTCGCCGTCAGGGAGCGAGGCGGGATAGTTAACCGCGAAATCTGGCCTAGTAAGATCCGGCGTGCCACCGATGGCATTGAGGATATTGGCCGCAATGGTCAAATCCAGCATTTCTTCCACGACGATCACGCGAAGAACTTGCGCCGCATCCCGGTTTACACCGGGCTTAATCGAGTAAAGTGCCGTCAGATACGGCGGAATCGTCGCATGTTCGAGCTGCATCGCACGGTGGAGAAACTCTTTCAGCTCATCGAGCGTCTTAATGCCATAAGGATCCATCCTCAAGCTCCTTGGAATATAGTTAGGTGCACAGTCCGGCTTCGTGTCGCTTGCGTCGAGTTCCGCAGTTCGTTCCGCGTATCGGATATTGGTCTTTGTTCAGTGCAGATATTTCAGAATGTCGCGACCGCTTCGGAAGCACATGGCGGCCAGCGTCAAGGTGACATTGGCTGTGCCGATCGTCGGCATACTGCCGCCACCCACGAGGTAGAGGTTTTCGTGGTCCCAGCTGCGCTGGTTCTTGTCCACGACGGAATTGGTCTTCGTCGTTCCCATGATGTGGGTGCCGGCCAGATGATTGCCGCCGCGGATCGCATAGCCTTGCCCCTCATAGGCCACATAGCCGAAATCGCTGGGGTCGTAATGGGTATGATCCTGCGCGCCCAGACGCGTAAAGACGGTGCGCGCAAACTGGCGGCCATAGGCGGCATCCTTCATGGTATATTCCGGAACCGTGAACGACAGGATGGGCCGCATATTGCCGCATAAGGTCCGGATTGAACGATATAGGTCGAGCTATCGGTTTCCCCCGCCTGCAGCTTGCGAAGCTGCGTGCTGCGGGGCATGGCCGCGTTCGCATTCAGCGGAAAGGGCGACTGGTTATCCTTGGTGGCTGCCGAATAGAAGGTCGTCAGCAGATCGTTATAGCCTGCCAAAGAGCTATTGGCACCGGTTCCGGCTTCAAGCACAAGGACACGCTTGCCAGCTCCTGCAGCCTGCTTGGCAATTATAGCTCCGGAAATGCCGGAGCCAACGACGACGATATCGTAGTCGCCAGACGCTGCGACAGACTTGGAATCCGCCTTCAGCGCTGATTCGAGTGGGAAAAGCACTTTGATCCTCCATCATTCCCGCAAAGCCGCATCAGGAAAAATAGCGCGACAACGCAACCAAGTCGGTCTGCGCGAGGGCAGGTGTCAGAGTAACCACAGGCGCAAGAGCGCCGATAGCCACGCCTGTACTGGTCAAATCCGCAACTGTCGTCGGCTGACTCCAAAACGCTGCTGTCATCGGCTGACTCCACAATTGATTGAAATTTGGCGGGACAAGACGCCGCTAGACTAGCTATATTTGTGATGTCGTAAATAAGTACTATTGCTCAGTTTGTTGCCGTTTCCGATGAGGTCGTCCTTTGTTTCGAGATGATTGCGCCGCCGGTGGGCCCGTCGCAAACATTTTCGGAGCGCGCGATTATCCCTTGAGCATCTTCAGTTTCATGCTTTGTTAACTTTCTGCAGTCCGAAGAGGCGCGCAAGCAGATCGTTCTGATCGTTGATGGTCCAGCTGCCCGAGAGGCCGAAGCCTTTCCTCAGCCACAGCATCGCCTCGAAACCCGCGATGGTTCGCCGCGCCGTGTTGAAAGATTGGAAGCCACCGATTTTTGGCATGTTCTTCTTTACCCGGAAATGGTCACTTTCGATGCCTTGCTGGAGGTGCTTGGTGACATAGTGGACGGGGTCCGGATGTAGAAGCCCATCATCAACCGACGTTTTGATCGTTGACGGGAAGGTG
>NZ_LWBS01000029.1:2500-5000 GCF_001652265.1 Rhizobium leguminosarum
ACGGGCCGGCCAATGATGGCCGACGGCCTCTGGCCTGTATTTGGTGGATCGTTGCTGGCGGTGAATGAGATATCCTTTGAAGAAAATAAGGTTTTGCATTGGCTTATGGCTGGTGCGTGTTCTGCATACATTGTGAAGAGAAGATTGATCTGGAGGCTTCCAGGTGTTTTGGGTTTTGCCCAAGGCGTCCGAGCCCAGTTCTGATGATCCCATGGATGGCCTAGCCGGCCGGATATGGGTGAAGGACTGGAGGTAGGTAGGAAGCTTGTCGCTCTGGATCGTCAGCGATAAACCGCATAGCGGTTTATCGCGTGTTGTTCGTTGCCTTTGGGCATCGTCTGACGGACGATCGGATTACCGTTGCCTGACCGCGCGGTATCGGATCCAATCTCGAGAAGCTGGTCTTAAGACAGGCTGCAAGCGAGCTGCTCGGCGTAGCTCCAATAAAGCAGCCCTGTCGAACACGTTAATGGCATTGTTGGATTGACTGGGTTGTAAAAGGTAACCCGGTCTGTTGCCGTTCCTTGCGGAACGGGCAACGAGACGATGAGCATTGGCAATGAGAACGATTAAGTGTCGTAAGGGCATTTGGTGGATGCCTTGGCATGCACAGGCGATGAAGGACGTGATACGCTGCGAAAAGCCGTGGGGAGCTGCGAATGAGCTTTGATCCATGGATCTCCGAATGGGGCAACCCACCTTAAATACCTAGAAAATCATTCTGGTTGTCGGATCTTTGATCCGACATTACGGCGAACGATCGCCGACGGCCTCTGGCCTGTATGGGAGTTTCCCAATACAGCGCGGAGCGCGTCGCCGGTCGTCCGGCGCGCTCACGCAGCGCTGCACGAAGTGCAGAACGAGCGTGAGTGACAACCCGAATGGTTTCTAGGTATTGTGATAAGGTATCTACACCTGAATACATAGGGTGTAAGAAGCGAACGCAGGGAACTGAAACATCTAAGTACCTGCAGGAAAGGACATCAACCGAGACTCCGCAAGTAGTGGCGAGCGAACGCGGACCAGGCCAGTGGCAATTGTGATTAAAGTGGAACGCTCTGGAAAGTGCGGCCGTAGTGGGTGACAGCCCCGTACGCGTAGATATCATGATTGTCCTAGAGTAGGGCGGGACACGAGAAATCCTGTCTGAACATGGGGAGACCACTCTCCAAGCCTAAGTACTCGTGCATGACCGATAGCGAACAAGTACCGTGAGGGAAAGGTGAAAAGCACCCCGACAAGGGGAGTGAAATAGAACCTGAAACCGGATGCCTACAAACAGTCGGAGCCTGAAAGGGTGACGGCGTACCTTTTGTATAATGGGTCAACGACTTAGTGTAACAAGCAAGCTTAAGCCGGTAGGTGTAGGCGAAGCGAAAGCGAGTCTGAATAGGGCGATATAGTTTGTTGCATTAGACCCGAAACCGAGTGATCTAGCCATGAGCAGGTTGAAGGTTGGGTAACACCAACTGGAGGACCGAACCCGCATCTGTTGCAATAGATTGGGATGACTTGTGGCTAGGGGTGAAAGGCCAATCAAACTCGGAAATAGCTGGTTCTCCGCGAAATCTATTTAGGTAGAGCGTCGAGCGAATACCCCCGGGGGTAGAGCACTGGATGGGCTATGGGGACTCACCGTCTTACTGATCCTAACCAAACTCCGAATACCGGGGAGTACTACTCGGCAGACACACGGCGGGTGCTAACGTCCGTCGTGAAAAGGGCAACAACCCTAACCTCCAGCTAAGGTCCCCAAGTCATGGCTAAGTGGGAAAGGATGTGAGGATCCCAAAACAACCAGGATGTTGGCTTAGAAGCAGCCATCATTTAAAGAAAGCGTAACAGCTCACTGGTCTAAATAAGGGTCTTTGCGCCGAAAATGTAACGGGGCTGAAGCCATGCACCGAAGCTGAGGATGTGTAGCAATACACGTGGTAGCGGAGCGTTCCGTAAGCTGATGAAGGGAGACCCGTGAGGGCTCCTGGAGGTATCGGAAGTGCGAATGTTGACATGAGTAACGATAAAGAGGGTGAGAGACCCTCTCGCCGAAAGACCAAGGGTTCCTGCTTAAAGTTAATCTGAGCAGGGTTAGCCGGCCCCTAAGGCGAGGCAGAAATGCGTAGTCGATGGGAACCACGTTAATATTCGTGGGCCTGGTGGTAGTGACGGATTGCACAAGTTGTTCATTCTTATTGGATTGGATGGGCAGCGGAGCGGTTCCAGGAAATAGCTCCACCGTATAGACCGTACCCGAAACCGACACAGGTGGTCAGGTAGAGTATACCAAGGCGCTTGAGAGAACTATGTTGAAGGAACTCGGCAAATTGCACGCGTAACTTCGGAAGAAGCGTGACCCCATGCTAGGCAACTATTATGGGGTGGCACAGACCAGGGGGTAGCGACTGTTTATCAAAAACACAGGGCTCTGCGAAGTCGCAAGACGACGTATAGGGTCTGACGCCTGCCCGGTGCTGGAAGGTTAAGAGGAGAGGTGCAAGCT
>NZ_LWBS01000030.1 GCF_001652265.1 Rhizobium leguminosarum
AAGACGATGTTCCTTTGAAAGTTGAGTTGAGTGGAAGGCCTGGGTCTCTAAAAGCAGCATCCGCATCAGGTTTCTCTCCAAACGTTATTCTGCAGATATCGGTCTTCGCGGCCGCGAGCTCGCCATAAGGCGGCGGCCCGAACACTTCATCGAGTGCCGGGTGACATCGAACCTGTCGGCGCCGGGACCGATGGCCCTTTCGTCCCGGTTCGCCGGATGGAACGGCGTCACCGCGGTAGGCGTGCACCCGTCGCTCTCCACGTCCGGGGTGCCATAACGGAAAGGCCAGATTGGCCACTGTGCTGCCCCCAGCGCAGGATCTCCCTGATCGCCTGCGACGACGGAACTTGGCCGCTGCGCCCGGTGGTTCTTGCGGGCCGCGGCTACTGAGATGATTTGTAGTTTCTCACCCTCGCGCCTGCGCGGGCAAAACTTCAAAGCCTCTTTCGGACGGGCCGAAGCGAGATAAGCACCGGAGTTCGTTGATCTGTCGAAGCGTATAGGAGCGTCGTCCTGCGGTCCCGAACTCCGGTGTTGGCCCCAGCCCATCAATTGACAACTGGCGCAGATAACACGGCCTGTCGTCGAGAATTTTTTCGGGAGCTCGCCCCGCGCGCTTAGGCGATCCCAGAGGTCTTCGCCATGGCGCTGAATGCGCTCCGACGTTGCCTCCATTCGATCGCGAGGATTCTCAGATTGTGTGATCAATGATGGCATGACGCTTTTCTTACTATATGACGTTATGAATCCGTCACCGACTCCTAACACGTTGGCTAGGTCAGTCAATAGCCAACAAGCATTTGCCGCCAACAAACTTACCCGCTCCATCGGAGCAGCCTTCGTCAGCCTCATTGAGTTTTTGTGTATTTCTCTCTCAGTCGGGCGCTGCGACGCAATTTCCTCGGCGATCCGCTCCGCGTCCGGCGTGGACTAGCCTCCGACCGGGATGAACGTTCCTCCATGCCGCCGACGCCTTCGCAGCGCGCCACGACCTTCGCCGTCATCCTATATGTCTGCGCAGCCTGGGCTTTGAAACAACGGCCCTGCGCTGTCACGTTGTTTGAACGGCAGGCGAGTCAAGGCCCGTGCGGACAGTTTCAGACGAGCTGGCCGCTGACGGCTTTCTACTGGGCCATGGCTTGCGGTCGGTGATTGCGAATCTGGTTGGCAGAATATTTTGTGTGATCTGGAACGAAGAGATTGCGAACGACTGAGAACAGCGAAACAAAAATGTTGCAAGCTCCCGATTGATCGGAATCCCTGGCGCATTCGTTCCCGTTTTCGAAACGGCAGATGCGAATTCTCCGCCCGGTTGTTCAAGCTCTTGGATCGTGTCCCGGCACGTGGTGTAGGTGGCGGGAGGTAGCAAATCCGAGCGCCCGCGCGCTTTTCATAGCGCTGTAGCGGGTGATTGGGTTTGCGGGCGGCCATCAGTGTTTTCCGCTAGGGTCGGGTTGTTGAATGACCAATGACATGATGAACGTGCGCTCGCTTGTTGAGAAGAGCGCCGATGCAGATTTGTTGCGTGAGATGATCGGCTTTGCCGCCGAGCGGCTGATGGAGCTGGAGGTCGGCTCGGCCACCGGTGCTGACTTCGGCGAGAAGAACCCGATGCGCCTTGCTCAACGCAACGGCTACCGCGTCCGCGATTGGGAGACGCGAGCCGGAACCGTTGAACTCCGCATTCCGAAGCTGCGCAAGGGAAGCTATTTTCCGAGCTTTCTCGAGCCGCGCCGTATGGCAGAGAAGGCTCTGACAGCCGTTATCCAGGAAGCGTATATCCAGGGAATCTCGACCCGTTCTGTCGACGATCTGATCAAGGCCATGGGCATGTCGGGCATCTCCAAAAGCCAGGTGAGCCGCCTGTGCGAGGAAATCAACGTCAAGGTAAAGGCGTTTCTCGACAGACCGATTGAGGGCGAGTGGCCGTACGTCTGGGTGGATGCGACGTACCTCAAAGTCCGGCGTGGCGGTCGCATCGTCTCCGTCGCCGTCATCATTGCTGTGGGCGTCAATAACGACGGACGGCGCGAGGTCCTGGGTATGGAGGTCGGCACATCGGAGGCAGAACCGATCTGGACGGAGTTCCTGCGCAGGCTGACACGTCGAGGATTGCGGGGCGTGAAGCTCGTCGTCTCCGATGCGCATGAAGGTCTCAAAGCCGCCGTCACCAAGGTTCTCAACGCCACTTGGCAAAGGTGCCGGGTTCACTTCATGAGAAACGTCCTGGCACATGCCGGAAAGAGCGGCAGGCGGGTGGTATCCGCCTTCATCGCAACGGCCTTCGCCCAAGAGACGCCGGAGGCAGCAAGCGCTCAATGGCGCAGCGTCGCCGATCAGATCAGACCGAAAGTGCCGAAGCTTGCCACCATCATGGACGACGCTGAAGAGGACGTGCTCGCATAACCTTCCCGAAAGAGCACCGTGCAAAGCTGCACTCGACGAATCCAATCGAGCGTCTCAACGGCGAAATCAAGCGACGCACCGAGGTGGTCGGTATCTTTCCGAACGACGAAGCGATCGTCCGCCTCGTTGGCGCGCTGCTGCTCGAACAGAACGACGAATGGGCCGTCCAACGCGCCAGGTACATGACGCTTGAGACCATGGCCCAAATGAGCGATGATCCCCAAATCAGTCTGCCCGCTGTGGCTCGCTGATATCCGCTCCGACCCATGTCGGAAAGCACGGCCATCAGCCGTCAGCTACACCACTCCCGTGGACACGATCTTTCGGCGCGATTAATCTTCGGTGGGCGCCCTTTGTAGATGCCGCGTCTCCTGGCGGCGGCGATGCCTTCTTCAGCTTGTCGCTCGCGCCGCAGGTTAGTTCGGTATTCGGTCTTGATAAACATCGAATGCGGCAGCGACAGTACGCAACATAAAGCGGTGCTCCTGTCGAACCCGAACGATACCCTTCTGCACGTCCAAGATACCGTCCTCCGCAAACATCGCCAGACGCTCAACTGAATCGAGAAAAGCGATCCAATCAAAGCCATGAACACGGCATATGACAGGAACATCAGCTTCCAGATCGCACATTAGCCGCTCGATGATTGCGGCTCTCAGTCGATCTTCGCTGGTTAGACGATAGCCCTTTGACGTAGCAAAACGGCCAGATGCGATGTTCCTGCTATACAAACTTGGTGTAAGTTCGTTTTGCACATAACCGTCGCCTACACGGCCAATAGCTGACGCGCCGAAGCCGATCACTGTTGTGCAGGTGTCTGCCGAATAGCCCAAAGAGTTACGTCGCAGCCGGCCGGCCTTCTGCGCCAACGCAAGCTCATCGTCCGGTAAAGCGAAATGATCGAGGCCGATCGGGAGGTAGCCTTCTGCAATCAGGGTGTTGGCCACGGCCGCGGCCTGATCGGCGCGAGCTGACAGACCCGGCAGCGCCTCCTCCTCGATCAGACGTTGGTTTTTTCTATAGGATGGAACATGTGCGTAGCCGAACACGGCAAATCGACTGGGGTGCATGGCGGCAGCAGCTCTCGCGGTGTTGACGCAGGACTGCACCGTCTGATTTGGAAGACCGTAGATCAAGTCGAAATTGATGCGGTTTATGCCGTGGCGGCGCAGTTGATTGACCACAGTCGCCGTCAGTTCCTCGGGTTGGATTCGATTGATTGCTTTTTGAACATCGGGATCGAAGCTCTGTACGCCGATGCTCGCTCGGTTCACCCCGGCCGCTCCAAAGGCTTCTGCCATTTCGGTGGTGAACGTGCGCGGGTCGATCTCCACGGCGACCGTCGCCGTCGTTCCGAATGCGAATCGGCGACGCAGAAGTTCCATGAGGCTCATGAACTCCGATGGCTTGATGATGCTTGGAGTTCCGCCACCGAAATGCACGTCACCGACCGACAGCGGTTGCGTCGTCTTCTCCGCAACCATATGGATTTCCTCACGCATCAGGGTGACATAATCGAGGATCGAGGCGTCCTGACGAGTGATGCTCGTGGGAAAGCCGCAATACCAGCACATTGATCGACAGAATGGTATGTGGAGATATAGCGATACTGGATCGTCGGATGGAAGACCCCTCAGCCATTCCCCATAATCCTTTGCGCCGACCGCCGTCGAAAATCTTGGTACAGTTGGATAGATGGTGTACCAAGGCAGGCGAGCATCATAATACTTTGTTTGGAGTGAGCTCTGCATTGATTATCTCCCATCTGATATTGGCTTTTCATCCGCTGGCGTGGCAGGGATTTCGACCGCTTTGACTTCTAGATCTACTCACTAACCCGCATTAGCCACTTTGCGCTGACCGAGAGTCTTCGACCTTTTTGTGAAATCGCCAGATACATAGCCGATGAAATCGCCTTCATCTGCCTTATCTGAGGGCCGTCTTTGTACCAGATCTCCTTCATCAGAGGATGAGCTCGTCGGCCGTTGCAGTGCTCTCTTCTGCTGTAACCCGATAACCTGAAGTCCCCTCTCCCCGTATTGCTCCCGCGCCCGTACCGGCCTGGCTCAGTGCCGGCACACCATATCCGCAGTCACTGGAAAAGAGCTCGAGGATGTAGATGGAGCCGGCTCTCTTTGCGCGTACGCGCTCCCGCGGCGTTGACACGATGGAGACACTCCATGACGAGGTTATTTGCTCTCGCAAATTGCGAGAGGGTGATCTCACAAAGTGTCTGCTTCGTAATCCCCGCGTCCGCCATGGCGTTGGCCTCCTTCAAGAGCTCAGCCGGTTCGATCGAGGCGCATGCGCTACGTGCGTCCGCTCATTTGCTAAGCCCCCTGGATTGGGAGTTCGCCTTGCCTTCGGTCTTAGAGCGCGAAGCCTGCGACACATACATCGGGGGACGGCCCCAAACCTCGGATATGATGTCCATTACCTCCACATTCGTGGAATTCAGGGTTTCCATCGCTTGCTCGTACGCCGATCGGCCTACCGCTCCGGCTGACAGCTCATACAACGATCGGTTTTTGAGCCCCGCTTCCCGGATCGCGTCCGATTCCCAGACGGTCGCAGTCAACAAATCATCCCCCAGGGAGTCCCGCAGTAGTGTGACTGCCTCCTGCTCTGAGACGTCACGCGGGTTGTGCCTTGTCACCAAGAATTTGACAAAATCATAATTGACCGACCTCCCAGCCTTTTCGATCAATGAAACGAAATGAGAGAAGAAGTTGAGGAACATGGCCGTTTTCGCGATATCAGCCAATTGCGGGCGGGCCATCACCAGCACGCCGGTGGCTGCTTCAAACGCACCGACGGTTAAGAAGCCGCCGCATTCAGGTGCACAGTGGATGACGACGACGTCGTAATCCGCGTCGACTTCCTTAAGCGCAGACACCATCCTGATGCTAGCGTCTGGGTACCTGAAGTTCTCGCTGTGGTAGCGCCGCGAACTTTCCTCTTCGAATTCGCCGAGCTCGGAAGAACCCGGCACGAAATGAAGACCATCAAAATGGGTTTTTTGGATTATAGAGCGCATACTGACCCGATGGTCATCATAGCGTATCGCGGCATACATGCTCGCATTGTCGACGGGTAAGGTAGCCGTGAAATAACCGTACATTTCCGACAATGAGCCCTTGGGATCGAGATCTACAGCGAGAACGCGGAATCCTTGAAGTGCAAGGCCCTGAGTCAGATATAACGATGTAGTGGTTGTCGAGGGGCCGCCAGCTACTGAGATGATCTGCAGTTTCTCACCCTCGCGCCTGCGCGGGCAAAACTTCAAAGCCTCTTTCGGACGGGTCGAAGCGAGATAAGCACGGAGTTCGTTGATCTGTCGAAGCGTATAGGAGCGTCGTCCTGCGGTCCCTAACTCCGGTGTTGGCCCCAGCCCATCAATTGACAACTGGCGCAGATAACTGCCCGACACACCGAGAATCTCGGCAACCTCGCCCAAGGAGAACGGGCGCAAGGGCCTGTCGTCGAGAATTTTTTCGGGAGCTGCGCCCCGCGCGCGTAGACGATCCCAGAGTTCTTTGCCATGGCGCCGAATGCGCTCCGACGTTGTGTCCAGTTGAAAGAGTGGATTCTTACAGTGTGGCATAAGTGGCCTCGCGACGATGTTTCTTGTGCATGACATTTTTATTCTGTTATCTGCGCCCGCCAAGGTTGAGGGAACCAGCACGCAGGTCTTTCTCGTATGGACCGGATCCGCCCGATAATGCGGGGGCGATGCCGGGCAGGCGAGGTAATAGATCTCGTTGACTTCCAGATCGAGCTTGCGGAAAAGGTCTAGCGCAGCACATTGCGCCGCTCGCATGCAAGATCAGATCTCGTCCTCCGCGAAACAAGCGCGGCGAGGTCCCTGCCGCTACCGGGACAATGCCGGACCGGGCGCCGATGGCGAAGATAGTCGGTCATGCGCAGATCTCCATCGCCGGCCAGCTTTCGGCGGTTCGCTTTCTCGGGCAGCGTCATGGCAGGGCCGGTGTTAGTGCCCAATTGCATGGCGGGCAATTGACCAGATGAAATCCGTCTGCATGGCAACGGCAGCCTGGTCGAGCTTGCCGGGATTGGTCCAGAACCAATTCGGATCCGGCGCGCCATTAGGGCTGCAGGAACCGGATGGATTGGGG
>NZ_LWBS01000031.1 GCF_001652265.1 Rhizobium leguminosarum
CCCCGAACATCTCCTCGATATCCCGATAGCTGAGCGGATAACGAAGGTACCAAGCGACCGCCTGTACAATCAGCCAGGCCTCGAAATGCCTGCCTTTGAAATCATCCTTCGACTGGCGCTTCAGCTTTTCGGCAATGGCATTCAGAATCATCGGTTCGCTCCGCAACTTTCGGAGCGGCAAATTCTCTGCGGATGGTCAACATAGGGTTAAGCGGAAAAATTTGCGACAGGCCCATTTTAACCCTTCAGGAGGAATCTTCGTGGGTTTGGGCTTTTGGTTCGCCAAAAAAAATGTGGCTGCGGTAGTGGTGCTTTACGTCATGGTAGTGCCGATAGCCACCGGTCACATGGGCGTCGTCCTTCCAACTGCCCTGGCCTTGGCTGAGCTCCTTCGCCAGAGTATTAGCCTTTGATTTGGTCGTATATACGTCCTTGCCGTCCTTCAGCCGCTGTATTGCTTGCGCCTTATCGATCCCATGAAGACGATAGATCTTTACGCTTTTATTTACGCCATTAGATATTATCTGCGCTGGGTAGTAATCAATGCCCGTATAACTCCTTTCTGACGACGTTTAATGGCTTTGGTGCTGCCATGTTTTGTGAATCGTCTGTCCGCAATACAGGAGCCAAGCCACGTTCGGCGAGCGCGATACATCAGGAGTATAGCGTGCCAACTACCGGCAGGCTGTCGCCGTCATTTGTATTGAGGTGTACTTTGGGAGCCAAAAATCGCAGTTGCTTGTGATATTGCCCCTGTTGGATTGTTGCATCCATAACGATTGCAAAGAGACTACCGGTCACGTCATAATCGAAGTCGCGGTTATATATAGTGCCCTTGTAGTTGAACGTTGACTCCTTCTGAGCGATCTCCATCATGCCGTTAACGATTTTCCGCTGGTCCTCCGCACTCCGGCCCCAACCGTCCAACGTGTGTTTGACATCACTATAACTTGCTGACACGCCGCCCGACCAAAAAGCGAAGAATCCTAAGCCTCCGCTAACGTTCGTCGATTCTGTTTCCTCAAATTTATGAGAATGCGAAGCGTCAAGCATTCCTTTTATCATGTTGTTCAATGTAATCACGTCTGATGGAGTAACACACTGAAGTTTAATATTGAAGTCGACATCAAGTTGCCCATGTGCAGGCACTGCATACACCACGCCTATGAGTTCCCCCTGACCGTATGAGTTAATTGATACTCCGTCCTTAGAGAATTGATCGGCGCTAGATACAGAAGTATGTTGCGGTACTGAATCTATTCTTCCTATATTCGTGATTTGGTCAAATGTTAAGATGCGTGATTTTCTAAGTCTGCCGTTCATTACATCCTCCGAAATTGCTGTTGCTCTTAAACCCGTGATTATTAGTCCCGTCCGAATTAACCCAGGCGGGCAGTGTCTTCAGCAATCGCGCTAGCTGCTTCACTTCGTCTTGCAGCCCCTTTAGCAAAGTCACAGCCATTTCGAACAACTCCACTGCCACGTCGTTGTTGCCGATCTCATGGAAGAAGTGGGCCATGGCCTGATAGTATTCCGCCTTTGAGTGGGCTTTTCCCACTGGCACAGTGTCAGGATGTGCTCGGAGAGCGCCTTGCCCATCGATAAGCGTTCACCAAATGGAAATCGCGAGTAGTCATGCGATGAGTCAAAGAGTTGATACATCGCTCCAAGAAGCCAGTCTTTTGAGACCTTCTCAATTGCAAGGCGGACAAATTTGCGTAGAATCAGGCAGCCGGCCTCCATGTCTTGCAATTCGTCAATCAACATGTCTGCATATAACTGGAGTAGGTAGAAGCTGTCCGGCATAACACTGATGCCATCTTCTAATAACGAACGTGCCGTCTCCCAATCCTTCGCCTCTATCGCCGTCCAGATGCGATCGATCAGGGATTGTTCAGCGGAGTCCATTGAGGTGTCACCTACCTTTAGGTTGGGCATGCTTGGCGTTCCTTCATGTGTTCGAAGCAATGCGGTTATCCCGCAAGTTGGATGCGGCGGCCGTTCCGCTGCCTCGCAATAGCTCGCAAGATTCGTGCCAAGCCGGCCGATTTTGCTGACGAAAAATTATTCGCTGCTATTTCAACGAGGTGGGCGGAAAATATGGGATTGGGCGAAGAAGAATGCGTGTCGCGAAGCGGACAAAGGTGACGACGATGTTGTTAATTGGATGTCGAGAATTTCGGTTAATCGGGCCATCTGGAACTGCGCCTTACGCAGGAAGAAATTAAGCGGAGATGGCGTTGGTGCGCGGATATGAAATCGAACGCATTTCGGCCTTTGATGTTGTCGGTTATGCCTGCCTGACTTGACGCCGGACAGACTCCGGGCGTCCACATGCCAGCATGCGGTTGAAAACGATGCAACCGATGGCGACCTCTGTCTGCTGGGTGGCGAACGAACGAGCCCGCACACGTCGCCCGATCAGCCCCTTGTATCGCCCGATGGCGGTTTCGATCGTGAGCGCTACGAACAGCCCACCTTTCCTTTTGTGATCGAGGCCGCGAGATAAGCTCCTTCACCGATAGGAGCGGAATGGGATGGTTGGAGATCGCGCTGATGCCATGCTTGAAGTCATGGATGGAGGCATGCATGAAGCCAGGCATGAGGGAAAATATCGTCGGATCGAGGTGATCACCGGTCGGCGCCAGCGGCGGAATTGGACTGACGAGGAGAAGGCGCGCATCCTTGCGGAAAGCGCGGAACCTGATGTGAACATCTCGGCTGTTGCTCGGCGCTGGGGCGTCAATCGCGGCTTGCTGAATGTTTGGCGTCGGGATGCCGGGCTGACCTCTCGTCGCTCGGCCAAGGCCTGCGCGCAACAGGCGATATTCGTGCCGGTGACCGTGGTTGGCGAGCGAACGTCGCCCGAGACCTTGCCGTCGGATGCCGCCCACTTCGCCGCAGGTCGGATTGAGATCGAGGTTGCTGGCGCACGGCTGACCATGATCGGCTCGGTAGCGCCCGAGCTGGCGCAAGCGGTAGTAACGGCGTTGCGGGGTCGCCGGTGATCGGTCTTTCCCCTGGTGGAGTGAAGATCATGGTTGCGACGCGACCTGTCGACTTCCGGCGCGGCATGAATGGCCTGGTGGCATTGGTGGCGTCAGCGCTTGCGGCTGATCCCTATTGTGGCGACGTGTTCGTGTTCCGCGCCAAGCGTCTCGATCGACTTCGCTGCATTTATTGGGACGGATCAGGCATGATCCTGGCGACGAAGTGGCTGGAGGCGGGCAAGTTCGTTTGGCCACCGATCCGCGATGGCGCCATGCAGATGACACGGGAAGAGTTCTCACACTTTTGCTGGCCGGTATTGACTGGACAAGGGTGAAGCAGAACCCGGTGAAACGCCCCTTGAAAGCGGGTTGATCCTATTGGTTTTGCTTGAGGAATCCGGCCTTCGTGGTAGGATCTGTCATGCCGCTTCGACACGATCCCTTACCCCAGGACGCTGCGCAACTGACCCGGATCATTCTCTCGCTCAACGAGGAGAATGCCGACCTCAAGGCGCGCGTAGCCTTCCTTGAGGGGCAGCTCTTCGGGGCGAAATCGGAGAAGATGACGACAATCGATCCGACGCAGGCGATCCTTGACCTTGGCGATCTGAGCGACATTCCTGTTGCTGCCAATGACGATGTCGCGCGGGTCGGTGAAGACAAAACCCAGGCACGGCGATCGCCAGCTCGCAATATCGGCCATTTGCCCAAGCACCTTCCGCGTTATGACGAGCTCATCGAGCCGGAGAGCAAGATTTGCCCCTGCTGTTCGTTCGAACTCCATTGTATTGGCACGGACGTCAGCGAGGCGCTCGACATCGTGCCTGCGGTTGTCCGGGTGAAGCGGACGATCCGGCCACGCTATGCCTGCCGGGCATGCGAGAATGCCATTGTACAAGCGCCCGCACCAGCACGCGTGATGGATGGCGGTATGGTGACCACGGCCTTTGCAGCTCATATCGCGGTTTCGAAGTTTGCCTGGCATCTGCCGCTTCATCGTCAAGCCCAGATGCTTGCCTCTTGCGGCGTGATCATCGATCGCGGCACGCTGGGCGCCTGGGTCACGCGGGTCGCCTGGTGGCTTGAGCTTCTCTACGATGCGCTCACCGCCTTCATCCGCTCGCAGCCGAGGGTGTTCTGTGATGAGACGCCTGCCCGCCAGCAGTTGTTCCGCATGCGTGAATATGTCTGCATGGGCACCGAGCTGCACGTCACCGATTTCCGTCAGCGCTGGATGGATCGCGGCGTCGAGATGATGAAGGCTGTCGGTCTCGAGGTGACGATCGACATCGCCAATGATCCGTTCTTCGGTCGCGCCGGCAAGATGCTCGCCAATAATCAGCGCGACCAGAACCTGAAGTTCGAGCTGCTGATCCCGATCACCTCAGCTGCCAATCCAACCGCCTGCATGAGCTTCAACTACCATCAGGATGCCTTCGGCACGAAATGGGGTCTCAATCTCGAAGACGGCAGTGTCGCGCACACCGCCTGCGTCGGCTTCGGACTGGAGCGCATCGCCCTTGCCCTCTTCCATCATCATGGGCTCGATGTGAAGCAATGGCCGGCCAGCGTACGGAAAGCGTTGTGGGGCTGAGCAAATCGATGACATCGGTATTCCCGGGAATCGACCCGGAAACCTACCGGGCGCATGCGCTGCATTCCGGCGAGCGCGCCTGGCCGGAAACCAATTGCTATGTCGATCTCTGGATCGAGGTTCTGGCGACATCAGGCGTTGCGCCAGAGGCGATGCTGGGTTTTACCCTGACGCAGGATTTCGAGGGCGACCAGTTCACCTTCTTCAAGGTGCCGCTCGAGGATCTCGAAGCGCTCTACGGCATTCGTGCGACCGAGCTTGCCATCTACGACCGTGTCGAACGCCATGTCGAGGTTCAGATCGCGCGAGCCCGTCTTTGCCTGATCGAAATGGATTCCTACTACATGCCGGATACGCGCGGCACCGCCTACCGGCAGGAGCACGGCAAGACGACGGTTGCGATCAACCGGCTGGACGTTGCGGCCAAGCGCGTCGATTATTTCCACAATGCCGGCTATTTTCGTCTCGAAGGCGAGGATTTCGACGGGCTGTTCCAGCTGCATCTGACGGAAAACGACCCGCCATTCCTGCCCTACACGGAATTTGCGCGGTTCCCGGAAAGACCGGCGGATGAAACGCATCTGCGTTCGACCGCGCGGCGGCTTGCCGGCTTTCACTTTGCCCGGCGTCCCGGCGAAAACCCGATCCGCGCCTTTGCAAGCGTCTTTCCGCAACAGGTCGAAGCGGTGGCGGAACGGCCGTTCGGCTTCTTTCACAAATACGCCTTCAACACGCTTCGCCAGGTGGGCGCCAATTTCGAGCTGGCGGCCGATTACCTCAACTGGCTTTCCCCTGTTGAATTCGCGGTGGCCGCCGAGCATGCCAGGCGCTTTTCGGAGGTGGCGAAATCGGTGCAGTTCCAGCTTGCCCGCGCCGTCACCCGCAAGAAGTTCGAGCCGTTGCAGGCAGCACTTGATCCGGCCGCCGATGCATGGGATTCCATGATGGCGTCGCTTGCGGGGCGAATCTGAGGCCGGAGATCTGACCATGCGGGGGCGTTTGGCGAGCATCGGTGCCGAGGAAAGTCTACTTTCCGAAGGCTGGAACCTGATCCTGACGGAGCCGGGCGCCTGCGCCGTGCCGCACGACATCCCGCTCTCCCACAGTTCATTCCAGCACCCGTTCCCGGCACCGTCGCTGCAGCGCTCGAAAAAGCCGCGCTCTTCGACCGGGAAAATCCCGAGCCGCTGAACACGCGGGACGCCTGGTATCTCTGCCGGCTTTTCGATGCCGAGGCCGGCGACGCGATCCTGCGTTTCGCAGGGCTGGCGACGCTCTGCCATGTCTTCCTGAACGGCCAGGAAATCCTGTTTTCCGAGAGCATGTTCACGGCGCATGAGATTCCGGTGACGCTTTCGGGCGGCGACGAACTGGCTTTGTGCTTCCGGGCGCTCGGCCCCCGCCTGTCGGAGCCGGGGCCGCGCGCGCGCTGGCGGCCGCAGATGATCACGCCGGCGGGCTTGAAGAATTTCCGTACGACGCTGCAACGTTTAAACGCGTCATTCATTTCGAAAGCCTGGAACCGGTCCAGCGCAGGGACGGTCCACAGCGGTTCGTTGCCACCGAATTTTGATGGGTAGCGGCAGCACTGTTGCATGGATCAGACTTTGGACGAGGCAACGCTATTCACTGCATTTTTCATGCAACGCGCTCGAACTTGGGCCGGCCAAGTTCTGTCATCCGGTTAAGAACACGGACGCCAATCTTCGCTTCAGTCTTCTGATTGTCAAAATGTCGTGCTTTGAGTTTGGGCCCGATCACAGCCTTCCATCGACCCATCTGGGTCTCAGCGCGACTGCGCTTGTTGTAGCCGGCGGATTTCTGCCATGCCATCCGCCCTTTGGTCTGGATTTCTGCAATATGGCGA
>NZ_LWBS01000032.1 GCF_001652265.1 Rhizobium leguminosarum
GGCAAGTGCCAGCCGCAACAGCGTCTCAGCGTTCTTGATTTCCCGCACCCGCGTGAAAGCACCGCGCAACCGCGCCGTTGCTTCCAAGTCAAAACCCGCCGGAAGCCGCGCGCGCACTTCCGGCCAACGATCCAAAATCTCAGGACGAATCTTCATCCAAAGCTTGAATCACAACCAGATTCCTTATGTCCAGCGCTAAACCTAGCGCATATGACCCTAACCCTCTCCCCGTAAAAACGGGGAGAGGGGACATGCTTGTCAGAAGCGCACCGTAAAGTCCGTGCCCTTGCCGACTTCCGACTTGACGATCAGCCGTGCCCGGTGGCGAGTGAGGATGTGCTTGACGATGGCAAGGCCGAGGCCGGTGCCCTTTTTCGAGCGGCTGTCCTCGATGCTGACGCGGTAGAAGCGCTCGGTCAGGCGCGGCACATGCTCGGCCGGAATGCCCGGGCCTTTGTCGACGATGCTGACCTCGACCGGCTGGCCGGTGCCGTTCTTCAGCCAGACATCGACGATCTGGCCCTCCTGGCCGTATTTGCAGGCATTTTCCATTAGGTTTTCGAAGACCTGGACAAGCTCGTCGCGATCTCCCAGCACCTCGACCTTGCCGTCGGGCAGATGCAGGTTGATGTCGACGCCGACATCCCTTGCCAGCGGCACCAGCGCATCTCTGACATGGCCGAGCAGCGGCACCAGGTCGATCTTCTCATCCGGGGCAATGTGCGATTTCAGCTCCAGGCGGGAGAGCGACAGCAGGTCGTCGACCAGCCTGCTCATGCGCGTCGTCTGGTCGAGCATGATGTTGAGGAAACGCGCCTGCGCCTTCAGATCGTTCCTCGCCGGCCCCTGGATGGTCTCGATGAAGCCACGCAGCGAGGCAAGCGGCGTACGCAGCTCATGGCTGGCATTGGCGACGAAATCCGACCGCATGCGGTCGATGCGGCGGACCTCCGATATATCGCGGAAGGAGAGGATGAAATAGCGCTCATGCGGGCCGTCATCGGCCGCGAATTCAATGGGCGCGCTACGGACGATATAGACGCGCTCGGAGGGCAGCCGCTCGGAATGCTCTATCTGGTTCGGCGCGTTGGTGGCGATGGTTTCGCGCACCATGTCGAGCACGCCGGGCGAGCGCATACGGGCCGATATATGGGCGCCGAGCGCCATCTCGCCGAAGGCCTTTTCGGCAGCGCGGTTCTGGAAGAGCACCGAGGCATCGTCCGACAGCACCATGACGGGGATGTCGAGGCCGGCGAGCGTGGCGGAAACCTCCGGCAGGCGGCTTGGCGGCAGCTCCGGCTTCATCTCCACCGGCGGGGCGGGTTCGGCCTCGATGATCGGCGCCTCGTTGAAAAGCGCGGTGAGGATCATCACAAGCAGGAGGACGAGCACAACCCACTTGTTCATGCCGGCGGCAAGCGCGATCAGCGCGCTGAGGATCGCCGCAAGCAGCACCGGCCGTTCGCGCCGGATGCGCGCCAATAGGCTTTTTCTCCATGGAGTTTCGTCTGGCAAGTGCCCTCGCGGCGTCGATTCGTTTTTCTCTATATTGAACTCTGCCTGATAGCGGCACTTCATGACAGAAGTTTTCGGGCTGCCGCGTCTCAAGCGAAAGGCCGCAGCCGAAAGCCACGAAAAATTGCCGACCGATTGCGAAAGATTTGATTTTCAACGGTAACTATGTTGGCCTGCGGGAAGAGAACAATCCGGCTGAGGAGGACCATATGGACGAGGACGTCGAAAACAGGGCCGTGGAGCTGGAGATCCGCGGGAAGAAACGCACCTTCGATGTCGACGATCCCATCCTGCCGAACTGGGTGGACGAACGCGCGCTGGACTCCGGCGACTTCCCCCACAAGAAGAAGCTCAAGGAGGAGGACTATCTGGAGGAGCTGGAAAAGCTGCAGATCGAACTCGTCAAGGTGCAGTTCTGGCTGCAGGCGACCGGCAAGCGGGTGATGGCGCTGTTTGAGGGGCGCGACGCTGCCGGCAAGGGTGGCGCGATCTCGGCCTCTTCGGCGCATATGAACCCACGCCTTGCCCGCGTCGTGGCGCTGACAAAGCCGACCGAGCGCGAACAGGGGCAATGGTATTTCCAGCGTTATGTCGCGCAATTTCCGACGGCTGGCGAATTCGTGCTGTTCGACCGGTCCTGGTACAACCGCGCCGGTGTCGAGCCGGTCATGGGCTTCTGCACGCCGCAGCAATATGAGGATTTCCTCAAGCAGACGCCGCAGCTCGAAAAGATCATCGCCCATGAGGGCATCTTCTTCTTCAAATTCTATCTCGATATCGGCCGCGAGATGCAGTTGAAGCGTTTCCACGATCGCCGGCATGATCCGCTGAAGGTCTGGAAACTGTCGTCGATGGACATCGCGGCGCTGACGAAATGGGACGATTACAGCGACAAGCGCAACCGGATGCTGAAGGAAACCCATACGGATTTCGCACCCTGGACGGTGATCCGCGCCAACGACAAGCGGCGGGCGCGCCTAGAGCTCATCCGCCACATGCTGAACAGGGTGGATTATGACGGCAAGAACAAACAGGCGCTCGGCACGGTCGATGCAGAGATCATCGGCTCAGGGCCTGGATTTCTGAAATAGGGCTTCCTGAAATAGGCGTAGGCTAAACGGGGTCACCGGCTCCGCCGCGACCGAGATCACTGCCCCGGCAGGATGCGGATGGCGAAGAGGTTGATGCCGCGCGCCTTGCCGTCGAGATCGCTGTTGATCGTCAGCGTGCCCGGCGAATTCGGCGCCAGCGAGCGGTCGAACTTCACCTGCAGCAGCGCATCCGATTTTTCCCGGGTGACGGTGAAGCGATGGCGAGCGCAATTGCCGAGCGTCTGGAAATTGCACTCGACGGTGATCTGGGTCGGCTCGTCGGTAGTGGACTGCAGCGTCAGCGCGATGGTCGAGGATTTGCCGGCCAGCTGCTGCAGCACCGAAGGCGGCACGCTGATCGAGACATTGCCATCGGCTGCACCGCTTTCGGAAATCAGCCGGACGGCGGGGCCGTCATTCTCGGTGATCTTTTCGGTGCGCGCCCGCGGGCCGCTCTGGATCTTGTCGGCGTCCTCAGGCTTGAACAGCGGGATCCAATCGGCCGAGAAACTGTTCTGCGGATCGATGGTCACCGGCTCATCGGTGTGAGAGCCCGCATTCCCGGCGCTGTCGTCATTGCCGGTGAAATCCTCAGGCTGGGTGCTTGCCGGCGGATTGGCGACGCTGGTGTCGCGCTCGGCCGCCGTCATCAGCAGGCCTGATGTATGCGCCCACCAGGCGCCGATGCCGATGAAGGCGAGCAGCACGCACCAGACGAGCAGCCTCGAAAAAAACTTGCGCGGCTTGCGGCGGCCTGCAGCCCGCTCCGGGCGGAAATCCATATTGGTGGCGCGCTGACCGCGGGCAAGGCGTTCCTCGCCGACGGGAGCGGCAGCCAGATGATCGGCACTGCCGGCATGCACGTCATCGAGGCTGGACTCGTCGCCGCGGCTGAGAGCCACCTCGGGGGTGCGGCTTTCGCCTGCGGGCACGGGACTGTCGATGAGGCTGTCGATATCGGCCACATCACCGCGCGGAACCGGCGGCGCCGGCATTTCCACCACCGGCGGCACGGGCACTTCAGGCGGCCTCTGGCGGGGGTGAAGGCGCTCGCGCTCCTCGCCTTCGATGGCGTGGATGGTGCTTTCGAGGCGATGGCGGTGATGGGCGACGACTTCGGTGTCGGTGATATCCTGCTTGCGCAAGCCGGCTTCCAGCGCCTGGCGGGCCGACTGATAGATCCTCGCTCGAACCTCCGGATTGTCGCGATCGGAATTTTCGAGCGCAGTTCTGATGGCCGTTTCTAATCCGCTCACATTCAGTCCTTCACCTTGAATTCGGCATCGGACTGCAATCCCCGCCGTTCTCCATCAAAATTCGGTAGCGTCAAGTGCGGCAAACCGCAAGCCTTGCGAGGGCGGGCCGCGGTTGATCGGCGGGGATAATCGGCAGGTTTCACCGCTTGCGGGCCTTATTATATGAGCTTTCTCGGACGTATATATTCCGGCTGAAATCGACGAAGGCATGGCAGCCGCTCTTTTATCGCCTTTTCATCTCTGTTATGAGATTGACGTTTTCGTAAACGTCAATGGAAGCGATGAGCCATGGCCCTGCCCCCGATCCTGAAGGACAGATTGAGACTGCCGGTCATCGGCTCGCCGCTGTTCATCATCTCGCATCCGGCGCTGACACTGGCGCAATGCAAGGCGGGCATCGTCGGGGCGTTTCCGGCACTGAACGCCCGGCCGGAAAGCCAGCTCGACGAATGGCTGGCCGAGATTACCGAGGAGCTTGCCCGCCACGACGCCGCCCATCCGGAGCGGCCGGCTGCCCCCTTTGCCGTCAACCAGATCGTCCATATGTCGAACAAGCGGCTGGAGCACGACCTTACGCTCTGCGTCAAATATAAGGTGCCGATCGTCATCTCCTCGCTCGGCGCCGTGCCCGAGGTCAACGCCGCCGTGCACTCCTATGGCGGCATCGTGCTGCATGACATCATCAACAACCGCCACGCCCATTCGGCGATCCGCAAGGGGGCCGACGGGCTGATCGCAGTTGCCGCCGGCGCCGGCGGCCATGCCGGCACGCTGTCGCCCTTTGCGCTTGTCCAGGAAATCCGCGAATGGTTCGATGGGCCGCTGCTGCTGGCCGGCGCCATCGCCACCGGCGGCGCCATCCTCGCCGCTGAAGCGATGGGCGCCGACATGGCCTATATCGGCTCGCCCTTCATCGCCACTGAAGAGGCGCGCGCCGCGGACGCCTACAAGCAGGCGATCGTCGAAGGTGCTGCTGGCGATATTGTCTATTCCAACTATTTCACCGGCGTGCACGGCAACTATCTCAAGCCCTCGATCGTCGCTGCCGGCATGGACCCCGACAACCTGCCGCTCGCCGATGTCTCGAAGATGGATTTCGAGCAGGCTGTCGGCGGCGCCAAGGCCTGGAAGGACATATGGGGCAGCGGCCAGGGCATCAGCGCGATCAAGGCCGTCGAGCCGGTGGCCAAACTCGTCGACCGGCTGGAGGCCGAATACAGGGCGGCGCGCGCCCGGCTGGCGCTCTGAGGCGCCCCTTAACGCGCCCTGGCCTCTTTTTTGCCAAAGGCATGACAGGGCGCTTGAAATCTTCAGACAATGGCTGTATCAGCGCCATGCAAATCGCAGGCCGCATGCTTCGGCCGTGAGGGGCCGCTTTAGCTCAGGTGGTAGAGCACATCATTCGTAATGATGGGGTCGCAGGTTCGAGTCCTGCAAGCGGCACCATTTATTTATAAGCCTCTCTTAAAATCCTGTGTTTGCCTTTAGCTGTCTTTGGCCACTCGGCAGGCGAAATTTTAGCAATTAGAGCCTCTTCACTCATGGCGGCTGGGCTGCCCTTCATCTACATATGAGCAACTGATGTCGTTCGAGCGAGAGCAGGCTTAACAACTAGGAGGGTCTATGAGGACATCGTAAGCGACAAGCTGACCCCATCTGGCGTTGGTAGGGTTGGCGGCTGTATTGCGGACAGACGATTCACAAACTGTGAGCTTCTATGTCTGCGCCTAGCTCTGGAACTAGAAACTTCCATATGATTGAGGCTGTTCCGGAACGGCTTGAGGGCGCCCCACGGCAATTTCGGCGCCGTTGGTCCGATGATTTTAAAGCGCGGGCTGTGGCTGAGGCAATGGAGCCCGGCGCAAGCGTCTCGGCCATTGCGCATCGCATCGGCATACATCCCTCGCAGCTATTTGGCTGGCGTCGTGATGCTCGTGACGGACAACGATCCTTCTCGCAAGATCGGGCTGGTCAGACAGGGACCAGGACGATTGGCACACGTGCGATGATCGAGCTTGTGATCGGCGACGTCATTATCCGGGCCGACGCAGATATCGGCGAAGCACAGCTGCAGCGGGTGATCCGAGCGGTGCGGTCGGCATGATCCCGTCCGGCGTGAAGGTCTTTCTTGCGAGCCATCCCATCGACTTCCGAAAGGGGCCGGACAGCTTGCTTTCGCTGGTACGGGATGCTGGCAGTGATCCGTTCAACGGTGCACTTTATGTCTTTCGGGCCAAGAGAGCAGACCGGGTCAAGATCGTGTGGTGGGATGGCTCCGGCGTTTGCCTCTATGCGAAGCGGCTGGAAAAAGCCCAGTTCTGCTGGCCCCGGATCGGCCATCATCGCGTCCAGCTCAATCATGCCCAGCTTCTGGCTT
>NZ_LWBS01000033.1 GCF_001652265.1 Rhizobium leguminosarum
CGATGTTTTGGGCCCGGTTTCAATCGTGAGCCCGTTTTTCCATCTTATCGGGGGCAACCACCCCTGCCAGCCATCACTCTTGAAAATGGTCTGGGGTGATCGCGCCGCGATTACCCCATGTTTTGCGATAACGACATGCGTAAAAGCAAGGACCTAAAGCGCGAGGAGCGAATCTGAAAGATCGCGACGCGCTTTAACATAACCGACGAAGGAACGCATGATGTCGTCCGAAAAACCGCATCACGCGCTCACGCCTTCACGCCGCGAGAATGGTGATCCCGTAGGCATTGGCGGCCGCCGTCATGCGGGCGATGGTTTCCGCCGAAGGGCTGGCCTTCGGTGGCTCAGTCGTGCCTTCCGCTTCGATGAACTCGGCCATGTCCCGATCGACGACCGCGGAAAAGACCACGGGGACGGTTCCGCGGTTGGAATAGCCGTGCACCATGAAGGGCGGGATGGTGACGATGTCGCCGGCGCTGGCCTCGATCTCTTCGGGGCCGCTGTCGCTCAGGCGCCAGATCGTCAGGTTTCCCTCGAGGATGCGGAACACTTCGGGGCTCGCATGCGCATGTTTCGGCGTCCGGCTGCCTGATGGCACGGTGACGTCGAAGATATTGAGCCAGGTTCCGCTGATTCTAAGCCGCCGCTCGACCCGGTCGCCGAGGACGAAATACCGCTTGGCCTCATCGCCCGCAGGCATTTTCACAAATGAGTTGGACATCATGTCTCTTTCTTTTTCTTACAGGGCTTCTTCTTATGGGCTTTTTCTTGCGGGCGCAGCCGTTAGACCTTTGCAACGTCTTTGACAACCCGCCCTGTTGTTGAGGGTAACATCGCCGAGCGCTTTCAAAGAAGCGCGCTATATCGGCCGAAGCGCTGAACAAACGGCTCCGTTGCCAGGGGTTCAGCGCCGCTCGCGCGCCACTGCGTCACGAGACTGTCGAGGCCGATATCGGTACTTCGCAGGGTTTCCGCAAGGTCCGCCAATGCCACATCAGCTATGCGGAAATGACGGAGGCCGGAGGGTTTCGAAAGGTTCTGCGCCTGTAATACCGCCGACACAGAAGGGGTGCATAGAACGCGGCGGCTGTTCTTGGCCTTCCCTGGGGCCGTCCTTCCACGCCGTTCCGGCATTCATATTGATCATTCACATTGATGGAGCGCATCCATGTCCTCTCTTCCCGTCGTCGGCGCCGCCATGACGCTCGATGAAGTCGAACTTCACCGCGACTGGCTCTTCGAAAAGTCCCGCGATCTCGAATTGCAGACCTTCATCGATGCCGAGGTTTTAAACGGCGACTGGGTGCCGCTTGCCGCCCGCGCTAGGCGGCTTCTCGACGGTCATGGCGGCCGCCTCGGCATTCACGGCCCGTTCTGGGGCTTCACCATCGCCTCGGAAGATCCGGATATCCGCGCCATCGTCACCCGGCGCCTGCTGCAGGGCCTCGATGTCTGCACCGCCATCGGCGCGACCCATATGGTCATCCACAGCCCTTATACGTCCTGGTCCTACAACAATCTCGACGACAATGCCGGCGCCCGCGAAGCCTTGGCCGAGCGCACGCACATGACCCTGCGCGACGCCGTCAGGCGCGCCGAGGATATCGGCTGCACCATGGTCATCGAGAACATCGAGGACAAGGATCCGCATATTCGCGTGGCGCTTGCCGAAAGCTTCAACTCGCCTGCCGTCGCCGTCTCGATCGATACCGGCCACGCCCATTATGCCCATGGCTATACCGGTGCGCCGCCGGTCGATTATTACGTCAAGGCCGCCGGCAATCGCCTCCAGCATGTCCACTTGCAGGATGCCGACGGATATGCCGACCGCCACTGGAGCCTCGGCGAAGGCACGATCCGCTGGCATGCCGTCTTTAGCGCCCTTGCCAAACTCGAAAGCAACCCGCGCCTCATCATCGAGATCAAGGACAAGTCGAAGATCCCGGCATCTGCTGCCTATCTCGCTTCGATCGGCGTGGCCGAATAAGTCCAGTTGCCCGTTCCGCTCTCCCTGGTTCCTGTGTTCGTCACAGGAGGGGAGGGCGGAGTTCGCTCATGAAAACCGGGTAATCACGCTGATCCCCGTGGCCTCAGCCTTGTCGAGCGCCATCAGCGCCGGCACGGCCTCCTCGAGGCTGATGCGGCGTCCGATCAGCTTCTGCGGCGCGATCTTTCCGGCCGAAAGCATCGACAGCATGGCATCGTAGCGCCAGGCCTGCATGCCGTGGCTGCCGTAGATTTCCAGCTCGTGGCCGATCACCTGTGCCATCGGAATTTGCGGAGTCGCATGCTCGCCGAGCATCAGCCCCACCTGAACATGCCGCCCGCGCCGGCGCAGGTTCTTGATCGAGTTGAAACAGGTGACGGGATGGCCGAGTGCATCGATCGAGACATGCGCGCCGCCCTTGGTGATCTCGCGCACCGCCTCCGCCACGTCGGCGACGCCTGACGCATTGACCGTCGCCACCGCCCCGCACTCCCGCGCAAAGGCGAGCTTCTCCTCGGATATATCGATGCCGATCGCATTCGCCCCGAGCGCGGTGGCGATCATGATCGCCGACAGCCCGACACCGCCGCAGCCATGCACGGCGATCCATTCGCCAGGCCCGGTGCGCGCCTGGTCGGCGACGGCGCGAAACGAGGTGGCGAAGCGGCAGCCGAGGCTTGCCGCCGTCGCATCGTCGATCGTATCGGGCAGGTGCACCAGATTGGTGTCGGCATAGTCGATCGCCACATATTCGGCAAACGACCCCCAATGGGTGAAGCCCGGCTGAAACTGGTTCGGGCAGACCTGCTGGTTGCCGGAATGGCACTCCCCACAATGGCCGCAGCCGGAAACGAAGGGCACGGTCACCCGGTCGCCCACCTTGAAACGCATGACACCACGGCCGGTGGCGACGATCCTCCCGGCAAGCTCGTGTCCCGGCACATGCGGCAGGCGGATATCGGGGTCGTGCCCCATCCACCCGTGCCAGTCGCTGCGGCAGAGCCCGCTGGCCCCGACCGCTATGACGACGCCGTCGTCGGTTGGCGTCGGATCGGGCAGGGTGCGGATTTCGGGCGCCTGTTCGAAGGCTTCGTAGAACATGGCTTTCATCGACGGTTTCCTTGCTGCTTATCCGCTGTTGCGCCCATCATCGCATGCTGCAGCCAGCCATTCCAACATTCCATTCCATCACTTTTGCTGATGCACCCATCGCTGAAGCCGCTGTTGCTGCGCACGAATATTGCGGCAGGATCTCATCCTCCGGCATTTTCTTGCTTCCGTGTTTCCGCGCGGGATTTGTCCTTGACCCGGCTTGCCGCCGTGGTTTTTGCTTTGCCGGCTTTATAGGGAGGGCAGCATGGCCGTCGATACAACACCCCGTTCAACCACCTGGACTCATGTCGACGGTGATTGGCTCCCCGGCAATCCGCCGCTGATCGGGCCGACCTCGCATGCCATGTGGCTCGGCTCCACGGTCTTCGACGGTGCCCGCTGGTTCGACGGAATCGCGCCGGATCTCGATCTGCACTGCCAGCGCATCAACCGCTCGGCGCTCGCCATGGGCCTGAAGCCGGTGAAATCAGCCGAGGAGATTACCGCGCTTGCCTGGGAAGGCGTCGCGAAATTCGATGGCGCCACACCGATCTACATCAAGCCGATGTATTGGGGTGAACACGGTTCGCCGGGCAGCGTCGTCTCGGTTGATGGGGACTCGACCCGCTTCGCGCTCTGCCTGTTCGAGGCGCCGATGGGCGGCCATGGCGGCACCAGCCTCACCGTCTCGCCCTATCGCCGCCCGTCGCCGGAAACGGCGATGACCGAGGCAAAGACCGGCTCGCTCTATCTAAACAGCGGCCGCATGATCGCCGAAGCGCGCAGCCGCGGCTTCGACAATGCGCTGGTGCGCGACCTGAACGGCAACGTCGTCGAGACCGCCTCCTCGAACGTCTTCATGGTCAAGGACGGTGTGGTGATGACGCCCGCCGCCAACCGCACCTTCCTTGCCGGCATTACGCGGGCCCGCGTCATCGGCTTGCTGCGCCAGGCCGGTTTCGACGTGCATGAAGCAACGCTCTCCGTCGAGGATTTCATGCAAGCCGACGAGATCTTCACCACCGGCAACTATTCCAAAGTCGTCGGCGTCACCCGCCTCGACGGCCGCGACCTCCAGGAAGGCCCGGTCACCCGCAAGGCACTCGAACTCTACATGGACTGGGCCTTCGGCAGAAGCGAGAGTGAAGAGTGAGAAGAGGTCCCGCAAAGCGGGAGCAATCGATCCAGTGAATCGATTGCAACGACGAACGCCCGGAGCGCAAGCGCAGGGCTGGCGCGGGTTAAGTGCAAACGCCGGCGCGGAATGTCAGCGTCCCTGAACTGATGGGCTGAACACCAGCAGGCTTAGAATTTCGAAGAGAACCTGAGCCCCCGCCTGGGCGGTGTTGGTGGTACTGTCATATTGCGGCGCGACTTCGACCACGTCACCACCGACGAAATTGATCCCCTTGAGACCCCGGAGCAGCTCGAGTGCTTCCCGGGTGGTGAGACCGCCGGGCTCGGGCGTTCCGGTGCCGGGGGCAAAGGCCGGGTCCAGGCTGTCGATATCGAAGGACAGATAGGTCGGACCGTCGCCGACAATGCGTCGAGCCTTTTCGATGATGGCCGGAATGCCCATGCCGGAAATCTCCTCGGCATGAATGACGGTCATCCCGGATTCATAGGAGAATTCCCAGAGATATTCGGAGGGACCTCGGATGCCGATCTGCACGGTGCGGGTCGGATTGAGAACGCCGTCCAGCACGGCGTTGCGCATGGGGCCGCCATGGTGGAACTTGCTCTGGTCGAAAGGACCGCCGGTATCGCAATGCGCGTCGATATGGATAAGACCGACCGGCTCCCGCGCCCCGACCGCTTTCAGGATTGGATGCGTGATGGAGTGATCACCGCCGACCGAGACTGGGATGACGCCCGCCCCGACGATCTTTGTGATGGCTGCCTCGATATTCTCATGGCATTGCTCCAGGCGATATCGGCTCGCAAACGGCACATCGCCGATATCGGCTGCACGCAGGTCATAGGCCGGGGCGCAATCCAGAACGTGGTGATAGGGTCCGATCCGCTCGATGCCGCGTACGGCCCGCGGTCCGAACCTTGATCCCGGCCGGTTGCTGACGCCGAGATCCATCGGGATGCCGACGACGGCGACTTGCAGATCACCAAAATCGGGAGCGGCGAAGTTCACCTCCTTGTAGGGCAGGCTCGCAAAGGTCGATACGCCCGAATAGGGGGCCGCGCGCGTGCCGCCCCTGAAAATCTTCTCAGCCACCCGGCGGAATCGCGGATCGAAAAATTCGGCGCTATCTGCGAATTTCTTGCGCAGATCGTCGAGATGCTTCTTCAAATCAACCATGGTCTTGTCCCTCGTTTCTGCATTCAGTCTGACGGCGCGCCGCCCGGTTCACAGCTTCAACGCCGATAATCGTTGCGGTCGTGCCTGACCCGCCCATCCGTACACCGTCAGGGCGAAAATCGATTCTGACGTAAGGAATTATGCAGCCTTCATATCCCCCGAGAGCCGGGAGAGGATTAGCGGGAGAGGCAGCTTTATTGCGTGAAGGGCAGCCTCTTGCACCGAGGTTTGCGCCCCTCATGTCATCCACTTCCGATGCTCCGCAAATCTCTCCGCCAAGAGGTCGATGAACAGTCGCACCTTCGTCGGCAGATGGCTGCGGTTGGGATAGACGGCGTTGATATTGAATTCCACCGGCCGGTACTCCGGCAGGATCTTCACCAGCCGCCCTTCGGCGATATCGTCGAAAACGACGAAACTCGGCGCCAGGAAAATGCCCCTCCCGGTCAGCGTCAGGAAGCGCAGCATCTCGGCGCTGTTGGAGACGACGTTGCCGCTGATCTTGACGCTCTCCTTGTTGCCCTCGCCATCCTCGAAGCGCCATTCGTCGCCATAGGGGTAATAGGCATATTGCAGGCAATTGTGATCGGCGACCTCGGCCGGCGTCTTCGGCATCGGATGGGTCTCGAAATAGGCCGGCGAGCAGACGAGCATATGGCGCCAGGGCGTCAGCTTGCGGGCGACGAGCGACGAATCCGGCGGCGGTACGGTGCGCATCACCAGGTCGTAGCCATCCTCGATCATGTCGACCATCCGCTCGCCGACGCTGAAATCGAGTGAGATCGACGGATAGAGCTCCATATATTCGCTGACGACGGGCAGCAGGAAACGCACGATGGCGCTGCTGGTATAGACCTTCAGCGTGCCGCGCGGCGTCGTGCTCAGCGCGCCCGCCGTCCGGTCCGCCTCATCGAGTTCGGCCAGGATCTGCGACGAACGCTCATAATAATATTTGCCGGTTTCCGTCAGGCTGACCTTGCGCGTCGTGCGGTTGAGGAGGCGCACACCGAGCCTGTCCTCCAGCGATTGCACGTGATTGCCGACCATGGTGACGGACATGTTGAGCCGGCGCGCGGCGGCGGAAAAACCACCGCATTCCACCACCCGGCCAAAGACTGTGAGGCTTGTCAGCCTATCCATATTGCCCTCGGATTATCCGCTGAGAGTTGATGATCCTTCCCGATTTAAGCAGATTATCAAAATGAATGTCAGGGTGCATTTTCCTTCGCATCGAACAGGGCCTCACAGAGAGGAGGCTAGGAGTGAAGGAGAAGGACGATGGTCGAGTTACCCCACAGGCAAGTTTTCGAAAGTGCGAGGCAGGCCGAGCAGATCCTGGCCGAGGAAGCCGCCAGGGCGCCTTCCGCCGAGACGGCTCCTGTGCCGGCTGTCGAACCACCGGCCACCGAAGCACCGGTTGCGGAAACTCCCAAAAAGACCGGCCGCCGCATCTTCAAGCGCGCGGTCATTGCAGCGGCGCTGCTTGCCGGCGCCGCCTTCGCAGGCGATTTCGGCTACCGCTACTGGACGGTCGGCCGCTTCATCGAATCCACCGACGATGCCTATGTGAAGGCCGATTACACCACTGTCGCCCCGAAGGTCGCCGGCTATATCAGCCAGGTGCTCGTCAACGACAATGACGCGGTCAAGGCCGGTCAGGTTCTCGCCCGCATCGACGACCGCGACTTCCAGGCCGCACTGTCGCAGGCGAAGGCCGATGTGAAGGCGGCCGAAGCCGCCATCACCAATATTGACGCCCAGATCTCGCTGCAGCAATCGGTGATCGAGCAGGCGAGGGCGACGATCGATGCCTCGCAGGCCTCGCTCGATTTTGCCGTGTCCGACGCCGCCCGCTCGGCCCGCCTCATCACCAATGGCGCCGGCACCCAGTCTCGCGCCGAACAGACCCAGTCGGCCCGCGACCAGGCCGCTGCCGCCGTCGAGCGCGACCGGGCAGCCCTCGTCACGGCTCAGAATAAGGTGCCGGTGCTTCAGACTGAGCGCGAACAGACCGTCGCCCAGCGTGACCGTGCGGCAGCGGCCGCCCATCAGGCAGAGCTCAACCTCACCTATACCGACATCGTCGCCGCCGTTGACGGCACGGTCGGCGCCCGGTCTATCCGGGTCGGCCAATATGTCACCTCGGGCACGCAGCTGATGGCGGTCGTGCCGCTGCATGCCGTCTATGTCGTCGCCAATTTCAAGGAAACGCAGCTGACCTATATCAGCCCCGGCCAGTCAGTCGAAATCAAGGTCGACAGCTTTCCCGATATCGCGATCAAGGGTCATGTCGACAGCGTTTCGCCGGCAAGCGGCCTGGAATTCTCGCTGCTGCCGCCGGACAATGCCACCGGCAATTTCACCAAGATCGTCCAGCGCATTCCGGTCAAGATCGTCATCGACGACGAGGCTTTGAGCGGCTTGCTGCGCTCGGGCATGTCGGTCGAGCCCGAAATCGACACCAAGGCTGCGCAAACCCAAGCTGCCGAGACCAAGGTTGGCGAGACCAAGCCTGCCCAAGCCCCTGGAACAGCCGGGGAGGGATTATCCAGCCACGCTGGATGATCCTTCCCTTCTTCGCCCAATTATCCCGATCATTCCTGAATGATCCCGATCATTCCTGAATGATCCCGATCATTCCTGAATGATCACCCGAACCCCGTCATGAGAAAGTTTTCCGCGAGAGCCGGAAGGAGACAAGCCATGGCCACTCTTCAGATCGCCGCAAACGGCAATTCGGCTGCGCGCCCCGCCGCTGCAGCGCCCGCGGCACCTGCCGCCATGAGCCCGCTTCGCATGTGGGCAGCCGTTGTCGGTTCGACGCTCGGCGCCTTCATGGCGGTCCTTAACATCCAGATCGTCAACGCCTCGCTGGCAGATATCCAGGGAGCGATCGGCGCTGGCACGGATGACGGTGGTTGGATCTCGACCTCCTATCTGATCGCCGAAATCGTCGTCATTCCCTTGAGCGCTTGGTTAGCGCGCGTCTTCTCGGTCCGCAATTATCTGCTTGTTAGCGCCATCCTCTTCCTGATCTTTTCCGTTGCCTGTGCCTTCGCGGCCAACCTGCAGCAGATGATCATCCTGCGCGCCATTCAGGGCTTTTCCGGCGGCGTGTTGATCCCGATGGCCTTCACCATCATCATCACGCTGCTGCCCAAGACCAAGCAGCCGATCGGCCTTGCCCTCTTTGCCCTATCTGCCACCTTCGCGCCGGCGATCGGCCCGACGATCGGCGGTTACCTCACCGAGAACTGGGGCTGGGAATATATCTTCTATGTCAACCTGGTGCCCGGCGCGCTGATGGTCGGCATGCTGTGGGCTTCGCTTGATCGCGGGCCGATGAACCTGAAGCTGCTCGCCAAGGGCGACTGGCCGGGCATCGTCACCATGGCGATCGGCCTGGCGGCCCTGCAGACGGTGCTGGAAGAAGGCAACAAGGAAGATTGGTTCGGCTCCGATTTCATCGTCCGCCTGTCTGTTATCGCCGCCGTCTCGCTGACGCTGTTCCTGATCATCGAACTGCGTGCCGCCCATCCGCTGCTGAACCTCCGCCTGCTGGTGCGCCGCAACTTCGGCTTCGGCATCGTCGCCAATTTCCTGCTCGGCATTGCGCTCTATGGCTCTGTCTTCGTGCTGCCGATTTATCTCACCCGTATCCAGGGCTATAATTCCGAGCAGATCGGCATGGTTCTCGCCTGGACCGGCATCCCGCAGCTGCTGTTGATCCCGCTGGTGCCGCGGCTGATGAAGCGTTTCGATGTGCGCCTGCTGATCATCATCGGCTTTGCACTTTTCGCCGCCTCGAACTTCATGAACGTGCACATGACCGGCGATTATGCGAGCGACCAGCTGTTCTGGCCGAACATCGTCCGTGCCATCGGCCAGGCGCTCGTTTTCACGCCCCTCTCGGCGATCGCCACCGCAGGCATCGAGCAGGAGAATGCCGGTTCGGCTTCGGCACTCTTCAACATGATGCGCAATCTCGGCGGCGCCGTCGGCATCGCTTCGCTGCAGACCTTCCTGTCGAAGCGCGAACAGTTCCACTCGAACATCCTGACCAATTCGGTCTCGGTCTTCGAGGAAGCCACCCGCGATCGCATTGCCAGGCTCACCGGCTACTTCATGAGCCACGGTGTCAGCGATCAGGCGCTCGCCAGCCACAAGGCCGTCGTCGCCATCGCGCTCAAAATACGCAAGCAGGCCAATATCATGGCCTTCAGCGACACCTTCTTCCTGCTCGGCGTCGCCCTGGTCGTCGCCCTGCTTGCAAGCCTGCTTCTCAGAAAACCCGGTCAACTCTCCGGCGGCGGCGCTCACTAGTGCCCCGCCTCCCTTAAGGAGGAGAAAGCCATGACAACTGCGATCTATGCCCCGGATACCGACAGACTCCAGCCCAAGGCAGCCGGCCATGCCGTCAGTGTCGGCGCACCGCTCTCCATCATCGAATGGCTCTCCGGCGACGAATGCCACGCGCTCGACGAAGCAGGCCTGGTTTCCGGGCTTGGCCGCCGGCTTCAGGCGCTCGGCCTGCCGGTCGACCGTCTGGCCCTGCATCTGATGACCCTGCATCCCGAATTCATCGGCCGCACCATCGCCTGGGCGCCGGGCGAGCCGGTCGAGATCCACGACCGCGAACACGGCGCCCGGGTCGCCATATCAAATACGCCGCTGCGCAAGGTCATGGAAACCCGCGAACCGCTGGTCGTCGATACCGGCGAAAGCGTGCATGGCCGCTGGCAGCATATCGATGTCTTCGCCGATCGCGGCCTGATGCAGCTCGTCATCGCGCCGCTCTGCAATGTTGACGGCCCGGTCAGTGCCGCCGTCTTCGGCACGCGGCGGCCGGGCGGCTTCACCGCCCCCGAGCGTCAGGTGATCGAGCGTATCCTGCCGGCGCTGCGCAACACCAGCGAGTTGCGCATCCTTCGCCAGGTCGAGCTCAGCCTGCTCGATACCTATATCGGCCCGCTGACGGCAAGCCGCATCCTGGCCGGCCGCATCCGCCGCGACGAGATCGAATCGATGGAGGCGGCACTGCTGCTCTGCGATCTGCGCGGCTTTACCGAGCTGTCGAACCGGCTGCCCGGCAGCACCGTGCTCGGTCTGCTCAATGCCTATTTCGACAGGATCGTGCCGGCTATCACCCGCGAGGGCGGCGAAGTCCTGAAATTCATGGGCGACGCCGTGCTTGCCTTCTTCCCGGGCTATGATGCCGCCCATTCCTGCGGCGCGGCCCTGGCATCGGCCCGCGCCATCCTCGATGAGATCGACCATTTCCAGTACGAGGGCATCGGCGTGAAGGCCGGCATCGCCCTGCATTACGGCGAGGTCAGCTACGGCAACGTCGGCTCCGGCCACCGCCTCGATTTCACCCTGATCGGCGGCGACGTCAATCTGGCCAGCCGCATCCAGACCGCCTGCAGCGAGCTCGGAGAGGCCTTGCTGATGTCGGCGCCGTTTCGCGAGGAAGCGGGGGCAGGGGATGTGGTGTCGGTCGGGGCGCACAGGCTGAAGGGTTTTGCCGATCCGGTGGAGCTGTTCACCATCGTGCGGTAGGTGCCCGACGCCACCCCCTCTGCCCTGCCGGGCATCTCCCCCACAAGGAGGGAGATTGGCTGGGCGCGATGGTTTCCCCAAACAACTGGCCGTCACATGAATCGTAAATTGAGGGCGAGGCATGGCTTCCTGCGGATCTCCCCCCTTGTGGGGGAGATGCCCGGCAGGGCAGAGGGGGGTGCTGCACCCACCGAGATACCAGACAGCTCACTTGCATAAAACGCATGGCAGGTTTGCCCAAAACGGCTTCGTCCTCCCCCATCTTTTCGCCATAGTGACGCCGAAATTCCGCAAGCGGGGAGGAAGAGGCTTATGACTGTGCTGTTCGACGAACAAGGCGAGATCATCCGCGAACTGGGTGTCGCCGCCGACATGGACCCTGAGCGGGAGATCGAACGGCGAACTGCTTTCCTAAAGGATTATCTCGTCGCCTCGGGCATGCGCGGCTACGTCCTCGGCATCAGCGGAGGCGTCGATTCGCTGACGGCGGCGCTGCTGGCTCAAAAGGCAGTGCGCGAGCTGCGGGAAAGCGGCCATGCGGCCGAATTCATCGCCGTGCGCCTTCCCTATGGTGTCCAGGCGGATGAGGCCGATGCGGTGAGGGCGCTGGAAACGATCGGCGCCGACCGTTCGATGGTGGTCAACATCAAGGCGCCGGCGGATGCGATGCTTGCCGCTGCGCTAAACGGCGGCCTCGCCTTTGCCGATGCCGGCCGCCAGGATTTCATCCTCGGCAATATCAAGGCGCGTCAGCGCATGATTGCCCAGTTCGCCCTTGCCGGGGCGCTTGGCAGCCTCGTCATCGGCACCGATCATGCGGCCGAGGCGGTCATGGGTTTCTTCACCAAGTTCGGCGATGGCGCAGCCGATATCCTGCCGCTCGCCGGCCTCAACAAGCGCCGCGTCCGCCTGCTGGCAAAACGGCTCGGCACCCCGGACGAGCTGGTGTTCAAGGTGCCCACAGCCGATCTCGAGGACCAGCGGCCGTTGCGCCCCGACGAGGAGGCCTATGGCGTCAGCTATGACGAGATCGACGATTTCCTCGAAGGCAAGCAGGTCGGCGAGATCGCCCGCCGCCGCATTCTCGCCGCCTATCGGGCGACCACTCACAAGCGCGCTTTGCCGGTGGCGGTCAGCGCGCTCTGACGGTCGCCCAAGCGCGGGATGTGTGCGGGCGCGACCTGGGTTTACGGCCTGACCGGCTCGCCCGTACGTCCTGAGGAAGCGAGATAGGCATGCGGCGCAAAATAGACGCCGCCGGCATCGAAGGCCTCAAGGTTTTCGGCCTGCAGCGCCTCGCGCACCTTCGGCCGTGCCGCAACACGGGCCATGAAGCCGTGCAGCGCCGGCCATTGCTTGAGATCGATCTCGGTCCAGGGCGACCAGTTCAGGCAGACGAAGAGATAGGCATCCGCCACGGTGAAGGTCTCGCCGGTGAGATAGGGTCCGGCAAGACGACCGTTCAGCCAGGTGAGCCGCTTCGATATCAGCGCGCGGACCTCTCCATGAACGCTGGAATAAATCGGATTGAAGAGCAGCACCATCGGCTTGTGCAGCTCGGCGGTGATGAAGTTGAGATAGGATTGCACCTCGTTGCGGCGAATGTTGCCGACCTCAGGCAACAGGGCTGCCCCTTCGGGCACGCTGTCGGCGAGGAACTGCACGATCGCCGGCCCCTCGGTCAGCACCTTGCCATCGTCGAGCATCAACGCCGGCACATAGCCGTTGCCGTTGATCGCGAGATAATCCTCGCCGGTGCTCGTCCTGTGGGTCTGCCGGTCGACCTGGACGAGCTCGATATCGAGGCCCAGCTCCCGGCAGATGATGTGCGGCGAAAGCGAGCAGGCCGCGGCGTGCATGTAAAGTTTCATTGCGGTTTCCTCTCCTCGTGGAGGCGGTCGATGCCGCCCGTCGATAGCGTTGAACATCTGTACTGTTTCGCATAAAATAACTCTCGTCAAGAATTTAATGCGAAACGGTACAAATATGAAAGACGAGAAGAAGCGCGGCCGCCCGAGGGCCTTCGACGCCAGGGCGGCGCTCGGCAAGGCGCGGGATGTCTTCTGGGACCGGGGATTTGCCGCCGCCTCGCTCGATAATCTGAGTGCTGCGACCAACCTCAACCGCCCGAGCCTTTACGGCGCCTTCGGCGACAAGGAGGCTCTCTATCTCGATACGCTGGAGGGTTATCGGCAGGACGGCATGAATACGCTCGCCGAGGCGCTCGACCCGTCACTGCCGCTGCGCGACAATGTCGCCCGCGTCTATGCCGGTGCGCTGGCGATCTATCTGCATGGTGAAACCGCCGCCCGCGGCTGTCTGCTGATCGGCACGGCATCGGCCGAGGCGGTCCAGCATGAGCGCGTCCGCGAAGTGCTCGGCCGCAGCCTCAACGATTTCGACGACGAGATCGAAAAGCGCATGCGGCTTGGCGTGGAAAGAGGCGAGCTTCCCCAAAGCGCCGATCCGCAGATGCTTGCCAGGCTCGCCTCGGCCGTCATGCATTCGCTCGCCGTCCGCGCTCGCGCCGGCGACAGCCGCGAGACGCTGGAAGCGATTGCCCGGTCAGGCGTCGAGCTGATCTGCGGGAGTGCCAATAATCCTTAGGTCGAGTCCCGAGTCTCCCCATCCCTCGGCCGCAATATCCAGGCATAGGCCGCACCGGCGAGAAGCAGCACGGAGGTGCCGAGGAACACCGCCCGCATGCCGATATGCCCGCCGACAAAACCGCCAAGGATGGGGCCGGCCACCTGACCGACATATTGCGAGGAAATCGAAAGCCCGAGAATGCTGCCGGCCGCACTATCCGGCACGCTGTGGCGGATGACCGCGGCGATGCAGGGCAGCAGCCCGCCGAGCGCTACACCCATCAGGAAACGCAGGATGATCAGCTGCCAGGAACTGGTGACGAAGGCCTGCGGGATCAGCAGCAGCCCGGCGACGGCAAGCGCCCCTGAAATCACCGGCCAATGGCCGATCCTGTCGGCGAGCTTGCCGAGCCATGAGGCCGACAGAATGCTGCCGAGGGCAGCCGCCGACATGACGATGCCCGATATCATCGTCACCTGGGATTCGACGGGCACGAGCTGCGCGACATAGACGGTGATGATCGGCTCGATCGACATATTGGCAAACATCAAGAGCATGCCCGTCGCCAGCATGGCGATGACGGGCCGCTTGTCGGCAATGGATTTCCAGCCGCCGCTGGCTTTGGCCGCCTGCTTGCGGGCCGGCGACTTCTCCTCTTTGATCAGGAAGGCTGTGGCGAGGAAGGCGAGGAAGATCATGCCGCCGGCGGCGAGGAACGTGCCGCGAATGCCGATGATGGGCGGTAGCGCCCCGCCGATCAGCGGCCCGACGAGATTGCCGGCCATGATGCCGGAGGAGAGCACGCCGAGCGCCCAGGCCGAACGGTCCTTCGGCGTCTGCGTCGCCACCAGCACCATTGAGCCGGAGGCGTACCCGCCGGCAAGCCCGACGAAGAGGCGCAGCGCCACCAGCTGCCAGACATTGCCGGCCATGCCCATCAGCGAGATCGCCAGCGTCATGCCGAGGCTGGCGCGCACCAGCATCAGCTTGCGGCCGTAAATATCGCCGAGCCGCCCCCAGAGCGGCGCGACGAGAGCCGCGGCGAAGAAGGTGGCGCCATAGGCGATGCCCGACCATTGCACGATCGCCGCATGGTCGTTGACGCCGAGTTCCTCGACATAGAGCGGCAGGAAGGGAAGCAGCAGCGTCATAGCCACGATCGTGGTGAAGGAGCCGATCAGCGAGATGGTAAGGTTGCGCTTCCAGTAGACCGAGCCCGGCCTGGCGCTCGCGGCGTCCAATTGCGTATCGGTCATTCTCTCGGCCTCGGCATTGATCGCGCAAGCGAAGTTCCGCCGCGCCTAATGAAACGATGTGCCCTTTACCGCGGCGAGGAGATCGGCGCGGTGAATCTGTCCTGAGGTCGAGCTTTTCGATGTCCAGCGCATGGGCCGTAGCGGCGCATGCGCCCGTCGTTCCAGGGCGGGTACGCGCTGATATAACCGCGCTGTGGCCCGTCCTTCAAGACGGCGCTTCCGCATCGGCGGCCTGTTTTTGGAAATTGCCGCTGCAATCTGGACCCTCTCAGGCAAAAGTGCTACAACAAGACCGATTGCAACGCAATCGGTTAATCCGAGGACATTGCCATGAGCGACATGCGCACATCCCGAGAACAGACCGTCCGTCATCTCTACGCAGCCTATCTCGACGACCGCAAGGATATCGTCGGCGCCATGTTGACGGAGGATTTCACCTTCTCCAGTCCGCGTGACGACCACATTGACCGGGCGACTTATTTCGAGCGCTGCTGGCCGAAGGACGTTTTCCGCGGTTTTGACATCGAATTCCTGGCGATCGACGGCGACGAGGCGGTCATCCGCTACCGCGCCGAAAAACGGAATGGCGGCAGCTTCCGCAACATCGAGAGCCTTCGCTTCCGCGACGACAAGATCGCATCCGTGGATGTCTATTTCGGCCGGAATCTGTAACCCCCGGCGCAGCAATCTTCACAGGATCCGCATCGCCGAAGTGCCGATGATGATCATCGACACCGCTACCATCAGCGGCCGCGCCGGCAGCCGCTTGACGAGGATCGCGCCGAAGGGGGCAGCGATGACGCCGCCGATGATCAGGCCGATCGCCGAATTGAGCTCCGACCAGCCAAGCGTCAGCATGAAGGTCAGGGAAATCGTCAGTGTCACGGCGAATTCGGTGAAGTTGGTCGAGCCGATCACCCGCTTCAGGTCATGGCCGCGGCTGACGAGCGAACTGGTGACGATCGGCCCCCATCCGCCGCCGCCGATCGCATCGAGCACGCCGCCGCAGAACCCGACGGGCGGCACCATCCAGTCGCGAACATCCCGCTTCGGCGGCGGCCGAAAGGCCTTGTAGAGGATCACCAATCCGATCGCGATCAGGTAGGCCGACACGAAGGGCTCGATCACCTTGCCGTCTATATTGGCAAGCAGATAGGCGCCGATCGCGCCGCCGATCATGCCGGCCGGTGCAAGCCGCGCCACAAGGCGCCAGTCCACGTTGCGATGATAGGCATGCGAAAGGCCCGAAGCGGCGGTCGTGAACATTTCCGCCACATGCGTCATGGCGCTGGCATTGGCGGCCGGCACCCCGAAGGCGAGAAGGCTCGTCGTCGACAGCACGCCGAAGGCCATGCCGAGTGCGCCGTCGACGATCTGCGCGCAGAAACCCACGACAATGAAGACGAAGAAATCCAAGGACATGCATTCCCCTCAGACAAACGGTAGCATTACAGCGCCGCGCGTCTTTAGACGCGCAAAGGACGCTGTAACACTTTGAATTGCCGCATAACTCCTTAAATCGATTCCGGTTTAAGGAGTTATGCGGCAGAACCCGCGACGCGGGGAAAAAGTTTCCGGTCTCAGGTGGCAATTCCGTGCTGCTTCAGCCGGATAATCTTGAAGAAGCCGTTCGGAAAGACCGGCAGGATATCGGCAGGAGCGAAATCACCGCGGCGCTCGGCCCAGGCGACGATGCGGTGAATACGGAAGGCGGAGGACCAGCCGATGTGACGCACCAGCGGCGCCACCGCCGTCTCTATCGCGCCCTGCAGGCCGGCGCCGTCGCCAAGCTTGCTGGCAAGGATGATCTCGCCGCCCGGCCTCAGCACTCTCGCGCATTCGTCCAGCGCGCGTTCGGGCTCGGGGATCAGCGTGATGACGAAGGGCAGGCAGACCGCATCGAAGGACCGGTCGGCAAAGGTGAGCGCATGGGCATCCATCACATCCAGCGCCTGCACATGCTGCAGGTTTTCGCGTCTCGCCTTTTCGCGCGCCCGCGCGATCATGTGTTCGGAAACGTCGATGCCGGTTACGCGGCAGCGGTGCGGATAGTGCCCGAGCGTCAGGCCGGTGCCGACGCCGATCTCCAGAATATCGGTGCCGGCCGCGGCGGCGAGGGCTGCAAGCTTGCGGTGGCCATCGCGCAAGATGCCGCGATAGACCCGGTCATAGACCGGTGCCCAACGCTGATAGATTTTCTGCTGATCTTCCGCCCTGCTGCGAAGCTCTGACATGCCGGCACCTCCCTAAAGCCCAGGCTTTCAACTCCTAAGCGTAGGCTTCGGTTCCCCAGAAATGTGACGCAAGGCACAAACCAGCACGGCGAGTAACCATAGCGGCCTATTTTGCCGGCATGAGACCAAGCGTCTTCGCGTCCAGCTCGCTGCCGATCTCGACGGTTTTCTTTTGCTTGTCGTAGACGCAGATCTGGGCGATCAGCCCCTTGGCGCCCTTCGGCTTGCCGGTCACCAGGGCAAGCCCGTAATGCGAGCTGCCGAAGGGATCAACGGTAGCGCTGGGCTTTTCGATCGTGACCGCTGCCTTCTTGCAGTTGGCCTCGATGTCGGCGGCGAGCTGTTTCCAGGCGTCATCGGAGGAGGCATGCGCCGCACCCGCCAGGCAAAGCAGCGCGGCGGCAGTGAGAGGCTGGATTATATTCCTGTTCATATCGGGTCTCCGTTGATCTCCATAACTGGCAAAGTGGTTTTCGGGGCGGGTATTCCCATTGATTTGCCCAGGCGATTTCTACGCGCGACTCCAACCCTGCAACTGAGGCAAATTTTCCTCCGGCCGGTCGTTTTTTGATAATTCGCCGGTTGCCTCTCCCCCTTTCCCCTCCTATGTTCCGCCTCACCTGCCGAGACGCAATCTATTGCCAAGAGGAGATCTGACATGGCTTTCGAATTGCCTGAACTTCCCTATGATTACGAAGCGCTTGCTCCCTTCATGTCGAAGGAAACGCTGGAGTTCCACCACGACAAGCACCACAAGGCCTATGTCGACAACGGCAACAAGCTCGCCGCCGAAGCCGGTCTTTCGGACCTCTCGCTCGAAGACGTCGTCAAGAAGTCCTTCGGCACCAATGCCGGCCTCTTCAACAACGCCGCCCAGCACTACAACCACATCCATTTCTGGAAGTGGATGAAGAAGGGCGGCGGCGGCAACAAGCTGCCGGGCAAGCTCGAAGCGGCCTTTGCCTCCGATCTCGGCGGCTACGACAAGTTCAAGGCCGATTTCGCCAATGCCGGCGCCACCCAGTTCGGCTCCGGCTGGGCCTGGGTTTCCGTCAAGAACGGCAAACTCGAAATCTCCAAGACCCCGAACGGCGAAAACCCGCTCGTTCACGGCGCCACCCCAATCCTCGGCGTCGACGTCTGGGAACACTCCTACTACATCGACTATCGCAACGCCCGCCCGAAATATCTCGAGGCCTTCGTCGATAGCCTGATCAACTGGGACTACGTCCTGGAACGCTACGAAGAAGCCACGAAGTAAGCGGTACCAGACTCGCCGCCATGGCGGCGATGTCGTCAGCCTGTTTGAATTTGACACCCGGCGCCCCCAAAGCGCCGGGTGTTTTGTTTTCACGCGAAGCCGTCACATGCCTGTCATCGGCCGCTCCTAGTCACGCCCCATGTCTTCAGTTTCTCCCCTGTTCCGCTTCGGCATCATCGCCGACCCGCAATATGCGGCCATCGCGCCGCACGTGGCGATGGACCGCTATTACGCCAACAGCCTCGCCAAGGTCGCCGCGGCGATCGAGGTCTTCAACGGCTGGGAATTGAGCTTCGTGATGACGCTCGGCGATGTCATCGACCGCAGCTTTTCAAGTTTCGACGATATCCTGCCGGTCTACGGCAAGCTGAGGCACGAGGCGCTCTTCCTGCTCGGTAATCACGATTTCTCGGTTTCGGCGGGCCATCTCTCCGAGGTCGCGGCGCGTCTCGGCATGCCGTCGCCCTATTACAGCTTCTTGCGCCACGGCTGGCGCTTTATCGTCCTTGACGGCAATGAAGTCAGCATCTTCGCGCCGCCCGAAGGCCATCCTCATCGTGCGCTTGCCGCTGAGATGCTGGCGGAGCTGCAGGCCAAGGGTGCCAGGAACGCCCATCGCTGGAATGCAGCGCTGAGCGACGAGCAGTTTGCCTGGCTCGGCGATGAAATCGCAAAAGCGGCCGAGGCCGGCGAGAAGGTGATCGTCATGAATCACTATCCGGTGCATCCGCCCAGCGAGCACAGCATGTGGGACAGCGAGCGCATCGTCGCGCTGCTCTCCTCTAGCAGCAATGTCGTCGCCTATCTCAACGGTCACGACCACGTCGGCAACTACGGCTTGGCCGGCGCCTGCCACTTCGTCAATTTCAAGGGCGTGGTCGATACGGAGACGGAAAACGCCTTCGCCATCGTCGAGGTCCATGCCTCCAGCATCGAAATCCGCGGCTTCGGCCGCGAGGTGAGCCGCACGCTGTCCATCTAGCTGATTGCCGGCTCAGCCGGCATCGCCTTCATTTCATTGATGTTGCGCTTCGGTGGTGTCCCGAACATGCGGGCATATTCGCGGCTGAACTGGGAGGGGCTCTCGTAACCCACCTGATAGGCCGCGTTTGCAGCGTTGAACCCATCGCTCACCATCAGCCGCCGGGCCTCGAGTAGCCGCAACTGCTTCTGATACTGCAGCGGCGTCATCGTGGTCAGGATTTTGAAATGCTGGTGGAAGGAGGAAGGGCTCATCCTGGCTGCCGCCGCAAGCTTTTCCACCCGGACGGCGTCCGCAAAATTACCGCGCAACAGGTAGATGGCCTCGGCCACGCGGCGCGTATGGCTGTCGGGCAATGCAAGCTTGCAGATCTCATCGCCATTTTTTCCGGAGAGCAACCAGAAACTGATCTCTCGCATGATTGCCGGATGAAGGATTGGGATCGCTTTGGGCGTCGCGAGCGTCCGGATCAGTCTCAGCATGCAGTCCTGCAACTCGGGGCCGAATTCTTGTACGAAAACACCCGGCCCGCCGTCGCCTGCCGGCTTCGGCGGTGCATCCATCTCCTCCAGCACCTCGCGCAGGATAGTGACGTTGAGTTCCAGGTTGACGGCGATCATCGGCCGTTCGGCACTGGCTTTCGTCACCTGTCCGAAGGCCGGCATCTCGACGCTGATGATCAGCGCCTGCATGGCTTCGTAATCGAAAAGGCGGTCTCCGAACATGAGCTGCTTGGCGCCATCGACGATGATGCAGAGCGCCGGTCGGTAGATCGCCGGCTTCGGCATGGCGAGAGTGCTGGAACGCATCAGGAAAAAACCGTCGATAGCGGTGGCAAAGAGCCCGTCACCTCCGCCATGGGCATCCATGTACCCATTGAGCGCCTGCTTCAGATCTGCGGACATCTTCGCCTCCAGTGAACGCGGGGTGGGTCTGCCGGGCCGGTGAGGATGATCTTAATCCCTCAGCCCGGCTGGGCAAGGCGTTTGGAGGAATAGGCAAGAAATTGCGGGATTTCGGCATTCAGGATTCCAGGCCTGTGGCGCATAAAACTGGCCTGTCAAAACATCAGGAGTACCTGAAATGCCTAACCAGAATTCAACCTCGAAAATCGCAATCGTTACCGGCGGAAGCCGCGGCCTGGGCCGCAATACGGTCGTCAATCTGGCAAGGAGCGGCGTCGATGTGATCTTGACCTACAACTCGAACCGCGACGAGGCGGAGAAGGTCGTCGCTGAGATCGAGGCACTGGGCCGCAAGGCCGCCGCACTGCAACTCGATGCCGGCAACGTGGCGGCGTTCGATGCCTTTGTCGAAAGTGTACGCGAGATCCTCAAGGGCTGGGGGCGTGAGCATTTCGACTTTCTCGTCAACAATGCCGGCACCAGCTACCACGCGCCGATTTTGGAGACGACCGAAGCGGAGATGGACAAGCTTTACAACCTGCATTTCAAGGGGGTTTTCTTCCTCACGCAGAAGCTCCTGCCGGTGATCGAGGACGGCGGCCGCATTGTCAACCTCTCCAGCGGTCTCGCCCGCATGGCCATGGTCGGCGCCTCGGCCTATGGCTCGATAAAGGGTGCAGTCGAGGTGCTGACGCGCTACATGGCCAAGGAGCTTGGCCCCCGCGGCATTGCCGTCAATACCGTTGCCCCGGGCGCCATCGAAACCGATTTCAGCGGCGGGATGGTGCGGGACAATCCGGAGATTAACCGTGCGGTCGCCTCCATGACCGCACTGGGCCGCGCCGGTGTGCCCGACGATATAGGGCCGATGATCGCTTCCCTCCTGAGCGATGCCAACCGTTGGGTCAACGCCCAGCGCATCGAGGTTTCGGGCGGCATGTCGCTCTGAATAATCGCGATTGGGCGAATAGCTAGACGGCGATCGGTTTCTCCGTCCACCCACTGGTCCACAGTTCCCGCAGCCGGTCGCCGTCGCCCTTGAAGAAATCCTCAGCTGTCGCGCAGCGCTCCACCCGGTCGCTGCGGAAACTGCGGATCGCCTGGCGCAACTCGCACCAGGCGACGATATTGGCGGTCTGCGAATAATAGATCAGCGCGACCGGCCGGATCGTCCGCTCGCTGGCGCGGCCGAGTTCGTCGCGGTAGCCGAGCATCAGCTTGCGTTCGTCGCGGATCGCGCGGCGCACGATCGCAAGGTCGAAGCCCGCCGGCTGCGCAATCGAGCCCCAGGCATAAAGCGCCTTGTTGTCCATCGCCTGACGCAGCGGCGCCGGCACGGCGCCTGATATCTTCCGGTTGACCCGGCGCGCGGCCTGTTTCAGCTCCTCGTCCGCCGTCCGTTCGAGCAGCGCCAGCGATAGCACGATCGCCTCCATCTCCTCGATCGAGAACATCAGCGGCGGCAGGTCGAAGCCCGGCCGCATGATGTAGCCGATGCCGCGCCCACCCTCGATCGGCACCCGCATCGCCTGAAGCGCTGCGATGTCGCGATAGATCGACCGCACGGTCACTTCGAGCGTCTCGGCCATAACAGCCGCCGTCATCGGCTTTCTTGCCAGCCTGAGGATCTGAATGATCTCGAAAAGCCTGGAGGCCTTGCGCATTTTACCTCTCCCATCCCAACGCTCCTGACAATACACTGTCAGTTGGGTTTGCGTATAGAGCCGCCTATCGGATTGAAATCAATCAGGGTCTTCTGAAAACGGCCTGCAGAACCCAAGGCGGTAACTGACATGAACTACCATGAAAACCTCTGGCTCTTCTTCACCCTTCTCTTCGGCATCATCATCGTGCCGGGTATGGACATGCTCTTCGTGCTCGCCAATTCGCTGACCGGTGGCGTCAAGCGCGGGCTGGCGGCGACCGGCGGCATCATGGCCGGCGGCGCCGTGCATTCGGCCTATGGCGCGGCCGGCGTCGGCGTGCTCGTCACCATGCTGCCGCAGCTTTTCAACGTGCTGCTCTTTGCCGGCGTTGCCTACATGATCTGGATCGGCATCTCGCTGATCCGCAGTTCGATCACCGTCGACGCGGTCGGGCCGGGAACGGCGCGCTCCGGCTGGCGCGCTTTTCGCCAGGGCGCTGTCACCTGTCTGGTCAATCCCAAGGCCTATATCTTCATGTTCGCCGTCTATCCGCAGTTCCTCAGGCCGGAATATGGCCCGATCTGGATGCAGGGGCTGATCATGGGCGCCATGACCGTCGTCACTCAGTTCGCCATCTATGGCACGCTGGCGATGACGGCCGGCCGCAGCCGTGACCTGCTCATCGCAAACCCTGACGTCACCGCCTTTGTCGGCCGCTTCGCCGGACTGCTGCTGGTTGCGGTCTCCGCCTTCAGCCTCTGGCAGGGGTGGAAATGCGCCTGAACCTCCACGGCCTATCACATTGTTTTTATGATGATCCGGCAAAACGTGACTGCCCAGACGCATGGATTTTGTCATGCTCCCGGTGCAGATTGGCCATCGGCCATCTTGGCCGAGGAAAAATGGAGAGGAATATGAATTGGAAAGCAATAGCTGCGGCTGTAGCGATGGCCGGCATGGCCTTCGGTTCGGTGACCGCCGCCGACGGCACCCATGATTCGCGCATTGCCTTGATGAAGCAGATCGGCGGTTCGGCTGGCGCGCTGGCGGCCATCGCCAAGGGCACGAAGCCTTACGACGCCGAGGCGGTGAAGGCGGCGCTGACGACGATTGCCGCAACGGCCAAGGTTTTCCCCGATCAGTTCAAGCCGGGCACTGACACCAGCGACAAAGAGGCGAGCCCAAAAATCTGGGAAAACATGGATGACTTCAAGGCGCGCGCCGCCAAGCTCTCCACTGACGCCGAAACTGCGCTCGCCCAGCTTCCGGCCGATCCTGCCGCCGTCGGCGCCACGATAAACACGCTTGGCGCCAATTGCGCCGGCTGTCACAAGGCCTATCGTATCAAGGAGTGATAGGCCGACTGAGCAATTCCAGCAAAAGTGTGCGGCGGTTTTGCGTCCGGAATTGCTCAACAAATGATAGCAATTCCAGCAAAGGTGCGCGGCTTGCTTCCGCGTGACGCGGGGGAAATGGAACGCTCGGGATCCGCGATCCGTGCCCGGCTTGCCGCCGGCGCGGATCGCTTTATGTGGGACCGACGGCGGCAACATTGGCAAGAGGGGAGGCGGCGCATGGTCCGCAGGTTCATCCGGTTACTGCTCTGTCTGATCGGCGTCGCCGTCCTCGGCGGGGGCGCCTTCTATCTCGTCACCGCACCCGATCCGCTGCCGGAGAGCCATTGGGCGGGTCTCGGCGCGCCCGACCCGGCAAACGGCCAGATGGTCTTCTGGGCGGGCGGCTGCGTCAGTTGTCATGCAGCACCCGGTTCCGAAGGCGATGCAAAGCTGACACTTTCAGGCGGCCTGGCACTGAAGAGCCCCTTTGGGACCTTCCACGTGCCGAACATCTCACCCGACGAAAAGGCCGGCATCGGCAGCTGGACGCTTGCTGAGTTCGGCAACGCGATGAAACGCGGCGTTGGCCCGGGTGGTGAGCATCTCTACCCGTCCTTTCCCTATGGGTCTTATTCCCGCATGAGCGACAAGGACATCAACGATCTCTTCGCCTTCTTGAAAACCCTGCCGAAAAGCACAAACGTTGCGCCGCCGCATGAACTGCCGTTCCCCTTCAACATCCGGCTTGCGCTCGGCGGCTGGAAATTCCTTTATTTCAGCGACCAGCCGCGCGTCGCTCTGGCAAAGAGCGACGACAAGATCAAGCGCGGGCAGTATCTCGTCGAAGGGCCCGGCCATTGCGGCGAATGCCATACGCCGCGTGATGCGCTCGGCGGCTTCAAGGCCGATATGTGGCTTGCCGGCGCGCCCAATCCGGAAGGCAAGGGCCGCATACCCGATATCACCCCGGCCTCCAAGAGTATCGGCTCCTGGAGCGAGGCCGATATCGCCAGCTACCTCGAAACCGGCTTCACCCCCGATTTCGATTCCGTCGGCGGCTCGATGGTCGATGTGCAACGGAACATCGCCCGCCTGCCTGCCTCCGACCGCGAGGCGATCGCCGCCTATCTGAAGGCCGTGCCAGGGCGCTAAAGCATGTCGCGCAAAAGTGTGCAGCGGCTTTGCGGCCGCTGCATTCGGAAAGTCGATCTCCCTGTTTATAGGGAAGTGGGACCCGGCATGAGATCGTAGGGGTGGCGCCAGCCGGGCATGCTTCTGATCCGATCTTTCCAAGCTGCGATTGCCGGAAAGGCGCTGTGATCGATCCCGGTTTCCTCCGGCATGAAGACGTAGCCCGCCAGAGAGAGGTCTGCGATTGTCAGCCGGTCGCCGACCATGAAGGCCCGGTGCGCCAGATGTTCGTCAACAATGGCATAGGCAGCTTTGGCCCTCAGCCTCAAAAACTCGGCGACGGGCGTCTCGCCGCTCTTCTGGAGGCCATACATGAACCGCAGTGTCGCGTAATAGCTGGTGAATTTATGATTGTCGAAAAGGATCCAACGCATGACGTCGCGCCGTTCTTCGGCCGTCTGCGCCCCGAAATGGCCTGTCACCTCGGACAAGTAGTCCAGGATAATCCCCGATTGGCTGATCTTGGTTTGCCCATGTTCGAGCACAGGCGCCTCGCCCTGTTCGTTGATGGTCTTTCGCCATTCTTCAGTTCGTGTTTCGCCGCCCAGATAATCAACGAAAATGCTTTCCCACGTGATGCCGGCAAGCGCAAAGAAGAGTGCGACCTTGTAACAGTTCCCGGAGAGAGCGAAGCAATGAAGTTTGAAATCAGGCATGAAAGCTCCTAACAAAAATAAAGACTTAAAGCGCCGATCAAGCGAATCTGAAAGATCGCGAAGCGCTTTAGGCGATCGACTGCATGTAGCGCATGCCGGTCACCGGCCGCGCGGTGAAATCCAGCTGTTCGTAGAAGCGGTGTGCCAGCACGTTTCCGGTCGCGGCGCTGACGGAGAGATAGCCGCAGCCGGCATTGCGGGCGGTCTCGCGCGCCCGGTCGACGAGCAGCTGGCCGGTGCCGTGGCCGCGATGGCCGTCACGCACGAAGAGATGGTGCAGGTCCATGCCGCGCTTGCCTTCCTGCGCCCTGTAGAGCGGCACGAGAATGGCGTAGCCGATCAGCCCTTCGCCGGTCTCGGCGACGAGCGCATTGATCCAGGGCAGCGGGCCGAAGAGGTCGCGCTCCAGCTGCTCTGCCGTTGTCGCAGCCGCATCGCCGTGATGGGCGGCAAGCAGGGTGATCATCTGGTTGAGTTCAGGCAGGTCGCGCGGCTTGGCGGCGCGGATCGTTACCACCGATGGGCGCATCAGTGAAATTTCGCTGTCTTCGATTTCGGTCATGGTCTTCGCGTCCTTTGATAGTCTGCCGTCAGGACGCTGCCGATACAACAAAGCCGCCTGACGGCGGCTTGTTGACAATATGATCTTGTCCGGCCGCCCTTTACAGGTACAGCCAAAAATACGAGCGGCTCTGGTGCGCGTTCTTGATCATGGATCATAGATCGTCGGAAACGCAGACTTTGTCAATGGCGGATCGGAGCCGATGACAGGCATTGAGCTGTGGCCTCATTCTTGATAGTATACCCCCCTATGCTATACGAGGGCTCACCATGTCCCACACCACCCTGCACAAAAAGAAGCTTGTCGCCCGCATCAGCCGCTTGAAGGGGCAGATGGAGGCGGTCGAGCGCGCGCTCGAGGCCGAGCGTCCCTGCGGCGAGATCCTGCAACTGCTCGCCTCCGTCCGCGGCGCGCTGACCGGGCTGACCGGCGAGGTGCTTGACGATCACCTGCGTGAGCATGTGCTGAATGCCGCTGACGATGCGGCGAGGGCGGAGGCGGTTGAGGAAATATCGGAAGTGTTGAGAACCTATATGCGCTAGAGCAATTCCAGGAAAAGTGTGAAGCGGTTTTCCTAGGCAACGCGCGAAGCGATTTTGCCGAGAATTGCGTGAAAACAAAAGCTTATAGCGATGGCGAAGGAGCCTGCAATGAGTACCGGAATCGAGAAGGCTGGAAATGATGCCCTGGAACATGATCATGTCTTCCTCGGCGCCGATCATACGCGCAACGAGCGGCGCATCTGGCTGGTGATCGCGCTGACGGCGGTGATGATGGTGGCGGAAATCGCCGCCGGCACCGTCTACGGCTCCATGGCCCTGGTCGCCGATGGCTGGCACATGTCGACCCATGCCAGCGCTCTGCTGATTTCGGCGCTCGCCTATCTCTTCGCCCGCCGGCAGGCGCGCAATCCGCGTTTCACCTTCGGCACCGGCAAGCTCGGCGATCTCGCCGGCTTCGCCAGCGCCATCATCCTTGCCCTGATCGCCCTGCTGATGGCCTGGGAAAGCCTGCTGCGCCTTTCCAATCCCGTGCCGATCGGTTTTGCCCAAGCGATCGCCGTCGCGGTCATCGGCCTTGCCGTCAATCTGGTGAGCGCCTGGCTGCTGGCCGGCGGCGGCCATGTCACCCATGGCGATCATGCGCACCATCACCGTGGCCATCACGGGCATGGCCACCACGCGCATCACAGTCATGGCGACCATGCCCATCACGGCCATGGTGATCATGCCCACCAGCAACAGACCGGCGACAACAATATCCGCGCTGCTTATCTGCATGTCATCGCCGATGCCCTGACCTCGGTGCTCGCTATCGCCGCGCTGACGCTCGGCAGCCTCTATGGCTGGCTCTGGCTCGATCCCCTGATGGGCATCGTCGGCGGGTTGGTGATCGCCAATTGGTCCCGGAGCCTGATGAAATCTTCCGGCGGCGTCCTGCTCGACGTCATTTCCGAAGGCGAGACGCTCCCGGCTGAAATCCGCGGCGCCATCGAGACGGAGGACGACCGGATCACCGATCTGCATGTCTGGCAGGTTGGCCCTGGCCATCATGCCGCAATCGTCGCCGTCCTCACCTCGAAACCGCGCGATCCGGCTTTCTACAAGGGCAGGCTTTCGGCGCTGGAGGAATTGTCGCATGTGACGGTCGAGGTCACGCGCGCCGCATGATCGAGGCGGGCGGAGACGCTCGGTGGACGACAAGATCGCTCGACGGACGATTAACATCGCCGTGGGGACGACAAGTCGCCGCAATCGCTGCTTAGCTCTGTCCTCCTGATTCGCCGGAGGATTTCATGGATCTCAGTCTGACTCGCCGCATGCTGATAGGCTCGGTATTGTGCCTGCCCGCGATGGGCTTGTTCGCGCTGACGCTTCCCGCCAATGCCGAGGAGGGGGCCGAGGAGGGGGCCAAGGAGAGTGCCAAGAAGAGTGCAGGCGAGGGCGACGACAATATCGAACACCGCCTTGCCGCTTTGGAAAAACGCACCGGCGGCCGTCTCGGCGTCTCCGTGCTCGACACCGAGACCAGCATCTCCTTCGGCTATCGCGGCAGCGAGGCCTTTCCGATGTGCAGCACCTTCAAGGCGCTGGCCGCTGCTTTCGCGCTTGCCCGGACCGACAAGGGTGAGGAGAACCTCGACCGGCGGGTGAGCTACGGCAAGGACAAGCTTGTCGACTATTCGCCGATCAGCGAAAAACATGCCGGAACCGATGGCATGACCGTCGCCGAACTCTGCGCGGCGGCGGTGACTGTCAGCGACAACACCGCCGGCAACCTGCTGCTCGAAAGTTTCGGCGGGCCGGCGGGACTGACCGATTGGCTGCGCTCGATCGGCGACGGCACGACGCGACTCGATCGCACCGAGCCGACGCTGAATGAGGGCAGGAAGGGCGACCCGCGCGACACGACGACCCCGGATGCGATGCTCGATACGCTCGGCAATCTGACGCTCGGCTCGGTCCTGACCGAGGCCTCCTCAGACAGGCTGATCGCCTGGCTGGTGGCGAGCACGACGGGCAAAGAGCGGCTCAGGGCCGGCCTGCCGGCGGATTGGAAGGTCGGAGACAAGACCGGCACCGGACCGAATGGCTCTCTCGGCGATATCGCAGTGATCTGGCCGCCGGATCGCGGCCCGATCGTCGCTGCCGTCTATATCAGCGAGACCACCGTGCCGGTGAAGGAGCTCAACCCGATCTTTGCCGAAGTCGGTCGGATGATTGTCGAGATGGTTTGATTCGGGAAAATGCGAAGGGCATCATCGACAGTTGTCCGGTTCGCGTCGGAAAACCCCTCCCCAACCCCTCCCCACAAGGGGGAGGGACTAACCTGAGGCGAGATCCTGCCACCAAAATACGCTGTCACACGCTGCATCGTCAGGGGTGAAATGCAACGGGCGCCACACGACAACCCCTCCCCCTTGTGGGAAGGGGTTGGGGAGGGGTCTTCCTCAAACGCGGGCAATTCGAAATGCTCCCGCTCAAGCAGCCGGAACGTCGTCCGCCGCCTCGGTGCCGTCATCCTCGATGCCGGCCATCTCGCGCTTGATCTGCTCGGCGATTTCCTTCTCGATCGCGGCGCGCTGATCTTGCGGCATGGCCGCCAGATCGTCTTCAGTCAGATCGTGCTGCTCGAGATAGCGGGCGCGGATATATTCCGCCGGCGTCATGTTGCCCCATTTGGAGAATTCGTCGACCAGGGCGTCATGCGCCTTACTGGCCGCCGCTTCTTCGTCGGAAGGCGGATTGATATAGGGGCCTTCGCTGCTTTGAAGAGCCCACATGGTATTGGCGATCGACGGCGGCGTGCTGCTGGGCTCGAGACCGGGCGCGGTATTGCGCGCAGTGCTGTCGAAGTCCGTCGGCTGCTGATTCTTGGATTTGGCCGACTGATCGAAAAGACCGCCGATGCCGTAATAGTTGCGAATATTGCTGCTTATTTCCATAAAAACTCTCCCCGAAAACCGGGGAGAGAATGGAGCGGTAAACCTGCGCAGAGCTTGCGGGAAGCTTCGCGTCACGGCAACGTATAGGCGATCACGTAATCACCGGGCTTGGTGCCGACCGAGCCGTGGCCGCCGGCGACCATGACGACATATTGCTTGTTGTCATCAGTCATATAGGTCATTGGCGTCGCCTGGCCGCCGGCGGGAAGCCGCGCCTGCCAGAGCTCTCGACCGTTTGTCACGTCATAGGCGCGCAGGTAGTTGTCGACCGCGGCACCCAGGAAGGCGACGCCGCCCTTGGTCAGCATCGGCCCGCCGATGCCCGGCACGCCCACCTTGAAGGGCAGGGGCAATGGCGTCATGTCGCGCACGGTGCCGTTCTTGTGCATATAGGCGATCTTGCCGGTGCGCAGGTCGACGCCGGCGACATAGCCCCATGGCGGCGCCTGGCAGGGGATCTTGAGCACTCCAAGGAAGGGACCCATGAAGACGCCGTAGGGCGCGCCGTCATTGCGGTTGAGCCCCTGTTCGCTGCCCTTCTCGTCCTGGCCTCTCGGCGGAATATCGGCGGCCGGCACCAGGCGCGAGGTGAAGGCGAGATAGGTCGGCATGCCGAACATGATCTGCCGCTCCGGGTCCACCGCCACCGAGCCCCAGTTGAAGGTGCCGAAATTGCCGGGATAGACGATCGTCCCTTTAAGCGAAGGCGGCGTGTAGCGGCCTTCATAGTGGTAGCGGTGGAAGTCGATGCGGCAGGCCATCTGGTCGAACAGCGACACGCCCCACATATCCTTTTCCTGAAGCGGCTCGGGCGAGAAGGTGAGGTCCGAGATCGGCTGTGTCGGCGAGGTATGATCGCCGGAGACTGCTCCGTCAGGCGCCGGGATTTCCTTGACCGGGATGATCGGCTCGCCGTTGCGCCGGTCGAGCACATAGATATCGCCCTGCTTGGTCGGGCCGACCAGGGCCTGAACCACGGTGCCATCCTGCTTCGTCAGGTCGATCAGCGCCGGCTGCGCCGGCACGTCCATGTCCCAGAGATCGTGATGCACCGTCTGGCGCACCCAGCGCAGCTGGCCTGTGGCGATATCGAGCGCGACGATCGAGGACGAGAATTTCTCGACATTGTCGCTGCGGTTGATGCCGATCTGGTCAGGGACCTGGTTGCCGAGCGGGATGTAGACCATGCCGAGCGCCTCGTCGACGCTGAAGACCGACCAGCTGTTCGGCGAGTTGGTGGTGTAGGTCTGGTCCCCGGTGATCGGCGTCGTCACATCGGGATTGCCGGAATCCCAGTTCCAGACCAGCGCGCCGGTGTTGATGTCGAAGGCGCGGATGACGCCGGATTGTTCCTCGGTCGAATAATTGTCGTTCACCGCCCCGCCGACGATGATCTTGCCCGCCACCGCGACCGGCGGCGAGGTGGAATAATAATAGCCGGCCGGGTTGTAGCGCATGCCGGTTTCCAAATGCAGCACGCCCTGGTCGGCAAAACTGGTGCAGACCTTCCCGTCCGCCGCATCGAGCGCGATCAGCCGGGCATCGGAGGTCGGCAGGTAGACGCGCTCGGCGCAGGGCTGGCCGGCCGCCACGGCAGGATCGGCATAATAGGTGACGCCGCGGCAGGTCTGATGCTGCCGGTCGGGATTCATGCCGGAATTGGGGTCGTATTTCCATTTCTCCTTACCGGTCTTGGCGTCGAGCGCGATCGCCCAGTTATGCGGCGTGCAGAGATAGAGCGTGTCCTTCACCTTGAGCGGCGTCACCTGATAGGTCGTCTCGCCGACATCGTCCGGCCGCTTGACGTCGCCGGTCTGGTATCGCCACGCTTCCTTAAGGGTGGAGACGTTTTCGGCGCTGATCTGGTCGAGCGGCGAATAGCGCTGGCCGAAGGCCGTGCGGCCGTATTGATGCCATTCGCCATCCGGCACGCTGCCGCCGAAGGCGGGATTGGCGGCAACCGTATCCTTGGGCAGCTCGCCGGCAAGATCATGCGGGTCAGTCGTCATCGAATAAAGGGCGACGAGGATGGCGAGGATGACAGGCACGGCGAGCGGCCAGGGGTTCGCGGCATAGGTGATGCCCGTCGGGCTGCGCAGGCCGAGCGGCCGGCGGATCCACGGCGTCAGCAGCCAGAGCCCGAGCAGGATGATCATGCCGCCGCGTGGGCCGAGCTGCCACCAGTCGAAGCCAACCTCCCAGATCGCCCAGACGAGCGCCGCAACGACGAGCACCGCATAGACCCAGAGCGCCACCGCCTTGCGCATCAACAGCAGCCCGGCGGTAATCAGGAACATCAGCCCGGCGAACAAATAGAAGACGCTGCCGCCGAGCGTGACGAGCCAGAGCCCGCCGCCGCCGAGTGCCAGCCCGATGATGATGAAGAAGATGGAGGTGATGGCGATCGCCATAAGGCTGTCTCCCGCTGAGGTTAGCCGGGGTGAAGGATCGGCGGAAAAGTCCCGCCGATCAGCCAGATAGCGCGAAGGAGATGCCTTTCAACGGCCACAATTGCCGCAGGGTGCCGATGCACCGAACGGGGCGTCGGGCCGGATGGAAGCGGATCGCTATGGCATAACTGCTGCACCAAAACGGGCGAGAGCGCCCGTCAGGTTCCGCAGAAGGTCGCAAGCACCCGTTCGTCGGGCTTCGGCGGTTCCCGATAGGCGGCAAAGCCTGGCTGGTCCTCATAGGGTTTTGAAAGCACGGTCAGCAGCGCCTCGAACAGCGAGAAATCGCCGTCCTCGACGGCAGCCTTGATCGCCTGTTCGACCCGGTGATTGCGTGGAATGAAGGCCGGATTGACGCTGCGCATGGCAATGGCGCGCTCGGTGGCCGTCTGCGGATCGCGTGACAGTCTCTCGCGCCACTGCTTGAGCCACGCGCGGCAGGCATCCGGCTCGCGGAAACTCGCCGCAAATTCAGGCTCTGCGGCGTCATCGCCGGCAAGATCCGACAGTCGCCGGAAGGTCAGGGTAAAATCGGCGCCCTGCACCTGCATCAGTGACAGCAGCGCCTGCACCAGGTCGAGATCGCCGTCCTCTTCGCCGGCAAGGCCGATCTTTTCCCGCATGCCGGCCAGCCAATGCGCCTGGAACCGTTCGCCGTAACTCTTGATCACCGCATTGGCCTTGTCGACCGCGCTGTCGGGCTCGGCGTCGATCAGCGGCAGCAGAGTTTCGCCGAGCCTTGCGAGGTTCCACTGGCCGATTCCGGGCTGGTTGGCATAGGCGTAACGCCCATGCTGGTCGATCGACGAAAAGACGGTCGCCGGATCATAGGCATCCATGAAGGCGCAGGGGCCGAAATCGATCGTCTCGCCGGAGACGGTCATATTATCCGTGTTCATGACGCCATGGATGAAACCGACATGCAGCCAGCGGGCAATCAGCGCCGCCTGGCGCTCGCAGACCGCATCGAAAAGCGCGAGATAAGGGTTCTCGTCCTCTTTCAATGCGGGATAGTGCCGGTCGATCACATAGTCGGCCAGAGCCCGCACGCCGTCGGTGTCGCCCCTGGCCGCGAAGTACTGGAACGTGCCGACCCTGACATGACTTGCCGCGACGCGGGTGAAGACCGCGCCCGGCAGCACCTCTTCGCGATAGACCGGCTCGCCTGTCGTCACCGCCGCCAGCGCCCGCGTGGCCGGAATGCCGAGCGCAAACATCGCCTCGCTGATGAGATATTCCCTGAGCACCGGTCCGAGTGCCGCCCGGCCATCGCCACGGCGCGAAAACGGTGTCGGCCCGGCGCCCTTCAGCTGGATATCGTAGCGCTTGCCGTTGCGGTCGACCACTTCGCCGAGCAGGATCGCCCGCCCGTCGCCGAGCTGCGGCGAGAAGCCGCCGAACTGATGCCCCGCATAGGCCATCGCCAGCGGCTCGGCCCCTTCGGGAAGGAGATTGCCGGAAAAGATCGCCGCGCCGTCGCGGCGCAAGGCCTCTACGTCGAGCCCGAGTTCGGCGGCGAGCGCCTCGTTGAGCTTGATCAGCCAAGGCTCCGCCACCGCAGTCGGCACTTGCGCCGCAAAGAAGTGCGGCGGCAAACCGACATAGCTGTTGTCGAACGGAAAGGCCGCACCGGGCCGGTTTTTCTGCAGGGCGGAGGTCATGGTTCATAGGTAGGGCTAGGATGCATGCCGCGCAAGCCGGGGATGAAGACCTTCACGAAGATCAGACCCATGCAAGGAATCGTGATCTGCCTTTACCTCTCGTCAAAGCAGCTTTGCCATAAACGACATAGCGCCGCCATGATCGCGGGCGTATAGCAAATCGTCTCCCCTTGGCTTTGCGCCATGTCATCCCCCGCGGCCTTGCTGCCTTGTGTGCTCCGCCGCGCCACCGCGAGTGATCCCGGACGATGTCGGATCAGATTTACCAGGCGCCGATGGTTCGGCGCGCCACGCCCAATTTTCGGGTGATCGCGATGATTGTCGCGAGTGCGATGCTGATGGAAAACATCGATGCGACCGTGCTTGCGACCGCGCTGCCCACCATGGCGCGCGATTTCGGCGTCAGCGCCCCGGCCATGTCGATCGCCCTGACCTCCTATCTCTTGAGCCTTGCGATCTTCATTCCGGCAAGCGGCCGGATGGCCGATAGTTTCGGCTCCCGCACCGTTTTCCGCTCGGCCATATCAGTCTTCGTCGTCGGCTCCATCCTCTGCGCGCTGGCGCCGACGCTGTCCTTCCTGGTGCTGGCGCGGCTGCTTCAGGGCATCGGCGGCGCGATGATGATGCCGGTCGGGCGCTTGGTGCTGATGCGCAGCGTCGACCGCAAGGATATGGTCAGCGCCATGTCCTGGCTGCTCGTGCCGGCGCTGATCGGCCCGATCGTCGGCCCGCCGCTCGGCGGCTTCATCGTCACCTATCTCGACTGGCGCTGGATCTTTTACATCAACGTGCCGATCGGCATCATCGGCATGATCTTCGTCTCGATCTACATCGACGAGGTGAAGGGCAAGGCGAACGGTCGCTTCGATACGATCGGCTTCGTCCTCTCGGGCATCTCGCTCGGCTCGCTGCTCTTCGGCTTCGAAATGTCGAGCCATGAAGGCGAGGGCGCCTTCTCGATCTTCCTGATCGCCATCGGCCTGCTCTTCGGCATCGCCTATCTCAGACATGCCCGCAAGCACCCGTCACCGATCATGGATTTCTCGCTGATGAAGGTGCCGAGCTTCGGCACGTCGGTCATCGCCGGTTCGCTGACGCGTATCACCCAGGGCGCGCAGCCCTTCCTGCTGCCGTTGCTCTTCCAGATCGGCTTCGGCCTGTCTGCCGCCGCGGCCGGCCAGATCATCATCGCGACCGCGCTTGGCGCTCTCGCCATGAAGCCGATGGCGAAGTTTGTCTTCCGCCGGCTGGGCTTCCGCAGGAGCCTCATCCTCAACGGCATCCTCGGGACGATCGGCTATGGCCTCTGTGCCGCCTTCCGGCCGGACTGGCCGATGCCGCTGGTCTTTATCGTCCTGGTGCTCAGCGCCTTCTTCCTGTCGTTCCAGTTCACCGCCTATAACACCATTGCCTATGACGAGATCAGCAAGGAGCGGATGAGCTCGGCAACCAGCTTCTACACCACCTTCCAGCAGCTCATGCTGTCGCTCGGCATCTGCATCGGCGCCTTGGCGCTGCACGGCTCCATGGCCTTGTCAGGCACTGAGACGCCGGCACTTGGCGATTTTTCGGCGGCCTTCGTCGTCGTCACGATCATCTCGATCACCGCGACCTTCTGGAACCTGCGCTTCTCGCCCGCCGCCGGCGAGGAGATCACCGGCTACAAGGCCAAACAGACGAAAGGCGTCAAAGGCTGACGCCGCCTTTCCCGGCAGCCGGAGAGATGCTGGCGACCTGATGGATATCGGCCACAAATGCGCAGCTGTCCTGCGACGACGATACGCATGAAAACAAGGAGATGAAGCGCGTCGCTTGAATCAAATTCTATGCGACGCCAAGGTCCCCACCACTGGCCCTCAGTCCCCGTCCTCCATCGCCGCCGCCATGTCCGCGAGCTTGCGCACGGTGTTGAGGTTGCGCGACGTCCCCGGCTTCAACGCCGGCAGCTTCAGCTTCGAGCGGCCGGAACCGTTGGGATAATGCACATAGATTTCCCGGCCGGCGAGCTTGGCCTCCTCGCCATCGGGCGCCACCATCTTTTCCAGCGCATCGCCGGGCGGCTTCTCAGGCAGGAAATAGACGAGCAGGAAATTCGGCTTGGCCTTGGGAAAGGGGGCATCGGCGACGATGCCGTCGAGCTCTCTGCGGCTGCGCACCATCACGCCCGGCCGCTTGCCCATCGTCTTGCCGAGCGCTTCGTCGAGCCGCTCCCCCACCGTCTTCTCCGCGTCATCCGAGCGGAAAAGCACATTGCCGCTCTGGATGTAGGTCTTGACGTCGGAAAAGCCGAGGCCTTCGCAGATCGCCTTCAGCTCGGCCATCGGCAAAGAGCCGGTGCCGCCGACATTGACGGCGCGAAGCAATGCAACAAAGACCGTCATCGGCTCCTCCGAATCCCTTACATCTTCTCCGCAACCTTGATCGCAAACGCATATTCAAACGCGATCTCTTCCAGCCGCTGGAAGCGGCCGGACGCGCCGCCGTGGCCGGCGTCCATGTTGGTCTTGAGCAGGATCGGCGCGCTGCCCGTCGTCTTGTCGCGCAGCTTCGCCACCCATTTGGCCGGTTCCCAATAGGTGACGCGCGGGTCGGTCAGGCCACCGAGCGCCAGGATCGGCGGATAGGCTTTTGCATCGACATTGTCATAGGGCGAGTAGGACGCGATCTGCTCATATTCTTCCTTGCTGTCGATCGGGTTGCCCCATTCCGGCCATTCCGGCGGGGTGAGAGGCAAAGTGTCGTCGAGCATAGTGTTGAGCACGTCGACGAAGGGAACGGCGGCAATAAGGCCGGCGAACTTCTCCGGCGCCATGTTGGCAACCGCACCCATCAGCATGCCGCCGGCCGATCCGCCCTCGGCGATGATCTTCGCGTAAGAGGTGAACCTCTGTTGATTCAGATAATCGGCCGCTGCGACGAAGTCCTTGAAGGTATTCGTCTTCTTGTCCATCTTGCCGTCTTCGTACCAGGAAAATCCCTTGTCCTTGCCGCCGCGGATATGGGCAATCGCATAGACGAAGCCGCGATCGGCGAGCGATAGGCAGTTGGTGTTGAAGCCGGCTGGAATGGTGATGCCGTAGGCGCCGTAGCCATAGAGCAAGCAGGGGGCGCTGCCGTCGAGTGGGGTATCCCTGCGATAGAGCAGGGTGACCGGAACCTTCTCGCCATCCCACGCCGGGGCAAAGACGCGGCGGGTGACGTAGTCGTCGGGATTGTGGCCGGACGGCACCTCTTGCGTCTTCAGCAGCGTGCGCTCGCGCGTCACCATGTTGTAATCATAGAGCTGCGACGGTGTCGTCATCGACGAATAGGAGAAGCGGATGATATCCGTGTCGTATTCCGCCGCACCCTGCAGTCCCAGCGAATAGGCTTCCTCGGCAAAGGCGATCGCATGCTCCTCGCCGGTCGCCCGATCGCGGATCATGATCTGCGGCAGCCCGTCCTTGCGCTCCAGCCACAGAAGATGGCGGGCATAGGCCATGTGGCTGATAACAAGCGTGCCGGGCTTGTGGGCGACCACTTCGCGCCAATTCTCTTTCACCGGATTGTCGACCGGCGCTTCCATGATCTTGAAATCCTTGGCGCCGCCGTCATTGGTGAGGATGTAGAAGACGTCGCCGCCCTCGGTCAGCGAATATTCGATGCCCTCTTCGCGCGCTGCCACCAGCTTCGGCTCGGCTGTGAGGTCCTTGGTCGACAGCAGCCGGTATTCGCTGGTCTCGTGGTCGTGAATGTCGATATAGATGAAATCGTCGAGCAGCGAGCCGCCGACGCCCATGAAGAAGCCGGCATCCGCTTCCTCATAGACCAGCCGGTCTTCCGACTGCGGCTGGCCGAGAATATGGTGGAACACCTTCGATGGCCGGTGGTTCTCGTCGAGCGCCGAATAGAAGAAGCTCTTGCCGTCGGGCGCCCAGACGCCGCCGCCTCCGGTATTCTCGATCCGGTCGGCAAGGTCTTGGCCGGTCTGGAGGTCGCGCACCTGCAGCGTGAAGAACTCCGAGCCCTTGTCGTCGTAACCCCAGATGCCGCGGCTGTGGTCGCTGGTATGGTCGAGGCCGGCGAGGCGGAAATAGGCCTTGCCGGCCGCCTCCTTGTCGCCGTCGAGCAGCACCGCGCGGATCGTTTCGTCGGCGACGTTGCCGTCGCGGGCGATGCGGAAATAACGCGGCTGTTCGCCGCCTGTGACATAGAAGGTGCCGTAGGCATAGGCGCCGTCCTTCATCGGCACCGAACTGTCGTCTTCCTTGATGCGGCCACGCATTTCGGCAAACAGCACCTTCTGCAGCGGCTTGGTGTCCTCCATTGCCGCGTTCATATAGGTGTTTTCGGCTTCGAGATGGCGGCGGATCTCAGGGTCGAGGGTCGACGGATCCTTGAACATCGCCTGCCAGTTGTCGGCGCGCAGCCAGGCATAGTCGTCCGTGCGGGTAATGCCGTGGCGCGTATCGGAGACGGGCTTCTTCGGTGCGGCAGGCGGTGTCGGCAGGCTCTTGAAAACGGACAAGGAATGGCTCCGGTGGGAATGTCGGGTTGGCAAGAGATAGAGGTGCGCCGCCGCCGGATCAAGCGGCAAGGGTGCGGCAAGGACGCAGATGACCTTCCACAGACAAGGAGGACGCGCAGCCCACCTTGCCTTGATGTCACCACAATATTTAACAAAGTCCGCTATCTCAGTGAATTTGCACGTGCCAAGCTCCCGGCAAGCTGTCGGCGGTAGGGTGAAAATTGCAGAACAGTAAGGGATTCTCTCCGCAATGCCGAAACGTCTGATCCTGTTTGTATCCCTCGCAAGCCTTGCTGCCCCCGCCTTTGCCGTCGATCCCGCCATCAAGAAGCAGCTGGAAAAACTCGATCCCTCGACCCGCCTGGAACAGAGCTGCGACACCGAGGCGATGAGCCGCATCAACAAGGACAGCACCGGCTTCAAGCCCGACAAGGTGATCGCCTACACCTTCAAGGACCCGATCCCCGGCGACAATTCGCTGGATGCGCCGGGTGCGGTCTTCCGCAGCAAGGGCGACTGGTACCATCTCTCCTACAATTGCATCACCGGTCCGCAGCATATCAACGTGCGCGAGCTCAATTACGAGATCGGCGAGAAGGTGCCGCGCGAGAAGTGGGACAAGTATTATCTCTATGATTGATACGGCCCTGTCCGCCCAAGCGGCTGCGGTGACATCCGGCCGCATGGCGCCGAGGGAGAGCCGCCGCTAAAATCGGCAGTTCGAATGATAGAAACCCATTATATGAACCGCATCCTGCTCGCTTCGGCGTTCCTTCTCGTCAACATCTCCGCCGCATTCGCGGACGGAATTCCGTCAGTCGTGCCGGCCTCAGTCGGTTCGATCTCGGCCATGGTCAGTCCGGCCCCGAGGGTGCCGGCGCCAAAGCTCGTCGAGCCGCATCTGCATATCGCCCGTTCCAATGTCGCCGGCCATGCCCGCATCGCGCTGACCTTCGATGCCTGCATGGGCCAGGCGGACGAGCGCATCCTTTCGACGCTGGTGCGTGAACGTATCCCGGCAACGATCTTCGTCACGGCCCGCTGGCTGAAGCGCAATCCCGCAGCGCTTGCCGTGTTCCTGCAAAATCCCGATCTCTTCGAACTCGAAAACCACGGCCAGAACCATATTCCGGCCGTCGACACGCCGACGCTGGTCTATGGCATCGCCTCTGCCGGCTCGCCGCAGGCGGTGCGGCAGGAAGTCGAAGGCGGCGCTGCCGCCATGGTCGCGGCCGGCATCCCGGCGCCGCACTGGTTCAGGGGCTCGACCGCCAAATACGATCTTTCCGCCATCGGCGAGATCCGCGCCATGGGCTATCGCATTGCCGGTTATTCGGTGAACGGCGACGGCGGCTCGCTGCTCGGGGCTGTCATCACCGAAAAGCGCATCGCCTCGGCCAAGGACGGTGATGTCGTCATCTCCCACATCAACCAGCCGACCCATGCGGCGGGCGAGGGTGTGGCCAAGGCGCTGGTCGATCTCAAGGCCAAGGGCACGGAGTTCGTCCGCCTCGAGGATGTCGAGGACACCGGTGACGACAAGACGACGGAGTGATTGAAGGCAGGCCGTGGGTGCACCCCCCTCTGGCCTGCCGGCCATCTCCCCCACAAGGGGGGAGATCGGCAAGAAGCCATGCCTCGCCCTAAATCTACGATTCATGTGACGGCCCCTTGTTTAAGGAAGCCATCGCGCCCAGCCAATCTCCCTCCTTGTGGGGGAGATGCCCGGCAGGGCAGAGGGGGGTGCCCCACGCCAAGACAGTCAATGCGGGACCTTACCTCAGCTCCTTCCCGGCCCGCACCACACCTTCTCCAAAACGGCGCAAACCCGGCCCATCCCTGTCGACCGCAAAATCCTCGAACCAATCCCGTTGCATGCCGGCGAGCATGGCGCCGATCATCTGCGCGGCGAGATAGGAAAAGGTGATGCCATTGCCGCCGTAGCCATAGGCTGCGAACACATGCGGCGTCTCCGGCACCGGGCCGATCAGAGGCAAGCCGTCGGTCGTCTCGCCGAAGGTGCCGCACCAGGCATGGGCGACGCGTGTATCCGCCTTCGGCCACAGCCGCTTCATCTTCTCCTGGATTGCGATGATCTTCGCCGGCAGCTTGCGATCGCGCGCCTCGGCATCGCTCGTCTCGTCGTCCTCGCCGCCGGCGACGATGCGATTATCCGGCGTCGTACGCATGTAGAGATAGGGGTGGCTGTCCTCCCAGATCAGCGCTCTGTCGCGCCAGAAATTCGCCGGGTCCTGCGCCACGGTGGCAAGCGCCCAGCTCGAATTCGACCGGTGCAGCTTCGGCATGTCGAGGCCCGGCATCGAATAGCCGGTCGCCAGCACGACATGCCGCGCCTCGATGACGTGCCCCCCATCGGTCTCAGCCATGACGTAATCGCCTTCGCTGTGAAGCGTGGTGACCGAAGCGCGCACCAGCCGCGCACCGCGTCGCACCGCCATCTCGATCAAAGCCCAGGTCAGGAGCAGCGGATCGCACTCCGCCGAACCCGGCGAATAGATCGCGCCATCGCGGTCGAGCTCGAATTGTGTGAAGAGATCGGGATGTTCGAGATAGACGCCGGGCAGACCCGCCCGGCGACGAAGCTGGCGCTCCTCCAGCAGGTCGCGCGCGCCTTCGCGATTGGCGGCGAGATAGAGCGTGTTGCGCGGCCGGAAGCCGCAGGCGATCCCGTTTGCGGCGATCAGCTTGGAAAGGCCGGCGACCGCGGCACCACTGCGGCGGTAGATGCCGGCCGCGCGCTCGAAGCCGTAATAATCCTCGAGCTCGGTGAGCGTGCTGTCGATTTCCCATTGCAGCATCGCCGTGCTCGCCGCGGTGCTGCCGAAACCGGGCTCCTCCCGGTCGATGACCGCTACGGAAAACCCGCGCGCCGTCAAATGTTCGGCAACCAATGCGCCGGTGATGCCGCCGCCGATCACGGCGACGTCGGTGGAAAAACTCTGCTCGATCGGCCGCCATTCCGGCCGTATGCCGCTCTTCCCCCAGAGAGAGCGGCCCCTCACCATCTGGTCGTCATCGGATTCGGCAAGATCGAGATCAGATGCCACTGACGTCTCCCCGGTTGATCATTTCGGCAACTGCGGCTGCGGCTTTTCCTCGATCAGCAGTTCGTCGATGACAGTCATGACGATCAGCGAGAGCGGTAGCGCCAGCATGGCGCCGACAGCGCCCCACATCCATGTCCAGAACAGGATGGCGAGGAAGACGACGAAGGGATTGATTTCCAGCCGCCGTCCCATCACTGCGGGGAAGATCAGGTTCTCCATGAGCAGATGCACGGTGAAGAAGGCTGCGGCCGGCATCAGGCCGATAAGGAGGCCATCATGGGTGAGGATGCCGGCGACCGCGACGGCAAGCGTCATCAGCGTGATGCCGAGATAGGGGATGAAGCTCGACAGGAAGGCAAAGAAGCCCCAGAGCACCGGCGCCGACAGCCCGCCGGCATAGGCAATGACAGTCATGACCACGCCGAGCCCGACATAGATCAGCGAGGCCGTGGCGAAATAAAAGCCGAGCACCTGCTCGACGGCATTGATGACACGGATGGCCGCCAGGCGTTGCGTGCGTGTGCGGAAGGTCATGATGATCGTCTTGCGCAGGTTGACCCGACCAGCGAGGAAGAACAGCAGTGCCGCAAAGAAGATCATCCCCTGCACCAGTGCCGGCGTCAGGCTACTTGTCACCACGTGCAGCACGTTGCCAGTGTTTTCGAGCAGCGCACCGATCGACATCGACCCGCTTTCGAATGTCGCCGGCGTGATATGCAGCCATCTGATACGCTCCAGATAAGGCATGACGCGGTTGATGGTTCGCTCGGCGAAGGCCGGGCCCTCATTGGCAAGCGTCATCAGCGGGTCGGCGAGCGAGTTGATCAGCAGGAAGATCACCAGCGCCACGCTGCTTGACAGGATGAAGGCGTTGGCAAGCCGCGGCACCCCCATCCTGCTGAGCTTTTCTGCCGCCATGCCGAGGATCATGCCGACGACGACGGCAAGCGTGATCGGGATGAGGATCAGCGACATCAGATAGACGGCGGCAAGGAAAAGAATGCCGAAGATGCCGATGATCGCCCAGGCCATGCTGACGTCGAGCCCGTCCTTTTCCAGCCGGTGCAGCGGTGGCGGCGGCAGTTCTTCCGCAGCTTCCTTCAGCGACTGTGCCCAGGCGCTGGTATGGCGTTCGCCGATCGCGATCTTCTTTGCGTGTTTGCGGATGCCATTGGCGATGCCCATGCGGTGAGGTCCCCGAAGCCCCATTGCTTCCTCACGGAAACGCGCCGATAGGGTTCCGGTTCCTCAAGGGTGTGACAATGTGGCGCGATGCACGTGAAGGCGCACAGCATTGGCGCCCTTTGCCGTCCGGCGTGCAACCGAAGCAGATCGATTTCCGCCGTTATTCCTTAAGCCGGAGGGCTGATCCGTTGTTGCAGGAGTTACGCCGAAAGCGTCAGGCCGATGCCCCAGGGATCTTTCAGGAACACGCCGCCGTCGCGCTTCTCGCTGTTGATCTCCAGCGCGTCGAGCTTGGAGACCGCCGCATCCAGCGTCGCCTTGTCGTTGAAACGGATCTTGTAGTCCGAAAGCCCGGTCATGTTGCCGGCGCGTGCCGTGGCGCCGCGGCTGTTCCAGATATTGGCGGCGAGATGGTGATGGTAGCCGCCGGTCGCAAAGAAGCTCGCGCCGGGATAGCGAGCCATCAGTTTCAGGCCGAGGACGTCGTGGTAAAAGGCGTCGGCCTTCGGCATGTCGCCGACCTGCAGATGCAGGTGGCCGATCGCCGTTCCCACAGCCATGCCGTCCCAGCGCTCATCGGATGCGCTGTTGTAGAGCGCCTGCAGGTCGAGGCGTAGCGTCGCCATCTCCACCATGCCGTCCTGGTGGAATTTCCATTGCTCGTGCGGCCGGTCGGCATAAATCTCGATGCCGTTGCCTTCGGGGTCGGAAAGATAGATCGCCTCGCTGACGAGATGGTCCGAGGCGCCGTCGAGTGCGACGTTGTTCTGTGCCGCATGGCGCAGCCAGCGTGCGAGTTCGGTCCGGTTCGGCATCAGGAAGGCGGTGTGGAAAAGGCCGGCGGCATTGCGCGGCGCGATGGTGGCGTTCTTTGCAGTGGTCAGCGTCAGCAAAGGGAGATTGCCGACACCCAGCACTTCGCCGCTCGCCGTCTTCTCGATCACCTTCAGGCCGAGCATCGATTGATAGAAGCCGGAAACGAGACCGAGGTCGGCCACGACCAGATGCGACTGGTCGATATAGGCGGGCCGTGTCAGCGCATAGGAAGTTTCGGTCGTCATGGATTGTTCTCCTGCCTCTGAATTGGCTCGTAAGATAGAAGGCGTACCGGCGGTGGCGGCAAACCCGAAGAAGTTTCGCCGGTTCATTCGCCTCTGATCTCCGCTGGGCTGCCGTACTTGAACCCTATATGGCGCACTCCGATTGTTCACAGAAGATCCGTTTTTGACGATGAAGCGTTGAACAGATGTTGACGATGACTTGCGCCCACTTGATCGCGATCAATGCGCTCATATCTCCATAAGAGGAAACTTATGCATCGCAGTCATGGAGGGAAGCCATGTACAGGAAGATCATCGTAGCGATCGCGCTCGGCGGAATCGACAAGGGAGAAAAAATCCTCCGCAAGGCCGCGTCCCTGCTCGACGCAGGCGGCGAGATCGTCGCACTCAACGTCGTCGAGGATGTGCCGAGCTATGTCGCGATCGAACTGCCAGCCAATATGGTTGAGGACGCCATGAAGGACGGCCGCGAGCAACTGGAAGCGCTGGTCGCCGCAGCCGGCGTCACCGCAACCGTCGAAATTGCCAACGGCCCGCCCGCCAAAGCCATCATCTCGGCCGCCGAAAGCCGTGGCGCCGACCTGATTATCGTCGCCTCGCACGTTCCCGACTTTTCCAACTATTTTATCGGCGCCACTGCCGACCGGGTCGTGCGCCATGCCAAATGCTCGGTGCTGGTCGACCGGCAGAAGGTTTGATCTTGCGCAACTGCAGCCCTGTCACGAAGATTTACCGCCCGTGCGCTTTGCCGCAGTTGCGCGCCCGTCCGTTCGATGCGACGATTGCAATCGGGGTATGAAACGGATTGGCGTGCATGGCCGAGTTCAACGGCATTCGCTGGGCTTATGACAGATACGAATTGATCGCCGACGGTATCGTCCATGGCGTCGGCCTCGTGCTGGCGCTGATCGGCGCCACCGTGCTGATCTTCTACGCCACGGTCTGGAGTTCCTACGGCGCGCTCGCCGCCGCCTGGATCTATGGCGTCGGGCTGGTGCTGACGCTTGCCATTTCCTTTTCCTACAACGCCTGGCCGGTCTCGCGCACCAAATGGTATCTACGCCGCTTCGATCATTCGGCAATCTTCCTGCTGATCGCCGCCACCTACACGCCGTTCCTCGAGCGTGGCGCCGACGATCCGCTGCTCTTGTTCATGCTGGTCGCGATCTGGCTGTTCGCCGCCGTCGGCATTATCCTGAAATGCGTCTTTCCCGGGCGTTTCGACCGTCTTGCCATCCTGCTTTATCTCGCCATGGGCTGGAGCGGCGTTCTGGTGGCCGAGCCCGTCGCCTCGCGCATTCCCGCCGCCTCGATGCTGCTGATCGTCATCGGCGGCGTCATCTATTCACTCGGCGTCATCTTCCATGTCTGGGAGAAGCTGCGCTTCCAGAACGCCATCTGGCACGGCTTCGTCGTCACCGCGGCGGCGGTGCATTATTCGGCCGTCTTCACCTGTTTCAGCCTGTCGCCGCCCGGCCTCTGAACGACTGATGTGCCCGAAGTCGTTCCTGGTTCGCATCCGTCGTTTACATCTCTCGAGGCGGGGCGTATGCCCGCCTTCGCAAACAATATGAACCCGAGCATCATGACAGACGCTATCCTCCTCCGCGACGCCACCGAAGCCGATCTTTCCGCCATCCGCGATATCTATAATCACGCCGTCGAGCACACGACGGCGATCTGGAACGACACGCTGGTCGATCTCGAAAATCGGCTGGAATGGTTCAGGGCGCGCAAGGCGCGCGGCTTTCCCGTCATCGTCGCCGAAATGTCGGGCAAGGTCGCAGGTTACGCCTCCTATGGTGATTGGCGCGCCTTCGACGGCTACCGCCACACGGTTGAGCATTCCGTCTATGTCGACAAGGATTGCCGGGGTGCGGGCATCGGCGAGCGGCTGATGCGGGAGCTGATCGTGCGTGCTGCGGCCGGCAATATCCATGTGATGATTGCCGGCATCGAGGCTGAGAACACCGCCTCGATCAGGCTGCACGAAAAGCTCGGCTTCCGCATCGCCGGCAGATTTTCCGAGGTCGGCACCAAGTTCGGCCGCTGGCTGGACTTCACCTGCATGGAACTTCGCCTGCCCGGCAAGGTGGATTGATCCACCTGCCCGGCAAGGTGGATTGACCTGCCTGCCCGGCAAAGCCCCAGACGCATCAGGCAAAGCCCCGGACCCATCAGGCAAAGCCATTGTGAACGGCGCGCGCCATCTTTTTATTGTAGTCTGAGCTGTGTAAGAATGTGGAAGCAGCCTGCTTCGCGGAAGACTGACTGAAGCGTATTGTAAGCGTCATGGGGGTGAATAGTTCAATGGCAATGCAAAGATCGTCGCTCGGTCTCCTTGCCCTCGGCCTTCTGGCGTTGCCGCCGGTTGTCACCCGGGCCGCCGATTGCGGCAGCATGGCCTCGCCGCAGCTCGATTGGCACGAATGCACCAAGAAGAACCTGATGCTGCAGGGCAGTGATCTCGAAGGCGCCAATCTCGTCGGCACCGATTTCTCGTTGACCGACCTCGCCGGTGCCAATGTCAAATCCGCCAATCTGGAGAAAGCGACGCTGGTGCGTGCCTCGCTGGAGGGCGCACACGCCGAAGGCGCCAACTTCGCCAAGATCGAGGCCTATCGCTCCAGCTTCGCCAATATCGCCGCCGAGGGCGCGTCCTTTGCCGGCGCCGAGCTGCAGCGTGCCAATTTCGCCGGCGCCCAGCTCGCCGGCGCGAGCTTCGAAAAGGCCGAACTCGGCCGCGCCGATTTCGACAAGGCGGTGCTGACGGGGGTGAAATTCTCTTTCGCCAATCTCTCCCGCGCCGATCTCTCCAAGGCCACCTTCGAAGGCCCGGCGACCTTCGAGCGCGCCTTCATGTTCCTGACCCGCATCGAAGGCCTCGACCTCTCGGGCGCCGCCGGGCTCGAACAGGCGCAGATCGACCTTGCCTGCGGCGATGCCTCGACCAAGCTGCCGGCAGGCCTTTCGGCACCCTCGACTTGGCCATGCCCTGCCGATCACGATTGATTGGGGCTTCGCGCGATACCGGGCGGTTGGTAAGGCCCTATGGGCAACAATGGCTGGCGGGCACACAACGATCTGGCTGGGGACGGTCGGATTCGATTTAGTGCAATAACAACTCGCCCGTGACGCGGCGCCATTCGTTCGGTCCGATCAGCCGCTGGCGGCTATAGCGAACGGAATGCAGCGGCCCGTCAAGCTTGGACTGCCAGAAATTCAGGAATCTGTGCATTTCCGGAAAGTCCGGGGCGAGATCGTAATCCTGCCAGACATAGGTCTGCAGAACCGATTCAAAGTCCGGCATGCGGTAGAGGATGTGCGCCTTTGACATCAGCTTCTTCGACGAGGAACTTGGCACATACGTCCTGGCCCTCGACGGAGACAAGCGGCCCTGCCGGGTTCGATCTTCCAATGCCGGCCATGCTCTGTTCGCCGGCATTGCTTATCCTGAACGGGTCGCACAGATCACCCGCACTCTGATGAGTGCCTCGTCCTTCTGTGGCTGGGGCATCCGCACCATTCCCTCCACGGAAGCGCGTTACGATCCGATGAGCTACCACAACGGCTCGATCTGCCCACACGTCAACGCCTTGATCGCCAGCGGCCTTGCCCGCTATGGCTATCGCGCCGAAGCCGCGCGGATTTTCGAGGGGCTGTTCGCCGCTGCAACCTATATCGACCTGCGGCGGCTCCCCCGAACTCCTCTGCGGCCTGCCGCGCCAGCGGGCACGGGGGCCGACCTTCTATCCGGTCGCCTGCTCGCCTCAAGCATGGGCGGCAGCCGCTCCTTTGTCGCTGCTGCAATCCTGTCTCGGCCTCGACTTCGACCCGAATGGCTTGCACATCAGCTTCAACATACCGAGACTTCCCCCATTCCTCGACGAGGTGATCTTACGACGCCTGTTGATCGGCAATGGCTCGGCTGACGTCGCTATTCGCCGGTCGGGACGCCAGGTCGTGGTGGATGTGATGGATCGCCACGGCAATGTTCAGGTGCTCACGACAGCATGACGGATCAGTAGGGAGGCGGGTCATCCGCCTTTCCTATTCCGGTTCCTCTTCATCCGAACTCAGCAGATCAACAAGCGCAGCAACCCTACCTGTTGGCAGGGGCCGGCCTTCACCCATCAAGGCTTCGTCGTTGCTGGCCCACGCAAATGCCTCGGCGAGTTCAGCCTGGGTGGCGCCTGTCGCGATAACCTCGGCCACGAGCGTTTCATCGGCGGGCCCGAGGACGGCGATGACATCCTTTGAAGTCATTGTCATAGCCATTGCTCCTCTCTCAAACTACGCCCAGATATGGTGGCGCCTTCGAAGAAAGCAATTTTTTTCGTTGAGAAATTCCGTCCTCTTGAAACGGTAAACTGCTGAATTATATCAGTATTGTCGATCGCCGAGCAGGGATCGACAGGTCCAGGAGACGCCTGTCGCTCTTGGCGTTTCCTGTATCCATGTTGCTTGTAAGGAGGATATGGCTATGAGGACAAACCTCGATTTCTCTCCCCTGATCCGGTCGAGCGTCGGCTTCGAGCGGATGTTGAACGCACTCGAGGCTGCAAGCCGCGCCGAGACAATCGACAACTGGCCGCCTTACGATATCGTCAAAACCGGCGAGGACGAATACCGCATCGCTATGGCGGTGGCGGGCTTCTCGCAGGACGAACTGGCGATCATCCAAGAGCAGAACATGCTCGTCGTCTCAGGGCAGAAGGCGAACGGCGAAGATGTTCAATACCTGCATCGCGGCATTGCTGGTCGAAGCTTCCAGCGTCGGTTCGAATTGGCCGACCACGTCAAGGTCGTGGATGCCGGCCTCGTCAACGGTCTGCTGACCATCGATCTCAAGCGTGAAATTCCTGAAGAGATGAAGCCGCGCCAGATCGAGATCGGAACTGGGAATGCAATGCCGAAGGCCGAGACCAAGCAGATCGAGGCCGAGACGCAGGCCGCCTGAACCTCAGGAATGCCCAAGAACCACCAGAAAGGAGTAAGCCATGAGTGTTCGTGATTTGATTCCGTGGGGCCGCAGCAACGGCCACGGCCACCAAGTTCCAAGTCTCCTCCGCGAGGACGACCACGATCCTTTCCTGTCGCTCCATCGCGAGGTCAACCGGCTGCTCGACGATGCTTTCCGCAGCTTCGGCGCTGGCCTGCCGTCACTGCGGGGCGCCAGCGGTTTCGGTGCCGGCTGGCCGAGTGTCGAGATCTCCGACACCGATAAGGATATCAAGGTGACGGCCGAAGTCCCCGGCCTTGAGGAAAAGGACATCGAAGTCCTCCTCGATGATGGCGTTCTGACGCTGAAGGGTGAAAAGCATTCGGAGACGGAAGACAAGGAGAAGCAGTTCTCGGAGCGCTACTATGGCCGCTTCGAGCGACGCATCCCGCTCGGCACCGAGGTCAAGGAAGATCAGGTCGACGCCACCTTCAAGAACGGCGTCCTGACCGTCACCTTGCCCAAGACCGAAAAGGCGCAGTCACAGGTCAAGCGCATCGCCATCAGAAGCTGATCGAAAAGAGGGCGGCGGCCGACCACCTGGCGGCCGCCGCTACCATGTCGTCCATGGTGGCACGGAAATTTCCGTCGCGCTTAGTCTCCTCATGGCCGCGGGATCGGCAGATGCCGATTGCGGCGCTGCGCGCTTACTTCCCGGGTTCGAACACCATGGAGTGACCGTTGATGCAGTAGCGCAGGCCGGTCGGTGGCGGGCCATCCGGAAAGACGTGGCCGAGATGGGCTTCGCAGCTGCCGCAACGGATTTCGGTGCGCACCATGCCAAAGGCCGTGTCGCGATGTTTGGTCACCGCATCGGGCGATACCGCTTCGAAATAGCTCGGCCAGCCGCAGCCGGCATCGAATTTCGTGTCGGAGCGGAAAAGCGGGGCATTACAGCCGACGCAGCGGTAAAGCCCTGTCTCGAAGGAATCCCAATAGGGGCCGGTGAAGGCGCGTTCGGTGCCGTGCTGGCGCGTGATGCGGTATTGCTCGGGGGAGAGCTGCTCTTTCCATTCGGCATCGGTCTTATGGATCTTGGCGGTGGTCGCAGTTTCGGACATGAGGTGCTCCTTTCGCCGAAGGGCGTTTCCGTTTGCGCAAAATGTGGTGCGCCGCGTTCACTTCATCAAGTCTCCAGCGCCGCGCCATGAGATTGGCTGCATACCGCAATTGGAGTAAGACGCTTGCTTTTACATCCGTTAGGGGTTTTCTGTTAGGGTTAATGTTAGGTGCATTGGAGAATCACTGGTGTTTGAGGCAGCAATCGTCCTGCTTTACGGCCTGGTGGCCGTGGCCGCCATGGCGGTCACGCTGTTGGAAGGCTGGGCCAACCATGACGGCTTGACGCTCCATCGTCTCGCCGGGCTCTTCGCCTGCCTGCTTTGGCCGTTGACGCTTCTGGTGTTTATTCTGCACGGTTGCATCACCCGGCTGCTGACGCGCCTTTCCCGACCGATGGCTTGATCGGCTTCGAACATCGTCATGCAGTGCGGCCTGCGGCCGAAATCGCTTGAGACGTTCCCCCGTTTCGCCTAAGCCAGAAGACAGGCCGGTTTTCTTCGGCTTTTTCGTCTGTTGCCTTTACAGCGACGCGCGTCTTGTCGGACGTGCAAAGGACTGTAATATTTTGAATCATGCAGTAGAGGAGGAGACATGGCCGATGTCACGGCTCTGACATTTCTGGCCCTGTGTCTGCCGCTCGTCGGCGCTCTTGCCGCTCCCTTCGTCATCCGCATTTTCGGCGCAAACGGTGCCTGGCTCCTGGCGATCGCTCCCTTGCTCGCCTTCCTGCATTTTCTGCGTTTCGTTCCCAAGATCGCGCGCGGCGAGGTCGTCACTGGCGGGTATTCCTGGGTGCCGAGCTTTCATCTCTCCTTTTCCTGGTTCCTCGACGGCCTATCGCTGGCTTTCGCGCTCCTGATCACCGGCATCGGCACCCTGATCGTGCTTTATGCCGGCGGCTATCTCAAGGGACACAAGGATCAGGGCCGCTTCTTCTCCTTCATCTTCCTCTTCATGGGCGCGATGCTCGGCGTCGTCGTTTCCGACAGTTTCCTGATGCTCTTCATCTTCTGGGAGCTGACGTCGATCACGTCCTTCCTGCTGATCGGCTTCGATCACGAGCGTGCGGCGGCTCGCCGAGCTGCCCTGCAGGCGCTTGTTGTGACCGGCGGGGGAGGGCTCTGCCTGTTGGCTGGTCTGCTGATCCTCTGGAATATCTCAGGCGTCACGGAGATGTCGCAGCTCATCGGAACGGGCGATGTCGTGCGCGAAAGCCCGTTCTATCTCGCAGCCCTCCTTCTGGTCCTGGGCGGCGCCTTCACCAAGTCGGCGCAATTTCCCTTTCATTTCTGGCTGCCGAACGCCATGGAGGCGCCGACGCCGGTTTCGGCCTATCTGCATTCGGCCACCATGGTGAAAGCAGGCGTCTATCTGCTGATGCGGCTCAATCCCGTCATGGGGGCAACGCCTGCCTGGGAAATCCTTCTGCCCTTTTTCGGCGGGCTGACGCTGGTGGTCGGCACCGCACTCGCCATCCGCCAGACCGACCTGAAGCTCAAGCTTGCCTATACCACCGTCTCCTCGCTCGGCCTGCTCGTCCTGCTGATCGGCTTCGGCTCGGACCATGCGGTCGAGGCGGCGGCGCTTTATCTGGTGGCGCATTCCCTCTTCAAGGGCGCGCTCTTCATGGTCGCCGGCATCATCGATCACGAGACCGGCACGCGCGATATCACCAGGCTCAGTGGCCTGATGCGGGCGATGCCGCTCACCTGGATGATCGCGCTTGCGGCGGCCTTTTCGATGGCCGGCCTGCCGCCCTCCTTCGGTTTCCTCGCCAAGGAGGAGATCTACACGGCACTCGTCGGTGCCGATGTCCGCGCGATCACATTTGCCGCGATAACCGTCTTCGGCAATGCGCTGATGTTCGCCGTCGCGTTCGCCGTGGCGCTGAAACCCTTCCTCGGACGGCCGGTGGGGACGCCGAAACCTCCGCACGAAGCACCTGCCCTGCTTTGGCTCGGCCCGGCCGTTCTCGCCGTCCTCGGCCTGCTCGCGGCGATCTTCTCGACCTTCACCCATACCGTGCTGTCCTCCCCGATCGCAGCCGCCATCCGCCAGACATCCGTCGACATCGACATTTCGCTGACGCCGCATATCGGCCTGCCCTTGGCGCTCTCCGCCCTGACCATACTGCTCGGTATCGGCGTTTACTGGCAGCTCGCGCGCGCCCGTTTCCTGATGGCCGTCTTCTTGCGCGCGGCAGGCCGTGGGCCGGACCATGGCTTTGATGTCGCTATATCGGGCCTTGTCCGCTTCTCGGGCCGCCTCATGCTTGTCCTCCAGCCGGGGCGGCTGGAGATCTATGTCACCTGCAGCTTCCTTTGCGTTGCCGCCATCCTCATCATCCCGCTCGTCGTCTACGGCGAACTGCCGCGCCTTCCGGTCTGGCCGGCCGATGTCAGGCTCTATGAATGGGCGGTCTTCCTGATCGCCGCCTTCGGCCTTGCCGCCGTGCTCGTCGCCCGCGACCGGCTGACGGCGATCGTCTCGCTCGGCATCCAGGGCTTCGCCGTCGCCATCATCTTCCTGCTGTTCGGCGCGCCGGATCTGTCGTTTACCCAGTTCATGGTCGAAACGCTCTCGGTGGTCATCCTCGCGCTGGTCATGACCAGGCTTCGCCTATCTCCCGCCGATCGGCGGCCGCTCGGCCGCAAGCTCTTCGACGGTGCGCTGGCGCTTGTCTGCGGCCTTGGCTTCATGCTTTTGCTGATGCGAGCGACCGAGGCGCCGTTCAACGATGCGCTGACGACTTTCTTCAACGCCTATTCCAAATCGATCGCCCACGGCGCCAACGTCGTCAACGTCATCATCGTCGATTTCCGCGGCACCGACACGCTCGGCGAAATTGCCGTTGTCGCGGTCACCGGCCTTGCCATCCTGGCGTTGATCCGCATCCGCGCCGGCAGCGAGCGCAAGCTTGCCGCCAATGATCCCGCGGCGGAGGGCTGATCGCATGAACACCCTCATCTTCCGCACCGTCGCCCCGTTTCTCACCGCGCTGATGCTGCTTTTTTCAGTCTTCGTGCTGCTGCGCGGCCATAACGAGCCGGGCGGCGGCTTCATCGGCGGGCTGATCGCTGCCTCCGGACTGGCGATTTACGGCATTGCCCGCGGTGTTGCCGCCGTTCGCCGCGCGCTGTACTTCCATCCGCTGTCGATTGCCGGCTTCGGCCTGCTGCTGTCGACCATGGCGGGTCTTCTCTCCATCCTCTTTGCCGTTCCCTTCATGACCGGCCTCTGGATTTACCCGAAGCTTTTCGGCGCCGAGGTGCCGCTGTCGAGCGTCATGCTCTTCGATGTCGGCGTCTATCTTGTCGTGCTCGGCGCCATCACCTCGATTGCATTGGCATTGGAAGAAAAGGAGGTGGAATGATGGAGCTGCTTCTGGCGATCCTCGTCGGCCTGTTCTTCGCCGCCGCCATCTATCTGATGTTGTCGAAATTTTCGATCCGCATCATGCTCGGCATCGCCATCCTCGGCAATGCCGTCAACCTGCTGCTCTTTACCGGCGGCCGGTTGACCCGCGAGGTGCCGCCGATCATCCCTGTGGGTCTCGACAGCTTGCCCGCAGGCACGGCCAACCCGTTGCCGCAGGCCCTCATCCTGACGGCGATCGTCATCTCCTTCTCCTTCCTTGCCTTCCTGCTGGTGCTGACCTACCGCGCCTATCAGGACCTCGGCACCGACAACACCAGCGATATGCGCGCCGCCGAGCCCGACGACCGGCCGCTGCCGCCATTGGGGTATTGAGCCGGATGGTTGTGCGGATGTTGACCCCCCTCTGCCCTGCCGGGCATCTCCCCCACAAGGGGGGAGATCGGCAAGCGGCAATGTTCCGTTCTCGCCAATTGGCCCGGACCGCGGAGCAGCATAATGGCGGGAACTGTGGCACTGCCAGTGTTGACATCAATGTTCCGGGAAGCCTTCACGGCATATCGATCTCCCTCCTTGTGGGGGAGATGCCCGGCAGGGCAGAGGGGGGTATTCCACGGCAAGCCCTTTCTCGTGATAGCGGAGGCGCCATCTGATGGCCGCCCCCACCTCCACCGTCGATCTCTCCGCCGCGCTGATCACCACCCCGGTGCCGATCGGGCATTGGCTCGCCATCCTGCCGGTCGCCCATTGCATCACGCTGGGGGCCGTCTTGCTGATGCTGCGCGGCTATCCCCGTCTGCAGGCCTGGCTTGCCATCCCTGGTCTTGCCGCGTTGGCGCTGATCGATGCGGCACTGCTCGCCAAGGTCGCCGCCGAGGGGCCGCTCACCATGGTCATGGGCCGCTGGCTGCCGCCCTTCGGCATTGCCTTCACCGTCGATCTCTTCGGTGCACTGATGGCCTTCACCGCAGCCCTTGCCGCGCTCGCCGGCGGCATCTATGCGCTGGCCGATATTGGTGAGAGCGGCCGGCGATATGGTTTCTTCCCGCTGCTGATGCTGCTGATGGCCGGCGTCACCGGCGCTTTTCTCACCGGCGATGTCTTCAATCTCTATGTCTGGTTCGAGGTGCTGCTGATCTCCTCCTTCGGGCTGATCATCCTTGGCTCCGAGCGCCAACAGATCGACGGCGCGCTGAAATATGCGGTGCTCAATCTCATCGCCACGACGTTGTTCCTGATTGGCGTCGGCATCCTCTACGCCGCCTTCGGCACCCTCAACATGGCCGATATCGCGGCAAAAGCTGCGGATTTGCGTGGCACGGCGCCGCTGATGACGCTGGCAAGCCTCTTCCTGCTCGCCTTCGGCATGAAGGCGGCGGCCTTCCCGGTCAATTTCTGGCTGCCGGCCGCCTACCATACGCCGCGCATCACTGTGTCGGCGCTGTTTGCCGGCCTGCTGACCAAGGTCGGCATCTACGCGCTGATCCGGGTGATGGTCATGCTGCTGCCGATGGAGCGCCAGGAATTGAGCTTGGTGATCGCACTCGCCGCCGCCGCGACCATTCTCGTCGGCGCTCTCGGCGCGCTTGCCGAAAACGATATCCGCAGGCTGTTCGGCTATGTCGTCATATCGGGCATCGGCAACATGCTTGCGGGCGTTGCGCTTGGCGGCCTTGGCGGCATCAGCGGCGCGGTCTTCTATGCGCTCCATTCCATGGTGCTGATGACGGCGCTTTATCTTGCCGCCGGCGAGATCGCCCGCCGCGGCGGCGGCTTTTCGCTGTCGGCCCTCGGCGGGCTCTACAGGCAAAGCGGTGGCTTCACCGCGCTCTCCCTCGTGCTCTTCCTTGCCGCTTGTGGCCTGCCGCCCTTTTCCGGCTTCTGGCCGAAGGTCATCCTCGTCAAGGCCTCGCTCGATCTCGGCGCCTGGTGGCTGGCGGCTTCGATCCTGGTTGGCGGTTTTCTGACGACGATTGCCTTCGGCCGCCTCTTCCTGCTCGCCTATTGGCGCCCGGCGGCGATAGCACTGACACCGTCCGGACCGAGGTGGCGCACCGGTCTGCCGCTCGCCGCGCTGACAGCGCTGGTCGTCGGCTTCGGCATCCTGCCGGAACAGTTGCTGGCGCTGTCGCAATCGGCAGCTGCCGGCCTTGCCGATCCCCAGGCCTATCTTCACTCGGTCTTCCCGGAAGGAGGTGCGCCGTGATTTTCGTCCTCTTCAACCTGCTGCTTGCCATTGCCTGGGTCACCGTGACAGGCAGCGCCTCGCTGCATAATCTCGTCCTCGGCTTGCTGCTCGGGACCCTGGCGCTGGTCATCATTCGCGAATCTTTCGGCGGCAAGGGATATATTATCCCCCGCTTCCGCCCGGTGCTCTCGCTCGCCGCTCTGTTCCTGAAGGAATTGTCGCTGTCGGCGTGGAAGGTCACTGTCACCGTCCTCTCGCCCGATATGAAGCTGAAGCCCGGCATCTTTGCCTTCCCGCTGACGGTGACGAGCGATTTCGAGATCACTTTGCTCGCAAACCTCATCACGCTGACACCCGGCACGCTTTCGGTCGACGTTTCCACAGATCGTCGCACGCTCTATGTCCACGCGCTCGATTGTTCCGATCCTGAGGCAACCAAGCGTGATATAGCCAACGGTTTCGAACGTAAGATCATGGAGGCCTTCCGGTGATCACACCTGCCGCCATTATCGCGGTCGCATCCTCGACCGCACTCGTGATCCTCGGCCTGGCGCTGATCCTCACCGTCTGGCGCGTCGTTGCCGGCCCGACATTGCCGGATCGTATTCTCGCCCTCGATATGCTGACTGGCATCGCCATCGGTTTTATTGCGGTCATCGCGGTCAAGACCAGCTTTTCGCTCTATATCGATATCGCCATCTCGCTCGGCCTTGTCGGTTTCCTGGCGACTGTCGCCTTCGCCCGCTTTGTGCTGTCGCGCGGCAACATCAAATCGACGCCGTCTGCATCTGCGGCAAATGGCAACACGCAAAAGCGGTCAGGGGGCAAGAAGCGATGATCGATTATATCGTGGCTGCCATCACCGCCCTGCTGCTGATCGTCGGTGCGCTCTTTGCTCTTGCAGCGGCAATCGGCCTTGTCAGGCTGCCCGATCTCTACACGCGCATGCACTCGGCCTCGAAGGCGGGTACTGTCGGCTCCGGCCTATTGCTCCTCGCCGCCGGCCTCTATTCGCAAGATCTGGCGATTCTCGCCCGCGCCATCGCCGGCTTTATCTTTTTCCTGCTGACGGCGCCGGTGTCTGCCCATCTGCTTGCCAGAGCTGCCCACCGTTCAGGATATGATCTCGGTGAACTCTCGGTCCGTGACGATATCAGAAAACGCTGAGCCTATGCTGTTCGCCGACTTTACCAGATTTATGCAAAACTTATGCACAGGAAGCTGTGAGTAAAGCTTGCCGGAAAGCCCTTCAATTCTTCATCTGTCACATTTTCTCAAGAAAAACGACAAATAATAATTGGCCTTTTGGTCAAACGATGGTATTTGAAAATGCAAGTAGAGTTCTGATTGTGAATTGCAATCGTACTGCTTCCAAGTCCCTCAGTTTTGATTTTTAATGTCTAAACTGAGGCCATCGCCTGGAGCATGACGTAGTGGTTTCCAATCAGGCAGTATAAGGACAGGTCTCGCTCTTCGGAATCTAGGGGTGGATTTCGCGTTTTTCGAAACAGAAGGTCGGTTCCGGTGCTTTTGCTGTTCGCTTCTACGAGGCGGGTCTTTGGCGTGTCGGTCAAAGACCGTTTGTGCATGCTAACAGGAGAAAAAATATGACGGATATAGCGACCGGCAATGCGCCGGAGCTGCTTGTGGAACTGACAGCCGACATCGTCGCGGCCTATGTCAGCAACCATGTTGTACCGGTCAGCGACCTGGCCAATCTGATTTCCGACGTGCATTCGGCACTGAGCAACACGTCCGTACCGCAGCCTGCTGCGGCGATCGTCGAAAAGCAGAAGCCTGCAGTTTCTGTCCGCAAGTCCGTACAGGACGAGCAGATCACGTGTTTGGAATGCGGCGGCAACTTCAAGTCCCTCAAGCGTCACCTGATGACGCATCACAGCCTCTCGCCGGAAGAATACCGCGAGAAGTGGGACCTGCCGACCGATTACCCGATGGTAGCGCCCGCTTATGCCGAAGCGCGTTCGCGCCTGGCAAAGGAGATGGGCCTCGGGCAACGCCGCAAGCGCGGCCGCGGCTGAGCTTTTTCGAAAGCATCGACGACAAAAAGCCGGGTCTTGTGCCCGGCTTTTTTGTGTGCCTTTTCAAGGCGAGGAAAATAATCTCGATGGAGCCATTCCAGGAAAGTGCGAAATGGTTTTGCCGGGAGTTGGGTAAAGCGAAAGGTTGGTGCGGTTCTGCGCTTCTATCAAAAGCTGAATCGCGCTGGTAGTCCAACCCTTCGCAGATAATTCGGACGGGCGCCAAGATAGTCTGAGCGACCCTGTCTTATGCTTTGCCGACAGGCTTAGAATGTATTCCTATACTATCAGCAAGTGTTAATGTATTCGATGTGCCAAGGCAGGGCCGTCCGAATCGATCGGCTGTGGCCCTGGCGGAAAGATGCCCGGCCCACCGGTCGCACTGCTTCGCCATGGCGAAGCGATAGGTGCGTCCGGCGATTCTAAGGCTTGCAGATTTGCCAGGGAAATCTGCGGGAAGGTTGGCTGAAACGGGCCGCCTGCTCGACCGGCCGGCTGGCCGTAGAGCCTGGCTACGATGCGCGCCGGCCGGTCGACCATCCGACTCCGTTTGAGCCAACAGAATGCTGCAATCTAACCAGGAAAGGCTCTAAAGGCCGATCAGCAATCATCGCGGTCAAGCCGCGGCGCGGACTCTTGCCTCTTCGCGAATCCTGTTCACCATCGAGCGCAGTCCGTTCGAGCGCTGCGATGACAGGTTCTCCACCAGGCCGATCTTCGAGAATATCTCGAAGGCATCGAGCCCGGCGATGTCGGATGCGGTCTTGCCGGAATAGGTGGCAAGCACGATGGCGACGAGGCCGCGCACGATATGGGCGTCGGAATCACCCTCGAAGCTCATGACCGGATTGTCGGGATCGCCTGCCGTATGGGTCACCAGCCACACCTGGCTGGCGCAACCCATCACCTTGTTCTCCGAGGTGCGCTTTTCCTCGGCCAAGTCGGGCAGCGCCTTGCCGAGTTCGATGACATAACGGTAGCGGTCTTCCCAATCGTCCAGGAAGGCGAAGTCGTCAATGATCTGGTCGAGGGATGCCATGGTAGCCTTTCACTATTAAAGCAGTTCCAGCGAAAGTGCGCAGCGGCTTTGCGTCCGGAATGCGTCAGGAAATGCTCTCAGACTGCATATAGGTGTAAGACCGGCAGATTTGAACCGTTAAAGCAATTCCAGGCAAAGCACGAAGCGGTTTTGCCGGGAATTGCGTAAATCAATATAGAAAAAACGCCGTGAGGGATGGGCATCCTCACGGCGCAGCAACATGCTGAATTAAACAGGGCAGGCACGTCAGGCATGGGATATCTCCGCATCATGCGGACCGCCGATGCAAGCTATCAAACCGAAAGGCATTGCGGACGAATGCCCGCGAAAATTTTGTCAGGTCGCCGGCTTTGGCGTCGGCAAGGGGATCGCGCCAGTTACCACCGTCTCAGGAGAGGCATCATCCTCGACGGGCGGGCGGTAAGGCATCGGCTGGTTGAGTGCAGCCTTTGCCTCGCGCACCTTTTCCTGGATAGCAGGTGCTGCCAGCGAAGGCATGTTGAGCGCCACCGGCATCTGCGGTTCGGCAAGCTTTGCGGTCGCCGGCGCCTCGTCCTTGAACTGGCTATCGAGAAGTTCGTAGGCGACGCGGGCGCCCTCGCGGGCCCGGTAGCCGAGCGCGGTGAAGGTTTCGGCGCCCTTGGCACAAACCTCGGGCTTTTCCGAGCACATGCCTGTGAGATAGTCATAGGCGCCGCTTGCCGCCGTGAACGCGTCGGAAAGCTGCAGTTGCGGGCCGTTGGCCAACTTGTCGGAACTCTCCGTGCTGAAGACGGAAAGAAGCACGAGCACGAGGCCAAACCAGAAGGATCCTTTGATCAGAAACCACATTGTCGTCGCCCATCCTGTTTTCCCCGTCCGGTTCTTGTCGCCGAATCAGGCCGGTTGTCCGGTGTGTTTTCACCCTACCGCCAAGTTGCGAATGCCGCTTTTCGAAACTCACGCGCATTTGCGGCAAATTTAGTTCAAATTTTAGCGAACGGTATTTGAGCCGCATTTTAGTCGAATGCGAGCGATCGCCGTTAAGCATCAGGGCAACACCTGCTTGCAATTGCAGGGCTTTTGCTAGCTCGCCTTGCCACAAGAGTTAACGCAATGCTGAAATATGAGGAAAATCCGTCGCTTACCTGCTATTAACCACAAAAGGCAAAGAGCCTTCCAGATGCTTCAAAACGGGAATTTCGGCCGTTTCAGCCTGTGAACAGCGCTTTTGCCTTATCCTTTCTTTAAGTCGCCAAGGCCTATTGTCCGGATCGATCGACAGCCTTTCGGGCGGGTATTGCGTGCGTGTATTGAGTAACATTGGCGGCTGGATGACGGCCCTCGTAGACCGGGCAGCGACAAGCTGGCTCTCCCGGACGGGCGGCGGCGAAGCCGTACGCCAACGCGAGCTCGCGATCCTGCGCCGCCTCGTGCTGTTCTCGTCGGCCGCTCTCGTTGCCGCTCCTATCGGCCTTTCGGCAGTCACCAGTCCGGCCGTCGCGCTGCCGGCGGGTGTCGCCATGGTCTGCGCCGCCTTTCTCTTTTCCGCCGTCGGCAGCATCGCGCTCGCCCGTCAGGGTTCGTCTGCCGGTATCGCCACGCAGTCAGCCGAGGATTTCTTCCTTGCAGCCACCCCCGGCCTCGTCTTCTTCCTGGACCCGCACGGCAGTGTGGCGACGGTCGGCGGCCGCGACCGGCGCGATTTCCTTGCCTGGATGCGCGATCCCAAGGGCAGGGGCTTCCTCGAGCAGGTGCATGTCTCTGACCGCATCCTTTTCCTGCAGGCGCTTGATGACCTGCGCCGGGGCGAGGATGCTCAGAGCGTCGATCTGCGCCTCGACCGGCCCTCGGTCTCGCGCGATCAACGCCAGTTCGCCTTTCTCAGAATGGACATGACAGCCCGGCGCGATGCCGATGGCGAACTTGCCGCCATCATTGCCCAGCTGCGCGATGTCTCCGTCGAGCAGCAGTTGCGTGACGAAGCCCAGAACCGCGCGGCCGATGCCGAATCCGCAAACGACGCCAAGTCGCGCTTCCTCGCCGCCGTCAGCCATGAGCTGCGCACGCCACTGAACGCCATTCTCGGTTTTTCCGATATCCTGATCGGTGAATATTTCGGCAAGTTCGAAAACGAACGGCAGCGCGAATATGTCGGCCTGGTCCGCGAATCCGGCGCGCATCTGCTCTCCGTCGTCAACACCATGCTCGACATGAGCAAGATCGAAGCGGGCCGCTACGAGCTGATCCTCGAAGCCTTCGATATATCAAGCTCCGTCAAATCCTGCGAATCGATGCTGGCATTGCAGGCCAAGACCAAGGGCCTCACGCTGACGAGCCGTATCCAGCGCGATCTCGGCGAGATCGTCGCCGATCAGCGCGCTATCCAGCAGATCCTCATCAATCTCGTCGGCAATGCCATAAAATTCACCGAGGCCGGCGGCGTCGTCTCGGTCGATGCGGCAGCGCGCGACGGCATCCTCAAGCTGACGGTCAGCGATACCGGCATCGGCATCCCGGCCGACAAGCTGGCATTGCTCGGCCAGCCCTTCGTCCAGATCCAGAACGACTATACCCGCCGGTTCGAAGGCTCCGGCCTCGGTCTCTCCCTGGTCAAGGGGCTGGTAGCGCTGCATGGCGGGTATTTCGCCATCGCCAGCCAGCCGGGCGAAGGCACGATCATTACCATCGAGATCGCAGTGGACGGCTCGGGTGCCCAGCACGCCGAAGACGCCGGCCATGGCGCGACTGTCGAGTTTCCGCCGCGGCTGAAGGGCGCGGTCAATAGTGGTGCAGAATTGGAAGAGGGGCGTTTCGATGGCCGCGCGCAAGCGAAAATCGCCTAAGGGAAAAAGGGGACGGCAGCAGCCGGGCCTTCTGATGTCAGGTGCTGCCGCCCTCGGCGGGCTCGGCCTGCAGGGCGCATCCGTGCTCGGCGGCGTCATCGGCCGCAATCCGTCGGTCGCCGGCGGCACGATCACTTTCGTCGTCATCTTCTCCTTCGTCGCCGCCAATGCGCTCTGGTATCAGCCGGGCCTGCATCCGCATCCGATTTTCCGCACCCGTGATCCGCAGTCTCCAACCGTGCTCGGTGCCCGCCGCTCGGCCGAGGAGCAGCAGGGCGAGGTCACCACATTCCGGATCGAACGGCCACAGGATGCCGCCACCACCAATGCGACGCCGGCGCCTGCCGCGCCTGGCCAGCAGCCGAGTCAACTCGTCATGGACATCCAGCAGCAGCTGGTGCGCCGCGGCCTCTATAACGGCATACCCGACGGCATCATCGGCCCGCGCACCAGCGCGGCCATCCTCTTCTTCGAAGAGACCGTCGGCATGACCCAGACCGGCGATCCGACGCCCGAGGTGCTGGCAGCGCTGAAGACGGAAGCCGCAGGTCCTTCGACCGTGCCCGCCGAAAAGCCGCCCGAGGATGTAAGCTCGAAGGCAGCGGCGGAAGACCCGGTGGCGGCGGCGATCCGTAGCGCCGAAAAGACGGTCAAAACGGCTTCGTCAGCCGCAAAGCAGGTTCCATCAAGCGAAATCACCAATGTCGACCTGGTGTTGAAGATCCAGAAGGGTCTTTCCAACATGGCCTATGCCAATGTCGGCGTCGACGGTGTCGCCGGCGAGCAGACCCGCGCGGCTATCCGCCATTTTCAAAAGCACTACAACCTGCCTGAGGACGGTGAGCCGAACCAGGCGGTGCTGAAGAAACTCAAGGAAATCGGGGCGATATAGAGCAAGTCCAGCAAAAGTGCGCAGCGGTTTTGCGTCCGGAATTGCGCAAACAAAAAGGTAGAGCATTTCCGCGACTTGGAGAACACGGAATGCTCTAACCATCAGGATGCCGCCTTCAACAGCCTGTAATGTGCCGTCATCGCCTGGCCCTCGACATCCACCGCCTCTTCGATCGGCCCGGCCTCACGGGACATCGCCACGCGATAGCGCTTCGGCGCCATACCCGTCATCCGCTTGAAGGCGTTGCTGAAGGCGCTTTCGGATGTGTAGCCGAGCGAAAGCGCCAGCGCCGAAACCGGCATGCTGCCCTCCCGCAGCTCGCGTTCGGCAAGGCGCATGCGCCAGCCGGTGAGGTAGGTGAACGGCGCAACCCCCGCCACGGTCTTGAACCGCAGCGCAAAGCTCGTGCGCGACATGCCGGCCGCCTTTGCCAGTTCGCCAAGCTGCCAGGACCGGCTGGGATCGCCATGCATCAGCCGCAGCGCCGGCGCAATGCGATCGTCGCCGAAGGCGCGGAGCCACCCGACCGTCAATGGCGCCGAGCTCATGATGTGCGCCCTCAGCACCTGGACGAACATCAACTGCGCAAGCTGGGTCGAGGCGAGCAGGGCGCCCGGCCGCTTTGCCGCCATCTCCCGCACCAGCTGGTCGAGCAGCCAGCGCAGCACGCCCGCTTCGGCAAGGGCCGCGCGCACATGAATGATCGGCGGCAACACGTCGGACAGCAGCTCCATGCCCTGCGGCCCGAGCGCGATATGGCCGCCGAGATAATGGAAATCCTCGCCAACGCCCTGGCGCGCCATGCCGTCAACCTTCTCCTTGAAGGCGCCGACCGCGTCAGTGGGCGCAACGGCAAGGTCGCTCGCCAGGATAAAGGAATGCCGGCCGTTCAGAAGCGCAACGTCGCCTGCCTCCAGTAGTATCGGTTCGCTGCCATTGTCGAGGCAAAGCCAGCAGCGCCCTTTGGCGACCGCGCTGATCTTGATCCGGTTTGGCCGGGGGAAGCGCAGCGCCCATGCGCCGCCGGCGATCAGCCCACCGGACACAAGGCAGCGCGCATCAAGCAGATTGAGCATTTCGGAGAGCGGATCGCTGGTCATTTTTGAACGATGAAGCAGGAAATCGGGATTTGCAAGCATTCAGAATCCCATTTCCCGGGCGTACATAAGGCCATCACGCACAACGGAGGCATGTCATGTCCACTCCACAGGCTCCCATCAGTTCCGGTTTCGGTGCGGCCTCGACCGCCGAGGAGGTCATTGCCGGGCACGATCTCTCAGGCAAGGTCGCGATCGTTACCGGCGGTTATTCCGGTCTTGGTCTCGAGACGGCTCGTGTGCTCGCCGAAGCCGGCGCCAGGGTTGTCGTCCCCGCCCGCAATCTCGGGAAAGCCAAGGCTGCCGTGGAAAGCATTCCCGGCCTTGCGCTGGAAAAGCTCGACCTGATGGACCCCGGCTCGATCGACGACTTCGTCGACCGCTTCCTCGAAAGCGGCGAGCCCCTGCATCTTCTCATCAACAATGCTGCCGTCATGGCAAATCCGCTGACGCGTGATGCCCGCGGTTACGAATCGCAGTTCTCCACCAATCATCTCGGCCATTTCCAGCTCACTGCCCGCCTTTGGCCGGCGCTGGTGAAGGCCGAGGGTGCGCGCGTCGTCGCCGTCTCCTCGCGCGGCCACGTCTTCTCCGGCGTCGATTTCGACGATCCGAATTTCGAGAACCGCCAATACGCGCCCTATCTCGCCTACGGTCAGTCGAAGACGGCAAATGCTCTCTTTGCGGTGTCACTGGATGCTTTGGGTGCGAAGCACGGTGTCAGGGCCTTCTCGCTGCATCCCGGCGGTATCGTCACCACCAATCTGGTCCGCCATCAGTCGACCGACTTCCTCAAGGCGAGCGGCTATGTCGACGAGGATGGCAAGCCGGTCATCGATCCGGAAAACAACAAGAAGACGATAGAGCAGGGGGCTTCGACCACCGTCTGGTGCGCCGTCAGCAAGAAGCTCGAGGGTCTCGGTGGCGTCTATTCCGAGAACTGCAATATCGCCACCGCCGTCGCCGGCGATTCGACCGAGATGCTCGGCGTCCGTCCTTGGGCAACCGATCCGGAATTTGCCGAACGCCTCTGGCAGCTGAGCGAGCGGCTGACGGGCTTCATCGTCAGCTGATGGGGCGCCACACGGCCGGCCCACAGTCACGGAGTTCGATTTCCCTACAACCTAAGTCTAAGGTGCTGCGGCTGTTTGCAGCTTGTTAACCATGTTGCCTGAAGCTTTTCTGATTGGGGCGGCGGAGCGTCGGTCATGCATGTGCTGAAGGTGATGGACGATCTGGCCGGAGAACCGGCGGTCAAAACGGAGGCCCCAGATCCCGAGGCGCTGCGCCACATTTTGCAGCGTCTCGCCGAAGAGGCCTCCACGCTTGGCATCGATCTCGTCGATATCGCCGGCGCCATCCAGGACATGGCGGGGATGTCGGCCCGGCATGCCTCCGCCTTCGATCGTGTCACCCGCACTGCACTGTCGATTGCCGAGACCAATCGCTCGGTCGCCGTATCGCTGCGCGAGACCGACCGCACGGCGGCCGGGGCCCGCCACATGCTGAAAGAATCGGCCGACCGCCTGACCGGCTCCGTCGTCGAGATCGGCCACATGGTCCAGTCCTCCAACGAGATTGGCACTGAGATCGCCGACTTCTCCAAGTCGCTTGCCGATGTCGACAATATCGCCGAGGAGATCAGCACCATCGCCCGCCAGACTAGAGCCTTTCCGGATTAGATTGAAGCATTCTGCCGGAGCAGGTTTTCGTCAGGGCAGAGGCGATTGGCGAAGGGCATACCCCTTGGTACGTCCGAGCCGATCGCCTTTGATCCTGGCGGAAAGATGCCCGGCCCTTCGGGTTGGCTGAAACGGGCCGGCTGATCGACCGGCCGGCTTGGCCGTAGAACTGGGCTACGACGCGCGCCGGCCGGTCGACCATCCGACTCCGTTTGAGCCAACAGAATGCTTCAATCTAACCCGGAAAGGCTCTAACCTGCTGGCACTGAACGCCGCGATCGAGGCGGCACGCGCCGGCGATGCGGGCAAGGGTTTCGCCGTCGTCGCCACCGAGGTCCGGGCGCTTTCGCTGCAGACCTCGAAGGCGACCGGTTCCATCCAGCAGACGCTCGACGAGCTGCGCGTGAAGATCGACCGGCTGTCGGCCGTCGGCAGCTATGTGCGCGACAGTGCCGCCTGCGTGCGTGACAAGTCGGAGGCGATGCGCGGGCGCCTTCGAAAACATGGAACATGTCATTACCCGCATCCTCGACAGTTCGACTGTCGTGGCCGACACCACCGAGGGTCGACCAGCAATGCGCCGGCTTCGTCGAGAAACTCGGCGAGATGTCGGCCGAGGTCGCCGGCTCGAATCTCAGGCTGCAGCAGGCGGCAAAACGCGTCGACAGCGTCGTCGGCCTCTCGGAAACCCTGATCCAGCTGACGGCGAGCGCCGGCGTCAAGACCGCCGACAGCCGTTGGATCGAGGAAGCGCAGTCCGTGGCAAAGGCAGATTTCCGGCGCTTTCGAGCGTGCCGTCTCTGAAGGGCAGATCGGGCTCGATGCTCTCTTCGACCGACGCTATCGGCCGATACCGGGCACCGATCCGGCACAGGTGATGGCAGCCTTCACCGAACTCGCCGACCGCCTGCTGCCGCCGATCCAGGAACCAGTCATAACCTTGGACGAGCGCATCGCCTTCTGCGCGGCGATCGACGAGAACGGCTATCTGCCGACCCACAACCGGAAATTCTCGCAGGCCCAGCGGCCTGGCGACACCGTCTGGAACATCGCCAATTGCCGCAATCGCCGCATCTTCGCCGATCGCGTCGGCGTTGCCGCCGGCCGCAGCACCGCGCCCTTCCTCGTCCAGACCTACAGGCGCGACATGGGTGGCGGTAATTTCGTGATGATAAAGGATATCTCCGCCCCGATCACCGTCCGGAGACGGCATTGGGGAGGATTGCGGCTGGCAGTCAAGGTCTGACTCCTGGGGTCAAACTCTGACCCTGCATTGCCGCCACCGGCGCGCCGGTCTATACCGCGCCGATGAGATTACGCGCCGACATCTTCGTTTCAGCCCTCCTGCGCCGCGTCTTCGCCAGTGGCGATTTCGCCGCCGTCGAGAAGAAAGGTGCGGAGGAGGCGGGTGCGATCTTCATCCGCCAGCACTGCCGCGACGGCCTGGAAACTCTCTATGCGCCGGCGCCGCAGACCGCTTTCGACGAAGGCCACGCCGGCGACCGCCTGTTCGAGATCCGCCTGTTGCGCAGCGAACCGGAAGCGGTGCGCGCGATGCTGGAGCGCGAACGCAAATTCGATCCCGATCTCTGGATCGTCGAGCTGGAGGCGGATGAACTGGGGGATATGATCCCACTTGCGAAGGGCGGCTGAGAGCCAAGGCGCTCGTCAGCTCAGCGTCATTTCAAACCGCTGATATGTGGCAAGGTCAGCCCGCGGCTCAGCGAGACCGCCGCCCCATGACACGCATGTCGCGCTGCGGCGGCGCCTGCCGGATGAAGCGGTGATTGGGCGTTTCCTGAGGTGCGGGCACATTGGGCACGTCGTGCCTATAGGTGTAGCGATCGGCACGCCGCCAGGCTTCGACGCGTTCGTGGCATTCTTCCGGATCGAGCGCATCGAGCACCATCCAGCCCCGAGTGACATTGTGCTGCTGTTCGGCAAGGTGCGGATAGAGCCTTTCGAGCACGAAGACGGCATCGAGAAAGCCCATGCCGAGGCTCGTCAGTGTCGTGGCAAGCTGCTGGCCGGAAAGATCGAGCATGATGCGCTCGGCAAGCCAGCGGCTGGCGGAAAGCGCATCGGCAAGCGCAGTCGCGAAATGCGTCGCTTCGCGTGAGCGCGCGAAGCGCACCAGCAGCGCCTCTTGAATGTCGGTGAGCGTGCGAAGACCGAGCCTGTCTTCGTCGGCACGGCCGAGATGACCGGCAAGCCCGAGGATGCGTTCGCGCAACGCCTCGTCATTGGCAACCCGCTGTTCCTCCAGCGCGTCGGCCTCATTGGTCTCTGCCGGCGCCGGCGAAAGCGGGACCGCCGGCGATTCCATGATCGGCGCCGATGCGCCCGGGGGCCGCGGCTGGCTCTGGCGCAGCGCCACCAGCGCATCGATGACCTTCGGCGAAAGTGAATCGCGGCTGACGATCGCCTTGACATGCGCTGCACCCTGCATGCGCGCGATGGTAATCAGCGTATCGTCGGCGATTGCCTTGGAGGCGGCAAGAAAAGGGGCCGCGATCTCGATCGGCTGGTTGCCGATGAACAGCGCCACCGCAGCTGGCATGTTCTTGCATTGAGAAAGGGCGGCGACCGCTTGGCGCTTGGCTTCGTCGGAGGAGGCTTGGAACAGCGGCATGAAAAGTTCGGCGAATTGGCGCAGTTCGGACCGTGTCGGATGAGACAGGTTCTCGAAACTGCTGACAGTCGCCATCAATACCACGTCCTTTTTCCTGACGGCCAAGGGGCCTTCTAGGTCTCGAAACCGGTCACGCACAAATACACCCCGAAAACGCAGAACAACGGGACCAAGGGCCGATATGCGCTGGCGGAACGCATGTTAGGCCATACGGTTATGAACAAATCCTACACCGGTACGGTTAATGCATGCTGAAGATTTTATTAAAATGCAACAGAAATATACACGCAATGCGTGTCGCTATATGATTAGCCGGCAACATAAAATGCGTGGTTTGGAAGGGGGCTGCGACGATTGCTCATCGCCGCTGTGATCGCGGAAAAGTTCACGCGATTCTATGATCGCGCAGCGCGTGCAGCAGCTTTTCGCGGCTGTCATAACCGGCCTGATATAGGTCGAGGGCCGCGGATGCCGCGAACTGCGCCTCGACGCTTTTGATGTCGATGCGCCGTTCCGAGCACCAGGCATCAAGCGCGCTGCGCAGCACGTCGAGATCGTCAGGCGAGAAGGATGAATTGACCAGCAAAGACACCGCTTACCCTCCGCATTCCGGCAAGAGCGTGGAAAATCCCCGATCGATCGGTGCCCGGAAACTGTGATCGACTGAGCGAAACATACGCGCATCTGAGCGCCTCGCAATTAAATATTTTCATGACGCATTTTTGCAACACCGCCCTTTCCGAGGTAGGGAGATTGCCGCGCCGATGCCAACTATATGAATTATTTCTAATTTTAGCGCCGATGCCAATCCGGGCCCTTGCGCAGGCGGCGTGAAACCAAATCAACTCTTCGAGCGTTAAAAGAGAGGCGAGTGGAACGGTGTTCGGCATCCGCCGAACATTAGTAAACTGTTAACTGTCATGTGTCTCAATTCGGATAGGAACGACGCGATTTGAGTAGTTGGATCGTCGAAACTCCGCATCACGGTATTTCAATCAGGTGCCGTGGGAAAGGCGCGAATGCCCTCGGTCCGGTCATTCCGGCACTGCAGGACGCGCCGGCCCGCACATTGGCGGGCAGGGTGAAATCCATCGCAAGTTCATCCGTCTCGGGCAGTGCATGGAGACGAGAATGGCAATAGTAGTCGCATTGGCGGATCGGCAGCCGCGGGCGCCGCGTCGCCCGGACAAAGAGCCCCGCGAAGCCAAGATCCTTTGGTTCACCGGCGTCCGCTACGAGCGGTTGGCCGAGAGCCCTAGACATGGTCCGGCGCCCGCGCCGCGCGTCAACAAGAAGTAACCGCTCTTCAACCTCAGCGAGCGGCGAATTGCTCGCAGCCGGCTTCCGTCAGGAAGTTGCGCGCAGCCTCATCGAAGCTCGCCTGCGGCGCCAGCGTCCGCAGCACGGCATAACCGTCCGGCCGTGCCATTTCCACCAGGATCGCCTGCTGCAGCTCCTGCGGCAGATTTTTGCGCAGGTCGGTCAGCTGGATCGGACTACCGGCCAGCACATCGAGCGCACCGCCGACCGATGTCCTGTCGTTCATGCTGAAGACCTCGTTGGAGGCGCTGTCGTAGATCGCGATCGACCAAAAGGGCACATTGCCCTTGGCGGTGAAATGCACCGGCGCATCCTCAACATCGAAGGAGCAGACGGCGGTGCGCAGGAAGGGGTCGCCATTGGCAAGGCCGGCCTCGTCATACTGGTCGCCGAGCAGGTAGAAATTGTTGAGGTCGCCCTCTGCCTCCACGCGGGTTGCCGCATCCCTGCCGGTGAAATGCGGCAGCGACAGGATGATGACGAGATGCAGCAGGGCTGCGCCGAAAAGGCCGGTCAGGACGGCGAAAAATATCCTAAGCATTGCCGCATCCGGTCTTGGTGAGTTTCGGCATGGCGAGGTCGATCACGCCGGAACTGCCGGCGGTCGGTGTGTCGAACAGCGTCAGTACCAGCCGGAAGGTGCCGGCCTGTGGCAAGGCCAGCCAATTGCCCGGCTGGGCGACGGCGGAGATCTCGATCGAGAAGCTGCTGTCTTGCTGGCGCAGCACCGTCCAGGAATTGAGCGCAGAGGGATGCCCGGTCGTCACCGCCGCTGGATTGCCGCCATTGTCGGCGGTAAAGAGCGTCCAGAGCCGGGCAGGCGGCGTCTGCCCGCTGATGCGGTAGCGGCAGCCGGCATTCAGCCGCGCGCCCTCGTCGTCGACGCTCGCCGTGAAGGTCAGACCCTCGGCGCTGCCGTAGAGCAGCTTGCCGGCGCGCGCCCGGTGCGACTTGGCATAGGGATCGGCCTCGACCGTCTGCAACGCCGGAAAGGCCTCCCAGGCGCCGAGCTTGATCGCCCCAAAACCCTGTGTCGCATCCAGCGCATAAAGCGAAATCATGATCCCGCCGCCAAAGGCGGCGATCAGCGTGATCGCGATAAAAAGGGGAAATCGAAACACGTCATGACCTTGGAAACCATATCGGATGAAAGGGTTACCACTGATTCTGGCAGCGTGGAATGCCAAGCCGTGCCATAGAGGCCGATTGATCCACGGTCATGCCGTATGCGGCAGCGGCATTCATGCCGATGCATCGATACGGGTGGATACTGATTTCGGGATTGGCGCGTGACTACCCCGCGCTCGCCACCTTCGCCGGCGCGAGCGGGGCGGCATCCTTCAGCTTTTCGCCGAGCTTCTTCAGGATGTCAGTCGACTGAACCGAGAGCATGCGTGGCCGGATAAGCTGCGGCAATCCGTCCTGCGGCTTGGCGGCGACGGTCTTGGCGAGGTCTTTTTCCAAGGGTAAGGGGTTTTCAATGCCGGGGATGGCGCGCAGCGTGACGCCCTGATGGGCGTAGTCCATGGCGCGCTTGAAGGTCATCGCCGGCAGTGAGCCGCCGGTCATGTTGTTGGTCGAGGTGTAGTCGTCATTGCCGAACCAGACGGCGCAGGTGTAATTGCCGGTGAAGCCGACGAACCAGGCGTCGCGATAGGCCTGGGTCGTGCCGGTCTTGCCGGCCGTCAGGATGCCGTTGTCGAGTGCGGCCTTGCGCGCGGTGCCGACATAGGGAACGCGCGACAGCATCTGGTTCATATAGGCGTCGGCCTGTTCGGACAGCACACGTTTCGGCGTCGGCTCGTCGCGGTCGAAATCGTAAAGCACGTCGCCGTCATAATCGAGGATCTGGGTGATGCCGTGGCGACGCGACTGGTAGCCACCGGCCGGGAAGGTGGCATAGGCTGTCGCCTGGTCGAGCACCGTTACCTCGGAAGTGCCGATCGGGATGGTGACGTCGTCGCGGATCGGCGTTTCGACGCCGAGGTTCCTCGCCATCGCTCGGATCGGCTGAATACCGAGTTTTTCCTTGGCGAGCCGCACCGGCACGGTGTTGATCGACTGGGCGATCGCGGTCTCAAGCGTGATGCGGCCGGCATAGTGATTGGCATAGTTATGCGGGCTCCAATTGCCCCAAGAGATCGGTGCGTCGACGATGATCGTCTTCGGCGTCATCCCGCTCTCCATCGCCACCGAATAGGTGTACACCTTGAAGGAGGAACCCGGCTGGCGCAGCGCTCTGGTGGCGCGGTTGAACTGGCTCTCGCCGTAATCCCGGCCGCCGACCATGGCGCGCACGGCGCCGCCGTTTTCGATCATCACCATCGCGCCCTGCTTGGCGTGATAGGCTTCGCCATATTCGCGCAGCGACGTCTCGACCGAATCCTCGGCCGCCTGCTGGATGCCCATGTCGATCGTCGTGCGCACGATCAGCGAATGCTGGTGGAAACGCGGTGAAAGCCGCTGCACCTCGTCGAAGGCCCAGTCGAGGAAGAAATCGGGCGATTCCACCTCGTTGCGATCGACGACGGTGGCAGGGTTGCGCCTGGCGGCGATCACCTGACCCTCGGTCATCAGCCCGCTTTGGACGAGATTGGTTAGCACCTCGTTGGCGCGTGCACGCGCCGCCGGCAAGTTGACATGCGGCGCATATTTTGCCGGCGCCTTGAACAGGCCGGCGAGCATGGCGGATTCGGCAAGGTTCACGTCGGTGATGTTCTTGCCGAAATAGAACTGCGCCGCTGCGGCTGCGCCAAAAGTGCCGCCGCCCATATAGGCGCGGTCGAGATAGGTGGAGAGGATTTCCTTCTTGGAAAGGTTCGCCTCGAGCCACAATGCCAGGAACGCCTCGGTGACCTTGCGGTCGATCGAGCGTTCATTGGACAGGAACAGGTTTTTGGCGAGCTGCTGGGTCAGCGTCGAGCCGCCCTGCACGACTTCGCCGGCGCGCGCATTCTCGCTCATGGCGCGGAAGAGGCCGATGAAATCGATGCCGAAATGGTCGAAGAAGCGCCGGTCCTCGGTGGCGATCACCGATTTGATCAGCGAATCCGGCAGCTCGTCGATCGGCACGGAATTCTGGTGGATCACGCCGCGATGGCCGATAACGTTGCCGTAGCGGTCGGTGAAGGTGACGGCGAAATCGCCGCGGTTGCGCCAGTCCTCCTTGGTCGCCTCGAAGGCGGGCTGGGCAAGCAGCAGAATCAGCACGGAGCCGGCCGCCCCGAGCGTCAGCCCTTCGCCGGCAAGTTCGAAGACCATGCGCTTCCAGCCGCGCACGCGGAAGCGGCGGAAGAAGATGGTGATGTCTTCCCAAATCTCGGCGGCGCGGAAGCCGGCGTTCCAGATGGTCGAATCGATCCAGGAATCGATGCGCAGCAGAATGTGACGGCTCTTCGCCGGCCGCTTTTCCGCCGCCTCGTTCGCCGCTTTTCCGGGCCTGTTTTCTGGCCCGTTTTCTGGCCCATTTCCTGGGTTGTCCGGATCCTGCACGTCCTGTATTCCCGCCTGATCGCGCTTCGGTCATGTCCGACGAAAGCGCGAGGCCCGCATATGGCCGTAAAGCTCTCCGATACCGGGAGAGAATTCTCCGAGTATCAGGAGTATACTGAAGGATTGATTGATTTTGCGGCCGATAACAAGAGAGATGCATGAGGGTCACGCGAATTTGCGGGCCGCTGTTGCATGAAACGACGATGAACGATCTGCCCTTCTGGAAGAGCAAGACGCTTGCCGAGATGACCGCCGCCGAGTGGGAAAGCCTCTGCGACGGCTGCGGCCTCTGTTGCCTCAACAAGATCGAGGAATGGGATAGCGGCGATATCTATTTCACCTCGGTCAGCTGCAAGCTGCTCGACGGCGAAAGCTGTCGCTGCTCCAGCTATGAGAACCGCTGGGATTTCGTGCCGGATTGCGTGCAGCTGACGAAGGAGAACGTGCCGGATATCGCCTGGCTGCCACCGACCTGCGGCTACCGGCTGGTCAATGAAGGCCGCGATCTCTACTGGTGGCACCCGCTCGTCTCCGGTGACCCGGAGACTGTCCATGCCGCCGGCATTTCCGCGCGAGGCCGCACGACCAACGAAAATGAAATCGATATCGACGATCTCGAGGACTATGTGGTCGACTGGCCGCTGACCGTGGGCGAGAAGGACGATGAGGAAGCATAAGCGGGCTCAGGATTTCAGCGCTGCGAGGAAACGCCGCAGCTCCGCTTCCACATAGGCGGCGACCGGCCCTTCTGCGCTAAAACCCCACCAGATGAGCGAACCCTGCCATTGCGACAGCATCAGCCGGGCCATCGTCTCCGGCGCGGTCGCCGATCCGAAACATCGAGCGATCGCCGCCGTCAGCGCTGTTCCCCAGGCGGCCCCTCGGGCGCGCAGCACCGGATCGCGAAAATCCTCGCGAAGCACCAGCAGCCCCTCACCATAGGCGGCGGCATTGTCGCCGTAATCCTGCGACAAGCCGACGAGCAGCGCAATGGCGCCTTCCGGCGTTTTCGGCACCGTCCCGGCAAGCCGCGCCGTTTCCGTATCCAGCCTGTCCCAGGCGTGTAGCAATGCTGCGCGCAGCATCGCCGCTTTCGTCGCGAAACGCTGCACCAGCGTCGAGCCGGAAAGGCCGCTTGCTTTCGCCACCGCCGCAAAGGTCGCCGCATCCGGCCCCTCGGCGTGGATCAGCGCCAGCACCATGGCGAGAAGCTGTTCATCGGAAAGTGTGCGGCGGCGCGGCATGAAATTCCTCTTGCATTCGCCGTGAATGTAAACGATCATTCGTTTATATACAAGGAGCGCCAGCCGGAGCAATTCCAGGAGAAGTGGGAAGCGGTTTTCCGTCCGGAATTGCGTAAAAACAAAGAGTTAAACCCGGGCGTTTCCATGACGGCGTGAAGGCTTCTAGCGTGGAGGATGGAGAAGTGACAGCGAACTTGCGGGAGAAAGTGGCCTTGGTGGCGGGTGCTACGCGCGGCGCCGGCCGAGGCATCGCGGTGGAACTCGGTGCTGCCGGCGCCACCGTCTATGTAACCGGGCGCACGACGCGGGCTCAGCAATCCGAATATTCCAGGCCGGAGACGATCGAAGAGACGGCTGAACTGGTAACCGCCGCAGGCGGTAAGGGTATCGCCGTGCAGGTGGATCATCTCGTCAAGCAACAGGTCGAGGCGCTGGTCGCCCGCATCCGCGGCGAGGCCGGCCGGCTCGATATTTTGGTCAACGATATCTGGGGCTGCGAAAAGCTGTTCGAATGGGACAAGGCCGTCTGGGAGCATTCGCTGGACAAGGGCCTGCGCATGCTGCGGCTCGGCATCGAGACGCATCTGATTACCGCTCATTACGCCTTGCCGCTGATGATCGAGCGGCCCGGCGGGCTGCTGGTCGAGATGACCGACGGCACGGCCGAATACAATGCCACCCATTACCGGCTGTCTCCCTTTTACGACCTGGTCAAAACCGGTGTCACCCGCATGGCCTGGGCGCATGCGCAAGATTTGGAAAAACACGGCGCCACCGCCGTTTCGATCACGCCCGGCTGGCTGCGCTCCGAAATGATGCTGGATGCTTATGGTGTTCGCGAGGAGAACTGGCGCGAGGCGACCAAGGTGCAGCCGCATTTCGCCATTTCCGAAACCCCGCGCTTCGTCGGCCGCGCCGTTGCGGCTATCGCTTCCGATCCTGACCGCGCCCGCTGGAACGGACAATCGCTATCGAGCGGCGCGATCGCCAAGACCTATGGCTTCGACGATATCGACGGTTCGCGGCCGGATTGCTGGCGCTACATGGTGGAAGTGCAGGAGCCCGGCAGACCAGCGGATGTGACGGGTTATCGCTAGAACAGCATGATTTTAGGCCGGATCGGCCTAAAATCTGAATTAGAGCATGATGCCGCTCTCAAGGCCGTTACTGGGCGGCGGCGAGCCGCGCTGCGTCGCGAAACGAGACCAGTCGCTTCGTCTGTTCGTCCCACAGCACCAGCTTGACGCAACGCAGGCTTTCCATGAGCGTGATGCGGCCCATATCGGCAAGCTCAGGATGGTCTCGCAACACCTCCGGCAGCCGGTAGTAAGGCACCCGGCTCGACAGATGATGCACGTGGTGGATGCCGATATTGCCGGTGATCCAGCGCAGCACTGGCGGCAGGTCGTAATGCGAGGCACCGTGGAGAGCCGCATGCTGGAACTGCCAGTCCGGCTTCTTCGACCAATGTGTTTCCTCGAATTGATGCTGCACGTAGAACAACCAGACGCCGGCAGCACCTGCCAGAAGCACGGTCGGCAGATGCACCAGTAAAAAGGGGACGATCCCGACCGCCCAGATCAGCAACGCGGCGACCAGTGCGATGGCAAGATTGGTAGCCATGGTCGAGACCCAGGGCAGGGCACCGGAGCGCATCATGCCGAAAGGCAGGCGCTGCTTGAAGAGGAACAGCCATGCCGGTCCGATCCCGAACATCACGATCGGGTGCCGGTAGAGCCGGTAGCCAAGCCGGCCCCAGCGCGACAGCGCGTTGTATTCGGCGATTGTCAGCGTTTCGATGTCGCCAACGCCGCGTTCGTCCAGGTTTCCGGCCGAGGCGTGGTGTTCCGCATGCGCCCGGCGCCAATAGTCGTAGGGCGTCAGCGTCAGGATGCCGATCGTGCGTCCAACCCAGTCGTCGACGCGGCGACGGGCGAAAAACGAGCCGTGGCCGCAATCATGCTGGATCATGAACAGCCGGAGCAGGAAGGCGGCGGCGGGAAGGACGAGGATCAGGCCGGGCCAGAAGCTGTAATGAACCGCTGCCCAGGCGGCGGCCCAGAACAGCGCGAAAGGGATGACGGTGACGACAAGCTCGAAAGCGCTGCGTCCGGCTCGTGGCTGGCGATATCCGGCAAGGATCTTCAGCCAGCGCTTTTCAGCGAAAAGCTCGGCATTCTCCCGGGATCGCTCCGGGTTGTCGTCGGGCTCGCCCAAAGGGGCCACTTGGATTTCCTCGCACTCGCTGCGGCGCGCAGATTCGATCACAGAGTGACGCCGTGAAAGGCGGCGATCGCCGAAAAGCCGAGTGCAATCACCACGGCCGAGCGAATGAGGAAGAGCGGATAGTCGAAGTGGTACATCGTATGAAGAGTGGTCATGGTTGCAGCAATTCCTGTTTTTCTGAGAACATGTCAATGGGTGATGGTGTCACGCCGGAGCGCTGCGCGTTCGACAAGACGCGCTATCACTTGCGCTGTTATGCGCACGGGGGCGGAGCGGGGGGCTCGACAAGAGGTCCTATTTCTTTGGAGCACTGCCCTGCGGGGCGGTTTTGGTCGCCGTCTTCATCTGATTGGCGAATGTACTTTCCACCTTCGCTGCCTGCTTGTCCTTCTTCGGCTTCCGGACCTCGCGATTGCTTCTTACTTGTCCTTTTGCCATCGATAAAATCTCCCTTTAGATCGAAATTGAAAGCCGCAGCCTGCGTGGTATTCGCCCCGCTTGTCGGTCGCGATCGGAGATCGCGGGATCGTCATGAGGGGCAACCCGACAACACCGGGCCGCAGGGATGGAATGAAAATGATGCCTGCTGAAACCGCATCGCTGTCTGGAGGCGGATGACCGGAGAGGTCACCAAAAGCCAAACCCGACGTTGAGACGGGACGTCACCATGCTTTCGCGATCGGGAAAATGGCGGGGCCGGAAATCCGGTCACCGCAAATGCCGCATCGGCCAAATCAGCGAGCCCTCCTTATAGAGTAAAATTGAGGTGCCATTAAGGCCGTCGCCGCAGGAAAGCCATATTTCCACAGGGCATAACGCCTGTCGCGCAAAACTATGCAGCGATGACGACATGCGTGAAAACAAAGACCTGAAGCGCGAGGAGCGAATATGAAAGATTGCGACCGCCTTAGTCATTCACCGGAAACAGGCGGATCAGCTTCGTTCTTTCCATCTCCGCCAAGCCTGATGTCGACATGATGCCGCGGGCCAAACAGAGTTCTATGTCCCGTCCGATATCGACCGGCACCAGCATACCGCCGGCCTTGAGCAGGCGGTCTGTCATCGACAGAAGCAGATCCACTTTCGCCTGGCAGCCATCGATTTCCAGGAGCGCCACCCGGCGCTCCCTGTCGATGTCTGCGAGATCCCTAGCCTGTTGCCGTTGTTGGTAAGCCCCGAATTGCACCCATCCGAAATAACCGGCCGCTGCGACGCAGATACAGAGCAAGAGGGTTTTCCGCACAATAATTCTTCGGAGCCGGGCGGCTCACTTGCCTCTACAGCGCCGTGCGTCTTTTTAGACGCGCAAAGGACGCTGTAGCACTTTGAATTGCTGCATAATTTTGCTCTTAAATCGATTCCGACTTAAGGAATTATGTAGCGGAGGATTTCCTGGTTTCCCCGAGTGACGGAAATGCTCTATCTTTTTGATTTTGCGCAATCCGGAGGCAAACCGCTGCGCACTTTTGCTGGAACTGCTCTAGCCGACAGCGCGTCTTTCGCGGGGCAATCCCTGTATCGCATATCGGTTAAAGACGGGGGTTACCGGTTTCGGCGGCGTCTTCAGCTTGCCGAAATGGTGTTCGAGCGCTTGTGAGAGCAAGGCCGGCGAGGTGACGCCCTCTTCGAACAGCCTGATCAACAGTATGGCCGCGACGTTGAAGACACGTTCGTTGCCGATCAGGATTTTGGCGTCGTAGCCGGCGTCGTCGAGCACGCCCTGCAGCATGTCGAGATCGGACGAGGTCAGATGCGGCTTTTCGAAAGTGGAAGACATCGGTCCTCCTTTCATCGGGGCAAGGGTATAAAAACCCTCAGTCGGCAGCGCCCGTACACTGGCTGCCGAAGTTGCGACCATGCGCCTTTCACCCAGGCAACGCAACGGGATTCTTGCAGCAGATATCGCTCCGGTTCATGAGCAGCCCGCACCGGTCAGGGTGCGGGCCGAAGACGGTCATTCCGCCGCCTGATAGATGGGCCTCCGGGCGGCCGATGTCCGCGGACCGGCGGCGGCAAGCAGGGTGATCGCCACCGCAAGCGATGCCACGAAGGCGATGCCGGCGACATAGGGGTTCCAGCCGAAATGCGGTGCGGCGCCGAAGACCGCGGAGGCGGCCGCAAGCACGATGCCGCCGCCGATCTGGAAGGAGGCGAAGAGCAGCCCGGAGGCGAGCCCTGCCTTGTCATCCTCCACATCGGAAAGGGCCGCAACCTGCACCGAGGGGTAGGTCAGGGCGTAACCGAGGCCGAGCGGGATCTGCGAGAACACGACGAGCAGGATCGGATCGACATGTCCGAGTGCGGCCACCCAGAAGATGTAGCTGAAGGCCTGCAGGCCGACACCCACTGCCATTAGCCGGGTAGCGCCGCGATTTTGCGCGACCGTCGCAAAACGTGGCGCCAGGAACATCACGAAGACACCGCCGAGGGCGAAGCAGAAGCCCGTCGTGAAGGCCGACCAGCCGATGACGTTCTGATAGTAGAGCGTCGCCAGAAACTGGAAGCCGACATAGGCACCCTGGAAGAGAGCGGCGATCGCATTGGCATGCCGGAGCTTGGCGCGGCGGAACATGCCGAGCGGCACCATCGGATCGGCATGGCGCGCTTCGACCACGAGGAAGAGCAGGATCAGCACCAGCGACGCGGCGAGCGAACCCCAGGTCGGGAACGCCTGCCAGCCGGCGGCCGCGGCATTGGTGATGCCGAAGACGAAGAGCAGCAGCCCGGGCGTGATCGTCAGCGCGCCGGCCCAGTCGAAGGCAGGTCTCGGTCCCGCCCGTTTCGGGTCGGCGGGCAGCACCAGCGGCGCCAGAACGAGCGTCAGGATGGCGACGGGCGCGCCCATGACGAGCGTCGCCCGCCAGCTGAAGATCGTCGCGGCACCGCCGAGCACCATGCCGAGCACGAAGCCGGCGGCGCCGGTGGAGGAGAAGACACCGAGCGCCTTTGCCCGTGCGGTTCCCTCGCCGAAGACGGAGAGAAGCAGAGCAAGGGCCGCAGGCGCCGTGAAGGCGGCGGCAATGCCTTTGATCAATCGGGCGGCGATCAGCGTCGGCCCGCTATCGACGAAGCCGCCGGCGATGCTGGCGGCGGCAAAGATCGCCAACGACCAGAGGAAGACGCGGCGACGGCCGAAGACGTCGGCGACCCGGCCGCCGAGCAGCAGGAATCCGCCATAGCCGAGCACATAGGCGCTGACGGCCCATTGCAGCGATGTCGCCTCCATGCCGAGTTCGGCTTGGATGGCGGGAAGCGCAACGCCGATGGTGGAGACGTCCATGGCGTCGAGAAAATTGGCGGCGCAGAGCAGCAGCAATGCCAGCCCCGCCCCGCTTGGCGATTTGGAAAGAGTCATCGAAATCGTTCCTTCTTTGCTGCCGCCTCATCGGGGGAGGTTGCCGGGCGGCAGGGAACGAGAAAATGTACAGCTTCCTTTCCTATTGCAAATTGATAGTAGCTATGCCAGGTATTACTAACGATGATGAATGATGCCACTCTTCGCAAGGTCGACCTCAATCTCCTGCTGGCCTTTTCAGTGCTGATGCAGGAGCGCAACGTCAGTCGAGCCGCCGAACGGCTGCTGCTCGGCCAACCCGGCCTATCGGCCGCTTTGCGGCGCCTGCGCGAGGCGCTGGACGACGAATTGTTCGTGCGTGTCGGCCGCGGCCTGCAGCCGACGCCGCGCGCGCTTTCCATCGCCCCGGCGATCGAGGATGCACTGTCGGGCATCGAGCGCGCCATCCGCCCGCAGGCCGAATTCGATCCGGCAAGCTGGCAGGGCGAGTTCCGCATCGGCATGTGTGACAATCTCGAATCGGCCTTCTTCGGCCCGCTTGCCGCCCGTCTTCTCCAGCTTTCACCCGGCGCCCGGCTGATCGGTATCGCTTCCGAAAAGCGCGATGCCGCACGCCGGCTGGATGAAGGCGTCTTCGATTTCAGCGTCGCGATGCACGACGAGCCCGCCTCCTGGCACATTCGCGCGCCGCTGTTCGACCAAGTCTCGATCTGCATCTACGATCAAGCTCAGCTCGGGCTGAAGGCGCCGTTGAGCCTCAAGGATTTCGCCAATGTCGCCCATGTCACCGTCTCGTTCGAAGGCAACACCTCGACCGGTATCGACATGGCGCTTAACCGCACCGGCGATGTGCGACAGGTGGTGGCGACCGTCCCGCGCTTTTCCGCTCTGCCAATGGTGCTGAAGGCGATGCCCGCCATTGCCACCGTGCCGGAATCGATCGGTCGCTGCATGGCGCAGTTACATGGGCTGATGCTTTGCGAGCCGCCGCTTTCGCTGCCGGCCGATCCCGTGACGATGCTTTATCGCCGAATCGACCAGACGGACGGCCGGGCACGCTGGTTCCGTCGCCTGTTCATCGATGTAGCCAATAAAGCGCTCGAAGCTTCCGGCTGCTGCGTATCCATTCCGAGAGCCGCTGCCTGACGGTCCGTTACAGCTCTCCCTTGTGGAAATATGCTTCGAGGCGATAGCCGTCCGGGTCGATGATGAAGGCGGCGTAATAGAATTGCCCATAATCCGGCCGCACACCCGGTTCACCATTATCCGTGCCGCCGGATGCGACCGCCGCCACGTGAAAGGCATCGACCGCGGCCTCGTCAGGCGCGACGAAGCAGAAATGCAGCCCGGATCGCATGTCGGCAACCACGGGCTGTTCGACCTGCATCACCCAGAGCCCGACCCTTTCCGGGCCATAGCCGATCATGGTGTCGGAATTGGACAGGCGCTCATATCCGAGCGGCGCCAGCGCCGCATCGTAGAAACGGCGGGCTCTTTCGAGGTCTTTTACGCCGATGGAGATATGATCGAACATGGACTGCGAACTCCTTCTCTGCTCATCCCCGGTGTGAGCTCTCTGACCCCCAAGATGGCACGATGACAACATCTTTCAACCGCCGTCCTAAGTCAGCGAACGGCCGCATCGTCAGCGGCCTGCGCGCTCATTCATGGCCGGCGATCCTGTCCAGCGCCTTGGCGAAGAAATCGGGGGCGCCGAAATTGCCGCTCTTCAGCGCAAGCCCGAGGGGGCCGCGCGGTCGGTCGCGAGACTCGCAGCCCTACTCAATCAGCCAGCGCGCCGCCTCCAGCGACTGACGGACCGCATCGTCGACCGGCGCCGAGCGCGTCTTCAGCGCGACGACGCCGGCCTCGCAATCCGTCTTGCCGCGGCCGGTGCCGACGAACTGAACGGTCGACATGCCGCCTCTCGCAAGCGTATTGGCAAGATCGCTGGCGCCGGTGAAATCATCGGCAATCGCCCCCAGCAGCATCTCAGGAAAGCTCCGGCAGGCGACCTTCGAGATCGTCCTCGACCACCAGCTTGCGGCCGACTATCCCGGCCGCGCCAATGACAAGGATTTTCATCTGAAGCGGCCCTCCACTCGAAGACATCCGCACCGGCTTTCGGTGCGAGTCGGCCCTGAACCGGCAATGTCCTAGTTAAGACAAAGCGAGCGACGCTGTCACGTGATTTTGGGGGAGGGCGCAGTTCGGCCAGGAGCTACTGTGGGGCCAGGCAGTCCTCCGACTGCAGCCGCCTGAGGCAAAGCCTGAGGCTGGACATTGACGCGCGTCCGCCTAGGTCTCGTTCTAAACAGCGCCCCCAGCGACGCTTTGCATCTGCTGCAGGTTCGTCACCTCGTAGGTCCAGACTCGAAACGCCTTCAGCACATGCGGTCCGAAGGAATTGATGAGCGGTATGTCGGCGGCGTCGCGCCCGCGTGCGACGATGATACGACCGATCCGCGGCGTATTGTTGCGCGGATCGAATGTATGCCATGCACCGTCCAGGAAGACCTCGATCCAGGCGCTGAAGTCCATCGGATCGACGACGGGAATACCGATGTCGCCGAGATGGCCATTGATATATCGGGCAGGAATGTTGAGGCAACGGCACAACGCCACTGCGAGATGCGCAAAGTCGCGACAGACGCCGACACGTTCGTGAAACGCCTCGAAGGCTGTCCGCGTCGATCGCGCCTGCATGTAGTCGAATTGGATGTGGCCGTGAACGAAGTCGCAGATCGCCTGAACGCGGCCCCAGCCCGGTGAGACTGTGCCGAACATATCCCACGCAATTTGACTGAGACGATCCGTCTCGCAATAGCGGCTGCCCATCAGGTAGACGAGGCAATCATCGGGCAATTCCGAAACCGGGAGTTCCCTGGCGCCTGGCAGCGACCTGTCAGGTTTGCCGTCGTCTTCGATCGTCGCATCGCCCCATATGGTCAGGTCGCCCGCCGGGGCAATCAGCCGGAGACAGCGGTTGCCGAAGAGGTCGCGATAAGTCGAAGTGGGAACATCGGGCGTGGTGAAGACCGTTTCCGGAATTCTGATGTCGGCCGCACGATCATCATGAACCGACAACAGGCATACCAATGCGGTCGGCTGCGGGCAGGTCAGCGTAATTTCATAGCCGTAACGGATCAACATGGAGCGTTCTCGCGCGTCCGGATCCGCCTAGCGGAAATCCGCCGCAGTTAGAGTATAGAAGGCGCGGCGGCGGTAGGAATAGGCTTTGTGTGCCACGTCCTGAATGGAGTTGCGCAGGGCGTCGAATAACGAAAGCCAATTCGTTTCCGAAGGCTCGGTTCTCTGCGATGCGGCGTCGGATTTCGCCAGCGCGTCAACCTCGATGAAGAACAACACCTGGAACATGCCGTCATGGCCGACGAAGCGCACAGCATTTCTAGCAGCATCGAAGCTACGGCTTTGGTTCAGAAAAGCTAGCGCCATGGTTGGACCGGCGGGCTCTTGCGAGCACTCCGAGCGGCACCCGACAGCCTCAGCCATTCCTTCCGGTATCCTATGTTGAGGAGATTGAAGGACATCATGTCTTTCCCGGCTTCCGAACGGCTCTTGCCGATCATGGCATGGTCGGCGTGCACGGGAACGCTTGCAGATGCACGATAGACGGTCCACGAACGGGCGGATTCGATCCGGCGGTCGTGTTCGATCTCCATCGAGTAGCGGCCGGGCGCTTCCCATGTGTGGACGGCAAAGGCATTCCGTCTTCGTTCGGCTTCGTCTCCATGGCTGTTCACGATGTCAACCTTTCGTCATTCGGGCCGCGGCCTTGGCCAAACGTCCTCTCGATCAGTGTTGCGCCGCTGCCGGCGGGCGATAGGTTTACCAGTTCTAGGCTGTCTTCCGTCGCGACCCGCTCATGACGTTCATCGTCACTGCGGATGCGGTATTGCAGCACATTTCCTCTCAGAGGCAGCGTGGCGGTAATGCGGTATGTGTCGGGGAGCTTGGAGGGAACGACTAAGAACCCATCCTTCACCCGGACGGTCTGCCCCACTTTGAAGATATGTGTTGCTGCCTCGCGCCGGATTGAGCGTCCATTGCGTTGCGGGATGCGCGTAGCGGTCATGACGGTTTTTGGTCCTTTTCGAGCACGGTTTCGAGATCTGACAGGTGGATAGGCATCATCTGCTGCGTCGAACTCTGCGCGGCGATCGCCGGCAGGTGGATGAAGGCGCCGACCCGTCGCCAGGCAAGCCTGGAAACGCTTTCGATCAATTCCTCGTCATAATCGACGCGGTATTCTCCGGCTGGCTGCGCCCCATCGAAACCGGGCAGGCGGAATGGAGATGAAAAACGGACGACGGTTTCTGTGGTGCGACTTGTCACGGCTGAGGCCTCCGCAGGAATACACTGATGCGTTCCTGTATCGTTGAGATCCGAGCCGGACGAACTCGAGGCTGCCGGTACATCCGCGGTCAGCGCCAAGCTCATTCCGGATCGGAACAGGCGAAATAAACGCCGGAACGACGTCATACATTCGCTATCGAGAATTCAGTGGTGATGGCGGGTCGTAGGTCTCTGACACCGCGAAGCCAAGTCGGCCAAATCGACGAAGCCTATCATTGCGCCTTGATTGAGTTTAAATCAAGATAATTCGGATTTATCTATAAAAAACGCCAAATTAACACGACGATATGCTAAATAAAATGGAGCGACACGGCGAAAAAAATTCTATTCATTTCCGGATTAATACAAAATATCCGCTCAAATTGATTTCCTGAATTTTTCAAGAAATTCCATGCGTGAACAATATTTATTGGCACTCCTATCAATCGAGTGCCACGAGTGCTATTTATGTACTGCAGCCGCCATACGCGCCGGCAGCAGAAAGACCTCTATGAAATTCCGTTCACTTCACGACCGCGTCGTCATTCGACGTGCGGAAGGCGATGTCAAATCCAAGGGCGGGATCATCATTCCAGACACCGCCAAGGAGAAGCCGCAGCAAGGCGAAGTGGTCGCAGTCGGCCCGGGCCTGCGCGACAAAAGCGGCAATCTGGTCCCGCTTGATGTCGAGGTCGGTGATCTCATTCTGTTTGGAAAATGGTCGGGGACAGAGGTCACGATCGATGGCGAAACCCTTCTGATCATGAAGGAGACCGACATCATGGGCATTGTCGAAAAGACCGAAGCGGCTGCCGACAAAGCCGCCTGAGCGTCGAAATTGTGACCCGCATCTCAAGACCGAACTGGGAAGAAATATCATGTCTGCCAAGGAAATCAGGTTCTCCACCGACGCGCGCGACCGCCTGCTGCGCGGCGTCGAATTGCTCAACAACGCCGTCAAGGTGACGCTTGGCCCCAAGGGGCGCAACGTCGTCATTGACAAGGCCTATGGCGCACCGCGCATTACCAAGGACGGCGTCAGCGTCGCCAAGGAGATCGAGCTCGAAGACAAGTTCGAGAACATGGGCGCGCAAATGGTGCGCGAGGTGGCTTCGAAGACCAATGATCTTGCCGGCGACGGCACGACGACGGCAACGGTGCTCGCCGCCTCCATTTTTCGCGAAGGCGCAAAGCTCGTCGCTGCCGGCATGAACCCCATGGATCTCAGGCGCGGCATCGATCTCGGCGTTATCGCCGTCGTCAAGGAAATCAAGGCGCGGGCGATGAAGGTCAAGTCATCAGCCGAGATCGCACAGGTCGGCACCATTGCCGCCAACGGCGACGCCACCATCGGCGAGATGATCGCCAAGGCAATGGACAAGGTCGGCAATGAGGGCGTCATAACAGTCGAAGAGGCCCGAACCGCCGAGACCGAACTCGACGTTGTCGAGGGGATGCAGTTCGACCGCGGCTATCTCTCGCCCTATTTCGTCACCAATGCCGAGAAGATGCGCGTGGAACTGGAGGATCCCTATATCCTCGTTCACGAGAAGAAACTCGGCAGCCTGCAGGCGATGCTGCCGATCCTGGAAGCCGTCGTACAGACCGGCAAGCCGCTGCTCCTCATCTCGGAGGACGTCGAAGGCGAGGCGCTGGCGACGCTTGTCGTCAACAAGCTGCGCGGCGGCCTGAAGGTGGCAGCCGTCAAGGCGCCGGGCTTCGGTGATCGCCGCAAGGCCATGCTGGAAGACATTGCCGTGCTGACCGCCGGCCAGATGATTTCCGAGGATCTCGGCATCAAGCTCGAGAACGTCACGCTCGATATGCTCGGCCACGCCAAGCGTGTGCTGATCGACAAGGAGACCACCACGATCATCGACGGCTCCGGCGAGAAAGCGGCCATCCAGGCGCGCATCCAGCAGATCAAGGCGCAGATCGAAGACACCACCTCCGACTACGACAAGGAAAAGCTGCAGGAACGCCTGGCGAAACTCGCCGGCGGCGTCGCGGTCATCCGCGTCGGCGGCGCAACCGAGACGGAGGTCAAGGAAAAGAAGGACCGCATCGACGATGCGCTGAACGCCACCCGTGCGGCGGTCGAAGAGGGCATCGTGCCCGGTGGCGGCGTGGCACTGTTGCGCGCGAAGTCGGCGCTGACGGGACTGACCGGGGAGAACGCCGACGTGACGGCGGGCATCTCGATCGTGCTCAGGGCGCTCGAGGCCCCGATCCGGCAGATCGTCGACAATGCCGGGTTCGAGGGCTCGATCGTCGTCGGAAAACTCGCCGGCAGCAATGATCACAATCAGGGCTTCGATGCACAGACGGAGACCTATGTCGATATGATCGAGGCCGGCATCGTCGATCCTGCCAAGGTCGTGCGCACCGCTCTGCAGGACGCCGGTTCGATCGCGGCGCTGCTAATCACCGCCGAGGTGATGATCGCCGACATTCCCGCAAGAGACACTGCGTCTGCTGCCGGAAATGGCGGCATGGGCGGCATGGGATACTGAGAACAGCCTAAACCGTTCGGCCAAGGTGGTCAGACGGCGCAACCCGAACAACAGACAGGGAGAATTCCAATGTCCGTGCAGAGCAGCAGCAAGACATCGATTACCCAGCGTTTCGACAGTTACCAGCCATCCAAGACGCTTCTCGCCTGGGCCTGCGTCGTCACGGTGATCGCCACGATGATCATCGGATTCAGCTGGGGAGGTTGGGTAACAGGCGGCACATCAAGCAAAGCGGCAGCCGCCGCCGGCGATATCGCACGCGGAGAGCTGGCGTCGGCCATCTGCGTCGAGCGGTTCAAGGCGGCACCGGATGCGGCCGCTAAACTCATCGAGTTCAAGGCGATTACCGAAGGCTACAAGCAGCGTCAGTTTGTCGAGGCCGGCGGTTGGGCGACCATGCCTGGGCAGACCTCACCCGACAGCCGAAGTGTTCAAGGCTGCGCCACTGCGCTTGCCGTCTGACACCATTTTCCAGAGCGCTCCGATATGGTGCGGAGCGCTGCCACTGTCAAAGCAGGAAATGACCCATGATCCGTTTCGTGAAAAAGACCGACCCGCAGCCAGCCGCAGAAGACGCGGGCGACAACCGCTTCCAAAAAATCCGCGAGGCAGCTGCCGACGAGCATAAGAAAGCCGCCAACGACAGCACGCGTCGCCGCGCGCCCCAGGCAACGGAAGATGACGATCAGCTTATCTGAGAGGGATATGAAGGCGTTCTTGGACAGACCTCCAGCGCAGCCGTGTAAAGCCGGCATACGGTCCGATCTGAGGAGAGGACCCTAGCTGTAATCCAGCCAGATCCCGCCAGCATCGGCGGACCGCACGCAGTTTTCCACCCAGCGCACCCCTTCCAGGCCGGCATCGACATTGGGAAAGACGAGGTCTTCGATCCCCGCAGGGGCGAGGCCGCGCTCATTGTTGATGGCAAAGCCGAAGCGGCGATAGAGGTTCGCCCAGGCTTCGAAGAGACCTTCCGGGTGACCGCCGCCGATCCGATCGTCGATCCTGGCCTCGGGATAGAGATAGTCCATGCCCCGCTCAAGGATGCGGGCCGGTTCGCCCTGGATCTCGTAGGAGAGCTGGTTCGGCCGCTCGTCCCACCATTCGATGCTGGCCTTCGAGCCGACGATGCGGATCTTCTGGCCATGCATGGAGCCGGCATTGACGGCGCTCGACCAGATGGTGGCGATCGCGCCATTGTCATATTCCATCAGGGTCACCGCATTGTCTTCGAGCGGCGCTCGGCTTTTGACGAAGCTCTGGCGGGTGCAGAGCAGCCGCCTGATCTTGAGATGCGGCAGAATGACCTTGGCGATATAAAGCGGGTGGGTCCCGACATCGCCGAGGACATAGCTGGGACCTGCGAATTTCGGATCGACGCGCCACCGCGTCGAGGGGTTCTGCTCCTCCACCGCAGCACTATGGAAGCCATGGGCAAATTGCAGGTTGACGATGCGGATCTCGCCGAGATCGCCATTCCTGACCATGGCACGCGCCTGTTCGATCATTTGGTGGCCTGCATAGCCATAAGTCACGCCGACGATACGGCCGCGCGCCTCCGAAAGCGCCTTCAGCTCCTCGGCTTCGGCGATCGTGAAGCAGAGCGGCTTTTCGCAGATCACATGCAGATCATGGTCGAGTGCTGCTTTGCAGATCGCAAAATGGGTGTTGTTGGGTGTTGCGATCGACACGGCCTCGATGCCGTCGGCCCGCCCGGCCTCAGTCGCAAACATCGCCGCATAGTCCCGGTAGCTCCTGGCTTCGTCGAGCCCGAGATCGACGCCGAAGGCGCGGCCGCGTTCGGGATCGATATCGAAGGCGCCTGCCGCAAGGGCAAAAATGTCGTCGCGATGCGCTGCCGAGCGATGAATATAGCCGATCTGGCTGCCCCTGCCGCCGCCGACCATGCCCCAGCGGATCGGCTTTCTCCTGTCATTCGTCATAGTGTTTTCCCCAGCAATTCCAGCAAAAGTGCGCAGCGGTTTTGCGTCCGGAATTGCGCAAAACAGAGAGATGGAGCGTTTCCGTGTTTCGAAGAAAAACGGAAATGCTCTAGAATCCGACCGACCCGAGGTAATCGCGGCTTTGCTTCACATCTTCGAGGCTGCCGGCGACATTGAGCGGATCGCGCTCCTGCTCGACGGTGATGAAGCCGTGATAACCGATCTCCTCGAGAGCTCGTTTGACGGCAGGATAATCGATGACGCCGCGGCCGATCGGGCACATCACGCCCTGTCCGCAGGCCTCGAAGAAGCGGATCTTCTCGCCAAGCACACGGTCGAATACGGCCTGGTCGATGTCCTTGAAGTGGACGTAGTCGAGCCTGTCGGCATAGCGGCGAAGCATCTCCACCGGATCCATGCCGGCATAATAGCTATGGCCGGTGTCGAGGCAGAAGCCGGCGATCTCCAGCGGAATGTCAGCGGCCACCCGCTCGATCTCATCGGCAAATTCGATATAGCCGCCCGCATGCGGGTGGATGACGGCGCGCACGCCATATTTGCGCTTGGCGAGTTCGGCGATCGCCGTGATATTGGCGACCATCCCGGCCCAGGTCTTGTCGTCGAGACGCAGCGCCCGATTGGAATGGCCGGCGGCATAATCCCGCTCGTCGTGGCCCCAGTCCATGACCGTGAGATAGGGTGTTCTGAACCGCTGGCCCGCCACCTGTTCCGGCTGCGGCAGCCTGGTGATGACGGCGCAGATTTCGTCCGTCTGCCGCAGCAATGCCTCCCGATTTTCAGGAGAGACCAGATCGTCGAAGATCGTGCCGGCGACGATGAAGAGATTGCGCTCAGTGAGCGCCTTGGCGACGAGCGCATCATCGAGCGGCACGTAACCATAAGGCCCGAGTTCGAGGCCGCCATAGCCGGCGGCCGCCGCCTCGTCGAAGACGCGCTCCCAGGCGGGAAGGTTTGGATTGTTGACGTCATCAACGCCCCAGCAGCAGGGGGCTGTCGTAATCGTGATGGTCACGGTTTCATTCCTGAAAAGTGGTGGTGCCGGGCGGATGTTGACGATCAGCCAAGGTTCCCGGGCCAGTATTTGTCGACATATTTCTGGATTTCAGAGCGCATGAAGCGGCCGGAATCGTCGGCACGCTCCTCCCAGCCGAAGACGCAGGCGGTGATGATGCCGTCGAAGCCGATCGCGGCGAGCGAGGAGAAAAAGACATCCCAATTGATCTCGCCCTGGTACATATCCATGTGCTGATGGATGGTGACCTTCGCGCCCGGCGGATTGATGATATAGCGCAGCCCTGACGACGCCTTGTGATTATAGGTATCGGCCACATGCACATGGGCGATCAGCGGGCCGGCATCGCGGATCATCCGCGCCATATCGTCACCGAAATAGAAGGTGTGCGGCGCGCAATAGAGGAATTTGACGTTCTTCGAGCCGATGGTCTTCAGCATGTCGATCGCCGGATGCAGCGTCTCGCACCAGTCTTCCGGATGCGGTTCCATGTTGAGCGTGACGCCCTCGCGCTCGAACACCGGAACGAGCTCTTCGATCGAGCGCCACCAGGCGGCTTCGCTGTGCTCGTGGGTATGCATGCCGCCGCAGCAGCTGGCGCGGTGGCTGCGATCCGGCGACGGCCCGCGGCCGAATTCCGAGTTCATCGTATCGCAGCCCATCTCGGCCGCGATCGTGATCGCTTCCTTCCAGTAGCGCACTGCCGCCTGCCGCTCGTCCTCATGCGGGCTCGCCCAGCGGTACATCGGCAGGATCGAGGCGAGCTGGACGCCGTGATCCTTGAGGGCCGCCTTGAATTCCGCGATGCGATCCTTGTGCGCCCGCGGGCGCACCCACCAGGGCAGAAAATCATCGCGCGGTGAAAGCTCGATATGCTCGTAGCCGAGCTCCGCCGCCTTGCGGCAGAGGTCGCGCAGGTTGAGGTGACGGTGCATATGCGGGTCGAGTGCGATCTTCATCTGGCTCCTCCATCATCCCTCGGCCGCATCGGGCCGGCGGATGATCCTTGATCTCGTTTGTTTCGGACGTCCGGTGCTCCTCCCGGATTGCCAGCACGATACTGCTGCAGTGCCCCCATGCTCCAATGCTTCCTTGATCAAATTTGATCATTGACCGCGAAGCCTGCCGATGCTCTGTTGTGTCAGCTTTTGGGAGTGGGTGAGCCCTGATGAAGGTGACTTTGAAGGATGTCGCAAGCCAAGCCGGCGTTGGCACCGCGACCGTCGAGCGCGTCTTGAACGGCCGCGGCGGCGTGCGGCCTGAAACGGTGGAGAAAGTCTTCCTGGCGGCAAGACGGCTTGAATACCGCCAAAGCCTGCCGTTCGCCCATCGCGGCCTGATCCGGATAGAGGTGATCCTCGTTCGTCCGGAGACCAGTTTTTATTCGCGTCTGAACCGGGCATTCGAGCGCATCGCTGCCTCGCTCGACGACAGCATTGTCGTTCACCGCACCTTCGTCCGCGAGAACGAGCCGGCGCAATTCGCCCGTTACATCGCCAACCCGACGGCACGCCGGTCGGCGCTGATTGTGGTTGCGCCCGACCATGCCGATGTCGTCACCAGCGTGCGGAAGGCGGCCGATCTCGGCATTCTCGTCATCCAGATCATGACCCGTCCGGCTCCCGAACTGCCCTATGTCGGCATCGACAACTATGCTGCCGGACGCACCGCAGCTCACTTTATGTCGGGCATGCTGGCGCAGCGCCCCGGTTCGTTCGTCGCTCTCTGCCACAGCGGCGCCTATGAGAACCATAAGGAGCGGATCCGCGGCTTCTCCAGCTATCTCGCGGACAATGCTTCGAATGAGGGTTCAAACGAACATCGTTTCATCGAGGTCATGTTCGACCTCGATGACGAGCACAATGCCATCGAACTGCTGCAAGCGGCACTTCGGCGGGAGCCCGGCATCATCGGCGTCTATAGTGCAGGCGGCGACAACAAGGGTGTTGCCAGGGTGCTCGAGGCAAACAAGGCCAGGCGGCCGTTCTGGGTCGGCCACGAATTGACGGGAGAGACGCAGGACTATCTCAGGCGCGGCATCATGTCGATCGTGCTTGACCAGGCGCCGGAGGTGCAGGCGAGGCGATCGATAGACCTTGCCCTGAACAGGCTGGGTCTCATCGAGGTGGAGATCAGCGCCGAGCCGGTGCGCTTCCTGACGATCACGTCGGAAAATCTCTGAGGCGGGATAGGATGCCCGGACATCCGCTCGAACGAGCGCCCGTGGCTGTCACGACGCCGGCGCGACCTTACTGCAGCTGCGGTTTTTTAAGAAAGCTGTTGCGGTCGGCGGACTTGATGCGCAGCCAGGCTTCCCGGCCGTTCCTGAGGATTCGCATGGGGATCTCGGCGCCGGCCGGGCCGCTGCTCCAGAGCTTGCGGTAGAAATCGGCCAGGCCATCGACCTCTTCGTCGCGGATCTCCGAAATGATATCGCCCTGACGCAGGCCCGCCTGAGCGGCCGGACCGCCTTCGGCCACGCTCATGACCACCACGCCGCCATTGCTCTCGGCGGAGAAGGCGCCGAGCCAGGGCCGCGGCGGTCTGTTGACCTGGCCCCGGTTCAAGAGATCGTCGAGGATCGGCGGCAAAAGGTCGATCGGCACGACCATGTTGATATCGGCGACCTCGTCGCCCTGGCTCATCTGCAGGCGAAGCGAACCGATGCCGAGAAGCTTGCCGTCCGAACCGATCAGCGCCGCACCGCCCCATGAGGGATGGGCCGGCGCCGTGAAAATCGCCTCATCGAGCAGATATTCCCAATAGCCGGCGAATTCCTGCCGGGCGACGATATTTGCCTCGACGAATTCCCCGATGCCATCGGCCAGCACGACGGGATCGCCGGCCTTGGCCGTCGCCGCGTCGCCGAGAACCACCGCCGGCGCATTCAGGGCCCCAAGCGCCTGCACCAGACCGAAACCGCTTTCCTGATCGTAGGCAAGCGCATGCGCGGGAACCACGCGCCCGTCATGGGTCGTCAGCCAGACCTCTTCGGCCTCCGTGATGAGATAACCGATGGTCAGCACCAGCCCGTTGTCGCGAATGACCACGCCGCTGCCCTCCCGGACAGTGCCCAGCGTCTCCGCTGTGAAGGCATCTTCCGGAATGGAGGAACGGACGGCCACGACTGACCGCAAAATCGGATCGATATTCATGCTTTCATCCCGATAGACGCCGGCGCGAAAGGCCGAAATCCGGCGCATTCTTCCTTGAATAGGTAAGAGAATGGACGGCGGGTGCAAGACCGTATCGGAGGGAATTTCGGCAGGCCAACGCGCGACCTCCCTCCGATGCCTGCACCAAACAAGATTTCACTGAACGCCGAGACTATCTCGCATGGCACCGGCGGGCGGCTGAGCGCGACCATATTGCCGCGGCGAGCATCCCATCACTCTCTTGAAAGCGGTGCTGAATGCGCTTTCGGATTCATAACCGAGCGACAGGGCGACACGAGCAATTGCTTCGGCCGAGTTTGTCAATCGGTCACCTGCGAGAAGCATGCGCCAGCGCGTCAGATAATCCATCGGCGCAAGCCCGACCTTTTCCTTGAAGTGGAGAGCAAAACTGGACCGGGACATCGAGGCCCGTTCAGCCAGCGACTGCAACGTCCACTTGCGGGCCGGATCGGCATGCAGGGCACCGATAGCCGCACCGATCCGCCGGTCGGTAAGCGCGAAAAGCCAGCCGACGCCGCGCGCATTCGGCGATGCGATATGGAGGCGCAACACCTGCATGAGCATGACATGAGCAAAATGCTCCGCCATCAGAAAGCCACCCGGCTGCTGGTCGCGCAATTCGCGCGTCATCCGATCGAGACACCAGCGCAGCACGGTGGCGTGATCGGAATCCCTCTTCACATGGACGATCGGCGGCAGGATTCCGAGAAGGATGTCCGAATTTCCTCCCGAAAAGGAAAAACGGCTGCCGATCAGGAAGAAATCGCCGCCGCCGTTACAAGTCGCAATGCCGTCGCGGGCGATCGAATAGATCGCATCGGACGGGATCGATTCGAGAGCCGGATCGCTGGCGAGACGAAAGGCTCGGCGGCTCGTCAGCAGAAAGCAGTCGCTTTCCTCCAGGCGGACAGCGTCGGGAACGCCATCGACGCTCAGCCAGCAGGCGCCTGAAATCACCGCGTTGAACTTGATGCCATTAGGGGGCGGAAAATCGATCGCCCAAGCGCCGCCAGCGTCTAGCCCCGCGGAAACATAGCTGCGCGGTTTGAGCAATGCGAGAACATCGGATAACGGGTCCATGTAAAAATCCGGACGATGGCGAAGAGATGTCGGACTTTAGCGCATGGATCGTCTGGAGACCACGCCTTATTCTCGCGACCGTCATCCCGAGCGACGGCAACGTCGCAGAACAAAGGTAATTATCATGAATGACAAACAAGTCCCCATCGGCTCCGGATTTGGAGCCCACACGACGGCCGGCGAGGTTCTGGCCGGTCTCGATCTTTCCGGCAAGCGCGCCATCGTCACCGGCGGCCATTCCGGCCTCGGGCTCGAAACCACACGCGCTCTGGCGGGCGCCGGCGCTCAGGTGACCATCGGCGCAAGGAGCATCGAGGCGGCGCGCAGCGCGGTCGCCGGTATCGATGGCGTAGAGATTGATCGGCTCGACCTTTCCGACCTCGAAAGCGTTCGCGTCTTTGCCGAGCGGTTCGTCGCGTCTGGCCGCAGCATCGACATTCTTATCAACAGCGCCGGCATCATGGCCTGCCCGGAAACGCGTGTCGGCGACGGGTGGGAGGCACAGTTCGCGACCAATTATCTCGGCCATTTCGCCTTGGTCAACCGCCTTTGGCCGGCGATCTCCCGCGGCGCTCGCATCGTTTCGGTTTCCTCCGGCGGCCATGGCAACTCCGCCATGCGATGGGAGGATGTGCAATTCGAGACCGGTTACGACAAATGGCAGGCCTACGGCCAGTCGAAGACCGCCAACGCACTTTTCGCCGTGCATCTGGACAGGCTCGGGCGCGACACCGGCATCCGCGCCTTCTCGCTGCACCCGGGCAAGATCCTTACCCCCTTGCAGCGCCATCTCGCAAAGGAGGAAATGGTCAGCGCCGGCTGGATCGATGCGGACGGCAATCCGATTGACCCGACATTCAAGACGCCATCCCAGGGGGCCGCCACGCAGGTCTGGGCGGCGACCTCGCCGCAACTCGACGGTATGGGAGGCCTCTATTGCGAGGACTGCGATATCGCCATCCGCGCAACGGTTGGAGAACCCGGCGGCGTCAGCGACCATGCAGCCGATCCCGAGGAGGCGGCACGCCTGTGGATCTTGTCGGCAAGGCTGACCGGCATTGACGCTTTCGCGGCCTACGCCTGAAGCCATAGCTCGCGGCAAACCCTCGTCAATGCGCGCCGAAGACGCAGCCGATTGTCTTGCCGTCCTCGCGCCTCACCCGGGCCTTCTCGGGTGAAAGCGTCATTGGCGCGCACGCTGCCGAAATCGGCCTGCGACAGCCCGGTCGCCGTGCCGGATTGTATTTGCGCAAATAGCAGTCAAATCCAGCGACAATCCGTCATTAAAACGTATCAAGGCGTGCGCAAAAGCTGTGGCATTCCGTCCTGCGTCGCTCTCCGGACTCGGAGACGCGACATTTTTCGTGACAGCGGCATTGTGCAACAATATACGGTCAATCTCACCAGGAATCAGACTGACACGGATCACGACATGAAAGACTGGCATCCCGATCTCAGCCGCAGCAGCAGCCCCCGTTATATGGCGATCGCCGATGTGATTGAAATGGATCTGCGCAGCGGGCATCTGGTGGCTGGGGATCGGCTGCCGCCGCAACGCGAACTCGCCAAGCGGCTGAATGTCGATTTCACGACGGTAGCCAGAGGGTATGTCGAGGCGCAGAAACGCGGGCTTGTGGATTCGCATGTCGGCCGAGGTACCTTCGTCACCGGTGGCGCGGACAAGGAGCGCCAGGGATTCGCGCCCTACGCCGCGCCCGATCCCCGCCGCGCCTCCATCGTCGATTTCTCGATGAACATGCCCCCGGAACCGGACGACCCCGAGTTGATCGCCCGCATGCGCGAGGGCATGTCGGCAGTGGCGGCGAGCCTCATTCCGCTTTTGCGCTACCAGGGTTTCGGCGGCTCCAGCATGGACAAGGAGGCAGCTGCCTCCTGGCTCAGTCGTCGCGGGCTGGTGCCCTCGCAGGAGCGCATCTTCGTCACACCCGGCGCCCATCCGGCCCTGCTGGCGATCTTTGGCCTCCTGGCGAAACCGGGAGAGACCGTGCTTTCGGAAATCATCACCTATCCCGGCATGCGCTCGATCGCCGCCCAGTTGCGGCTCAATCTGGCCGGCTTGCCGATGGACGAGGACGGTATCCTGCCGGATGCCTTTGCCGACGCCTGTGAGAGATTGAAACCGAAGGCGCTCTATCTCAATCCCACGCTGCAGAACCCGACGACGCTGACCATCCCGGCCAGGCGCCGCGAGGAGATCTGCGCCGTCGCCCGCAAATATCATGTGCCGATCGTCGAGGACGATGCCTACGGCTTCATTCCGCAGCACGGCCCGGCGCCGCTCGCGGCAACAGCGCCCGATCTGACCTGGCATATCGGCGGGCTGGCGAAATGCATCGGCGCGGGTCTGCGCCTTGCCTATGTCGTGGCGCCTGACAGCAAGGCCGTGTGGCCCTTCGTCAGCGCCATGCGCGCCAACAATGTCATGGCCTCGCCACTGACCGTGGCGCTCGCCACCCGCTGGATCGAGGACGGCACCGCCGATACGATCCTGCGTTTCATCCGCGCCGAGGCCGCCGCCCGCCAGCAGATGGTCGCTACCATCCTGCCGGCCGGCAGCTACCGCGCCGATCCGATCAGCTTCAACATCTGGCTGCCGCTCTCCAACGGCTGGACCCGCTCCACCTTCGGCAGCCATACCCGTTCTTCCGGCATCGGCGTCGTCGCAAGCGATGCCTTCACGGTCGAGGGCACGGCACCCGAGGCCGTGCGCGTCTGCCTTGGCGGACCGATCACCCGGGAGAAACTGCAGGGCGCACTGGAATTCATGGCCCATGCGCTGGAAGGCCCGCCGGAAATGGCAGCGTCGTTCTTCTGACGCAGAACCCCGCCTCGAGCTGATCAGGCCCGGACGAAATCCGGAAGCGGTCGAGAATCAGATCGGCCTCACCCTAAGCTGTCCGGGCATGGGCGAAGCATAGCCGTCACGTTCACGTCGTACCCGTCCAGGCTGCCAGGCTGCGGCCCCAAATGCTTTTTTCAGAAATCTGCAGTCAGCTTGCCGCCAGCCTACGCTGGAAGCTCTGCGGCATTCTGGCGAATTGACTGGTAATTTCCACATAATGTAATTATATTGAATGCATTCATTGATGGCATTGATAGCGTCAATGTTTCGCGCCACAGCAAAGCGAGATCGTCATGGACACGGAATATCCCCCACTTCCTCCGATACAGACTGGCATCAGGGGACGCTGCCCGCGATGCGGCCAGGGCCATATGTTCAAGGGCTTCCTGACGCTGCAGCCGGAATGCGAAGTCTGCGGCCTCGATTATTCCTTCGCCGATCCGGCCGACGGTCCGGCCTTCTTCGTCATCTGCTTCGCCTGCATCCCGAGCGTGCTGCTCGGCGTCTGGCTAGAGGTGGCCTTTTCGGCGCCGATCTGGGTGCAGCTTCTGGTCACCGGTCCCTTTATGCTCGCCACCTGCATTCCGCCGCTGCGGCCGCTGAAGGGCTGGCTGGTCGCCAGTCAATATTTCTACAAGGCGGAAGAGGGCAAGCTCGCCTAAAGCATGTCGCGCAAAACTGTGCAGCGGTTTTGCGCTAACGACATGCGTAAAAACTACGACCTGAAGCGCGAGGAGCGAATCTGAAAGATCGCGACACGCTTTAGCGTCTATTTCAGCGTCGCGCGCAGGCGCGGCGTCGCGAAATCGAGCAGCGCCCGCAGTTTCAGGGGCACCAGGCCTTGCGCGGGATAGACGAGATGCACCGGCGCCGGCGGCGGTTCGAAAACTTGGAGCACCGGCACCAGCAGCCCGGCCATCTCGGCGCGTGCGGCCTGGTAGGAGAGCACGCGGGTGATGCCGAGACCGGCGACAGCCGCATCGACCGCGGCCTCGGCAGTGTTGACCGCCAGCCGCGAGCGGATCGGCACCGCGAGATCATGTTTCCCCTCGGTGAATGTCCAACTCAGCATCGAGGCCATACCCTCGAAGGTGACGCAGTCATGCCCAGCGAGATCGCCTGGATGCCAGGGGAGGGCGTGCCGCGTCAGATAATCCGGGCTGGCATAGACCGTGCGGCGGATCGCGCCGAGCCTTGTGGCGATCAGGTTGCTGTCCGGCAGGTTGCCGATCCTAAGCGCTACGTCGATATGATCCTCGACGAGGTTCGATAACCGGTCGCCAAGCATCAGCCGCAGATTGATATCGGGATAGGCTTTCAGGAAATCCACCACGACAGGCAGGACGTGCAGCCGCCCGAAGACGATCGGTGCGGTCATCGTCAGCTCGCCCTTCGGGGCGCTGTATTCACCGGCTGCCGTCCGTTCCGCCTCTTCCACCCGATCGAGAATCTCCCGCGCCGCCTCGACATAGGAACGGCCGGCTTCCGTCAGCGTGATCTTCCGGTTGCTCCGTTGCAGCAACTGTGCGTTGAGATGTGTTTCCAGTTCCGAAACCTTGCGGCTGACGGTTGCGAGCGGGGATCGCAGATGCCGTGAGGCGGCCGAGAGGCTGCCCTGTTCGACAACGGCAAGAAGCACGGTCATGGCGTCGAGGCGGTCCATTCTATCCTTCCATGAATTGGTAAGATGCCTTCCAGATTACCATTCTACTGCAGCCAGATGGAAGGCAGTAAATTACGCGGCCGATGGTTCGAAGCGGCCATCGCCAAACCGCGTCCCGTCGATTAGCAGACCAAAGGAACCATCATGAAACTCTACCATCATCCGCTTTCCGGCCATTCGCACCGGGCTCACCTGTTCCTGTCGCTGCTTGGCGTGCCCTATGAACTGGTCGAGGTCGACCTGGCGGCAGGCGCCCACAAGGCGCCGGACTTTCTGAAGCTCAATCCCTTTGGCCAGGTGCCGGTGCTCGACGACAATGGCACGGTCATTGCCGATTCTTCTGCCATCCTCGTCTATCTCGCGCGCAAATACGGCCGCACCGACTGGCTGCCGGAAGAGGCGGTGGCCGCGGCGCGGATACAGAAATGGCTCTCGGTTGCATCAGGCGAGATCGCCTACGGACCCTGTGCAGCGCGGCTGGTCACCGTCTTCGGCGCCGATTTCCGCACCGACGAAGTGATCGGCCGGGCGCACCGCATTCTCGCGCTGATCGAGGCGGAACTCCACGGCCGCAGCTTCCTGCTCGGCGACAATCCTGTGATCGCCGACGTGGCGCTCTACAGCTACATCGCCAACGCACCGGAGGGCAATGTCGATATCTCGGCCTATCCAAGCGTTCGTGCCTGGCTTGCGCGCATCGAGGCCCTGCCGGGTTTCGTCGGTTTTCGCAAGACCAAGATCGGCCTTGCCGCGTGACAAGCCGCCGGGGCAGGTCGCTGTCCCGGTTCCCCAAATGTTGCCCAAAAGGAGGCTGTGATGCTGGAGCAGACAAGACAGGACGCCACATCGCCCTGGCACAAGGGCGAACTCGCCATGCAGCGCAGTGTCGGTGTCGCTGAACGCATGGACGGGCCGGGACGGAATTTCGTCCGCAAGGCCATGCCGGAGCAGCACCGCGCCTTCTTTCCGATGCTGCCTTTCGTCGTGCTCGGCGCGGTCGATGCCAAGGACGATGTCTGGGCAACGGTCAGGGCCGAGCGCCCGGGTTTCATGGCTTCGCCGGAGCCGGAGATTCTCGAGGTCCGCCTGCCGCGCGACGCAGGCGATCCTGCCGATGCCGGCATGGAGGATGGCGATGCGATCGCGATGCTCGGCATCCAGCTCGAGACCCGGCGGCGCAACCGGCTGAACGGCGTGATCCGCAGGACGGATGCTGGAGCTTTCCAAGTGCGCGTCGGCCAGAGCTTCGGCAATTGCCCGCAATATATCCAGCCTCGCTCTTCCGCCTTCGTCCGCGATCCCGATATGCCCACGACGATGGCACCCATTCATTCCGGCCAACTCGACGATCGGGCGCGACAGATGGTGGAGGGCGCCGATACGTTTTTCGTCGCCTCCTATGTCGACCGCGACAATGGCGAGCGGCAGGTGGACGTGTCCCATCGTGGCGGCAATGCCGGCTTCGTCCATATCGGCGCCGACGGCGTGCTGACCATTCCAGACTTTCCCGGCAATCGGTTCTTCAACACGCTCGGTAATTTCCTCGTCAACCCGAAGGCGGGGCTGGTGTTCATCGATTTCGAAAGCGGCGACATACTGCAGATGACGGGCAGGGTCGAGGTACTGATGGATTCGCCTGAGATCGCCACCTTTCAACGGGCTGAACGGCTGTGGCGTTTCACGCCCGAAAAGATCGTGCTGCGCCCAGATGCCCTGCCGCTGCGGTGGAGCCTGCATTCCAACCTCTGAGGCGAAACGCCGCCTCGAATCGGCTTGCCAATCATTGTACCTATCAGTACAATGATAACCGTTCAGTACAGGAGCGCCCGGAGACCCTATGTCCAGCCTCGTCCCGCCTTTCACCCTTGAGACAGCCACCCAGAAAGTCCGTCTTGCCGAGGATGGTTGGAACAGCCGTGATGCCGAGGGCGTCTCGCTCGTCTATACGCCGGACAGCCGCTGGCGGAACCGTGCCGAATTCATCACCGGCCGCGCCGAGATCGTCGCCTTCCTCACCCGCAAATGGGCAAAGGAGCTGGATTACCGGCTGATCAAGGAGATCTGGGCCTTCACCGATCATCGCATCGCCGTGCGCTTCGCCTATGAATGGCACGATGACAGCGGCAACTGGTTCCGCTCTTATGGCAACGAGAACTGGGAGTTCGACGCGGCCGGCTTGATGCAGCGCCGCTTCGCCTGCATCAATGACCTGCCGATCCGGGAATCGGAGCGCAAGTACCACTGGCCGCTCGGCCGGCGGCCGGACGACCATCCCGGTCTGACCGAACTCGGCCTCTAAACAAGCCAAGGAAGCCGCGGGTGAAGACCGTCTACGAACGCGCCGACATCGTACCGCTGCTGGCGGAAATCTTCCGCGAGCTCGGCTATGAGGGCACGTCACTCAGCCGCATCACCGAACGCACCGGCATCGGCAAGGGCAGCCTCTACCACTTCTTTCCCGGCGGCAAGCAGGAGATGGCGGGCGCCGTGCTCGCCGATGTCGATGCCTGGTTCGAACATGCGATCTATCAGCCGCTGAGAAAGGACGACGCCGATCAGGCGATCGCGGCGATGTGGACGAATGTGAGCGACTACTTCCGCTCCGGCCGCCGCATCTGCCTCGTCGGCGCCTTTGCGCTTGACGAAACCCGCGAGCGGTTTTCAGCAGCGATCGGCGATTATTTCATCCGCTGGATCGACGCCTTGCGTTCGGCGCTGATGCGGGCAGGCTGCCCCGAGGGGGAGGCGCAAACGCTCGCCGAGGAGGGCGTCGCGGGCATTCAAGGCGCGCTGGTGCTGTCGCGCGCGCTTGATGATAGGATGGTTTTTACCCGATCATTGGACACGCTGGCGAAACGGTTTGATTCTGTGATGCGATGAGGGGCGGTAATGTGATGAGGGGGCAAACCGCTGGACGTTGATTGCAACTGTGAAAAATCACCCGGCCACGAGTGACTGGCCGGGGCATTGATCGGGCGCTGCGCGGCGCTCGAGCTTACATTGGTAGCGTTTTGCGTCTGTTTCAGCGTTGTTGTTGAGGCTGCTGGGCCGGGCGCGTATTTTCCCGTTCAGGGCGAACCTGGCGCCATTCGTTTTCCATCTGATCGACGACATGCTGGGGAATGGTGGTTTGGCTATTGGCGGGCGTCTGCATCGGAAGTCTCCTCTGTTCGTGGTAAGGCTTCGGGGCAAGAAGATGCATTGCATAAGACAAAAGGCGTGTAAATCAGTGGCTTAAACACTTTAAACGATTAAATGGAATTTAATCGATTAAGACGGTTTTAACCATGATATTTCGAGGGAAGCGCGGAATGGTTGTCCACATGGACCGGGCATTCTTTTTCGATACGGTACGGCACCGACTCTTCAAAGGAAACCTGACTCAGCCTCAGGTAGTGGGCATCACGGCGATTCTCGACGCTTGGGAAGAACGGTTTGCCGATGCCGACCGGCGGTGGCTCGCCTATATCCTCGCAACCGCTTATCACGAGACTGCCTATACGATGCAGCCGGTGCGTGAGACGCTGGCGGAAAGCGATGCGCGCGCGGTCGAGATCCTGGAGACGGCCTTTGCCGCAGGCCGGCTCTCCTGGGTGAAGACGCCCTACTGGCGGCCGGACGAGGATGGCTGCAGCTGGCTCGGCCGCGGCCTGGTGCAGCTCACCCATAAGCGGAACTATGAGGCGATGAGTGCGCTGACGGGGATCGACCTGGTTGCCGAACCCGACCGGGCGATGGAGATGGATGCGGCGGTGACGATCCTGATCGAGGGCATGCTGCAGGGCAGCTTTACCGGCCACAAGCTCGCCGATCATCTGAATGCAACGACCGCCGACTGGGTGAATGCGCGCCGCATCGTCAACGGCACCGACCGGGCGGAAAAACTCGCAGCTTACGCCATGGATTTCGATGCGGCGATACGTCCCGATGCGACGCATGGCATGCTCGCGCGGTTGAAGGCCTGGGGCTTGCATGTTATCGCCCGGCTGACGCTTGGGGCGCCGCGCGTCCGATAGGATGCGCCAAGGTCGCTCCATCATTTTGATAAATCTGACAGGAGCTTCCGCGTGATCCGTCATATCGTCTTCTTCACCGTGCAGGAGGAACATCTGCAGGAGGTGAGGGCCGGGCTTTCGATTCTGACCGGCATTCCGCATGCGCGGCTGCTGGAAATCGGCACCAACGTGAAGACCGATCAGCTAGGCACCGAGATCGATCTTGTGGTGTATGGCGAATTCGACGATGAGGCGGCCCTTGCCGCCTACAAGGCGCATCCCGATTACCAGCTCTCGATCGAGCGCGTACGGCCGCTCCGGGAAAAGCGGATCGCCGCCGATTACGACAGCGGCACGGCGGTGACGCGGCCGCTCTGAATTGCCCAAGCATCCGGCTGCTAAGCTACATTCTATTGAAATTTCAAATGGATGAATGATTGTCCGAATTCGGATCGCTGTGAAGCTGACTCAACTTCTGAGCCACCGGATTCAACTTTCGAAAAAGCGGCGGCAGGCGATTCAAAAGATTCATCAAAAAGGGGTTGCTGGTTCATGGTCTGGTTGCCGCAGCGGTTGCGGCGCGCGGGCGAAAAGCCGCTCTCGTCCATGCGTGGATGATAATCAGGAAACATTAAGAATGGCTGACCCCGATGCACGGGCGCCGCGCACCAGCGCCATCAGCATCAGCACGAAGATGAGCGACAATGCCGCGAGAGCGGCGCAGGCGGCGAGCGCCGGGCCGGTGCCGGCGCGGTCGAGGATGGCGGTGAAGATGACCGGGGCGATGGCGTTGGCGAGATTTTGCGGCAGCGACAGCCTGGCCGATTGCAGGCCGAATTCGCGCGGTGAAAACAGCGCCAGCGGCAGCAGCGCGCGGGCGACGGTCATGACGCCGGCACCGAAGCCGTAGAGTAGGATGAAGGTGACGAGCAGCGGTGTCGACGGACTGGCGAAGAGCATCATCAGGAAACTCATTGCCATCAGGCTGATACCCATGGCCGCGCTGAGCATGGGGTTGCCGCGCCGGCCGAGCAGCATGTCGAGGAAACGCGCTGAGATGCCGAGGACGCCGCGCGCCGAGCCGAGCTGCAGCGCAAAGGCCGGCGAGGCGCCGGATTGGCGAAAGATCTCGAGCAGCGACGGGGAGATGCCGAAGGTGATGAAGGTCGAGATCGTCGTCGCCGCGGCGATCAGCAAGAAGGCCTTGCGCTGCTCAGCTTTCGACAGCGGCACCGGGGCGATCTCAGCCGTGCCGCCTTCGACATGCGTTGCGATCGGTTTCGGCAGGGCGAAAAGATGCAGCGGCAGGCAGACGAAGAATTGCAGCGCCGCGCAGACGAGAAAGGTGAGGCGCCAGCCGACCGTCTCGTTGAGCAGGCTGAGGATCGGCCAGAAGATGGCGCTCGATAGCCCGGTGAACAGCATCAGGATGGCGATGACGCGTTTGCCGTTCGCCCCCTCGCGCTCGACGACGGCGGTATAGGCTGGTGCCGAGAGGCCAAATGCGCCGCCGATGCCGATGATGACCCAGGCGCTCGCATAGAGCACGATGCCGTTTGCGGCGGCAAGCAGCAGCAGGCCAAGCGCAAAGGTCAGCGAGGCGGCCGAAAGTACTCGGGCAGCACCATAGCGGCCGAGCCATCGGCCGGTCGCGGGACCGACAATGGCGCTGACCACCATCATGATCGTCAGGCCGGCAAATACCACCTCGTTCGCCAGGCCGAGATCCGGCGCTATGACGCGGCCCATGACCCCGAGCATGTCGAAAGTCGTGCCCCAGCCGATCAGCTGGGTAACGGCAAGGACGGTGACCGTCTGCGCCGAGCGGAAGCGGGAGGATTTTGGCATTGATGCTGAAACGGTCTGAAATGCGGGGGCAGCAACGACATAACAGTTTCAACCGGCCGGTGAAAGCTGTGGTCGGCAGGAATCAGAAGAGCGCGGACGATTCGCAGACAAAGACTATGGTGTCGGTCCCGCCGGCTCCCCATCTTTACGGGAGGTGATAAAGAACGCGTGGATTCCAAGGCTGGAGGCCATCGTTTTGGGGCGCTACGGCGGCAGTTTCCAGGCGCTGAAACAGGCCGCCCCGAACAGTCGAGAACAGTTCTAGACACCCTGCATTACAGCGCATTCATTTGCCATTCAGGTCGCGTGAGTACATATTCGGGGCAAGTTGGCATTACCTTGAAAGCATAACACATGGCCTTTCCTCTGAGCGTCGCAGCATTGGCCGCCGGACTGGTGGTATCGGCGCCCTCACCGGACGCCACGGGCACTTTTGTCCTGCGTGTCGGAGGCGATTGCAGCGCCGCCGCAGCCCAGGTCGTCGAGCAGACCGGTGGCCAGCTCCTGTCCGTGCAACCGGTGGGCGATACCTGCATCATCACCGTTCTTGTGCAGGGCAACGGCCAGCGTCCACGCAAAGTCACGGTAAAGGTTCCGATGTAGGCGGAATCGGCTTATTCAGGACATTGATTGATTTGAAGCGGACGAAGGCGGACCGATGCGCATCCTGGTAGTCGAAGACGACGTTAATCTGAACCGGCAACTGGCCGACACGCTGAAGGAGGCGGGCTATGTCGTCGATCAGGCGTTCGATGGCGAGGAAGGCCATTTCCTCGGCGACACCGAACCCTATGACGCCATCATCCTCGATATCGGCCTGCCGGAGATGGACGGGGTCACCGTTCTTGAGAAATGGCGTGGCGCCGGCCGCGGCGTGCCGGTGCTGATCCTGACGGCGCGCGACCGATGGAGCGACAAGGTCGCCGGCATCGATGCCGGTGCCGACGATTACGTCACCAAGCCCTTCCATGTCGAGGAAGTGCTGGCCCGCATTCGGGCACTGATCCGACGTGCGGCCGGGCATTCCTCATCCGAGATCATCTGCGGGCCGGTACGCCTCGATACCAAATCCTCGAAGGCGACGGTCAACGGCACGACGCTGAAGTTGACCTCGCACGAATATCGCCTGCTTTCCTATCTCATGCATCACATGGGCGAGGTCGTCTCGCGCACGGAACTGGTCGAGCATATGTACGACCAGGATTTCGACCGTGATTCCAACACGATCGAAGTCTTCGTCGGCCGCCTGCGCAAGAAAATGGGCGTCGACCTGATCGAAACGGTGCGCGGTCTCGGTTACCGCATCCAAGCGCCGAAACATGCGAATTAAGTCGCTCACCGCACGCGTATTGTTGCTGACCACGGTCTGGTCGACGGTGGCGCTGGTGGTGATCGGCCTCTTGATCTCCACCCTCTACCGCAAGAGCGCCGAACGCGGTTTCCAGGATCTGTTGAGGGCGCAGCTCTACAATGTCATCAATTCGGTGACGATCGGCGATCAGGGCGCACTCAGCGGCAGCCCGCAGCTCGGCGACCTGCGCTTTGCCCAGCCGAAGACCGGTTGGTACTGGGTGGTGGAGCCGCTCGGCACCTATACGACAGCTCCGCTGGTGTCGCCTTCGCTCGGCTCGGCGCTCATCCCGGTTCCCTCGGTCGTTGAGGCGCCTTTCGACAAGAATTACGAGCGGTACTATCAGGTGACGGATGCCTCCGGGAACCGTGTGCAGGTGGCCGAGACCGAAGTGGTGCTTGATACCGACGGGCGCGCGGCACGCGTCCGCGTCACCGGCAATGTCGATGTCGTCGAGGACGACGTGCGCACCTTTTCCCACAGCCTCTATCTGGCGCTCGCCGGTTTCGGCGTCGGCAGCCTGATCGTCAACGCACTGGCGATTCTCTATGGCCTGAAGCCGCTCGACAAGGCGCGTGCCGCACTGGAGCGCATCCGCGCCGGCGAGAGCGAGCAGCTGAAAGGCGACTTCCCGCGCGAAATCCTGCCGCTTGCCAACGAGGTGAACGCGCTGATCGACAGCAACCGCCGCATCGTCGAGCGGGCCCGCATGCAAGTCGGCAATCTCGCGCATTCGCTGAAGACGCCGATCGCCGTGCTGCTCAACGAGGCGCGCGTCCTGGAGAAATCCCATGGCGAGCTGGTCCGCAGCCAGGCGGAATCGATGCAGGGGCAGGTGCAGTCCTATCTCAATCGGGCGCGCATCGCCGCGCAGCGCGAATCCGTACTCGCCCGCACCGATGCCGAGCCGGCGCTCGAGCGGCTGGTGCGCGTCATGCGCCGGCTGAACGTCGATACCGAATTCGATCTCGTCGTCTCGCCGCCGCATCTGGCCGTTGCCATGGAGCAGCAGGATCTCGAGGAGACCGTCGGCAATCTCCTGGAAAATGCGGCGCGTTTTGCCAAGAGCCGGGTGCGGCTTTCGGCCGTCGAGGCCGGCGAGGATGTGAAGGGGGTTGAGGCGAGCGCGCGCCGCCACTGGGTGGAGCTCGCCGTCGAGGATGACGGGCCGGGCCTGGAGCCGGATCAGATCCGCGAGGCGCTGAAGCGCGGCCGCAGGCTCGACGAAAGCAAGCCGGGAACCGGGCTCGGCCTTTCGATCGTCACCGAGATTTCCAATGAGTACCAGGGACGTCTCGAGCTTTCTCGCGGTGAATGGGGCGGGCTGAAGGCGAAGCTTATCCTGCCTGGCGTCACAAAGGATGTTGCATGAGCAACTGCTTGATGTCACAAAGATACTGGCAAATGTATAGCATGCTTTGCCTTAATGCTGACACGGGGACGCTGCACTTCGATCGGCTGAAATTGACCCCTGATCGTGGTTCGACGCAATGATTTTACGCTCGCAAGGCATGATCGTTTCCGCTCTTCTCGTCGTCGTCGCGCTGTCCGGCTGCACGACGACGAAGAGTGCCGCCTCGCGCGGCATTTTTTCGAGCAAGCCCTCGGCATCGGCTGCCTTCATCACCGCGCTGCAGGGCGGCATCGTCGGCCGCAGCGGTGTGACGCTTGGTGACAGCGACAAGCAGCGGGCGCTCGAGGCGGAATATCGGGCCTTGGAAGGGGCCGCCGTCGGCCAGCCTGTGCTCTGGACCGGCAAGGGCGTGACCGGCAAGGTCGTCGCGGCGGCGCCCTATCAGGTGGGTTCGCAGAACTGCCGGCAATATACCCATACGCTGACCGTCGACGGCAAGGACACGGTGGCGCGGGGCGCTGCCTGCCGCAACGACGACGGCAGCTGGTCGCCGCTCTGAATTGCGGCCAATAGAGCGCCGCGCGGCCGGCAGGGCGTGCGAAGGACGCTCTATCGCTTTAAACCAGCACATAGGGATTATGTGCTAAAGCATGTCGCGCAAAAGTGTGCAGCGGTATTGCGATAACGACTTGCGTAAAACGGAGAGCTAAAGCGCGAGGAGCGAATCTGAAAGATTGCGACGCGCTTTAGCCTCAAATCTTCGTCATTCCGGCTTTGGCAGTTGGAATGAAGGCGCGCTTCACGTATTTGGGCGACATGCTGTTCTGGATTCTCGTTGCCGCTTTGACGGCAGCCCTCGCCGTCATCCTGCTCTACCCCCTTCTGCGCGGAGCGAAGGCGGCGGATAATATCCGTGCGGGCGAGACAGCGGTCTATCGCGACCAGTTGCGCGAACTCGACCGCGATCTCGATGGCGGGCTGATCACCCCGGAGGAGGCTGATTATGCCAGGGCGGAAATCGGCCGGCGGCTGATCGCCGTCTCTGCCGACGAGACGGCTGAGACACCGAAACCCGCGCGGCATCACCGCTTCACCGAGGCCTTCGTCCTCCTGCTCCTGCCGGTTCTCGGCCTCTGTCTTTATTTGACGACGGGCAGGCCGGACCTTCCCTCGCAGCCGCTGGAAGCGCGGCTGGAAAACCCTGGCAACGACGTGGCGGTGCTGATCACCAAGGCGGAACGGCACTTGGCTGAGAAACCTGATGACGGCAAGGGCTGGGACGTGCTGGCGCCGATCTATTTCCGCACGATGCGCGTCAACGACGCGCAAGTGGCCTACCGCAACGCCATCCGGCTTCTCGGCCCGAGCCCGGTCCGGCTCGATGGTCTTGCCGAGACGCTGATGGCGGTCTCCGACGGGGTGGTGACGGAGGAGGCGCGCCTAGTTCTGGAACAATCGCTGACGCTGGAGCCGGACAATCCGCGCGCCCGTTTCTACATCGCCCTCAGCATGGAGCAGGCGGGACGGCCCGATGAGGCGCGCCAGGCCTTCGAGGCGCTGGCAAAACAATCGCCGGCCGATGCGCCCTGGCTGCCGTTGGTCAACCAGCATATCGCCATGAACGGCGGCGCGCCGGCAGGCGCCGATCCGGTTGCTCCCGGCAATCCGACGCAGCAAGATGTGACGGCGGCCGAGACCATGAACGCCGGCGACCGACAGCAGATGATCCGCGGCATGGTCGAGAGCCTCGATACCAAGCTCAGCGAGGATCCGAACAATTTCGAGGGATGGATGCGGCTCGTCCGCTCTTACGCCGTATTAAACGACAAGGATCGCGCCGCCGGCGCCCTGAAGCGCGGGCTTGCGGCCTTTCCGCCGCCTGGCGAACAGGGCAGGCAATTGCTGGCGCTTGCCAGGGAACTCGGCATAGCCACGGAGGGAGCGATGCAATGACGCGCAAGCAGAAGCGCCTGGCGGTAATTGCGGGGGGCATGGGCTTCATCCTCGCCGCGGTGCTGCTGGTGATGTTCGCCTTCAGCCAGTCGGTCGCCTATTTCTACATGCCGGCGGATCTGGCCAAGACGCCGGTGTCGCCGGAAACCCGCATCCGCCTAGGCGGCCTGGTCGGCGAGGGCAGCGTCGTGCGCGGCACCGGCTCGACGGTGGAATTTGCCGTCACCGACGGCAGCACCAATGCCGTGAAGGTCCAATATACCGGCATCCTGCCCGATCTCTTCCGCGAGGGCCAGGGCGTCGTCACCGAGGGCATGTTCGCCGCCGGGACGAACGTCTTCGTCGCCGACACCGTGCTTGCCAAGCATGACGAGACCTATATGCCGAAGGATGTGGCCGACAGGCTCAAATCCCAGGGGCTGTGGAAGGAAGGCCAAGGCCGGGAAGGTCCTGGGAAGCAAAGCCCAGGAAAGGAAAGCCAAGCGCAGGAAGTGAAGGCGACGCCATGATCATCGAGATCGGCCATTACGCGCTGGTGCTGGCGCTGGCAACGGCGCTCATCCTCTCCATCGTGCCGGTGATCGGAGCCCGTCGTCACGACCGGGCGATGATGGATGTGGCGACGATCGGCTCGCTGGCGATGTTTGCGCTGGTGGCCTTCTCCTTCGGCGTGCTGACTTATGCCCATGTCGTCTCGGATTTCTCGGTCGAGAATGTCTGGGAGAATTCGCATTCGCTGGTGCCGCTCATCTACAAATATTCCGGCGTTTGGGGCAATCACGAGGGATCGATGATGCTCTGGCTGCTGATCCTGACGCTGTTCAGCGCGCTGGTCGCCGTCTTCGGCCGCAACCTGCCGGAGACGCTGAAGGCCAATGTATTGGCCGTGCAGGCCTGGATTTCGGTCGCCTTCACGCTGTTCATTCTGTTGACCTCCAATCCCTTCCTCCGTCTCGATCCGGCGCCGGCCGAGGGCCGCGATCTCAACCCGGTGCTTCAGGATGTCGGTCTGGCGATCCACCCGCCGCTGCTCTATCTCGGCTATGTCGGCTTCTCCGTCTGTTTCTCCTTTGCCGTTGCCGCCCTCCTGGAAGGGCGTATCGACGCCGCCTGGGCGCGCTGGGTGCGGCCCTGGACGCTCGCCGCCTGGACCTTTCTGACGCTTGGCATCGCCATGGGCTCCTACTGGGCCTATTACGAGCTCGGCTGGGGCGGCTGGTGGTTCTGGGACCCGGTGGAAAATGCCTCCTTCATGCCGTGGCTCGCCGGTACTGCCTTACTGCATTCGGCGCTGGTCATGGAAAAGCGCGAGGCGCTGAAGATCTGGACGGTGCTGCTGGCCATCCTCACCTTCTCGCTGTCGCTGATGGGCACCTTCCTGGTGCGCTCCGGCGTGCTGACCTCGGTGCATGCCTTTGCCAGCGACCCCTCCCGCGGCGTCTTCATTCTCTGCATCCTGCTGATCTTCATCGGCGGGGCGCTGTCGCTCTTCGCTTTCCGCGCGCCGAAGCTCACGGCCGGTGGGCTGTTTGCGCCGATTTCGCGCGAGGGCGCGCTCGTCGTCAACAATCTGATCCTGACGGTCGCCTGCGGCACTGTGCTCACAGGCACGCTCTATCCGCTGCTTTTGGAAACGCTGACCGGCGACAAGATTTCCGTCGGAGCGCCCTTCTTCAACCTGACCTTCGGCCTGCTGATGGCGCCGCTGGTCGTCATCGTGCCCTTCGGGCCGATGCTTGCCTGGAAGCGCGGCGATCTGCTTGGCGCCCTGCAGCGGCTCTATGTCGTCGCAGGTCTGGCCTTCCTTGCCGCGGTGGTCTTCTTCTATATCGAACATGGCGGGCCGGTGCTTTCGGTGCTCGGCCTCGCTGCCGGGCTGTTCCTGGTCCTCGGTGCCGTCGCCGATCTCTGGTATCGCGCCGGCATCGGCAAGGTCGCGGGCAGCCTCGCCTGGCGCCGGCTTTCCGGCCTGCCGCGTTCGGCCTTCGGTACGGCCCTTGCCCATGCCGGGCTCGGCGTCACCGTGCTCGGCATCGTCGCCGTCACCACCTTCCAGAGCGAGCATGTCATCGAGATGAAGCCGGGCGAGGTGACCGAGGCCGGCGGCTATAGCCTGCACTTCGACGGCATGCAGCCGGGGACCGGGCCGAACTACACCGAGGACCGCGGCCACTTCACCGTCCGGCGCGCCGGCGTCGCGGTTGCCGATACCTGGTCGGCCAAGCGCCTCTACACTGCCCGCCAGATGCCGACGACGGAGGCGGGCATCCTCACCTTCGGGCTCAGCCAGCTCTATGTCTCCCTGGGTGACGCCACCAAGGACGGCGGTATCGTCGTGCGCATCTGGTGGAAGCCCTTCATTCTCTGCATCTGGGGTGGCGCGGTGTTCATGGCCTTCGGCGGCCTGGTCTCGCTCAGCGACCGGCGCCTGCGTGTCGGCGCCCCGCGCCGCAAGGCGAAGCCGGCAAGGCCAGTGCTGGAGCCGGCGGAATGATGCGGCGTCTGCTCCTGGCTGTCGCTTTGCTGCTGATGGCGGCCCCCGCCTTTGCCGTCAATCCTGACGAGGTGCTGGCCGATCCGGCGCTCGAAGCGCGCGCCCGCGCCCTTTCGGCGGAACTGCGCTGCATGGTCTGCCAGAACCAGTCGATCGACGATTCCAACGCCGATCTGGCCAAGGACCTGCGCCTGCTGGTGCGCGAGCGCATCACCGATGGCGACAGCGACGAGGCGGTGCTGAACTATATCGTCTCGCGCTACGGCGAGTTCGTGCTCTTGAAGCCGCGTGTCAGCATAGAGACGGTGCTGCTCTGGGGCGCACCGGTACTACTGGTGCTCGCCGGCGGGCTGTCGCTGCTGGTCTTTGCGCGCAAGAGGGCGGGCAAGCCGACCGGCAGCAAGCTGACGGCAGACGAGCAGGCGCGGCTGAGCGAGCTTCTGAAAAAATAACCGGCCAGCCGGCAACTCTCCAGCGCGACTTGTGCGCCGCGACGGGTGATGCGCAATCAACTGGAAAATTCCGAGGCTTAGGTGAGCTGATCAGACCGGGACCAGTCCATGGCGGAGCATGATCTCATTGGCCTTACCGAGGTCCGGTTTGCCGGGCACGTTCACCACCTCGGCAATTTCCTCGAAATAACGCCGTCCAATTGTACCCGGCGTGATGGCCGCCAAGACCTTGGCTGTGCCATCATGCAGGTTCTCGTGATGGTGCACCGCGCCTCGCGGAATGAATATGGCGTCGCCGGCGCGAATCTCGCGCGTTTGCCCGTCGACGATGACGGTGAGCGCGCCCTCAAGGCCGTAGAGGAATTCGTCAGCATCCCGATGACTGTGCGGAGCGGGAACGCGCGCCCGAGATGGCACCGTGAATTCGAATACCGTCGCGCCGACCTTACTGATGAGAAAACGCAGTTCGAGTTGCCCGATCCGCACAATATCGTTTCGTACCGCTTCCATCTAAGGCCTCCACAATGTAAAGTAACTTTACATCAAAACGTAAAGTGGCTTTACACATATGTCAATCCCATTGCCCCCGGATTCAATTCCAGACGCGTTGCCCGGTCCGCCGTTCTTCGGCGCGCTGCTGCGCATTGTCTGGCAGCATGTGCGCGAACGCATGCTGCAAGCTATTCACGAGACGGGCTTTGCCGACTTCCAGGAGGCGCATTTTGCCGTATTTTCGTTTCCGTTGCCGGATGGCATGAGACCGTCAGAGCTCGCGCGTCAGAAGCGGATGTCGCGGCAGGCTGTGAACTATCTGCTCAGCCAGCTTGAAGAGCTGGGCTATGTCGAGCGGCGTGCAGCCGACGGCAGTGATCGCCGACTGGTCTATCTGACGCCACGGGGACATGAAGTCGTCGCAGCCATTTTCGCATGTCTTCGGCAATTGCATGAGCAATGGTCAAAAGAGGTTGGAAAGGAGCGCTTCGATGACTTCGTAGATGTGTTGAAGCAGCTGTCGACCAAAGCGCAGGAACCGACAAACCGCTGAAAAACTCAACTTTGCGACGGTGGTAAGGACTGTCTCAGAACGGTTCGAGAACCGTACCTTTGAAGGTGAGTCGGCCTGAAATCAAAAATATTATCAGACCGACGTCTACGGGAATTGAAGGCCGCTTCCGCAAAGGAGCGCGTGTAGCGCAATATACCTGAGCCGGAGCCGCCGCAGGTGAAGGCCATATGCGTTCGGCCGTTTGCCAAACATTACGAACTTTTCATTGGCCGGACAGTTCGCAGTAAGGTGCGGCGTCCTATATCTTCAGTCATCGACTGATCCGGCATTGCCGGCTCTGAGAACTAAGAACAACAGAAGGTGCTCCAATGCTCAAGAGTTTCAACGGACGTCCGTCCCTCGCCACTGTGCTCAAGGCTTCTACCGTCGCCGGTATCGCAGCCGCTGTGCTCGCAACCGGCGTTCCGCTCGAAATCACCCGGTCTTATGCCGAAGCTGTCAAGGTTCAGGCGCCTGCCGTTCCGAGCTTCGCCGATGTCGTCGGCGCCGTTTCGCCGGCCGTCGTTTCCGTCCGGGTCGAAAACCGCGTCAATCCCGTCGCTGACAACAATGAAGGCTTCTCCTTCGATTTCAATGGTCGCGGCTTCGATGACCTTCCCGACGATCATCCGCTGAAGCGGTTTTTCAAGCAGTTCGGACAGGATCCGAACGACCAGCAGGGCCATCCCAGGCGCTTCGGCCAGAACGGCCCGAATGGTGGTCCGAACGGTCCGGGCGGCAAGGGTCGGCTCCGCCCCGTCGCCCAGGGCTCCGGCTTCTTCATCTCCGAGGATGGCTATATCGTCACCAACAACCACGTCGTTTCCGATGGCCAGGCCTTCGTCGCGGTCATGAATGACGGCACCGAGCTCGATGCCAAGCTGATCGGCAAGGACCCGCGCACCGACCTCGCCGTGCTGAAGGTCGACGGCAAGGGCAAGAAGTTCACCTACGTCAACTGGGCCGACGACAATAACGTCCGCGTCGGCGACTGGGTCGTTGCCGTCGGCAACCCCTTCGGCCTCGGCGGCACGGTCACAGCCGGCATCGTCTCGGCCCGCGGCCGCGATATCGGCTCCGGTCCCTATGACGATTACCTGCAGGTGGATGCCGCCGTGAACCGCGGTAACTCCGGCGGTCCGACCTTCAACCTCAGCGGCGAAGTCGTAGGCATCAACACTGCGATCTTCTCACCGTCGGGCGGCAGCGTCGGCATCGCCTTCGCCATTCCCGCCTCGACCGCCAAGGACGTCGTCGCCGATCTGATGAAGGACGGTCAGGTCTCGCGCGGCTGGCTGGGTGTCCAGATCCAGCCGGTGACCAAGGATATCGCCGAATCCATCGGCCTTTCCGAGCCGAGCGGCGCCCTTGTCGTCGCCCCGCAGGCCGGATCGCCGGGTGACAAGGCCGGCATGAAGGCCGGCGACGTCGTCACCGCACTGAATGGTGAGACGATCAAGGATGCCCGTGATCTCAGCCGCCGTATCGGCGCAATGCAGCCGGGCAGCAAGGTCGAGCTTTCGGTCTGGCGCGCCGGCAAGGCCCAGCCTCTCACCGTCGAACTCGGCACGCTGCCGGTCGACCAGAAGGATGCGTCTGCCGATGACAACAGCCAGCCGCAGCAGCCCGAGGCACCGGCTTCCGAGAAGGCGCTTGCCGATCTCGGCCTGACGGTCGGCCCTTCCGATGACGGCAAGGGCCTGGCGATCACCGGCATCGATCCGGACTCCGACGCTGCCGACAAGGGCATCAAGGAAGGCGAGAAGATCACTTCGGTGAACAACCAGGAGGTCTCCAGCCCCGACGAGGTCGTCAGGGTGCTGAACCAGGCCAAGAAGGACGGCCGCACCCGGGCGCTCTTCCAGATCCAGTCCAGTGAAGGAAGCCGTTTCGTCGCGCTTCCGATCAACAACCAGGGCTGATCCTCAAGAAAACGCGAGCCGTGCGGACGAACTCCGCACGGCTCGATTCTTCTGACCTTTGAAGGATGATCGCCATGAGCGCCGCTCCCCAGGAAGATGCTTTGAGCCTTGCCGAAACGCAGCCGGTGGGTAATGTCGGCCGCATGAAGATTCTCATCATCGAAGATGATCTCGAAGCCGCGGTCTACCTCACGAAAGCCTTTCGCGAGGCGGGCATCGTCGCCGATCACGCCAGCGACGGCGAGAGCGGCCTGTTCATGGGGTCGGAAAATACCTATGACGTCATCGTCATCGACCGCATGCTGCCGCGCCGCGACGGGCTTTCCGTCATCAGCGAGTTGCGCCGCAAGGCTATCCATACGCCGGTCCTCATTCTCTCCGCACTGGGCCAGGTCGATGACCGCGTGACGGGTCTTCGGGCCGGCGGTGACGATTACCTGCCGAAGCCATATGCCTTCAGCGAGTTGCTGGCGCGCGTCGAGGTGCTCGGCCGCCGCAAGGGCACGCCGGATCAGGACGTTGTCTATCGCGTCGGCGATCTCGAGCTCGATCGGCTCTCCCACGAGGTGCGCCGCGGCGGCAAGGAGATCCTGCTGCAGCCGCGCGAATTCCGCCTGCTCGAATATCTGATGAAGAATGCCGGGCAGGTAGTGACCCGCACCATGCTGCTCGAAAACGTCTGGGACTATCACTTCGACCCGCAGACCAACGTTATCGACGTTCATGTCTCGCGCCTGCGCTCGAAGATCGAAAAGGACTACAGCCAGCCGCTCCTGAAGACCATTCGCGGCGCGGGGTACATGATCAAGGATGAGGGATGAGCCGTTTCAGGGTTCTCTTCAAGTCCACCGCAGTTCGCCTTTCGGCACTCTATATCCTGCTTTTCGCCATCTGCGCCGCGACGCTCGTCTTCTATGTGACGGCGATGTCGGAACGGTTGCTGACGGGCCAGATCCGCGACGCCGTCAGGCAAGAGGTGGAGCAGGTGCAGCGCGCCTATGACACCGGCGGCATGAACCTTCTCCTGCGCACGATGGAGCGGCGTGCCCGCCAGCCGGGCGCCAATCTCTACATCATCGCCGGCCCCTCGGGCGATATTCTCGCCGGCAACGTCGCCTCGGTGCAGCCGGGTGTCTTCGAGGAGGTCGGCTGGACCTCCGCGCCCTTCGCCTACCAGCGTTATACCGACAGCGGCGTCGTGCGCCGCCACAGAGCGATCGCCAATATTTTCGTGCTCGACAACGGCCTGAGAATCCTGATCGGCCGCGACCTCGGCGACCCCGAGCGTTTCCGTCTGCTGGTGCGCCAGGCGCTGATGGTGGCTTTGGCGATCATGGGGCTTGGCGCCATCATCATCTGGTTCGCCATCGGCCGCAACGCGCTGAAACGCATCGACCGCATGTCGGATGCCAGCAAGAAGATCATGGCCGGCGACCTGTCGCAGCGCCTGCCGGTGGGCGGATCGGGCGATGAATTCGACCGCTTGTCGATGTCTTTGAATACCATGCTGGAGCGCATCGAGAAGCTGAACGAGGGCCTGCGGCAGGTCTCCGACAACATCGCCCACGATCTCAAGACGCCGCTGACGCGGCTGCGCAACAAGGCGGCCGATGCGCTCGATATCGCCGATGGCGAGACGCGGCGCACCGCGCTCGAAGGCATCATTTCCGAATCGGACCAGCTGATCCGCACCTTCAACGCACTGTTGATGATCTCCCGCGTCGAGGCCGGATCGGTCGCCGCCGAGATGTCGCCGGTGGAGCTTTCGGCCATCGTCTCCGATAGCGCCGAGCTTTACGAGCCGGCGGCGGAGGAGGCGGGGCTCGGCCTCAGCTCCAGCATCGAGCCGGATGTCGAGGTGCAGGGCAATCGCGAGCTGATCGGCCAGGCGATCTTCAACCTGCTCGACAATGCCATCAAATATTCCTCCGATACCGAAGGCGCGGGCAAAGTGTCGCTGAAACTTTCCCGCCGCTCGGACGGCATCTGCCTTTCCGTGGCCGACCACGGACCGGGCGTTCCCGCCGACCGGCGAGACGACGTGGTGAAGCGCTTCGTCCGCCTCGATGAAAGCCGGTCGAAGCCCGGGACGGGGCTCGGGCTTTCGCTGGTGGAAGCGGTGATGGAGCTGCACAACGGCCGGTTGGAACTCTCCGATACCGATCCTGATAAGCCCGAACGGCGCGGATTGACCGTCAGCATGATCTTCCCCGCCAAGGCTGCCTGAGCTTTTTCCGCCGAAATACGACCGGTTGAATCGTATATTGGCGGTTTGCCGCCAAGACCCTAGTTTAATGCCGGTTGAAGGAGGCGTTCCCGCGATTCTACGGGATCGGCTCCTGAAGTGCTAAAGCAGGGAGAGCGCATGCTGACGAAATCGACGCATGGCCTGAAGGATGTGGCCGAAGGGCTGCTGCGTCCGCTGAACCAGACGGAGTTGAAGCTGGCGCTGGCCGACCTTCAGGAGGCCGGCAGGAGCGAGCCGTCGGTGGCTGCGATGCTGAAGACGGAAGGCCCGCTTCGCGATTTCATTGCTGTCGTGCTGACGCTGTCGCCTTATCTGCGCGAAATTGTGAATCTCGATCCCGCCATCCTCGCCGGCGCCATCACCCGACCGCTGGAGCCGCAGATCGAGGCGCTGGTCGCCGAGGCGCGGCGCTGCTGGCAGCGGGACGGCGAGGGGGCGGCGCCTTCGGAATCCGTGGTGATGAGCAGGCTGCGCATCATCAAGCGCAAGGTGGCTTTCCTCGTCGCACTCGCCGATCTCTCGCGCATCTTCGACGGCCGGGCGACGACAGCCTGGCTGAGTGAGCTTGCCGAAGCGTCGGTTGCCGCCGCGATCGACCATCTGCTGCTCGCGGCGCATGAGGGTGGAAAGCTGCGGCTGCGGGATCTGGCAGCACCGAGCGACGGCTCCGGGCTGATCGTGCTCGGCATGGGCAAACTCGGCGCGGCCGAACTCAACTATTCCTCCGATATCGATCTCGTCGTCGTCTTCGACGAGGAGGCCGGTATCGTGCCCGACCCGGATGACGCGATCGAGGTCTTCCCGAGAATGATGCGCCGCTTGGTCCGCATCCTGCAGGAGCGGACAGCCGACGGCTACGTCTTCCGCACCGATCTCAGATTGCGCCCCGATCCCGGTTCGACGCCGCTGGCGATCCCGGTCGATGCGGCGATGATCTATTATGAGGGCAGGGGCCAGAACTGGGAGCGGGCGGCCTTCATCAAGGCGCGCGCCGTTGCCGGCGACCTTACGGCGGGCGCCGATTTCCTGCGCGGCCTCGCCCCTTTCGTCTTCCGCAAATATCTCGATTACGCGGCGATTGCCGATATCCATTCGATCAAGCGGCAGATCCATGCGCATAAGGGCCACGGTGCCATCGCGGTCAAGGGTCATAACGTCAAGCTCGGCCGCGGCGGCATCCGCGAGATCGAATTCTTCGTCCAGACCCAGCAGCTGATCGCCGGCGGCCGCATGCCGGCCTTGCGCGGCCGGGCGACGGAGGAGACGCTCGGTGAACTCACCAAGGCGAAATGGATCGATGCGGAAACCCGTGACGAACTGACAGAGGCCTACTGGTTCCTGCGCGATGTCGAGCATCGCATCCAGATGGTGCGCGACGAGCAGACCCACCTGCTGCCGGAGACCGATGCCGACCTGAAGCGTATCGCCTTCATGATGGGCTTTTCCGACACGCCGAGCTTCTCCGAACGACTGGTCGGCGTGCTGAAGACGGTCGAGCGGCGTTATGCCCACCTCTTCGAACAGGAGAGCAGGCTTTCCACCGACACCGGAAACCTCGTCTTCACCGGCCAGGGCGATGACCCGGACACGCTGGAGACGCTGAAGAGGCTCGGTTTTACCAGGCCATCCGATATTTCCCGCATCATCCGCACCTGGCACTACGGCCGTTACCGGGCGACGCAATCGGTCGAGGCGCGTGAAAGGCTGACGGAGCTGGCGCCGGAGCTCTTGCGGGTCTTCGGCGAAAGCAAGCGCGCCGACGAGGCGCTGCTGCGCTTCGACAGCTTCATCTCCGGCCTTCCCTCCGGCATCCAGCTGTTCTCGCTGCTCGGCAGCAATCCAGCGCTCTTGTCGCTGATCGTCAACATCATGTCCTCGGCGCCCCGGCTTGCCGAGGTGATCGCCGCCAAACCGCATGTCTTCGACGGCATGCTCGATCCCGGCCTGATGGCCGAGCTGCCGACGCGTGATTATCTCGGCGAACGGCTGAAGGGCTCGCTTGCCCAGGCGCGCCACTATGAAGAGGTGCTCGACCGGCTGCGCATCTTCGCCGCCGAGCAGCGCTTCCTGATCGGCATCCGCCTGCTCACCGGTGCGATCAACGGCGTGATGGCCGCACGCGCCTTCACGCATCTCGCCGACCTCGTCATTGCAGCAGCACTCGATGCCGTGGTGAGCGAGATGCGGGCAGCACACGGCGATTATCCCGGCGGGCGCATCGCGGTCGCCGGCATGGGCAAGCTCGGCAGCTTCGAGCTGACGGCCGGTTCCGACATCGATCTAATCCTGCTCTATGATTATGACGACACGGCCTCCGAATCCGACGGGCCGAAGCCGCTCGACGCGACGCGTTACTTCACCCGCATCACCCAGAGGCTGATGGCCGCCTTGTCGGCGCCGACCGCCGAAGGTGTGCTCTATGAGGTCGACATGCGGCTGCGCCCATCCGGCAACAAGGGGCCGGTCGCCACCCGCATCAATGCCTTCGGCAAGTACCAGCGCGAAGAGGCATGGACCTGGGAGCATATGGCGCTCAGCCGCGCCCGGCTGATCTGCGGCAATGAGAGCCTGGTCGCCGAGGCGGAACTGATCGTCCGGGAAGTGCTGTCGGCCGATCGCGATATTGCCAAGGTGGCGCATGACGTCGCCGAAATGCGCGAACTCATCGACAAGGAAAAGTCGCCCTCCGGCCCGTGGGACCTGAAGCTGATCCCCGGTGGCGTCATCGATCTCGAATTCATCGCCCAGTATCTTGCACTGATCGCACCGACCAGAGGCGTCGGTATTGCCGTCAATGGGATGAGCACCGGCGAGGCCCTGAAGGTGCTTGGCGACCGGCTGATGGCAACAGCCGATCTCGACATATGCCTTGAGGCCTTCACGCTTTATACCGGCCTTTCGCAACTGATCCGCCTCTCCATCGACGGCCTTTTCGATCCGAACGAAGCACCGGCGGGTCTCGTCGAACTCGTCTGCCGCGCCGGCGACTGCCCTGACATCAAGACGCTGGAAGGAGAGGTGAAGCGGCTTTCGAAAGCGGTTAGGAAAATATTCCTTAATATCGTGAAAGCCTGAATTCACATAAGATGGAACGACCGCGAGGATTATCGCGAGCATCGCCTGTCGGAATCTCGTTTGGCCAATCGTCTTCAGGACAGGCAAGCGATGGAGAACAGCAATGACGATTACCATTACCGCTTTTGAACGGTCGCCGGATCGCGGCAGGGGTCTGGCGCGCGACATGCGCGTTCGCTGGGCGCTCGAAGAAGTGGGCCAGCCTTACGAGGTTCGTCTTGTTTCGTTCAAAGAGATGAAGGAGCCCGCGCATCTGGCGCTGCAGCCTTTCGGGCAGATTCCGACCTATGAAGAAGGCGATCTCGCACTGTTCGAGTCCGGCGCCATCGTCTTCCATATCGGCGAGCGCCATGCGGGCCTGTTGCCGGTCGATGCGAATGCCCGGGCGCGCGCGCTCACATGGATGTTTGCCGCGCTCAACACGGTGGAAACACCGATCTTCGACCGCGCTCTCGTCATGATCCTCGATCGCGACAAGCCTTGGTACGACCAGCGCCTTTCTGCCCTCGAGGACAGCATCCGGAAACGGCTGATCGACCTCTCCCGTCGCCTTGGCGATGCCGACTGGCTCGATGGTGCGTTCAGCGCCGGTGACCTGCTGATGGTGTCGGTGCTGCTCAGGTTGAAGGGATCTGGCATACTGGAAGAATATCCGAACCTCTCCGCCTATGTCGCCCGCGGCGAAGCGCGGCCGGCATACAAGCGTGCTTTCGCCGCTCAATTGGCGGTTTTCACCGCCGCATCGGCAGGCTGAAGAGGGTCGGCTCTAGATATCGTCGGGAATGCGCAGCGAGATCACGGTGCCGACCGCTTCGCGTGAGCGGATCTTCATGCGGCCGCCATGCAGCAAGGTCAGCGAGCGGGAGATGGCGAGCCCGAGGCCGGAGCCGCCCTTGCTCTTGGCATACTGGCTCTGCACCTGCTCGAAGGGCTGGCCGATCTTCGACAGCGCCGAGCGTGGAATGCCGATGCCGGTGTCGGCGATGGTGACGACGACGGCGCCGTCGACGCGGCGGGTGCGCACCGCGATCCGGCCGCCATTGTCGGTGAATTTCACCGCATTGGAGAGCAGGTTGAGCAGCACCTGTTTCATCGCCCGGCGGTCCGCCATCAACGTCAGGCCGGAGCAGATGCGCTGTTCGATGACGATGTTCTTTTCAGCCGCGGGCATGGCGGTGAAGCGCAGGCTTTCCTCGATCAGCGGTACGAGGTCGATGCGCTCGCAATGCAGCCTGACATGGCCGGCTTCGATCTTCGACATGTCGAGAATGTCGTTGATGACGTTGAGCAGATGTTTGCCGCTGTCATGGATATCGCGGGCATATTCGTCATATTTCAGCGAGCCGAGCGGCCCGAACATCTGGTTCTGCAGAATTTCCGAGAAGCCGAGGATGGCGTTGAGCGGCGTGCGCAGCTCATGCGACATGTTGGCGAGGAATTCCGATTTCGCCTTGTTGGCAGCCTCGGCGCGTTCCTTCTCCGCCTGGTAGTTGGCGTTGGCCGTCGAGAGCTCGGATTTCTGGATCTCCAGCGTCTGGCGTGAGGCGGAAAGATCGCCGATTGTCGCCATCAGCCGGCGTTCGGATTCGCGCAGCCGCTCCTGATGACGTTTCATCAGCGTGATGTCTGTTCCGACCGAAACCTTGCCGCCGTCGCGGGTGCGCCGCTCGTTGATCTGCAGCCAGCGCTCGTCGGCAAGCTGCACTTCCGTCGTACGCGAATAGCCGGAGCCGTCGGCATCGGAAATCCGCCGCTCGATGACAGGACGGGCGGCGGCCGCATTGACGGTCGAGCGCTCGGTACCGGGCACAAGCACGCTATCCGGCAGGCCATAAGCCTGCTGGAAGTGCGTGTTGCACATGACAAGGCGATCGTTCTTGTCCCAGAGCACGAAGGCTTCCGAGGTGCATTCGATCGCGTCGGCCAGGCGCTGGTCGGCTTCTGCGTAGCGTTGGGCGAGCCGATGCTGTTCGGTCACATCCATGGCGATGCCGATCAGGTGCATACGGCCGGAATTGCTGCGAATCACCTGGGCACGCGCCCGCATCCAGACATAGTGGCCGCCGGCATGGCGCATGCGGAAGATCTGATCGACCTGGCCGGAAGCGCCCTTGCCGATGGCGCGCGCAATCTCGTAGAGCCCGCCGTCATCGGGATGCATCAGTCGGGCGGCTTCGCCGAAGCCCATCGTCTTGTCCGAACCCGGCAGGCCGAGCATGTCGTACATCGACCGCGACCAGAAGAATTCGCGGTTCTCGAAATCGAAGTCCCAGAGGCCGCAGCGGCCACGCGACAGCGCCGTCTCGACGCGCAGGTTCGATTCCACGAAGATGTCGTCAGCATCGCGGGCGCGCTTTACCTGTGTGTAGTAGGCATAGAGGATGACCAGCAGGATCGAGGAGATGCCGGCAAACAGCGTGACGTTGAGCGCCAGTTCCTCGCGCCAGAGCCGGCCGATCTCGTCGAGCGAGGTGGCGGCGACGATATAACCGCCGGCATTGCCCATCAGCGTGATCTCGGCATAATGCGGTACGCCGCCGATCGTCGTTTCGATGACGCCGGCGCGATCGCCGAAACGCCGGATCGCCGAAACCTCGGGGAAGAAATCGCCGACATTTGTGCCCACATGCGAAAGACCGGCGGTGGTCGCGGCAAAAACCTTACCGCTTGCCTGCACGAGTAGCACGAAGGCGCCGCTGTCCAGCCGGTCCTGCGGCAGGAATTTAGCGAGGCGGGCCTGCGCCTCGGCGATATCGCCGCGGTCGAAGATGTCGGCCTCATCAGCAAACACGGCAGAGGCGGTTGCCGCCGAAAGGGCCGTGGCATGGCGCGCCGAGGCCTCCAGGCGCCCATACTCGCTCATCATGCCGAAGAAATGCGAGGCGGCGACGACGAAGAGGAAGGCGACGATCAGTGCAGGAATGGCCCGCTTCAAGACGAGCTCGGCCTTCGGCAGATAACGGAGAAGTGGTTCCGATGTCGCATGGCCCGAAAGGCTGTCGCGCCAGGCTTTCAGCCCGTCAAAATCGACACGCAGCCGTCCTCCGGCCACGGTTGCCCGCCGCACGTCCATCATCTCTTCGCCTTGTCCCTCATGTGATTCGCGCGCCGCTCGCTCGAACCTGACCTAGAGAATCATGGGTGATTCGCCTTGTCCAGAGGCAAAGGTAAAAATCCGTTAACTATTTATAATTTCGGGTTTTTCCAGGTGATTCGGCGCGCTGGGCGACCGGCCACCGAATTTTTCGGCACGGCCGGTCGAATCAAATTACCCTTTAAGCGTGCGCTCGACGATATCGCGCACGTCGGTCGAAAGATCGGCGGCCCGCTCGATCTCGATCAGCGCCGAGCGGGCGTGATCGGCACGTGTCGGTTCGAGCGACCGCCAGGAGCGCATCGAGGTGAGAATGCGGGCGGCAAGCTGCGGGTTGCGCTCGTCGATATCGAGAATCTGACCGGCGAGGAAGCGGTAGCCTTCGCCGTCGGCGCGGCCGAAGCCGGTCGGGTTGGCAAAGGCGAAGGTGCCGACCAGTGCCCGCATCCGATTCGGATTGGTCCGCTTGAAGAGCGGATTATCCATCAGGGCGCGGATCCGTTCCAGGGTTTTGGGACCCGGAATACCGGCCTGGATCGCGAACCATTTGTCGATGACGAGCGCATTTTCCGCGAAGCGGTCGCGGAAGCTTGCCAGCGCTTCGCTGGTCTCCGCGCTGTCGGGGAAACGATGGGCGAGGATTGTCAGCGCGTGGCTCAGATCGGTCATGTTGTTGGCCGCATCGAAGGCGGCCTTGGCGCGGGCCGGCGTCTGCTCGGCATGCGAGAGGTAGGTGAGGGCGGTATTGCGCAGTGCGCGCGGTCCGGCGCTCTTCGCATCCGGGCTGAAATCGCCTGATGTCGTCATCGCTGCGTAGAGGCCGGCAAAGACATCCGTTCCGACATCGGCTATCTGTTTCAGGATCGCCTGCCGGCCAGCATGGATGGCATCGGGATCGTTGTTGCCGCCAAGTTCGCGGGCGATATCGGATTCACTCGGCAAAGCCAGCGCCTGGGCACGGAAGGCAGGCTCGAGGACCTCGTCGGCGGCGGCTGCGATCAGCGTCTCGATGAAGGTCGCCTCGCAGACGACAGGCTTGCCCTCGCGGGCGTCGCGTGCCGCTTTCAAGAGGTTCGGCAGCGCCAGATCGGTCAGCGCCTGCCAACGGGCGAAGTGATTGGTCTCGTAGCGGGCGAGAAGAGCGAGATCGGCCGGGCTCTGATCGAAATGCAGATTGATCGGCGCGGAGAAGCCGCGGTTGATCGAAACGACCGGCCGCGAGCCAATGCCATGGAAGATCGCCGTCTGGGTGCGGCCTGTGAGATGCAGCACCTCGCCGATATATTCCGCGCCGTCGACGGAGGTCGGCTCGATCTTGCCGCCGTTTTCGCCAAACAGCGCGAGGCTGAGCGGAATATGCATCGGCTCCTTGCTCGGCTGGCCGGGCGTTGCCGGGATCATCTGTTCAAGCGACAGGGTGAAGCTGCCGGCCGCCGCATCATAGCTGCCCGATGCGGTGACGAGCGGCGTGCCGGCCTGATGGTACCAGAGCGAGAATTGCGTCAAATCGCGCCCGCTTGCATCCTCGAAGCATTTGACGAAATCCTCGATCGTCACGGCCTCACCGTCATGGCGGTCGAAATAGAGGTCCATGCCCTTCTTGAAGCCGTCCTTGCCGAGCAGCGTCGCGATCATGCGCGTGACTTCGCTGCCCTTTTCGTAGACGGTCGTCGTGTAGAAATTATTGATCTCGCGATATGTCGTCGGCCGCACCGGATGGGCGAGCGGGCCGCCGTCTTCCGGGAATTGCTCCGATTTCAGGTGGCGCACTTCGGCAATGCGTTTGACGGCGCGCGAGCGCTGGTCGGAAGAGAATTCGTGGTCGCGATAGACCGTCAGGCCTTCCTTGAGGCACAGCTGGAACCAGTCGCGGCAGGTGATGCGGTTGCCGGTCCAGTTGTGGAAATATTCATGCGCGATGATCGCTTCGATATTGGCATAGTCGGCATCGGTCGCGATTTCCGGATCTGCAAGGACGTATTTGTCATTGAAGACGTTGAGGCCCTTGTTCTCCATTGCGCCCATGTTGAAGTCGGAGACGGCGACGATCATGAAAATATCGAGATCGTATTCGCGTCCAAACCTCTCTTCATCCCATTTCATCGAGCGCTTCAGCGCGTCCATGGCATAGGCTGCGCGCGGTTCCTTGCCGTGCTCGACATAGATTTTCAGCACCACCTCGCGGCCGGACATGGTCGTGAACGTGTCTTCGACGACGCCGAGGTCGCCGGCGACGAGCGCGAAGAGGTAGCTCGGTTTCGGATGTGGGTCGAACCAGGCGGCGAAATGTTTGCCGGGGCCATAGCCGGCGCCGCCGAGGAAGTTGCCGTTCGACAAAAGCAGCGGGTTGGCGTCTTTGTCGGCGATGATGTTGACCGTGAAGGGCGCAAGCACGTCGGGCCGGTCCGGGAAATAGGTGATGCGGCGGAAACCCTCCGCCTCGCACTGCGTGCAGTAGATGCCACTGGTGCGGTAAAGGCCCATCAGTTTGGTATTGGCCTCGGGGTTGATAATCGTGGTGATCGTCAGCTCGAAGGGCGCGCTCTCCGGCAGGGCGCGCACCGTCAGGCTTTCCGGTGTTGCGTCGTAACGCGAAGGGTCCAGCTCCACCTGGTCTAACAGCAGCCCCGACAGCGTCAGTTCGTCGCCGTCGAGAACGATCGGCGCTGCCGGATCGGTACCCGTGCGACGATGAAAGATCAGACGCGCCTCGACCTTTGTCTCCGTCGGGTCGAGTTCGAAGGTCAGGTCCACACGTTCCAGCACGAAGTCGGTGGGACGGTAATCTGCCAGATGAATGACCTGGCCGGTATCTGTTCGCATGGTGTTTCCTGAAGACCGTTATTTGATAACCGCGGAATACAGAGGCGGGCGCACTCTGCCATAAATTTTGCCGGGGATGATTACATTAAAGTCTGAACTAAACTTAAAGCAAATTGCCCGCGAACACCAAGTTCGCGGGCAAAATATCTTATTGGCAACGGATGACCACGGCCGCGGGGAGAAGGGTGCTACTTCAGATTGAGTGCGGCCTTGATCGTCGCGTCGTTTTCCGTCTGCTGCACGACGACGCCGTACCAGCCGAGCCCGTCGTAATCCTCGTAGCCGAGAGTGCGCGCGAAGGCGACGATCGAGCCGTTATTGTCGTAGTAGCTGCCTTTGCCCTGACCGGACGGATTGGCGAGCGCGAAATGGGAAAAGTGCAAGGCCGGATTGGTGGTGGCGATGACCCGGCTCTTGCCGTCGAGCAGCATGACCGTCGTTCTTTCCGCCAGCTGCGACGGCAGGTTCGCCTCTTTCTCGACGATCGCCTGGCCTTGGTTCTGCCAGTCGAAATAGACGCCGAGCGTGCCGACCAGCCGCCCGTCAAGCTTGCCCTCTTCGCGGATGCCTGTGGCATAAACGAGCGCATGCCTGTTATCGTGCAGCGGGCTCCCTTTGACGTCGTCGACGATATAAGCGTCGCCGGAGGAGCAGGCCGACGCTGCGCGAAACCACAGATCGCTGGCAAGGCTCGTGCCTACGATCTTGCGCTGGAACTTGGGATTGGCGGATGCGACCACTTTGCCCGAGAGATCGGTCATTACGAGATCGAGATAGACGGTGTAGAAGCGGTTGATGGCGCCGAGACGCTCCGCTGCAAAGGCGGCGGTTTCCCGGCTCGGGTTTTGCAGCGCCTGCCAGAGTGCCGGGTCCGTCGCCCACCAGCGCACATCGGCCGTGCGCTCGAAGAGATTGCGGACGATGAGCTGCACCAGCGTCTGCGCCAGATCGGTGAGGCGAACGCCCTCCATCTCTTCGACCAGCGAATCGGCCATGGCGCGGCTGAGGCCGATGCGGCCGAGCACGTTGCTCTCGAACCTGCCGGTAATGTCGGTTGCGATCTGCGCCAGTCGCTGCACTTCGTTGGCAACGACGGCAAAGCCCTTTCCGGTCTCGCCGGCTCTGGCCGCCTCGATCAGCGCATTGATCGCCAGCAGCTTGATCTGCTTGACGATATGGGTGTTGTCGGCGCTGAAGCGCTCGAGGTCGGTGCTGATGCCGTCGGTGACGACGCGCATGGACCGCGGTGTCGCATTCTGCGACTGGGCAATGGTTTCGGCGCTAAGCGGCTTCATCAAATATGATCCTGGAAGGAGCGGGCAATTGTTTGTGTGGTGAAGAAAATTTCGAGATCAGCGATAAAAACGATGCTTGCCTATGGTTTTCAATTGGTTAACGGCTAGCCCCGCGAGATGAACATTTTCGGGGTGAATGGCTCAAAACGAGAAATTTCATAGCGGTGGCGCAAAAGCAGCACGGTTGGGCCTGCCGCTGACGGCGTTTCTGTGATTCTCTCATGTTGCTTGCGGTTTTTTCGCCAATCGGTTTTTTCTTTCGCTACGATGGAAGACGTCGCCCGCTGCGTTCCCGAGTCGAACGCGTCCCCCCGTTCCGCTTGAGCAGTATCAAGAGCCAGGATCATGCACTCGGTTCTCAGAAACCCGATGAGAGGCATTGCGCTGAAAGTCTCGTCGGTCGTGGTCTTCCTGGCCATGCAGACCTTCATCAAGCTGGCCGGCTCGGACATTCCGCCGGGTCAGGTCACCTTCTGCAGGTCCTTCTTCGCGCTCTTCCCGATCATGGCCTATCTGGCCTATAACAGGCAGCTGCGCGCCGCCTTCTACACCGCCAATCCAATCGGTCACCTCAAGCGCGGCACGATCGGCATCTTGTCGATGGCTTTCGGTTTCTACGGCCTCCTGCATCTGCCGCTGCCGGAGGCGATCGCGCTTGGCTACGCGTTGCCGCTCGTCGCCGTCATCTTCGCTGCCGTTTTCCTCGGCGAGACCGTGCGCATCTATCGCTGGAGCGCCGTCTTGGTCGGTATCGTCGGCGTCGCCATCGTTTCCTGGCCGAAACTCACGCTGTTTCGCGACGGCGGCATGGAAGCCGAACAGGCCGTCGGGGCGCTCTGCGTGCTGTTCTCGGCCGTTCTCGGCGGCATGGCGATGATCCAGGTGCGCCGCCTCGTCGAAGAGGAGAAGACGGCGACGATCGTGCTGTATTTCTCGATCACCGCCTCGGTCTTCTCGCTGGCTTCTCTTCCCTTCGGCTGGCTCATCCTGCCATGGCCGACAGCGCTCTATCTGATCGCCGCCGGTTTTTGCGGCGGCGTCGCGCAGATCCTGTTGACGGAAAGTTACCGCCATGCCGATGTCTCCACCATCGCGCCGTTCGAATATACCTCGATCCTGCTCGGCGGCATCGTCGCCTACTTCGTCTTCGGCGATGTGCCGAGCGTGACCATGCTGATTGGCACCGCCATCGTCGTCGCCGCTGGCATCTTCATCATTTATCGCGAGCATCAGCTGGGCATCGAACAGAGAGAGGCGCGCAAGGCCACGACGCCGCAAGCCTGACGCCCGCCAGCGCGCGATATCGGTTTTAACGCGAAGATTGCGGTGGCTTGAAACTTGCTCTCAAGGAGGGAAAAGAGTGGTGAATTCTTGGGATACCGTCGGCCTGTGGAATATGATTGTTGAAGATGAGAGAGTATCATTTATTCCAAGCTGTGCATGTCTGAATGGCCGCTGATGCCGGAGGCGCTCTCGGGTGTCGTTGCTCCGAACGCTGGCCGGCGAGCGGGGGGTGGAGAAAAGCATAATGGCATTCACAGCGGAGCAATTGGTGGGGAGCTCTTCCTTTCTGATGAGCATTCGCTTTTTGGCTGGGCAGATGCGCGGCATGTTCGATGCCGGTCCGCGGCTGGCGCGATTGCTCGCCTCCCATCAACGCTGGATGTTGACCCAGACTGCCTATTCCCTCCACCTGGAATATGATCCGCGCGACCCGACCTCGGGTTTCACCGCCGTTCGGCTGACCGGGCGTATCACCGCGCACAAGGTGGCGAGCCGCAACACCGTGCTCGCCTTCATCGAAGAACTCTATACCTACCGCTTCATAACCCACACGCCCGGCGACGAGCGGCGGCGACCACGTCATTTCGAACCGGCCGACGTCAGCCATCAGGGAATGTTTGCCTGGCTTTTCTCCAATCTCGGTGCGCTCGACCTGCTCGACGGCGGTCAAAGGGCAGCCTTTTTCCAGGCAAATCCATCGTTGATGCGGCTCATTCAGCCGCGCATTGCCCGCCATTGCCTCGAAGATGCCGCCTGGCGCGAACCGCCGGAGCAGGTAGCGCTGTTCCTCTGGACGGAAGCCGGCGGCCTCGTCGTCGACAATTTCATCGCCCGGATGGATTTGGGAAGCAGCGAGCCGGAGCGGCTGTCCGTCGGCCGTGTCGAGACTCGAGCGCTTGCTGCCGATTTTATGATGTCGCGCACGCACCTGCAGCGGCTGCTGGCAAAAGCGGCGCAGCGCGGCTGCGTCGGCTGGCATGATGAGCCGCGTAAGACGCACCTTTGGATATCGCGGGATTTCGTCGAGGAATATTGCGCCTGGCAGGCGGTCAAGTTCGCCTATGTCGACGAGGCCTTCGAATGGGCAAAGGCCCAGATCGAGGAAATGGCAATTTGATCAGAGAACGATTGCCGCAGTGCCTGCGCCAATGCGGCATCCGGCGTCGGCCGGCTTGACCGAAAGCTCACGCTCATATTCCCGCGCAGCACAGACGGCAACGCGGATATGCTCGAAGGTTTCGATGTTGCGCAGAAGCGATATCAGGATCGTCGACATTCAGGTTGCTCTTGACACGAAAGGGCAGGCGAAGTGCCTGCCGCTTAATATTGCTGGAAGTCGGAGAAGATCGCGTTCGGGCGCGCCGTACGGCTGTTGATGCCGGTGCCGCGGGCAATCATCTGTTCGTTCGTGGCAAAGCCGAAACGGCTGTAGCCTTGAGTGGAACGAACCTGGTCGCCGGCGAGGCGAAGGGTTTCAAACCCGCTATGGATAGGACGAAAACGCTTGTTCATGGCCTTGGTTCCTGTGATTCCTCCCAAGACACAGCTGATATTGCGATGCAGCATAGATTCCGCAATGCATCACGGCGGGATGCAGCCATGCGAAAAACGCATGGATTGATTCACAAATTATTCAACTTTGGCTAATTTCTAAGCAAAGAGAGGGACTTAAGCTTCGCTTGAAAGGCGAGCAGGTCGTTCCAAGCCAGCCGCTTGTTTACAGGTGCGGTTAACAGATCCTGCGGATGCAGGCTGGCTATGGCAGGAATGACACAGTCTGCAACGGCAATCTCCTTCCAGCGGCCGCGCAGGCCGTGAATCGTATCGTTTTCGCCGAAGAAGAAACGCGCCGAAAAATTGCCGAGCAGCAGGATCGCCTTGGGTTCGGCAAGCGCGATCTGCCGCTCGATGAAGGGTCGGCAGATGTCCATTTCCGCCGCCGAGGGCGCGCGATTGCCAGGCGGGCGCCAGGGGATGACCTGCGTCAGCAGAATGGCTGAGCGCTTCAGCCCGATCGCCGCCAGCATCTTGTCGAACAGCTGGCCGGATTTCCCCGAGAAGGGCATGCCTTCGCGATCGTCTTCGGCGCTCGGCGCCGAGCCGATCACCATGATCCCGCTTTCGGCATCGCCGCTGGCAAAGATGGTCGAGCGGGCGCTGTGCTTGAGGTTGCAGCTGCTGAAGGCTTCAATCGCGGTCTTGAGTTCGACAAGCGATCGCGCAGTTTCGGCGACGAAGCGCGCCTGCTGCACCGCCTCGCCGTCCGGGATTGCCGGCTGCGGACCGGACGCTGCGCGTTCGGCAGGCGCTGGGCGCGTCGCTGCATTCGGACGCGGCGGTGCCTGACCTGGGGCAGGGCGTTTCCCAGCGGCAGGATGTTGCTGCTGCGCCTGCGCCGCCGACGGGCGGCGCGCGGCCTTCATCGCCTCGAACTCGGCGAAGCGGTCGATCGCCTCTTCCTCCAGCAGCCATTCCACGCCGGCATCCGCATGGAAATGCAGAAGCGCTGCAACCTCGGCGGGGGAAAGGTCGTTGGCGGAGATCATGCGGCAAGTCTAGCGGAGTGACAGGGGCATTGAAAGGGCGGGCGGCAGATTGCCCGCCCTTGTCGACGCTATTGCACAGTCCATTGTGCGATGTCGCCGCGTTCGCCGATCAGCGCCAGACCATGGGCGATCGACAACAGTTCGCCGCCGCTTTCGATCCGGTCGTTCGCGAAGCGTTCGGTGAAGATGCGGCGCACCGCCGGCACGAAGGAGGTGCCGCCGGTCAAGAACACCTTGTCGATCTCCGCAGGCTTCGTCTCTGTCTTGTCGAGCACGTCGTCGAGCGCGCCTTCGATGCGGGCAAGGTCCTCGGCGATCCAGCCTTCGAAGTCGCTCCGCTTGATGCTGCGATGTCCGCCGCGGCCGAGCGGCGCGAAATCGAAAGGCGCCTCCTCCGAGGCCGACAACGCCATCTTCGTCGCCGACACCGCCTGATAAAGCGGGTAGCCCTCGTCATGGTCGATGAGGTCGATGAAGATTTCGAGCTTTTCCGGCTCCAGGCTGGTGCGCACCAGCTTCTTCAGATCCTCGAATTCGCGCGTCGTCTTGAAGATCGACAGCTGGTTCCAGCGGCCGAAGCTGGAATAGTAGTTGGACGGCACTTCGAGGATCTTGTCGAAGCTTTTGAAATGGCTGCCCTTGCCGATCAGCGGCGCGACGATGTTGTCGATCATCCTGTAGTCGAAATGGTCGCCGGCGACACCGACGCCGGAATGGCCGATCGGCGTTGCCGTCAGCTTGCCGGCGATGGTTTCGAAGCGGATCAGCGAATAGTCGGTCGTGCCGCCGCCGAAATCCGCGACCAGCACGGTGGCATCCCGCTTCAGGTTCTGCGCGAAGTAGAAGGCGGCGGCGACCGGCTCATAGACATAGTGGATCTCGGGAAAACCGAAGCGCGACAGCGCCTCATTGTAGCGTTCGGTTGCCAGCGCCGGATCGGGGCTGGCGCCGGCAAAATGCACCGGCCGGCCGGTGACGATGCGGCTGACGTCTGAAGGCCAGTTGTCGCCGGCGTAGTTGCGCAGGCGCCGCACGAAGACCTCCATCAGATCCTCGAAATTATGCCGCTTGGCAAAGATCAGCGTGCCCTGGAACAGCGCGCTCGCCGCAAAGGTCTTGATCGACTGCAGAAAGCGACATTCGCCGGGATTGTCGATGAATTGGCGGATCGCCGCATGGCCCGCTTCCACCTTCAGTGCTGACGCGCCGAGCTGGGCATCCTTCATGAAGGAAAGCGCCGTGCGCATGCTGTCTGCCGTACCCTCCGTGCTCGTGAACGCCATCGAGCGCGTCGCCCCGCCATCCGCCATGGCGAGAACCGTATTCGTCGTGCCGAAGTCGAAACCCAGCGCCTGAGCCATGCCCGCACCTCTTCATGCCGATTGTTGTTGGAGACGGAGCATCGCTCCGCAAAAGGGCGTGAGACGCCCCGATTCAGGAGGGCGGTTGATGCCACAGGGGCGTGGCACATTCAAGGGGATTGAAGGGCTTATATCTCTCGTAGCTACGCTGCTTTCCCTTCTTCTCCCTGGCGGGAGAAGAAGGTCGTCGCAAGGCAAGTCAGCGCTGCCGAGGCTCGTAGGCCGCCGTCACTCGGCGGCCATTGCTCTTGCCTCTTCCAACTCCGGCTCCTCGACCTTCTTCTGGCCAGTCAGCCGGCCGAGGAAGTTTCCGAAGCGGTCCATCTCGACGAAGATGACGGGGGTGATGAAGAGCGTCAGCATCTGCGAGACGATCAGGCCGCCGACGACGGCGATGCCGAGCGGTTGACGCAGTTCCGAGCTTGCGCCGGTGCCGAGCGCGATCGGCAGGGCGCCAAGCAGGGCACAGAAGGTCGTCATCATGATCGGCCGGAAGCGTCGCACGCAGGCTTCGTGGATTGCAGCCGTCGCCTTTTCGCCCGTCGTGCGCATGGTTTCCACCGCCACGTCGATCATCATGATCGCGTTCTTCTTGACGATGCCGATCAGCATCAAGAGGCCGATCAGGGCGATGATCGACAGGTCGAATCCCATGATCTTCAATGCCAGCAGCGCACCGAATGCCGCGGCCGGAAGGCCGGACAGGATGGTGAGCGGGTGGATGAAGCTTTCATAGAGCACGCCGAGCACAACATAGATAGTCAGCACCGCCGCCAGGATCAGATAGGGCGTATTGCCCTGCGACTGCTGGAAGATCTCGGCCGTACCGCCATAGGACGTGAAGACGTCTGCCGGCATGGCGATGTCCTTCTTGATCTGGTCGATCGCCGCCGTCGCATCGCTGAGCGAGACGTCTTCCGGCAGGTTGAAGGAAACGGTGGTCGAGACCAGCTGGCCCGTCTGGTTGATGGTGACCGGGCCGGTGGTGCGTTGGACATGCGCGAAGTTCGAAAGCGGCACCAGGCTGCCATTGGCAGAGGCGACACGGATCTCCGAGAGCTTCTGATCGTCCCAGGGTTTGCTGGTATCGTATTCGACGATGACGTCGTAGCTGTCGCCGGTCGACTGGATTTCCGCAGCGGAATATCCGCTGAAGGATTCCTGCAGCGTCGTGCGCAGCGTGTCGTTGTCGATCCCGTAGGCGGCTGCTCGCTCGGTATCGATGACGATATTGGCCTGCAGGGCGTTGTTCTGGGCATCCGATGTCACGTCGGTGAACAGGCGCTCCTTGCGCATCGCCGCCTGGATCTTGCCGGCCCAGAGGTTGGTCTGATCCGCACTCAGCGCCTGCACCACCAACTGATATTGGCTGGCGGTCTGGCGGCCGCCGAAGCGCAAGCTCTGGTTCGGTGTCACGAAGGCCTGAATGCCTGGGATCTTGTTGATCGCCGTGCGCAGCTCGCGCAGCGTCTGATCTAGCGGCGGACGGTCCTTCTTGTCCTTGAGTTCGACGAACATCGAGCCGTTGTTCTGTGGTTTGTTGGGATTGCCGCCGATCGTCGACATCACGTGGTTGACCGCCGGGTTCGCCTTGACGGCGGCTGCCGCCTGCTGTTGCAGCGCTTCCATGGCGGAATAGGAAATGTCCTGCCGGGCCTGCGTGCTGATCGTCAGGCGGCCGATATCTTCCTGCGGGAAGAAGCTCGTCGGTAGCGCCATGAAGAAATAGATGGTCAGCGCGACCGAGGCGAGGAAAACGCCGAGGATCGTCAGGCGATGCTGAAGGCACCAGCCGACAGCCCTGTCATAGCCGCGCAGCGTCCGTTCGAAGCCGGCATCGAAGATGCGGATGATGAGCGGCGGGCGGCTCTGGTGATTGGACAGACGTGAGGCGAGCATCGGCGTCACGGTCAGCGAGACGATGGCCGAGGAGATGATGGCGATGGCAACCACCATGCCGAATTCGTTGAACACGCGGCCGACGACGCCGCCCATCAGCAGGATCGGGATGAAGACCGCAATCAGCGAGACCGACATGGAAATGATGGTGTAGCTGACTTCGCCCGCACCCTTGATCGCCGCTTCCCGCACCGGCATGCCTTCTTCGACATGGCGCAGGATATTCTCGAGCATGACGATTGCGTCATCCACCACGAGCCCCACCGCGAGCGTCAGCCCGAGCAGCGAGATGTTGTCGATGCTGTAGCCCAGCACATACATCATGCCGAAGGTCGAGATCAGCGACAGCGGAACGGCGAGCCCGGGAATGATCGTTGCCGTGGCATGGCCGGTGAAGAGGTAGATGACGAGAACGACGAGGCCGATCGTCAGGAGCAGCGTGAACTTCACATCGGAGATGGCATCGCGAATCGGCTTTGCGGCATCGTTCATGACGACGGTGTTAACCGAAGGCGGGATTTCGGCGTGAAGCTGCGGCAGCTTGGCGTTGATCGCATCGACGACATCGACCGTGTTGGCATCCGGCTGACGCTGGATGGCGAGGATGATGCCGCGCTGGCCGTCATACCAGCTGCCGGTATACTGGTTTTCGACACTGTCCTGCACATCGGCGATATCGCCAAGGTGGACGGGCGCACCGTTCGGATTAGCAATGACGAGCGAGCGGAATTGTTCGGCATTCGTGCGCTGCGTATTCGCCGTGATGGTCATGCTCTGCGAATTATTCTGCAGCGTTCCCACAGGCTGCTGGCTATTGGCCGCAGCAAGCGCCTTGTTGACGGTGTCGATGCCGATGCCGCGGGTAAGCAGCTTGTTGGGATCGACCTCGACGCGGACGGCATAGGTCTGCGCACCATAGACGCTGACCTGGGCAACGCCGGCAAGGGTGGAAAGCGATGGCGAGATAATGTCCTCGGCGATCTCGTCGAGCTTGCTGCGCGGCATGGTGTTGCTCTGCACGGAGAGCAGCATCACAGGCGCATCGGCCGGGTTGGTCTTGCGATAGCTCGGCGGCGTCGTCAGATTGTCGGGCAGCTGCCGGGTCGCATGTGAGATCGCGGCCTGCACATCGGCTGCCGCTGCGTCGATATCGCGGTTGAGATCGAACTGCAGCACGATGCTGGTGCTGCCGAGCGAACTGGAGGCGCTGATTTCGGTGATCCCGGGAATGGTCTCGAACTGCTTGATCAGCGGTGTCGAAACCGAGGTCGCCATCGTCTGCGGCGAGGCGCCGCTCAACTGCGCCGAAACGTTGATAGTGGGAAAATCGACCTGCGGCAGGGCCGCGACCGGCACGAGCTGGTAACCGGCAAGACCGGCCAGGATAACGCCGATGGCAAGCAGCGTCGTCGCGACGGGGCGCTGGATGCAGAAATTGGGGATCATTGCTGAGCTCCCACCGCGATCGTCTCGGACGGCTGCTGCTGCCGAGGCTCTTCGGCAGAGGCGACATCAAGCGCCTTTTCGTCGAACTGCTCGTTGATCGCCTGCTGGTCGCTGAGCTGGCCCTGGCCCTCGATGACGACGTGATCTCCTTCCGAAAGACCCGATTCGATGGCGGTGAAGCCGCCATTTGCGCGGGCAATGGTGACGGGCGTCAGATGCGATTTGCCGTCCTTGGCAACGAAGGCGAAGAAACCCTCCGGACCGGGACTGACGGCAACCGTCGGCACCACCACCTGCTGTTCGTCATTGTTGAAATGCACGACGATGTTGACCGACTGGCCGGGCCAGAGCGCGCCGGAGGCGTTTTCGAATTTCGCCTTGGCGAGGATCGTGCCCGAGGCCGTATCGACCGTATTGTCGTAGAAGCTGATTTCGCCCTTTCGGACTTTGCCCTTGGTGGAATTGGGAGCCGTGCTGACCTCCACCGGACCGCTTGCCAAAGCACTCTTCAGCTCCCGCAGATAGCGCTCCTGCAGGTGGAATTTCACATAGATCGGATCGTATTTGGCGATGGTGACGATTGCCGCGCCGGCACTGAGGAATGCACCCTTGCTGACAGCGATATCGCCGAGCCGGCCGTCGAAGGGCGCTCGGATGTCGGTGTGCTCGAGCAGGATCTGATCGGAGGCAAGCGACGCCTTGTCGGCGTCGACCGTGGCTGCAGCGGTATCGCGGGCGGCGACCGCCTGGTCGAGGCTCTGCTGGGTGCCGGCCTTCTGGTTGAAGAGATCCTGCGCGCGCGTCAATGCGGTCTCGGCTTCCGAAAGGGTTGCCGCGTCGCGGACGATCATCGCATTGTCCTTGTCGACGGTCGCCTTGGCCGTCCGGTCGTCCAGCTTGGCGATCAGGTCGCCGGCTTTGACAGTTGCCCCATCCGGCGCATTGATGTTGACGACCAGGCCCTGTTCCTGTGCGGCAATGGTCGTGTTGTCATCGGCATCGGCCCAGCCGGACGCCGTCACATCCATAGGCAGCGTCGTTTTCACAGCTGCGACCGTCTTGACGACGGTCGGGCCACCGCCGCCGCGTCTGCGCCCGCCGCCCTGATGTTGCCCACCATCCTGCGCCTGATTGGCCTGCCCCTGATCGGCCTGCGCCTGCTGCCCGCCGCCATTGCTGGCTTCCGGCTGCTTGATGAACTGCGAGAGGTAGGGAATGCGGGAGGCATTAGGGACCAGATTCCCGAATTGCCAGACGCCGACGGTGGCAACTGCGATAACGCTGACGGTGATCCAAAATTTCTTCATGGGCGAGACCGGTTTTTGGGCAAGGTTGCGGGGGGCAAGGTTGCGAATATAATGCCCCGATTGAGCCACTTATATTGCGGCGCAAAAAAGACATAATTCCGGGGGTGCGATCACTAAGTGGTTATAACGGCTTAAATTTTTGTAATGAATATTCCGTAATATTCAAACTGTACTAATATAGCGTCAGTGTTACCCAATGCCGTTTGACGGCAGAGACGCAATCGGTTCGGCAGAGGGAGATGTCGATCCGCCTGCCGTTCAGCGCACGGGAAGAACATGGGAAAAACCAAGAAGGCAGGTCGTCATGACCGAGTTGGACGCCAGCGAATTTCGCTCTCTCATAACAAGCGTGTTTCCTGAACTGACGGCCTCCGTCTTCAAGCTGGCGGCGAGGGGCTGGGATTCGCTTGCCGTCAACGTCGATGACACGCTGATCTTCAAATTTCCCCGCAATCTCGGCGCGGAAAGAGCGCTTGTGAAGGAAGCCGCCTTGCTCGATATTGTTCGACCGTCGCTGTCGATGGCGGTTCCCGACATGCGCATTCACGACGGGCCGCCGATCTTCTCCAGCCATGCCAAGCTCGAGGGCGAACATCTCATTGCTGAAGATTACGATGCGCTTGGCGAAAGCGATCGTCAGCGCCTCGCGGAAGATCTCGCGCGTTTTTACGCCGAGCTGCATGTGCTCGATGCCGATCGCATACGGTCGGCCGGTGCAGGAGCGATCCAGCCATGGCAATTGCCCGAGACGGTGCGAATAAAGGCTTTGCCGCTGCTGCCGCCTGACATCAGGAGCTTTGCGCAGGTGACAGTTTCCGATTTCGAAGCCTTGCCGCCCGATCCCTACGGCAACATCTACGGCTTCTTCGACGGTCACGGCTGGAATATGGCCTTCGACCATGAGCAAAGAAGGCTGAACGGCATTTATGATTTCGCCGATTCAGGCTTTGGCCCGCTGCATCAGGAATTCATCTACTCGAATTTCATTTCGCCCGATCTCACCGCCCGCATCGTATCGGCCTATGAAATGCTGACCGGACGCAGGCTCGACCGGCGCCGCATTGCGATCATGACCGGCTTCCATCGTCTGTCCGAGCTCGCCGAACTTGCGGACGATCCGGCTAACGTCGAACAGATGGTCCGAAGTGTGGCGACATGGGCGACGGCGGCCCACGTCGGCTGAGAGGGAATGGTCAGACGGATCGTGCCGCGCCGCCGTCGCAGCGGATGAGCGAGCCGGTGATGTAGCTTGCCGGTTGGCTGCACAGGAAGGCAGCCGTTGCGGCAAATTCCTCGACCTTGCCGTAGCGGCCGACCGGAATGCGCGCTTCCTTGTCAGTACGGATCTCCTCGAGGCTCTTTCCGGTCCGCTTAGCCGCCGCTCCGTCGAGATCGTCGAGCCGCGCCGTCAGGATGCTGCCGGGCAAGAGCAGGTTGGTGGTGACGCCGAAGCCCGCCACTTCGGAGGCAAGCGTCTTGCTCCAGCCGGCAAGGGCCGGGCGCAGAGTATTCGACAGCGCCAGGTTGGCGATCGGTTCGATCACGCCGGATGAGGCAACCGTGAGGATGCGGCCCCAGCCCTGCGCCTTCATGCCGGGCAGCAGCGCATTGGTGAGCGTGATCACCCGCGCGACCATGGAGAGGAAATAGCTTTCGAGCTTTTCGCCCGTCATCTCCTCCGTGGTGCCGGGCGTCGGCCCGCCGGTATTGTTGACGAGGATATCGAGCCCGCCGAACCTCTCCTTCACCGCCGTCGTCGTCATCTCGACGAAGCGTTCGTCCCCGAGATCGGCCCAGATCCAGTCGGCCCGGCCGTTGCCTTCGCCATTGATCGCCTTGCAATTGGCCTCCAGCTGTTCGCCGCTGCGCCCGCAGAGCAGCACGTTTGCGCCCTCCCGCGCCAGCGCCACGGCGATGCCGAGGCCGAGGCCGCGCGAGGAGGCGAGGACGAGTGCCCGTTTGCCCTTGATGCCGAGATCCATGATTGTCCTCCGATAGCTTCGAGCGATGTATAAGGCGCAAGCGGCGGAAAAGGAAAGGGGATGTGACCGGACTGGGGACGTTTGATAATTGATGTTGACGTAAGCGTTATGTAATTCTGCCTCACGAGGCGTCATCATTGTGCGAATTGGAAGATTGGCTGTCGTATCCCGGCTCGACAATGCTTTCTCGTTTTGACAAGAAAGTGCCATGACGGGATGACGGCCGCGTGCCGCCAAGCGGAGACGAGTGAATGACCGAGACGACTGAGCTGCCAGAACGCGAGAGCATGGAATTCGACGTTGTGATCGTCGGCGCAGGTCCTGCCGGTCTTGCGGCGGCGATCCGGTTGAAGCAGGTCAATCCGGAACTCTCGGTCGTCCTGCTGGAGAAGGGCGCGGAAGTTGGGGCGCATATCCTCTCTGGCGCCGTCGTCGATCCGATCGGCATCGATCGGCTGTTGCCCGGCTGGCGCGACGAGGCCGATCATCCCTTTAAGACCAAAGTCAGCGCCGATCACTTCCTGCTGCTCGGTCCGGCTGGCTCCGTTCGCCTGCCGAATGTGCTGATGCCGCCGCTGATGAACAACCACGGCAACTACATCGTTTCGCTTGGGCTCGTCTGTCGCTGGCTGGCGACCAAGGCCGAAGAACTCGGCGTCGAGATCTATCCGGGCTTTGCCGCAACCGAAGTGCTCTACAATGACGAAGGCGCCGTCATCGGTGTCGCCACCGGCGATATGGGCATCGAGAAGAACGGCGAGCCCGGCCCGAACTATACCCGCGGCATGGAACTGCTCGGCAAGTACGTGCTGATCGGCGAGGGCGTGCGCGGTTCGCTCGCCAAGCAGCTGATTGCCAAGTTCGATCTGCAGAAAGACCGTGAACCGCAAAAATTCGGCATCGGCATCAAGGAACTCTGGCAGGTCAAGCCGGAGAACCACAGGCCGGGCCTGGTGCAGCACTCCTTCGGTTGGCCGCTCGGCATGAAGACCGGCGGCGGCTCCTTCCTCTATCACCTCGAAGACAATCTGGTGGCCGTCGGCTTCGTCGTCCACCTCAATTGCAAGAACCCCTATCTCAATCCCTTCGAGGAATTCCAGCGCTTCAAGACGCATCCGGCGATCCGCACCACCTTCGAGGGCGGCAAGCGCCTGTCCTACGGCGCTCGCGCCATTACCGAGGGCGGCTACCAGTCGGTGCCGAAGCTCTCCTTCCCCGGCGGGGCGCTGATCGGCTGTTCGGCCGGTCTCGTCAACGTGCCGCGTATCAAGGGCAGCCACAATGCGGTGCTGTCGGGCATGCTGGCGGCCGACAAGATCGCCGCGGCGATTGTATCAGGCCGCAGCCATGACGACGTGATCGAGATCGAGAATGAATGGCGCAAGGGCGATATCGGCAAGGATTTGAAGCGTGTGCGCAACGTCAAGCCGCTGTGGTCGAAGTTCGGCACCGCGCTTGGCGTGGCGCTCGGCGGCTTCGACATGTGGACGAACCAGCTCCTCGGTTGCTCCTTCTTCGGCACGCTGAAGCACGGCAAGACCGATGCCCAATCGCTTGAGCCGGCCTCGCAGCACAAGCCGATCGCCTATCCGAAGCCCGATGGCGTCTTGACCTTCGATCGCCTGTCCTCGGTGTTCCTGTCGAACACCAATCACGAGGAAGACCAGCCGGTTCATCTGCAGGTCAAGGACATGGCGCTGCAGATCTCGTCCGAGCATGACATCTATGCCGGTCCGTCGACGCGTTACTGTCCGGCCGGCGTCTACGAATGGGTGGAAAAGGACGGCAAGGACGTCTTCGTCATCAACGCCCAGAACTGCGTGCACTGCAAGACATGCGACATCAAGGATCCCAACCAGAATATCAACTGGGTGCCCCCGCAGGGCGGCGAGGGGCCGGTCTATCCGAATATGTGAGGCGGATTTATCGTCGCGGCCGACAATTTCCACGCGCTGACGACTTCGTGATCGCCTCCTGCTGGAGGCTGTTAGCCGTTCGTTAACCATAATTTCCTTAGCTTGCGACATCAAGTTGACGCACTAAGGACACATTCATGACGATCTCGCGCCGGGGCTTCCTGATCGCTCTACCGCTTTTCGTGGCCGGCTGCTCTTCGACCGGCCTGAACAGCCAGACGAATTACGCCGCACTTCCGGATGAAAAATTCCCGTTGAGGCAGGTGCCGATCGACAAGATCAAGCCGGAGCTCCGCCGCCAGGAAGTGGCCTACGAAACCAAGCATGCTGCCGGCACCGTGATCGTCGATACACCTGCGCGTCGCGCCTATTACGTCCTCGGCGACGGCAGGGCGATGCGCTACGGGGTCGGTGTTGGCCGCGAGGGGCTGGCCTTTGCCGGCAATGCCTACATCGGCCGTAAGGCCGAGTGGCCGAGCTGGACGCCCACCGAAAACATGCAGCGCCGCGAAGAGCGCTATCGCAAGCTTGCCGGCGGCATGCCGGGCGGCCCGAACAACCCGCTGGGCGCGCGGGCGATGTACCTCTATCGCGGCGGCGACGACACGCATTTCCGCATTCATGGCACCAACCAGCCGCAGTCGATTGGTCTGGCCATGTCGAGCGGCTGTATCCGCATGATGAACCACGACGTGATCGACCTCTATAGTCGCGTCGAGGTCGGCGCCAGGGTCGTCGTCATCCAGGCTTAAGCTATAGAGAGACGGCATTTCTCACGAAAGAGCCGCCGTAGCGATCGCTGCCGGCGGCTTTCGAAGTATCGGTCATAGCTGGTTAGCGGCGTGGCGCGGCAATACCCGTCGAAAGCGCCACGCCGATGCCGGTGATCACGGCGGCGCTGATTTCGGTCATGCCGATCGCTTCGCCAAGCAGGAACCCGCCGCCAAGCGTCGCGAGCACCGGCGTCAGCGCCGTGAAGGCGGCAGCCTGTGTTCCCCCGAGTGTTCTGACGGCGGTGCCGTAGGCTACCATGGCGACGAGGCCGGAAAGAACCCCCTGGCTCAACACCTGCAGGCCGATCTCTTGAAGTGGGGCCTGTGGCAGCGAGATGCCGAAGATGAGGGCCAGAGCGCCCATGATCAGGAAGGACCAGACGGCGATCAGGGCGCTCGCTTGCACGGCGGTCAGGCCGGAGCGGCGGAAGGCATGCGTATAGCTTGCCCAGAGAACGGCGCCGGCTGGCAGCAGAACGAAGCTCGTCCATGGCAGCGAGGCGTCCGCAAGGCTGCGCGTGAGCAGGATCAGCACGCCGGCGACGATCGCGACGAGCCCGGCGATGCGGGTGCCGTCAGGCCTCTCACGAAACAGCACAATCCCGATCAGCGCCGCGGCAAGCGGCATGGAGCCGCCGAGCAAAATCCCCGAGGAGGCGGCCGGCGTCGAGTGGATTGCCAGCGTGGTCAGCAGGAAAAAGACGGCGCCGGAGCCTGACACCATGATCGCCAGCAGGTGAAGTGGCAGGGCCTTCGGCAGCAGTCCCGTCTTCAGCCAGACTGGCGAAAGCACCAGCGCCGGAATTCCGAAGCGGATCAGCCCGATGTCGATCGAGCCGAGCGGCGTTGCGGCGCTGTGGCGCGTGACCAGAAACCATGTCGCCCAGATCAGCACGGTAATAGTGCCGCCGGCATAACCCAGTACCTGCGACGGCGACTTGTCGTTCGTGAATGCAATGGTGGTCATCGTCCTGTCCTTTCTTTCATCCGGAGCCTGTCCGGTTGAAGAGAAGACTAGCGCCAGAGGCCAGGGCATGTCCTTGCTATCTATGGCTTAAAAATCATGCTATGCGCAATCTTATGCCAATTGATGCCAACGGGGATCGCGAAAATGCCAAATCTCGATAAATTCGATATCGCCATCCTGAAGTGCCTGCAGGAGGATGCGCGGGCCACCAATGTCGAGATCGCCGAGAAGGTGAACCTTTCGCCGTCGCCCTGCCTGCGCCGCATCCGCAATCTCGAACGCTCCGGGATCATCCGCGGTTACACGGCGGATATCGACCGCAAGGAGGTCGGTCTCGGCCTCACCGTCTTCGTCGAATTCAAGGTCGTCCAGCACAGCCGCGAAAATTCCGAGGCGCAGCAGAAGGCGCTGCTCGCCATCCCCGAGATCGTCTCCTGCTTCCTGATTTCGGGCACGGCCGATTTCCTCGCCGAAGTGGTGGTGGAGGATCTCGCCGCCTACGAACGGCTTCTGACCGAAACGCTGTTGACCTTGCCGAATGTCAGCGACATCCGCTCGAACTTCGCCATCCGCAGCATGAAGACGCATGGGCCGTTGAAACTGCCCGAGGGAAAATAATTCCCCTCGGGCATTATTGCGGGTTAGAGCAGCGTCCCGCTGAGGATGAGCAGCGCCACCGAGAAGTAGATGACGAGCCCGGTGACATCGACCAGCGTGGCGACGAAGGGGGCCGAGGCGCTGGCCGGATCGAGCCGGAGCTTGTGCAGCACGAAGGGCAGCATCGAACCGCAGATCGAGCCGAAGGTGACGATCCCGATCAGGGCGGCAAACACCGTGACGGCGACCATCTGCCAGTGCGGGCCGTAATCGTAGAGCCCGGCCGACTGCCAGAAGACGATGCGGACGAAGCCGACGAGGCCGAGGATCGCGCCGAGCACGACGCCCGTCGGCAGTTCGCGCAAAAGCACCTTCCACCAGTCCGAAAGCTTCAGCTCGCCGAGCGCCAGCGCCCGGATGATCAGCGACGTCGCCTGCGAACCGGAATTGCCGCCCGAGCTCATGATCAGCGGGATGAACAGCGTCAGAACCACGGCCTTTTCCAGCTCGCCTTCGAAATGCTGCATGGCGCTTGCCGTCAGCATCTCGCCGAGGAACAGGGCTGCGAGCCAGCCGGCGCGCTTGCGGATCATGCCGGCGAAGCTGATCTTCATGTAGGGCTGGCCGAGCGCCTCCATGCCGCCGAACCTCTGGGCCGCTTCCGTCGTGTCCGATATCATCGTGTCGATCACGTCGTCGACGGTGACGATGCCGAGCATCTGCCCATGTTCGTCGGTGACGGGCAGGGCGAGCAGGTCGTGCTTGCGGATCAGCCGAGCGACATCCTCCTGCTTCATCAGCGGATCGGCCGAAACCGGCGCGCCCTTCTGTGCCACCGAGAGGATCGAAGCGTCCGGCTCGCCGGTGATAAGGCGACGCAGCGTCACCACATGCAGCAGCGCATGGCTGACCTCGTCGAGCACATAGATGGCGTAGACGGTCTCGCGCGAGCGTTCGACCTGGCGCACATGGTCGAGCGTGCGGGCGACGGTCCAGCTGTCAGGCACGCTGACGAACTCCGTCGTCATGATGCCGCCGGCCGTGCGCGGCGGATAGCCCATCAGGTGCTGGATCGCGATGCGCACCGGTTCGTCGAGGCTGGAGAACAGCCGGGCGCGGGTGTCGCCGTCGAGTTCGAGCAGCACGTCGGCGACGCGGTCGTTTGACATGCCGTGCAGCAGCCGAGCGGCGTCCTCGGCGCTGATCAGCGCAAGGATCCGTGCGGCGTTGCGAAGCTCCGGCCGGTCGAGAATGTTGACGGCATAGTCGAGCGGCATGCCGGTCAGCACCCGCCCGGCGTCCTGGATGCTCAGCGCGTTCAATGATTCGACGCGTTCGGCGATCGTTGCGCCGCGGCTGTTGTTGATGAAGGCACGGGCGGCATGGCCTGCCCGAAGAGGGAAGCGATTGATATTCATTTGAGGCTCGCCTTTCCGTCGATCCGCCGTAGCGTCCGATCGGGCGAGCCGACAGGAGTCGATCAGCGCACGAGGGCCGCGTACGGCAAAGGCAATCGACTGCTACTGTCGCTTGGCATCGTTATGATGGCTCCGTTGAAATCCGTGGCTGACGAGTGCCATCCACGTGAATGCTAGGTGGTCCCGGACGCGAAAAAAGTCAAGCGGGATAAATGCTTAACGCCAGAATGTCGCACCCCGAGATGCGGCATTCCAGGCGGGTATGGCCAGGCGGGTATGGTTTGTAGACCTTGCTGGCCCGAAGCGTCTCAGAATCCTGCAAGCACCGCCTTGCCTCTCATCCTGCCGCTTTCGACCATGGCATGCGCCGTCTTGAGGTTTGACGCATTGATCGGCCCGACGATCTCTGAAAGCGTGGTGCGGATCTTTCCGGCGTCGACGAGCTGGGAAATCTTGTTCAGCAGCTTGTGCTGCTCGATCATGTCAGGCGTGCCGTAGAGCGGGCGGGTGAACATCAGCTCCCAGTGAACGGAGACGGCCTTCCGCTTGAAGGGCACGATGTCGAGCGTCTTCGGATCGTCGATCAAAGCGAAGCGGCCCTGCGGCGCGATCGCTTCGACGATGTCGCCGATATGGCTGTCGGTATTGGTAGTCGAGAATATGAATCCCGGCGCGCCGATGCCGAGCGCTGCAACCTGCGGCGCGATCGGCCTGGAATGGTCGACGACATGATGTGCGCCGAGTTCCTTCACCCAGTCCTGCGTTTCCGGCCGCGAGGCCGTGGCGATCACCGTCAGGTCGGTCAATGCCCGGGCGATCTGAATGGCGATCGAGCCGACGCCGCCGGCGCCGCCGATGATCAGGGTGGATCGTCCCGCTCCCGAAACCGCGTCCTGCACCTTCAGCCGGTCGAACAGCGCCTCATAGGCCGTGATCGAGGTCAGCGGCAGGGCGGCCGCGGCAGCGAAATCGAGGCTCTTCGGTTTGGCGCCGACGATGCGCTCGTCGACGAGATGGAATTCGGCATTGCTGCCCGGGCGGCTGATAACGCCGGAATAGAACACCTCGTCGCCGGGCTTGTACAGGGTGACATCGGCGCCGATAGACGTGACGATGCCGGCGGCATCCCAGCCAAGCACCTTGAGTTCGCCCGCGGGCGGTGCGGAATGGGCGCGCACCTTCACGTCGACGGGATTGACCGAAACGGCTTTGATCTCGACGAGCAGATCGTGGCCTCTGGCCTCCGGCATCGGCAGCTCGACATCGATCAGCGAGGTTTCGGCGGAGATTGGTTGGGGCGTTTTGTAGGCGACGGCGCGCATGGGAAACTCCTGTGTTCGTTGCACGGAAGCTAGATGCGCACTATGGTCTGGCAACGCAAGAATGCACAAATTCTGTACGTAGTACCCAAAAGGATACTGTAAAATGTCATTGCCGCGCGCCAAGCTCGTCAAGAATTTCCCGGCTGCCCGATCGAAGCAACGCTGACTTACCTCGACGGGAAGTGGAAGGGCGTCATCCTCTTTCATCTGATGCAAGGAACCCTGCGCTTCAATGAATTGCGGCGTAAGCTGCCGGCCGTGACCCAGCGCATGCTGACCAAGCAGCTGCGTGAACTGGAAGAATCCGGCCTGGTATCACGCACCGTCTATCCGGTCGTGCTGCCGAGGGTCGAATATGCAATGACGCCGCTCGGCATGACGCTGAAGCCTGTCATCCAGGCGTTGGCCGCCTGGGGTGACGATTATGTCTTCTGCAGCCCGGAAGGCCGCGAGCTGCGCCTGGCCTCAGACGGCCTGCGCGCCCCGGTCGCGGCGCTCGAGGCGTAGCGAGGCTGCAAAGACGAAGAGGCCGAGAAAGGATAGTGCTGCACCGACATAGCCGGTCGCCGCAAAACCATAGCCCCCGGCAATGACGAGGCCGCCGAGCCAGGCGCCGATCGCATTGGCGATGTTGAAGGCGGAATGGTTGGAAGCGGCAGCAAGCGTCTGCGCATCGGCGGCGACATCCATCAGCCGCGTCTGCAGCGCCGGGCCGGCGGCAAAACCGCAGCCGATGAGGAAAACGGAAAGCCCCAGCATATAGGGATTGGCGGCGGTCAGCGAGAAGGTGGTCAGCACGACGATATTATAGACCAGCGAGCCGCCGATCGTGCCGAGCAGCGATTTGTCGGCGAGCCACGAGCCGATGAAATTGCCCGCATTCATGCCGACACCGAAGAGGACCAGCATGATCGGGACGGCTGTTTCCGGCAGCATCGCCACCTCAGTCGTCGTCGAGGCGATATAGCTGAACATCGCGAACATGCCGCCGTAACCGACGGCGGCGATGCCGAGCGTCAGCCACACCTGCGGCCGGCGGAAGGCGCCGAGTTCACGCAGGAAGCCAGCTTCCTCGGAAACCCTGTCCTTCGGAACGTAAAACCAGATCAGCGCCACCGTCAGCAGGCCGAGCACGCCAACCGAGAAAAACGCCACCTGCCAGTCGAGCGACTGGCCGAAGAATGTCGTCAACGGCGTGCCGAGAAGTGTCGCAACGGTCAGGCCGAGCATGACGCGGCTGACGGCACGGGCGCGGCGATGCACCGGCACCATCGAGGCGGCGACAAGGGCCGCGACGCCGAAATAAGCGCCATGTGGCAGGCCGCTGACGAAGCGCAGCAGCATGAAGCTTTCGAAGGTCGGCGCCATGGCGCTTGATATATTGCCGGCGGCAAAGATCAGCATCAGCATCAAAAGCAGCGTGCGGCGCGCCATCTTCGCGGCGAGCACGGCAATGACCGGTGCGCCGACGACGACGCCGAGCGCATAGGCGCTGATGACGTAACCGGCCTGCGGCGTGGTGACCGAGAAGGTTTCGGCGACATTGGGCAGCAGCCCCATGATCGCGAATTCGCCGGTGCCGATGCCGAAGCCGCCGCAGGCGAGCGCCAGCTGGACCAGCGCCACGGTGCCGACGGCAGCTCTTCATCCTGGCTATCAATGGAGTTCCGGCTATCGACGGAAATATTGGCGGCAATCTCACTCACGAGAGCTCCTCGAGGCGGTTTCTGCTTGGCAATGGCCCCTGGCGCAGGCGAGGCCGCGAGCCGATCGTTGGATATGGCGGGAGGTGGAGACAACGGCTCCGATACACCATCTATCCGTGACCTCTCGGCTGCCGTCGAGTGCATTTTTTGCAGTGCAGCGTCCTGCTATGTGCATACGTCTGTTGCAATTTTTGCATTTCTGTCCTTTCTCCGGAAAGATGGCTGCGCTTGAAATCGCCGATATCGCAACCATCTCAGGGGCAAGGCAGGAGCATTTCCGCGCCAGAGACGGGAGCCCTCATGAAGCTTGTAGGTTTTTTCAATCGCGATGGCGGTACCTTCAGGACCACCGACATGCTGGCCTACGAAAAGAGGGCGGAGGCGGCTTTCCGCGAAGTGGGGCACGATTTCGACGCCATCGTCTTCTCCGGAAAGGAAATCATTCCCGCTATGGAGCGGGCGGCCAAGCGCGATGATATCGACGGCATCGTCGCCGGCGGCGGCGACGGCACGATTTCGGCGGCCGCATCGATCGCCTGGAAAAACGGAATTGCGCTCGGCGTCGTGCCTGCCGGCACGATGAACCTCTTTGCCCGCTCGCTGCGTGTGCCGCTCGATATCTGGCAGGCGCTTGATGTGCTTGCTTCCGGCGAGGTCGACAATGTCGATATCGCCAGCGCCAACGGCCGACCCTTCATCCACCAGTTTTCCGCCGGCCTGCATGCCCGCATGGTGCGCTACCGCAACGCCTACAGCTATCGTTCCCGGCTGGGCAAGATCCGGGCAAGCACGAAGGCGGCTTTGGGTGTTATCTTCAACCCGCCGGAATTCGAGGTCGAGTTCGAGGCGGCCGGCATGCGCGAGCGCCGCAGGGTGTCGGCGATTTCAGTCTCCAACAATCCCTTCGGCGAGAACGCGCTGCTTTACGCCGATAATTTGACAAGCGGCGAACTCGGCTTCTACACGGCAAATCCGCTGAAGCCTCTCGGCGTCGCCCGTCTCGCCATCGACATGCTGCGCGGCAAGGTCCGCGAGAATGCCGATGTCATGGTGATGCACCCGGCCGAAGTGCACCTGCATTTCCCCAAACTGCGCTCCAAGGCCAATTGCGTCATGGACGGCGAGTTGCTGCCGCTCGAACGTGACGTCTCGATCCGGTTGCATCCGGGCGAATTGAAGGTTCTCGTCAAGCAGGGTCTTGCCGCGCAGGTGGACGCCAGCGAACGCCGCGAGCCCGCCGCGTAAGTCGGCCGCCGCGTAATTTCAGAGCCGCGGCAAATAGGTACGGTAGTCGAAATCCGAAACGGTGCGCAGATGCGCGAGCGCTTCCTTGCGCTTGGTGTCGCCGTAGAGCGCCTGATAACGCGCGCCGAAGATATCGGCGATGAACGGCGAGGTGCGGAAGGTGTCGACGGCGCTGAGGAAATCATGCGTCAGCCGCGCCGTATTCGCAGGTATGTGCGAGGGTGTCGTCTCTTCGCCGGGGTCGAGTTCGCCGTCGAGACCGGTGAGCATGCCGCCGAGGATCGCCGCCAGCAGCAGATAGGGATTGGCGTCGGCGCCGGCGACGCGGTGTTCGATGCGTGCGGCCGGACCATCCTTGTCGGGGATGCGGATCGCCGTGCCGCGATGGCCGCTGCCCCATGTCAGATCGACCGGCGCGAACGAGCCGGGCTGGAAGCGCCGGTAGGAATTGGCGAAGGGGGCGAAGATCAGCTGCGCCGCGCGCATGGTGTCGAGCAGGCCTGATGTCACCGATTTGATGAGCTTTGGCTCGCCGCCTTTGGCATCGAGGATGTTGCGGCCTTGCCCGTCGATGATGCTCGCATGTACATGCAGGCCGGAGCCGGCATGTTCGGAATAGGGCTTGGCCATGCAGGTCGATTTCAGCCCGTGGCGGCGCGCCGCCTGTTCGGCGATGCGCTTGAGATAGAGACAATCGTCGGCGGCAGCCAGCGCGTCTGCACGGTGCAGCAGGTTGACCTCGAACTGGCCCGGGCCGAACTCCGCCGTCGTTGCATCCGCCGGCAGCCCCTGCGCCCTCGCATAGGCCCTGAGAGTCCTCAGGTAGTCGTCGAGCGCATCGACGGCGCTCATGTCGTAGAGCTGGAAACCGTTCGGTTCGCCGCGATAGGTGAGGCTTTCCGGCGGGGCAGGGCGTCCGGTCTCGCGCCAGTCTCCCGACATCAGGTAGAATTCCAGCTCGGTAGCGACGACCGGCGTCAGCCCGCGCGACGTATAACGCTCCAGCACCGAAGCGAGGATGGCGCGCGGATCCATGAAGCTCGGGCTGCCGTCGAATTCGTGCATGGTGGCGAGCACCTGCATCGAGCCCTCGGGCGCCCAGGGCATCGGCGCCAGGCTGCGCCGATCGGGGACGACCTTGCCGTCAGGATCGCCGATCGTCAGCGACAGGCCGGTGATGTCGTCATTGTCGTCGCCCCAGATGTCGAGCGATTGCGTCGAGGTCGGCAGGCGGATATCCCCGGCCCAGATCTTGTCTTCGGAGCTCGGCGGAAGCTGCTTGCCGCGCAGGTCGCCATTCATGCCGACGATCAGGATCTCGAAACGCGGGTCGCCGTCGGCCTTGCCGTCCATCCTGTCGCTCGCCATGACCTTGAAAATCCTCCGGGACAAGGCCAAGCTCCTATCCCATCGACATCAGCCTTTCAATCCGCGAGGGTCTTTACCATCATGCCCGATACTTACCCTCCCTCGAACCTTGCCGCGATCGACGCTGCGCACCACCTGCATCCCTTCGCCGACATGAAGAAGCTGAATGCCGAGGGCGCGCGTATCATCCAGCGCGGCGAGGGCGTCTACATCTTCGACAATCACGGCAGGAAATATCTCGATGGCTTCGCCGGCCTCTGGTGCGTCAATATTGGCTATGGCCGCCGGGAGATTGCCGATGCCGCCACCAGGCAGATGAATGAGCTGCCCTACTACAACACCTTCTTCGGCACGACCTCGACGCCGGCGACGCTGCTTGCGCAGAAGGTCACTTCCCATGCCGGGGAGCGGTTCAACCACATCTTCTTCACCGGCTCCGGCTCGGAGGCGAACGACACCTGGTTCCGCATGGCGCGCGTCTATTGGAGCGCCATCGGCAAGCCGTCGAAGAAGATCGTCATATCGAGAAAGAACGGCTATCACGGTTCGACCGTCGCCGGCGCCAGCCTCGGCGGCATGAAATACATGCATGAGCAGGGCGATCTGCCGATCCCGGGCATCGTCCATATCGGCCAGCCCTATTGGTACGGCGAGGGCGGCGATCTCTCACCCGCCGAATTCGGTCTCAAGGTTGCCCGCGAGCTCGAAGCGAAGATCGACGAACTCGGCGAGGAGAATGTCGCTGCCTTCGTTGCCGAGCCGGTGCAGGGCGCTGCCGGCGTCATCATCCCGCCCGAGACCTACTGGCCGGAGATCGACCGCATCTGCAAGGCGCGCAATATCCTGCTGGTGACCGACGAGGTGATCTGCGGTTTCGGCCGCCTGGGCGCCTGGTTCGGCCACCAGTATTTCGGCGTCGAGCCCGATCTGGCGCCCATCGCCAAAGGGCTTTCCTCCGGCTACCTGCCGATCGGCGGCGTGCTCGTCAGCGACCGCATCGCCGATGTACTGATCAACGAGGTCGGCGACTTCAATCATGGTTTCACCTATTCCGGCCACCCGGTCTGCGCTGCCGCCGCACTCGAGAACCTGCGCATCATCGAGGAGGAAAAACTGGTCGAACGTGTGCGCGACGATATCGGTCCCTATTTCGGCAGGGCCTGGGCAGCGCTCGCCGAACATGATCTGGTCGGCGAGGCCGATAGCATCGGCCTGATGGGCGGCCTGCAGCTTGCCGCAGAGAAGAGCACGCGCACCCGTTATGCCAAGCCCGATGAGGTCGGTGCACTGGTGCGCAACCACGCGCTGGCGAACGGCCTCGTGCTGCGCGCCACCGGCGACCGTATGCTCGCCTCGCCGCCGCTCGTCATCAGCCACGCCGAGGTGGACGAGATGGCGAGGATTACCAGGCTGGCGCTGGATTTGGCCTGGAAGGAACTGAAATCCTGATTGCGCCCAGCCCGGCTCGTTGAGCCAGCCACAGGCAAAGCCGCTATCTGTCTAGCGAAAGCCTTCGGGCCTAAAGCTCAAAATCCTGCGGCTTGATATCTTCGGCACCGTGTTTCACGCGTAGGACCACAATGCGGTCGCGATAGGAGCGGTAATAGATGCAGCGGTTCCGATAGGGCAGGCCGCGCAGACCTTCCGCAATGTGGTCGCGGGGAGATCCGGTGAAGTCCACTTCGGCGATCCAGGCGATCTTCGCGGTCAGATCGGCCATGAACTCCTGCGCGTAGTGGGGGCTGCTCTCGGCGATATAGCGCCGAATATTCCGCAGATCCTCAATGGCGGATGGAGCGATAATCAGGCGTTTCGGTTTGATGGCCCTAGCCCGAATCTCTCAAAGTAAGGGGTGCATCGGGGCTGCGAATCTGAGAAACTGCTTTTGCTACAAAGGCTTACCAGATTCGCTAAGGAGGCCCCGATGCAAACAGACTGTATCTCCGCGCAGTTGGAATTTAAAGGCTTCGACGGCCACAAAGTCGTCGCTGGTTTCGACGGCGGCGCGATCACCTCGGATGCCGGTGCGCTGCTGCTTCGTCACGTCGATGCGGCCATCGGGCTGTTCGACCGGGTGGCCGCCTGCTTCGTTGATGGCCGCGATCGCAAGTGCACGGTCCACAGCACCCGCACGCTGGTCGGGCAGCGCATTGCGGCGATCGCGCTGGGCTACGAGGATGTCGATGATCACGACACGCTGCGCCACGACCCGGTGCTTGCGCTGCTGTCGGAGCGGCTGACGCCGAAGCG
>NZ_LWBS01000034.1 GCF_001652265.1 Rhizobium leguminosarum
CGGACCACTTCTGTGGCAGGCCGTCTGTAATCTCGTCACGCGAAGTCGTCGCCATCTCTGCGAGCCGCCGCGACGACGCCGAAAACAATGCGATCATCTCCTCGCCCGCTTAACCTAGCGCATATGAGGGTTAGGGTGAGGGGCAGAGGTTTCTCGAGAACAGCACGTTTATCAATACGGCGAATAGCACTGCTGGCGCGGGCCGTTATAGGGCTGGAAGGTGTTGTCGTAGGCGCGATAGGACCGGTAGCGGTTGGCGCACCAGGCAACGTGGCTCGAACCCATGCGGGGCGCAGGCTCGACGTAACGCGGCTGCGCGACAATGGCGCCGCCGATGACAGCACCGGCGCCGAAGGCGGCGAGCGGATACCAATAGCCGTTATAACGCCGGTATCCCGGGCGGTAATAGGAATATCCGCGATAGCCGCCGTAATAGCCGGGCCGGTAGTAGGCGCCGGGACGATAGCCAGGCCGGTAATAGGCGCCCGGACGGTAACCGGGGCGATAATAGCGGCGGTATTGGACGTTCTCGACAGCTGCGGATTTTTCCACCTGCGGGGCAGTCGGCATCTGGATTGCCTGCGACGGCGCAAAACCTGTCAGAACCACGGCCGCAGCCAGAACTGCAGTCGCGATCTTGTTACTCAAACCGAACATTCTTCTCTCCCATTCAACAGCGAAACCGCCTGCTCAGCAACGCTTTCGTGCCGGAATGGTTCCGAAAGCGGCCGGGGCCGGCTGCTTTCGTATGTTTAAAGAAATCGATCTGAACCGGGCATTAACCGGGAGGCCTTCCTCGACGATATCGCCCGGAACGCCCCTCAGTCCTTTGTTCATGCATGTCGTTATCCCGGAACCGCTAACAGTTCCTGGCGATGGATCAGGCCACGGCGGAAATTTTCCCCTGGTCGCCCTGCAGACGGTTCACCATGAAGTTCGAATACCATTCGAGGAACTGCATGACGCCGCCTTCATGCAAGGCGGAATAGGGGCCGGGCTCATAGGCGGGCGAGTGAATGCCGAAGGCGTTTTCCTCGACGATGCGGCGATCCTGATCATTGGTTTCGGTCCAGACGTGGGTCAGTTCCTCGAGATTGTAATCCACGCCTTCGACGGCGTCCTTGTGGACGAGCCACTTGGTCGTCACCGCCGTCTCGTTGGCGCTGAGCGGCAGCACCCGGAAGGAGATGGCGTGGTCGCCGAGCAGGTGGTTCCACGTCGTCGGATAGTGGAAGAGCAGCATGGTGCCGATGTGGCCGATCGAGATATCGTCGGAGAGCGGGCGCTTGACGGCACTCTTGCCCGACATGGTGTAGCTTTCGGCATCCTCGATCAGCGGCATACGGGCGGTGCGGAACTGACCGTCCGGCGAAATCTGGAACTTGCTCGGCAGGCCGGCGGCCTCGCAGCGCGCCCAATGGCCGGCGATCTCGGGATCGTCGGCGCCGCCATCCGTGCCGGTCACGCTCGGCGCTTCGGGATAGGTGCGGCAGAGTTCGGGGTGATTGGCGGCGCAGTGATAGCACTCGCGGTTGTTTTCCCAGACAAGCTTCCAGTTGCCCTTCTCGATGATCGTGCTTTGGAAGGCGACCTTGCTCTCGCTGATCCGGTGCGGTGCGACATAGGGTTCGATCTTGTCGCGCACCGTCTGGAAATCCGGGGCGGTGTTGGCAAGGCAGATGAAGACAAAGCCCGCGACGGTTTCGCAGTGGACGGGCTTCAGGTTGAAACCTGATTTGTCGAAATCATCGCCCATGTGGCGGGCGAAGGCGAGCTTGCCTTCGAGATCATAGGTCCACTGATGGTAGGGGCAGACGAGACGCACGGAGGAGCCGTGCTCCTTGGTGCAGACGCGCGAGCCGCGATGGCGACAGCTGTTGTGGAAGGCGCGGATGACATTGTCGCGGCCGCGGACGATGACGACGGGATAGCTGCCGATCTGAACGGTGAAATAGGCGCCCGGCTTCGGCAACTCGCAATCATGGCCGATGAACAGCCAGTCGCGATAATAGATCATCTCCATGTCGAGCTGGAAATAATCCTCGTCGATATAGAACGGCTGTTCGAGGCTGAAGCCCTCACGGCGGCTCTTGAGCTGACGCAAAACGTTGCTGCGAATATCCATCTTCATGTCCTCGTGCACCCGGCTACCGCCTTCCGGCAAGAAGGCCGGCGGAAGCGCGCCCGCTTCCTTCTCCTTCGGGAGAATTGTTCATGGCGTCATTTAATCATCGAGCATGGCTGCCGCTTGGTTGTAATGCGACATCGGCTTCGAAATTGACGACAGGATGCGGCAAGGCTTGAAGCGGCCCATCCCGGTCGATCACCTCGCCCGACTCTCCCGGCAATTATCCCCAATTGCGACATGGCGTAAAGACCCGTTGCACAAAGAGGTCGACTGCCTGATATCGATGTCAGTCGTGTTTGCGACATCTGCCGGCATTTGCCTTTCAGCCGACCGGCTGCCATGGCGATTTTTTAACATCGCCTTAAGCATACCGTCCTATCCTCCTGATGATCACCGATCGACCGAAGAACGCGAACCATGGCCAGACTCCGTTATTTCGACGCGAAAGAAGCAGGTAAACTGCAGGAGCCGCAGCTGATTGCCGCGCATTCCGAATTTTTGCGCACCGGCCGCATCCCCCGCGAGCGGCGGCACTGGCTGGCCGAGGAAAAGCGCTATTTCAGCCATGATGAGGTCGCCGCAAAGACCGGCCGCAAGCTGCAGGTCGCCGGCGAAAAGACGCATCAGCACATCAACGGCTTTCACCACTCGATCCAGTTTCCGAAGATGATCTTCCACCGGACGCTGGAGGACAGCCCGCATCTCGGCTATTGCCACGTCACCGCCGCGCGGACGAAATTCGCCCATTACGAAGAGGTCAGCTGGGCCTTTTACATCTCGAATTTCTATTCCGACATCGGCGAGAACGATAATTTCTTCGAGCGCATCGATGTCGGTTATTCCCGCATGTATTTCGCCGTCGCCATCAAACCTGGCGAGAACTCCGCTGAAAAGATGACCATCGACCGGTCGGTGCGCGGCAACGGCCTGCTCTTCCGCACCCATGATCCGCAGGCTGCGATCCGCAACATCCTCTTGCTCGGCGCCCGCAACGAACAGCTGCGCGAAATCATCCGCCAGCTCTAAAGCGTAACGCGGTCCTTGCTTGATGCAGGCCGTGGTCCCAAAACCGCTGCACACCTTTGGGCGACATGCATATTCCTTGCTTGATGCATGTCGTGGCCCCAAAACCGCTGCACACCTTTGGGCGACATGCATAGATGAACAACGCGATTGATCGCGGGCGGCGGAAAGCCTAATGACTGCCATGACCAACACGGGCAGGATATGGCACGCATAATCGACATCACGGCAGACAGGCAGGCAGCGCTCGAGGCGGCCTCAGCCGCTCTTGCCGACGGCTTTGCCATCGCCATCCCGACCGAGACTGTCTACGGCCTTGCGGCCGACGCCACCAATCCCGCAGCCATCGCCCGCATCTACGAGACAAAGGGACGGCCGCGCTTCAACCCGCTGATCTGCCACATGGCCGATCTCGCCATGGCCGAAGAGCACGCCGAGTTCGACCCGGTCTCACGGGCGCTGGCCAGAGCCTTCTGGCCCGGTCCGCTGACCCTCGTGCTGCCGCTGAAGCCAGAAAGCTCGATCCATTCGCTGGCGACCGCCGGGCTCGACACCGTCGGCATCCGCGTGCCGAAGGGCTTCGCGGGCGCGTTGATCGGCGCCTTCGGACGGCCGCTCGCAGCCCCCAGTGCCAATACCTCGGGCGGGATCAGCGCCACGAGTGCCGCCCATGTCGAAGCCGATCTCGGGGCGCGGATCCCGTTGATCCTCGATGCGGGCCCAAGTGCTGTCGGCGTCGAATCGACGATCGTCAAAGCAGAGGGCGGCCGGCTGCGGCTGCTTCGCCCGGGTGGACTGGCAGCGCGCGAGATCGAGCGTATCGCGGGCCAGCCGCTGCTGCGGCCGAAAACGGCATCGGCGGCGATCGAGGCGCCGGGCATGCTCGCCTCACATTACGCGCCGGGCGCTTCCGTGCGCCTCAATGCGACGGTGGTGGAACCCGGCGAGGCGCTGATCGCCTTCGGGAGCGCTGCGGTTTCCGGCGCGGACAGTGCCCGGATCGTCCTTGATCTCAGCCCGCGCGGCGACCTGGCGGAGGCAGCGGCCAATCTTTTCGACTATATGAAGCGGGCCGATGCCAGCGGCGCCCAGAGCATCGCCTTTTCGCCGATTCCCGAGGAGGGGCTCGGCGAAGCGATCAACGACCGGCTGCAGCGGGCAGCCGCGCCCCGCGACTGAGGGACCGTGCATCACGATGGAGAACCGAGGCCGATGAGCAATTCCAGCATTTCCACCGAACTCCTCGATCGCTTCGCGGCCATCGTCGGTGAAAAATACGCGTTGCGTAGCGAGGCCGATCTTGCACCGCATCTGATCGAAAACCGCGGGCTCTATCACGGCTCCTCCCCTCTCCTCTTGAAACCCGGTTCGGTCGAAGAAGTCTCCGATATCATGAAGCTTGCGACGGAGACCGGAACGGCGATCGTGCCGCAAACCGGCAATACCGGCCTCGTCGGCGGCCAGACGCCGCGCCAGGGCAAGTCCGATATCATCCTGTCGCTCGAGCGCATGAACAGGATTCGTGATGTCGATCCGGTGGCGAATGTGCTGGTGGCCGATGGCGGCGCCATCCTTGCCGAGGTGCAGAAGGCGGCCGAGGCGCATGGACGGCTGTTTCCGCTGTCGCTCGGCTCGGAGGGCTCTTGCCGCATCGGCGGCAACCTTTCCACCAATGCCGGCGGCACTGCCGTGCTTGCCTATGGCAATATGCGCCAGCTCTGCCTCGGCCTCGAAGTGGTGTTGCCGACCGGCGAGATCTGGGACGGCCTGCGCCGCCTGAAGAAGGACAATACCGGCTACGATCTGCGCGATCTCTTCATCGGCGCCGAGGGCACGCTCGGCATCATCACCGGCGCGGTGCTGAAGCTCTTTCCCCAGCCGCTCGGCCATCAGGTGGCCTTCGCCGGCCTGAATTCGGTGGCGGATGCGCTTGCCCTCTTCAACCTCGCCTCCAGCCTCTGCGGCGCCTCGCTCACCGGTTTCGAGCTGATGCCGCGTTTTGGCGTCGAGATCACCACCCGCCATATCGACGGCGTGCGCGATCCGCTGGAGACCGCCTATCCCTGGTATGTGCTGATCGACATTTCGACGTCGGACTCGGCCGAGACGGCGGAGCGGATGATGAACGGCGTGCTGGAGCAGGGCTTCGAGGCCGGGCTGGTGCTGGATGCGGCAATCGCCTCATCGGTAGCGCAGCAGAAGGCGCTCTGGCACATGCGCGAGAGCATGTCGGATGCGCAAAAGCCGGAAGGCGGCTCGATCAAGCACGATGTTTCCGTGCCCGTATCGACGATCCCGCATTTCATGGCCGAGGCTGAAGAAGCTGTCATGGCGGCGATGCCGGGCGCCCGCATCTGCGCCTTCGGCCATATCGGCGACGGCAATATTCATTACAATATTTCCCAGCCGCTCGGCGCCGACAAGGACGCCTTCATCGCCCGCTGGCACGAGATGAACCATATCGTGCATGGACGGGTGCTTGCGCATGGCGGCTCGATCTCGGCCGAGCACGGCATCGGCCAGCTGAAGCGCGACGAACTGGCGGCGATCCGCCCGGCAATCGAAATCGAGTTGATGCGTCGCATCAAGCGCGCCTTCGACCCCGCCGAGATCATGAACCCGGGAAAGGTCGTCATCCCAGATTCGTGAGGCCGACGATCGGGCATTTCCCGATGGTTGAGAGCGGGAGTTCAATGCCATCTCCTGCTACTCGGCCCAATAGATCGCCGACGCCGGCCCCTCATTCGGCTGCCGCCACCTTCTCCCCGTGAACGGGGCGAAGGGACAAGCCGCGACCTTTCCGTTCCTCGCTCGCCTCTCGCAGGGCACGTCCCCTCTCCCCGTCAGAACGGGGAGAGGGTTAGGGTCATATGCGCTAGGTTTAGCGCTGGACATAAGGAATCTGGTTGTGATTCAAGCTTTGGATGAAGATTCGTCCTGAGATTTTGGATCGTTGGCCGGAAGTGCGCGCGCGGCTTCCGGCGGGTTTTGACTTGGAAGCAACGGCGCGGTTGCGCGGTGCTTTCACGCGGGTGCGGGAAATCAAGAACGCTGAGACGCTGTTGCGGCTGGCACTTGCC
>NZ_LWBS01000035.1 GCF_001652265.1 Rhizobium leguminosarum
CAAAGGTCGCGGCGAGATGGAGTTCCATCGAAATGCCCGCTTGGCGGACGACCGAGGAGACAAGCGCCGTGACGAAGAAGCCGAGGCTCCAGAAACCATGCGCCCTGTTCATCACGCCGCGTCCTAGCTGCGCTTCGATGCGGTCGATCTCAACATTGAGATTGATCTCCAGCGCCCCGGCGAGCAGCCCCTCGACGAAGAGTACACAGAACACGACCGGCGCCGCACCAATCCACGGCACCAGCGATAGCAGCGCAGACGTGCCGAGAACAGTAATGAATGCCGTTGTCCGCGCGCCGAGCCGGGTGATCAAGGGCGAAGACAAAGTCAACGAAATCAAGGCGCCGATCGCAGCGCCTATCAGCGTCAGCCCAAGCTCGGACTTATTGACGCCAAGCGCAACCTGCAAATCCGGCATCCTCGACAGCAGCGCCCCAAGTGATACAGCGAAGAGAAAGAAGCAGACATAGATCCGCTGCTGCGGCGCGATTTTCATGATGCAACTCCAGGGATTACGCGTCGAAGCAGAACACGCGCTTTTGGACCTGAGATGTCTATCTCACAGGGCCTAAGATCGAAACTTGTTTCTGAGTGGAATATGATCGAGGAATGATTCCATAATAGAGCGCACTTATTGCAGAGCGGGTTTGAAATGATCTCGAGAAAATAGCCTGAAATCTGCACTGGTTGCTTGAACCAGAAATGGTAAATGGATCAATGATCCGCCTTGGGTCTTCATCCCACTCATTGCCACGGCCGTTCCAAAATATCAGCGATGTCGCGGCTTGATGGCGTTCGTACCCAGCGGTCGCAACAATCAGTCAGTGAAGCCCTTGCAACCTATTCCGGCGCTCGCTCAGCAACTCCCGTTGAACCAAGGTCTTAGCGTGCTCGCGAAGACCGTTCGCTCCGGACAGGCCGAGTTCAACAAACCTCGTTTCTATTTCTTTCGGCATAGTATTTGCTTCGTGCTGACAAAGCCGCACAAGCCACTTCCATTCATCGTTGGTTAGGTGCCTTCGCGTGATCGTCATCTGTTTCTCCCCGGGGACAAGACAATTATTGCAGGTTCAGAGAGAGCTGCAAGATCGATATGCCTTATGCGGCGAATCGAGATGAGATTAACGGGAAGAAGACGCTGCATCGCTGAAAAATTGGGCCAACACCTTTGCCGTCTCCGTGGGATACTCTTCCGGAAAGAAGTGGCCGCCCGGCATCGGGTGACCGACAACGTTGTCTGCCAGTTGTCGCCACAACGCCAACGGCCCTCCTTCATTGGTATACCAGGCGGCCAATGCACCGGTTCCGCTCCAGAGGGGCATGAGTGGGCAATGGATCCGGTGCCCGGAGATTTGATCTTGCCTGTCATGCTGGCGATCGACGCTTGCTGCAGCACGATACTCCTCGCAGATCGCGTGAACATGGTCTGCACTTCCGAGCGCCTCGACATAGGCCTCTCTGATCTCTGGTGGGAACACCGCGGCGTAAGATCCCCAGCCTGTGAGTGCTTCGTGCACGACAGCATCCGGTGCACTGCCGATCAGTCTTTCCGGCAAAGGTTCGGCTTGCGCCAACAGGAGCCACGGCCAAAAGGCTAGGACAAATCGGTCATCAGCTCGATCCCAGACAGCGGAGGTAGGGACGATATCGAGAACGGCAAGCTTTCTTATCGCCGCCGGATGATCGAGTGCCATGCGGTAAGCGACACGGCCGCCCCGGTCATGGCCGGCGACCATGAACTCTCTGAAGCTGAGCTTTGCCATAAGCTCGACCATCTCGGCAGCCATTACCCGTTTGGAATAGGGGAGATGATCGGGGGTGGAAGGAGGACAAGTGCTGGCGCCGTAACCACGTAGGTCGGCACAGATGACGGTGAACTCGGAGGCAAGCAAAGGAGCGACGTCGCGCCACATGAGATGGGTCTCGGGGAAGCCATGCAGCAATAGAACCGGCGGCCCGCTCCCGGCAATGGTCGTGAATATCGACCCACCCGAAACGGAAATCGTTTGTGCCTGGCTGTGGTTCGGCATGTTGCTTCTCCCTGCAGCGTGATCGTCACTCGTGCGCTCAATTGAACGGCCGCCGGCTCCGGCAATGGTTGCCTCGACGGAAACAGTTTGACCGGTGGCGGCCGTCTGATTCATCTTTGTCCATGCCGAACGATTGCCGCGGGATTTGCTGCCCTCGCGGTCGGTTCTGCTGCCGGCCAGCAAGCAGGTTGCCTCAGGCGTCGATCCGAACCACTCCTTTGTGGTGGTACGGAATCCGGTTCGTACGATGTACCGCCTCGTGATCTACCGACTGAAGGGTCTCGCGGGCGGCTCAGCAAGCGTGATCCGATTTCCGTCAGGATCTGCGAACTGAGCGATCCTTCCGTAGTCACCTTTCAACTCATCTGTGAGATCCACACTCATCTCTTCCAGCGATCTTCGCGCCCTCTCCATTTCCGGCACGACAATCGTCAGCCTGCCGGAACCCGCATTCTCCCTATTGTGGAAGATTTGAATGTTGGCACCCGCCACATCCTGCCATTGGATCAACCCATCCATCGGGCGGTCGTCAGGCTCTCGGCCGAAAAGGAGGGTATAGAACCTTTCGGCCTTCTCTATGCTTGTTGTGGCAAGCGCGGCGTAAATTCCTTGGATTTCCACTTGCATACCTCCCGAGCTCCACCAGTAAATGAGAAAAGTGTGGTTCCGTTCCAATCTCCTGGCGGCTTGCCTCCTCCTTCCGCTGTCTGGCGCCGTGCTCTGGTGGGGACGCGCGATCCGGCAATCACGAGGTGACTGGGCGAACTCGGCAATGTTGGTGCGGCCGCGGCGGTCGCAATCGCTGTCCGCCATGCGACAGGCAAGCGTATCCGCGAGTTACCAATCCGCATCGACAGCGTGCTCTGACTGTGCTCGAAGCCTCGGTGCATGCTTTGGAAACGGAACCCTGCAATCGGGAAGGCGTTTGACCCAGGAGGACAGTATCATTGGCCAACTCTCTGTTGCGGACGGGCGCGCGACGGAGCCTACGCCTTCAAGACCATGCCCGTGAGGGCTATGCTGTTAATTTCAGTTTATCAGGCACTTAAATTATCTGAGTTGAGGCGCCGCCGGTTCATATCCGTTGAAGGCGAAAGATCGCAAAAATCTAAAAACTCGGCAGAACTATTTAGGTGTCTAGTTGCGAGCATTGGCCGGCTTATGCAATGAAGCGCCTGCCTTTTTGGCCGCTGCCTGCAGACGCTTGTCCCTGGTCCATAACGCCGCTCGCTGATCAAGCAGTATCGAGGCGAGCAAGTGGGCATCTGTATAGCCGATGCCCATACTGAAAATGCCGTGACGATCAATCATTGTCATCACTTCGTCGTGCGTTGCGACGAACGCTTGGCGCTGGGCTGCCAGAAACGTCATCACGCGCCCGCGATCTCGAAGGCTGCCAAGCGCCAGTTCGCCAACTACAGCCGGATGGCAGAGTAGACGATCGTCCTTAATGATCGTCCGAAGCTCTGCATCAACATGGCGGAAATGATCGATCCATATAGAAGTGTCAGCCAATATCACTTGGCAGCTGCGCTCCGGCGACGTGGAGCTGCCTCTGCATCGGGCATAGTTCCGCCGAGCGCGATGAGGCGTTTTCCCGACTCTACTCGGACAAGCGTCTCCAACGCCTGGCGGACTAGAGCAGCGGTTTCTTTTGTGCCGGTCAGGGACTTGGCCCTTTCCATGAGAGTGTCGTCGAGATTGATAGTCGATCGCATCGTTTCTTATCCTTGTCCTGACGCTTTAAATAGCACCATTTGGTGACGAAATCTACGCCCATAGTGCCTCCCTCCACTAAGGAAGATAATGCACCATCAAATGCCGGGACTAAACATCTAGCCAGCGCTAGATCGCACGGGCGACCTTTGGCGCAACCGAGACCAATCCGGAATCGTATTCGGGCCGGGTATCGCCAGGGGTATAGACCGGCAGCGCAATAGTGGTTATCTGCAGGGCTTGTTGCGATGCTGAAAACGTCGCCGAAACATCACCGCAGACACCCAAGGCTTCTCAAAGTGAAAAAAGTGCAGCGCAGCTTTGCCGTCGAGTACAGATCTGGGCGGCGAAAACTCAATTCCAATCCGAATTCGATCTGGGGAGACATGGATCTCAAGTCCGTTGCGCAAGATCTGCAAGACGAGACAATGCCATTTATGTCATTAGCTCCTCAGGCACGAAGCACCGAAATGCTTGTATCCGAAGAAGAACAGGCCGGGCCTTTATTGACACTGCCGACCGAGCAAGAGACAAATGCATCGGCTTTACAGGAGACCATAATGGCCGACGAAAAAGATACGACAACTAATGCTGACAGGCCGGCCGCCGCGGCGCCTGATGTACCGAAGAAGGTGCGCAAACCTCGCGCCAAGAAGGCGGTGCCTGAAACGGCCTCAGCCGCCGTTTCTGTGCAACCGGCAGCGGCTTCGAGTGCCACAGCTGGAAAACCGACGAGAGGACGCAAAGCAAAGTCCGACGAAGGTGCAGCAAGCACCAAGCGTGCGCCTGTCAAACGTGCTCCGAAAGCTGTGTCGATAGCGGTTGCGCCGTCGGTGGCGGCAGTTGATGAGATGGCGGATCTTCTGCAGCTCGAAGAGGAAAACCTGAGACTGCGCAAGCTGCTGGCGGAGAAGCTCCGTGCTGAAAATGCCGATCTGCGAAAGCGACTCAACCTCGGTTGATCGGCAGCAGGCGGCCAAGCGCTGGCCGCATTCTCATGCTTATTGATGTGAATATTTTGGCGGCGGTTCGTTCTGCCGCCGACGCTTTTTCTCGCAGGTTGCACACGGGGTAGAAGTCGAGGTCGAATAAAATGGCGTCTCCATGGAAACTTCTTGCTCGGCTGGTGTCGCCGCGACGGCAGCAGAGGCAAGAACACGGCTCGACCGTTGACGTGAAGCCGGACGTATTGGCCATCGCCAAGCCGACTGAAACTGCAGCCAACAACGAGTCAGACGCCATAGACCGTCCGGCCGACGAAAAGCCAGTTCTCCAGGGTTATTCCGCGGCGGTGTCAGTCGCCCCGGATCATGCCGAAGAGGCGGCAAGCAGTGTTGATGACACGACATTTGTCGAAAGCTCCTCGTTCGAGAAAGCAGCTGATCCGGTCTCCTCCAATGGGGATATAGCTGCGCACGCCGCACAAAAGCCCTCGCAGATTGACAAAGGGGCAGCGCGAAAGCGCAGCAGACAGGCCAAGAAAGCTGTCGATTCGCAACCTTCTCGACGCGGTTCGATCGTTTCTGATGATGCAATCAGCCTTGATGGCGAAATAAGGCTGCTCCGGGATCAGTTGGCGAGGAAGCTCCGACTACAAAACGCACAATTGAAGAGGATGCTGGATCGGTTCGAACGCTAAAATCGTCATTTTCCCTCGAATCTCGGGCCAATCTGCCTTGATTCTGAAAGGTATGCTGCGTTGCTGGCGCAGGCATAAGGTCTATCTGGCCTGCTGCCAAATGAAAGCTAGCAATTGGGCTTTGGTATGGCTGTGCTCAATGCCGTCTGCCTTTACTGAAATGACTTGGCGGGCCTCGTCGTCACCATCAGCCCGACTGAGCGGTTGGCAGTGACATGAAGTCATCCTGGCCAGTTTGCCCGATCTCGCTCGAACGTTGCGCAAGTTGGCGACAATTGCAAAGCCCAGCTCATGCTCATCGACGACATCCCTGAGAGATTTGAAGCGACATACCTCCAACTTTGCTTGCCTCGCCGGCGATCGACCGTTGCCAGCCGGCAGTTGAGCCCATTCTCGCGCCACGCCCGGGATATTCACCGCTCAGGATCAAAATCTTGATTGCGCGTGTTGCATCGCCCGCGCCTTATCTGCGACGAGAGGCGGGATACCGGCTCGCGGATTTGCCATGTCCGCCTCCGTCTAAACCTCCCACTTAGATTGCGGCCATCGCGTCCTGCCCCGGCTTTTGGTCCTGCCAGGCTCGCGCCGCCGGCAACGGCTTTGCCGTCCTCCACTGCGTTGCTGCGCGGCGACAAACAAGGTGAGACTCAGCGTCAATCAGGATGAGACTCGGCGGCGGGGGTGTGACGAAGGGAGGGCGTAGCCCGACCGGAGTTACACCCCCGCCGCGGCGCAATTTTTCGGCGTCT
>NZ_LWBS01000036.1 GCF_001652265.1 Rhizobium leguminosarum
TCCATACACGAATAACTTCGTGGTTACTCTCCGGATACCGAATTACTATTAAAATAATACAACGACTGTAGGTAAGGTCAACTTCAAAAACTCCAACTATCCAAAATAATTACGCAAGTATACTTTAAAGTAACAAATGATTAATCACTTTCAACGCTTTACCACCATAGGCCTCTCATCCGCCTCTCAAGCTTCACTCAATGCAGCTAATATACGAGGGAAGTCGGGAGATCGGCGGAGCTTCAACGGGCACCGCCGGTCTTGCATCCGGAAGCGCCATATGCGAGGTGTTTGGGCTATGTTGAAAAAACAAGCTGCAGCGCAGCTGAAAGGCTGGTGTCTTCGTTTGGCGATGTTCGTCGGCGGAACGACGCTTATGGCGATCGGACAAACGGCTTGCACGGTCGTTGATGACGATATCGCCGTCGTCGCGAAGAAGAATATCGTCGTGGCCGAGGCTCCGCGCGTCTCAAAGGCCTACGCCTATCCGGAAAATCACGCCGAGCGCCCGGCCGGGGTAACGGCCCGCGCTGTCGCCTATCACGGCTCAGCGCCTTATATCTGCTCTCCAAGCGGCTTCGGACAGAAGTCGCGCTGCTTTGCGCGTCCTTCTATCTGAAACAAAAGCATTACATCAATTGCGCCACCGGCCGGACACGTCGTCTTCGCCGGCGGAATGCTCATTGAAGAAGCGGGATGCCGCTTCCGTGCGGTTTCGGACGTTCATCTTCTTGTAGATGTTGCGGACGTGAACCTTCACGGTGTTTTCGGAAAGATGCAGCTTGTCGGCGATGATCTTGTTCTGCGTCCCCTTGCAGATGAGATCCAGGATCTGAACCTCCCGGGTGGTCAGAGCGGAGATGCTGTCGCGTCTCAGCTTGAGCGCATTGTTGCGGGCCGCATCGACCGATTTTGTCTGATAGAGCGAAGGTTCCAGCTGGGCGTTCTTGTTGTTGAGACGGTTGAGAAGTGCTGACGGAAAATGTTCGCCGCCCTTCATCAGTAAATCCACAGCGGCCATGAAGACGTCGAGCCGGAGATTGAGCGGCAGGACACCATCGATGATCCTTGCCTCCACCAGCCGGCTGACGTAGGGCTCGAGCATGTCGATCGCTTCGACAACAAGCCCGATCGAGGTTTCAGGGTGGTTTTCGCGGGCGGCCTGCAGCGCCTCATGAAGCTCAGGGCCAGGTATATGATAGAATAAAACAAGCTTCATATCGCTGGTATCTTTTTCCAGCATTGGCTTTGTGCTCGTAATGCTTGCTACTTCACAATTCGGAAATTTCTTTGCCAGTGCTTCTACCATGCACTCTGAAAACAGATCCGCCTTTGCCACTACTAGTATAGTATCTCCAGACGTACTCAACTTCCTCCCCTGGTCAGTATTCTCGATTCCAGAGCCTGTCATGAACATATACGCCTCCCCTAGCGTTACACTTTACTCAAACGTGGAGCGATGGCGGGTATTAGATAGTATGAAATGTCGGTCCCGGATGTCATCGCCTTATTTTTTAGACATTTCTTAATTATGTTAATACGGATTGAGAAGGAAGGAAATGGCCCAAAGTGATTAGTTTTAGCAGACGAAAAACCATATAATACAAAGCTTTGGTTGTATTTTCACTCGGTAGATACTTCAAGGCTATATTTGCTCTGACTATAGGACGATCAGCTTAATGTAATATTTCAGTACAGATTGTCATACTTTTCGTCATGCAGGGTAGCCGAGGCAAGCTGACAGGGTCCTTGACTGCCAAGGCCTCACTGAGCGAGCGGGCCCGATCCAACACCGATCCAGATGCGGCTTGGCGACACGCAGCTTGCCCTGCATCAACATCAGCGGACTGCAGAGACTTTCCGCCGGGTCGGCGAGATCGGGGCCTCATCTCATCCAAGCGCGTTACCTGGCATCGCTCTTGCAATCAGCAAATGGCTGGCGGAAGGGGAGGCCGTCTTTGCCGCAAATCCAGGACCTGCATTCGGACGATCCGACCGCGCTTGATTATGCCGGCGGTGCTGCCCTCAAACGGCTGCGCTCGATTGCCGAGCCCGCCGCTGGCAAGACGGATGTCGTGCCGGCGACCATGGCTTTGCTGGAACCGGGGACGGCGCTCAGCGAGCGACGCCAGCCACGTCTGCATTGACGACGTTTGCCATGGTGCGAAAAGGCGGTCCGGCGGTTCCGGGACGCGCAGTCGCCATGGTCTTTGATTTTGAGTTGCGATCGTTGTTAAAAGAGGCGCGAGCCTTTTTTTGCAATCATCAGTGAGAACTCATGCAGACGAATGCAGATGGCGCCGAAAGAGAACGGCTTCTCGCCATTCTCGATTTCTGGCACAAAATCGAGTTCTTCATTCCTTACGATCTCTCCAGTCGTATTGCCTCCAGTGAAGGCCGAAGCGTTTTCTGGCTGCATGCGAAAACGCTCGATGATGACGGCGCCGCACTCAGTCGTCCAGCGATACCCGAAGAGAAGCAGATCACGGGCTTCACCCTGTTCCTCGGCGTTTTCAACAAATCGGAAATTGCCGATATCCGCAGGCACTTCGATAGCATTGCGGCCGATATCGCCGAGTATGAGGATGCCGAACGCGGCGATCTCGATGGCGATACCTGCTTTGCCAGCCTGCAGCTCTCCCCCTTTGGACAGCCGATGTTCGAAACATTTTCCGTTTCCACGCTTCCCTTGGCCCTGGGGCGGGTGCGGAAATCCGGCCTCTCCTCACTCAGCCACGAGGCATTTGCCGACGGCAAGAGGCAGCTCTCGGAATTGCTTCAAAACTTTCGGGCACAACGGCATCTGAGATCTTCGTCCGCCGAGGATCCCGACGGTCAGCCGATCGATGCCGCCGAAATCCTGACGCTGCATGAATTGCTCTGCGATTGGGCCGGCTTTGCCTCGAAGCAAGAGAAACCCATCGCTGCTGTTGAAATACGCTACCGAGATAGGGTGGAAAAACCCGAGGTCATCTCCTTGCCGCCACCGCCGGAAAGCAATGCGCTCGAGGCCGGCGACGAGGAGGAGGAGAGTGCGAGTGTTGAAGAAGACATCGGGATCCTGAACAGTTTCTTCATCGAGGATATCGAACGGGCGATGACGTGCATCAAACACGGTGATATCCCCGAGCCGCTCAGGCAATATCTCACGCCGCCTGCGCAAGAGAAGCGGATCGACCTCTACTCGGAGGATGGACGCCGGGCGATCGTTCAAGCCCTGCATCCAGGAAATCTCAACCGCGGACGCTGGCTCAGCGAACCTTACCAGGCGATGAGCCTCATGCAGCAGTTCGCGATTAATTCGGCCATCGGCGACCTTTCGGAAACGGGACTGTTCTCGGTCAACGGCCCACCAGGGACGGGAAAGACGACCCTGCTTCGCGACATGTTCGCGGATAATATCGTTCGGCGCGCCCGCGTCCTGGCCTCCTTGAAGACGGCGCGCGATGCCTTCGACGGCTCGCCGCGCCGAGCCATCTTCACGGACCGGAGCACCGCCTCGATATCGGCGCTGATCCCGGCTATTTCAGGATTCGAAATGGTCGTCGCCTCGTCCAACAACGCCGCCGTGGAGAATATCTCGCGCGACCTTCCCAAGCGGAGTTCGATTGGGAAGACATCTTCATTCCAATATCTGCAGACGGTCGCGCACAAGATCGCTTGCCAGAAGGACAATGGAGCTGTCGTTAAACTCTCCGACGGCGACCGCCCATGGGGGCTGATCGCCTGTGCGCTCGGCAACGCCCGGAACCGTCGAGCCTTCAAGGAACGTTTCGCCTTCATGGAGATCGCCGAAAGGCCAAAACCTGGCTGGTCCGGCGCCGATAAGCCACAGACCATCTGGGAATGGCTAAAAGGCTATGAGGGACCAACCTTCGCCGAGGCAGCGGCGGCATTTCATGCCGCCGACGAAGTGGTTCGCGACAAGATCGGCCTGTATGCGCGCTATGCCGATCTCTGTGATGAAATCGCCCTGGTTTCGCAGGATGCATTCTGCCGCGAGGCGCTTGAAGGAGTAAGGGCGGCCGCGACCGAACTTCAGCGCGCGCAGGACCGATGCAACATGGTCGCGGCCGAAATGCTCAATATCAGGGAAGGATTGTCTCATCTGAAGGAGGAGGAACAGCTGCTGGAGCGCAGCGCTCCTGCATGGTGGGAGAAAGTGCTGCCGGCCCATCCTGCCCGGCAGCATCGGCAAAATGTCGTTGCCAATGCGCGCAAGCAACTGGAACTGCGCAAGGCGCTGGCGGAATGCGAGCGTCGTCTTGCGAAAACCCATGGACCTGCGCTGAACCGAGCGTTGCGGGGACATCAACTGGCCGAGCGGGCGCTAGGATCGCAACGGGAAATCTGGTCCAGGAAGAGAGAGGAATTCGATCGCCTCGGCACGATTCTCGATCATCCCACCGTACCCAGGCATCTCTCAGAACTCGAGGCCGACCGTTTCCAGATTGACGGTCTGTGGCATCGAGACGAGTTGGCAGGTCTGCGTTCTGCATTGCTGGAAGCGGCATTGACGCTGCATGAAGCGTGGCTGGCGGAGGTCGGTAGAAAGGGCGGAGGTTTTGGGGGAAATATCGTCGCCATCAGCAAACTGCTTTCCAACAACAGTCCCGTCAATGGCGAGCACATTGCCTTGATCTGGCAGAGCCTTTTCATGATCGTTCCGATTGTGTCGACGACGTTTGCGTCCTTCGCCCGGCAGTTCCGCGGTCTCGAAGCCGGATCGATCGGCTGGGTTTTCATCGATGAAGCCGGTCAGGCGGTGCCGCAGGCGGCGGTCGGGGCCTTGTTGCGGGCGCGCCGTGTCATGGTGATCGGCGATCCCCAGCAAATCGAGCCGGTCTTCACGCTACCCAGCGCGCTGATCACCGCCACCTCGGCTCTCTCGCCCCACACCGCCGCAGGACAATATTCGCCGAACAGGGCGTCGGTGCAGATGCTGGCGGATGCCGCCAATCGCTATGGAACGACCGTTCCGGGCGAGGAGGCGGACGGGCTCTGGATCGGCAGCCCTCTCAGGGTGCATCGGCGCTGCATCGATCCAATGTTTGGCCTTGCCAACAAGATCGCCTATCAGAACAAGATGGTCTTCGGACTGGAAGAGCGCCGGCCCGCCGGCGACGCTCCACCGTTTTATGGCGACAGCAGCTGGATCGACGTCAAAGGAAGGGTAACCGGTAAACAGACCGTTGCGGAACAGACGAACTTCATCGTCGATCTCCTCACCGCCACTTATCGCCGGGACGGCGCATTGCCTGATCTCTATATCATTTCGCCGTTCAAGGAGGTCAAGAACAGTCTGAAGCAGGCTCTGGCCCATACAGCCTGGGTCGATTGGAACGGAAATACGCGCTCGCCTCCACCGAAACTGTCGAGGTGGCTGCGGGATCGGATAGGCACGGTGCATACCTTCCAGGGCAAGGAAGAAGACATCGTTTTCATGGTGCTCGGCGCCGATGCCGACCATAGCGGAGCGGCCAGTTGGGCCGCCTCGAAGCCGAACCTGTTGAACGTTGCCCTCACGCGCGCCAAGCGTCGATTTTATATCGTCGGCGATCGCAGCCTCTGGGAAGGCCTGCCTTATTTCCGGGAGACAGCGAGCGCGCTGGAGACAATTCAGGCAGCCGAATTCCTGGCCCGGAATGAATTGAACTGAAGCATCGGATCCAATTGCTGCCCGGCGGATGCCTGCCTCGACCCACCGGTAAGCAAAAACGCAAAAGGCCCGCACGAGGCGGGCTTTTGAGTATGTGTATTTAGGAAGGTTTGGTTGCGGGGGCAGGATTTGAACCTGCGGCCTTCAGGTTATGAGCCTGACGAGCTACCGGGCTGCTCCACCCCGCGTTATCCAGGCGACGCTTGCGTCGTCCGTATTATATTACAGCAGAAAGG
>NZ_LWBS01000037.1 GCF_001652265.1 Rhizobium leguminosarum
TTGGCAGGAGCGGTACGAGAGTGGTGCAAATTGGCCTTTGTTTGATTGGTGGCGACGAAATCATCAGGCAGCGACGGTTCAGTATTGCGGATGCGTTTTTTTCGAAGAACGCGTCCGCAATCTGGTGGCCCATCTCGCGAGCTGCTTCATCGCAACCGAACTTCAGACGCGAATATTGTTCCGGTCGAAAGGGTGCATCCTCGGTCGACTGAAATTCATAAAGCGCAAACTCCTCAAACTGCGTCATAAACAACCTCTTAAATGTCCTCAGGGCGTCCCGGGCCCCTTGACCATGCGCGGATTTCAAAATGTGCTAAAACCGCCTTCCGACGGGTTTATATATGTATCAATCCGTTAGACCGTCATGACGATATAGAATCGTTATTCAGGCCAGTCAACAGTCACTAAGCTGCCGCCGCGCCAACAAACTTGCCGGCTCCATCGGAAGGCCTTTCGTGCCTCATTGAATTTTCTCTTAGTGAGGGCGCAGCGAGACAATTTCCTCAGCGATCCGCGGTCCGGCGTGGGCTCGTCTTCGGCCGAGAGGAACGATCCCCCATGTCGGCGGCCGGCGTTGTCACGTTGTTTGAATGTGGCCAGGTGAGGCCGAGCCTGCGCTTTTCAGGCAGGCCGTGCCCTCACGGCTTCCCACGCGGCCATTGCCTGGCGTCGATGGGTTCGAATTTGTGCTGCGGAGCGGTTGGTCTGGGATGGGACGAAGAGGTTTCGGACGGCGGAGAAGATCGACACGAAATGTTGCAATGAGCCAACCGACCGGAAACCCTGTCGCGTTCGCTCCCGTTTTCTCAACGGCAGGTGAGAACTCTCCGCCCGGTTGTTCAAGCCTTTATGCGAGCGGTGTTCCACGTTCGGCATGACCTGGCGTTTGGCCGCCCCGTAGGAGCGCAATTTGTCGGTGATCATACGCTTTGGCGGCATCCCCTGCTTCTTCAGAAGTCGCGTCAGCAGGCGCTTGGCCGCCTGGGGGTCACCCTTTTGTCGATACCGGCCGCATGACGTTGCGATCCTTTCCGCCCTTGCCATGCTCGACACGGATGATGCCGCGCTCGCCATCAATGTCGCGGACCTTGAGATGGACAGCTTCCGAGGCGCGTAGCCCCGCCGCATAAGCTGTCGTCAGTGCGGTGCGGGTGGTTCTGTCGCAAAACTTTCACCGGGTTTGCAACCAGTATGGTAGGCGTAGATCCGGGTTGAAGATGAGCAGGCAGATTGAGTTTGCCGATGATGGTCGATTTCAAAGGCAGTCATTACCCGAAAGACGTGATTTTATACGCGGTATTTTTCTACGTGAGATATGCGGTCTCCTATCGTGATCTGGAAGAGATTATGGCCGAGCGCGGCGTTAGCGTTGACCACGCGACGCTGAACAGATGGGTCGTGAAATATTCGCCCCTGATTGCCTGCCAGGCCCAGCGGCGCAAATCCGCAACCGGCAACTCCTGGCGGATGGACGAGACCTCTATCCAGGTCAAAGGCAAGTGGACCTATTTCTATCGGGCTGTCGACAAATTCGGCAAAACCCTTGATTTCATGCTGTCTGAGCACCGCGATGAGGCCGCGGCCAGCGCTTTCTTCGCCCGCACGATTAAGACCAATGGCTGGCCCGAAAAGGTCGTCATCGACAAGAGCGGCGCGAACCTGGCAGGATTGCAAAACATCAACTGGCTGCTGCTGTTGTTGTATGGATGGTTCTGGCTGATCGAGATCCTGCAGGTCAAATACCTCAACAACACGATTGAGCAGGACCACCGGTTTATCAAGAAGCTGACCCGCCCCATGAAGGGCTTCAAATCCTTTCAGTCTGCGTCAGCAACACTGGATGGTATCGAGGTGGCTCACATGATCCGCAAGCGCCAATTTTCAACCAGTGGCCAATCGGCATTTCAGCAATTCGCCGCACTCGCTGCATAACTGTGTCCAGCGATGGCCGCTTCTGCGGCCTTTTAAAAAGTTTGCGACAAAACCGTGCAATCGTCCTACGACGCTTTTCGTGCAATCTTCGCCTCTCTCTCCGGAGGGGGCGCATTGACGAGCTCGGATACGAACGTCGTCAGCGGTACGATGTTTTCGAGTTGGCTCGCCTGTTCCAGGGCGTCCATGTACTCGTCCCGGCGCGCGACCGGTATGACGGTCCAGGGGACTCCGCACTCTGCCAGCAGAGCATTCATGATGAAGCGTGCCGTTCGGCCGTTTCCGTCGGGGAACGGATGGATGTAGGTGAACAGGAACGGAGCGACGACGGCTTTCGCGCGCGGATCGGGTTCCTCTTCGATGGATTCGAACAACGCGTCCATTGCATCGGCAATGGCATGCGGTGGCAGGGGGACATGCGAAGAGCCGCGCAGGTAGACGTTGTGCGAACGATAGCCGGCGAGTTGATGCGCCTTGATGATACCCGCGGTGACCGAAGGACTGAACATCGCGCGAAACCAGTCTTGATGCCTTTCTTCAAGCAGTTTGCCGGTCGGCGCGCCATCAAGGATTTTCTTGATATCGTCGCGCACTTCCTCGAAAGCCAGTCGATATCCCTTGGCGGCCAATGCGTTTTTGGTCTCGTAGTCCTGTGCGTCCTCGTCCGGCTTCCACGCTCCGTCCTGGACCCTCTGAATGAGATCTTCGGACACTTCATATCCCTCGATCGAAAGCGAGTTCAGCGCGTCCGCCACATAGCGCTCGTCGATCTGGGCGATGTATCCGTCGCGGTCATTGATGCGCAGTTGCTCGAATCCAATGTTGTCGAGCGCATCTTTCCTCATCCTCGCCCAGAGGTTCTTGATGCGCGTGGCGGAGGGAGCCTGAGCACGCCGCACATCGAGTTTGACCAGCTCGGTCGCAGGATCGAAGGGGTTCTCTTCGTGGGGATTGTAACCGGCCGCGTCCAGGGCTTTCATGATCGTGTCGGCGTCGCGCTCCCTGCCTAGATGGCGCAGAGCTCCCGCGACACGGCCACCCACATGGCTGCGTCCGCCATCAAGAAGATATTGCAGCAGCGAGCTGGTTCCACGGATCGAGCCGATAACGGCAATGACGTCGGTTGCTGATGTTTTCCAGGACTCCGGCGACAGGTTGCAGACCGCCTCTTCCATCGGCATCAATCGCAACCGCTCTTTCGTCTCCGCCGGTTCATTGTCTTTCGAACGCAGCAAATAGAGCGATGTGTCGCTTGGCAGTTTCACGAGCTGGTTGTTCGCCTTTGGGCTTCTGACGATGGCCTGCGGCGGAATGGAGTGATTTTCTGACCAGAGAGCAACCGATGCTTCCGCGGAGAGGCGCCATTCATTGGGGAAGCGGTCATCCAGATATCGGGCTAAAAATTCCCAGTACACGGTACTCCACGCGGCATCGATTCTATTCTTGGCGGAAGGCCTCGAATTGACTGCCAGCCAGCCTTTCATGATCTCTTCGAGAAAGCCGTTGTCCTGCAAGCGCTCTCTATGGACGCGGCTGAGCTCGTCCGACTTCACGACCGACCTGGTGCCATTCTGGGTGACACCCCTCAGCTCCGAGAGCGATGTTGCGAGCAGTTCGTTGGGTTTCGCCATGCCGTCCTCCTGTGATCGCTCCACCTTTATGCACATCGGTAGCACAAAACCTGTCGATGGCTGCTGGATGGAGATGCACTAATTTACCGCATAAGGATTACACTACTTTTCTGCGTATGACTCACACTAATTTTGTGTATTTGAATCGCACTAGTTTTCGGTATGTCATTCACACTAATTTCCCACATCCGAATCACACTAAAATTGCGTATCTGGTTCGCACTAGTTTTTGTATATTGGTGGGTCGGGGCCGATACCGTGCGGCGCTCACAAGCCAGTTCACCGCGGGGGAAACCGCTCTCACTTTTGCCCACCAATGCGTGAGAGGTCGATCCTGATACCAGCTGACTGGGCATCACGGCTTTCCTCGGCATCTGGCGATACGGCAGGCTCGTCTCGAGCCTCATTGGCCACGGGTGTTCTCTCAACGGGCGCAACTCTATCCATTTTCATCGCGCCGTCCGGATCAGGCGCCAGAAAAACCTGGACGCCCTCAAATTCGCCGGTCTTCCACGAATAGACAGCATCCTCGAATATTTGCGGCAGAACATCCTTTGCTGTCGGATTGCCGTACCACTTCGCGACGATACGCATGACCTTGGCGAACAGCTTCGTTCCCATGCGCAGGTTCTCGCAGGCGTCAACGAGATCAGGCTTCAGTTCCGAAGCGTCCTTCACGCCGGTGCCGACCGGGATCTGTGTCAGCCCGGCGCGAACGACCGCCTGGCCGACATTCTGGCGGATGATCTCCATCGCCTCGTCCGCGGTCGTCTGCTTCGGCACCAGGATCAGCCGGCCGCCCGACTTGACAGAAATTGCTAGCGGATCCGGAGAACCGGCCTCTTCCACAAACTGCTCGACGATACCCGAGGTGAGGGAAGGATCAGTACACTTCGAAATGAGGGCGGCGTCGAGCATCTTGAGGCTCCGAACTTACGTATTAAAGGAAAGGATAAGCGGTTTGGAAAACAGCCGCGCCCAGGCGCTGGCGCTGGCCCGCTGGATCGCGACGATGTTGGTGTCGGCCGTCCACCAGCCGTTGCCAACGGCAACGATCATCTCGGGGTCGGAGAGCATGGATTGCAGGACCGGCCAGACGATGAACTGCTCGTAGCAGATCAACGGGGTAAGTCTGACCGGTCCGATCCCGACAACGGGATTGGCGAAGAAATAGGCACTGGCGCCGCCGCTCTGCCCGAGCCAGGACCGCCACGGCTGCCACATCGAGCCAGGCACAGGCATACGCTCACGGTAGAGGATATGGCCGCCGTCCCGGTCGATCGCGATGAGGACATTGTCATATCCGTCACCGCCGATAACTGTCGCGCCGGCGACAACCGCCACTTCACTTTCAAAGAGGTTTTGCCTCCAAAGTTGCTCGACGGTCGGCGTTCGATGTCTCTCAAGTTGCGCCACTCCTCGACCAGATTGGCGGTCCGATCGGACAGTTCACAGCCGACGGTGCCTACGATGGAAAACCTACATACGACGCAGTCATCGATCATAGCGCGGCGGCGGCTATCGTCATTCCGCCTCGTGCCAACGCGGTCGAGCCAAGCGACGATAGACCTCCCGGCCAACGGAACCGGCATATCGCCGCAATCAACAGTGACGGCCCGATGAAATGCGGGCCAGGTCGCTGCCTGGTCAGCAGACCGAAGTGGCCATCGGCTGCGCCGTCCTCAACCGCATGCTTGCTTGCGCACGCCCGAAAGCCGTCCGCCGCAAGGCAGCCACGCCATTCGGCTGACCACCCGCGATGTCCGCCTCCACGCCGTCGATAAAGACAGGGCCTCAGGCAGCGTTCGAAATCCAGTTCGAAAGAACCGTCTTCGGCTTTGCGCCGAAGGAGATATCGGCGACTTCGCCGCCCTTGAAGATCGCAAGCGTCGGAATGGAGAGCACACCGAACTGTGCGGCGAGTTCCGGATTCTCATCGATATTCAGCTTGGCGACCTTGACCTTGCCTTCCATCTCGACGGCGATTTCTTCGAGGCTCGGCGCAATCATCTTGCACGGGCCGCACCATTCAGCCCAGAAATCGACGACGACGGGTTGTGCGGATTCCAGAACTTCCGACTGGAAATTATTAATATCGACTTTCACGGTAGCCATGGGCTGCTCCTTTAACGGAATTGGGTGTTGAACCACATGTGATGGTGCGGTGCGGGATTTTCAGTTGCCGACCCGACGCTATTTTGGACATAGGGGGCGTTGCCCCTGTGATGCCGGAGTTTGCCGAGACAAGGCGGTCGGACCCCTTGACCATGCGCGGATTCTCAAAATGTGCCATAATTGCCGCCTGACGG
>NZ_LWBS01000038.1 GCF_001652265.1 Rhizobium leguminosarum
AACGTCGATCCGCAGGCCTGGCTCACCCAGACCCTCGAGCGCATAGCCAACAGCTGGCCCAGCAGCGAAATCGATGCACTCATGCCGTGGAACTACACAGGCTGAACGGCCTCGGCTTGCCGCTTACCACTTAACGGAGGTGGACACCAAGTGATTGAGGATGATGAACAGAAACTGCTGGTGAGACGGATTTTGCGCAACGGCCGCCGGCGGTACGACGCGGCGTCGAAAGAGCGGCTTGTTGCGGCCTGCCTGGAGCCTGGCGTGTCGGTATCGCGACTTGCGCTTGAACATGGGATCAATGCCAACCTTCTTCGGAAATGGATAAAGACGACCAAAGACGCCGTTGCTTTGCCGCCACTTGCACAGTCTGCGTTCATTCCGGTTCAAGTCAGCGCCGCGGACCACAGCCTGCCTATGCAGGGCAATTCGGTGGGCAGGCCTGCCCCTCGTGGTGAGCAACGGTTGTCGAAGTCGGAAAGCATGGGCCCGTCGCCACTCCCAGCCAAGGTGAGCGCGTCTTTGCCGAACGGCGTGAAGCTTTCGCTGGAATGCTGTGATCTGGATACGATACGTTGACGGCAATCATCGGAGCATTGAGCCATGTTCAGACTGGGCGCTGATATCAAGGTCTACCTGCATCGCGAACCGATAGACTTTCGCGCCGGCATAAACAGTCTTGCGGTCCTGGTGCAGGAAGTGATGGAGCTTGACCCGTTTGCGCCTGCGGTCTTTGCGTTTTGCAATCGCCGCCGCGACCGGATGAAGTTGTTGTTCTTCGATCGGTCCGGTTTTGTGATGGTACTGAAGCGATTGACGGAAGACAGGTTCAGATGGCCACGCCGGGAGACTGCGGTGGTGACGCTTTCGACCGAGCAGCTCCATTGGATACTTGACGGCATCGATATCGACGCGATGGTCCGCCATCCGGTGCGGCAATACCAGATCGCCGGCTGACGGCTCTCGACTTCTGCGGTTGACGCAGCGGTACGGTTCAGATTCCGCGCTTCATCCGGCTGGAATTTCAACCTCGAGCTTGTTCTCGATCGCGGTGTAGATGTCGATGTCTGCGCCCGGTGCCCGGATAGACACTACAAGCGCGTAGCGGGCTGCCCGATCCCAACGCTGAAGTCCTGGCTTTTCCTTCCACCAGCCGCTGACCGGGAAGACGCCGATCGCATCACGTTCGGCGAGCGCCGCAGCGCTGCCCCGCCAGATGTCGGAATGCACCGACCCTCGATCACGTATCATGCCGAGGAACCAGTTGTCGCCACCGGCCGCGCCAATCTGACCTTCTTCCTCTGCTTCCGCGGCTCTGTTGATGCGCGTCCGGAACTGTTGCAGATCTTCAAGAGAGCGTTTGACGGCAAATCGTAGAGAGTGTGACGAATAACGATGCCGACGTGTCCACCCGCGTTCGCCTGGATTGGGTTCGATGAAATACGACAGCGTGATCCTAAGCTCCACGTCAGCTGCGCCGAGATCGAGAAGCTCGTCGCGTGGCCATGGCAAAGCGTGCAGGTTCATGCTTCGGGTCTTGATCCTCGAGTCTTCCTTTTTGAACGGCAGCAAAACGTCTTCGACTACAAGGGTCGCGTCGTCCGTAGCGCTTCTCAACGCACGGGAAATGTCAGGCACGCCCCAGCCGTAGCGTCGGAGCATTGCCATTTTCATGGCTTGCGTGCCGGCGCCGTCGAAATGGCCTTTCATTGCCGGCGTCCATTCGGCGGAATGAATGGCGAGCCCCCGTACCGTTTCCGGCCAAAGAGTCGAACGAGCGGCGATGATGTTCGCACAAAAGTTCGCGCCAAGCGCAGCGGCGGCGCTCGTATCTCCAAATGTATCGAACAAACGAATATTGGGTCGGTAGTACGTCGTCAGCAGCTGCAGATCATCGACGTGAGAACTCGGGTTCACGCCGTCGTGCGCGAAGTTTCCACCTTCGAAGACGACATCCGGCCTGACCGGCCATTGACGATCCCACGTGCCCGAAGTCCTGCTGGCTGGTGATAGATCACCGGCCGGAGCGACCGCAGCCCAATCGCCGAACGCCGGATCAACGATATTGATCTTGTCAGTATAGGCTCCGACAACGAGCGCGTTCCAAGCCTGGGCTGGGCTTTCCGCCTCCTCCAGATCATTTCGATCGGGATAGTCTGCCGCGTGGATGTCACCGCGGAGATTGCCGGCGGCGATGACCATCAGACGTCGAAGAGCGCCTCCACCGTAGGTCAGCTGATCGACGGCAGCCGACCAGGACGAAGGACGTCCGCGTGCGAGGCCGATTTCGCTTGTGACCGCCATGCAAAAAACCCGCTTGCGAAGGGGGGCGCTTGCCTCGGCCTTGGTCATGCTGGTTTCTGTAATCGCTCCATATAGCAACGGATCATTGCCACCGTTTGGCGGGAGGATTTTTACAGTCTCAAGCCAATAGGGCAATTGCACCGCGCCTTGCTGCGCGAGCGTCTGCTGGAGATCGCCATAGAGCGCCACGCCAGACATCGAAGTGCCATGCCCGTTCCAGAACTGGCTATCGCCCACACCCCAATCGTCGTCGTATGCATGCTGGTTGGCGGCCGGCAACGCGGGAGCGATCAAAGGGTGTTGCCTTGTCGCTCCGCTGTCGAGCAGGCATATCGCCGGCGCGAGCGCGTCCGGGGCGACAAGACGACCCACGAGATCCTCTGCCCACTCAACTTGCTCAGGTGCCCCCATTTCCAAAAAGACTGATGGTGTATCCTTGGCGAGTCGAAGTTCGGCGATAGCGTCCGAATTGCTCACGACGCGTGAGATCGTGGCTTCTGTGCCGTGGGCGAGCACGACATCTCGTTCAGGAAAGCGGATTGCATGATCCTTGAGAGGAATATTCAAACGGCCAGCCACTGTTCGAAACGATGCGAGCCTTCCGTCCCTGATCCAGACTTCCCACCAGGCTGCTGCGTTCGGCTGAGGATAGAGCTCAGGAGCGTCGGTGAACAGTGATCGCACGGCAGCCAAACGAACATCTTCAATACGCGCAATCAGCGCTTCGTTTTTCGGCCGGCCGGTCTCCGTCTGCTCGGTCCGATAGGCATCGACCTTCTTGCTGTAGAACTCAAGTGAGTGCTCAGGCACGAAGACGGTCGCGGTGATACTCTCCTCGCCAGCAGCAACCTGAGGAACCGCGACGAGTTCAATGCCAGCCGGTTTGTTTTCCAATGCGTCGACGGCACCCCGTTCAGCCACGGGAATTTCAAACTGCAGATAAAAGCCACGATCGCCTTCCGCAATGCCGGGTTCCCTCGCGGCCATAGTCTGCTGCGCTTCGGCGATAGCGGTTGCAAGCGATTGAGAAAGCTTTGCAGCGTGTTGCGCGCGTGCACGGGCAGGGGGTAGACCGGAAATGACCGTACGCGGCGAGGTGTAAGGCTCCGCTTGCCCGCCACCGTCCAAGAAAAAGTGAGATCGATCGCGAGGCGGTCTGGCCATGTACTGCTTGTCGCCTTATCGCATCGTGTTGTGACGTTCCGACAGAGCACCAAGCAGTAGAGAGGTTTCGACCGTCGGCTTGTCGCTCAAGATAGCGACCTTCGCCGCTTCGTCCGCAGCTCGCGCTATCTCCGCCTGACTGAGCCCCTTGGCTGCATCCAGGATTGCCGACCAATTCATCTTCTTTGGCTTAAAGCGTGACAAATGCGTCTCCAGGATTCCACGCGTGATGCGTTCGTCCGGTAGTTCGTACGCGATGACATCGTCAAAGCGACGGAAAATCGCCCTATCGAGAAGTTCTGGATGGTTCGTGGCAGCGATGATTAGGCTCGGGCCATGGTCGTTCTCGATGAACTGGAGAAAGGAGTTCAGCACACGACGAATCTCGCCGACATCATTTGGCCCGGACCGCCGCGATCCGATCGCATCGAATTCGTCGAAGAAATACACGCCCCGTTGCGCCGCGACGGCATCGAATACCAGTCTCAAGCGCGAAGCTGTCTCTCCCATGAGTTTGCCGATGAGGCCATCATAAAGCACTGTAAAAAGCGGCAACTTAAGTTCATGCGCCAACGCCGCCGCAGTCATTGTCTTGCCAGACCCTGGTGGGCCGACAAGGAGCAACTTGCGACGAGGTGTCAGGCCATGGGCTTGCAGGCGCTCTTGGTGCCGCTGTTCAGCGATCACTCTTCCAAGCCGCTCGCGAAGCTCCTCGGACAAGATCATGTCTGCTAGCCGCGTGTCCGAGAAACGTGCGGCGAGCAATTTCGTCAACTCGCCTTTCGGCTGTGCGATCGGCACTGGGCCCGCGCCAATGCGTGCGACCGTCGAGGTCTTGCCACGAGCGGCGTCGATGAGCTCTTTGAGCTCCTGAGCGAGCTTGCCATGACCTTGTCGGGCTTCGTGCGCGGCAAGCTGTGTCGCCACGGAAAGGAAGCGACCTTCATCTCCGTCTATGTGGCTCTTCAGCAAAGCTACGATGTGTTGTGCCGTGGTCATTTTCTCGAACTAATCGTTGGTCAGCTGGTCGGTGCCATAGGCACCTTAGCGTCTATCCATTTCAATGTGTCAGATATTTCTCGTACGTCGTTTCAGAAATAAATCTGTCCACAGATACTCCCTCAGGTTGCAAAGGCTATCGTTATGCATCGCACAAGGCGTTTAACATTTCCTTGTACTCTTCGGGTTGCCCGGTCGCGTGCAAGTTAAATCTTTCTCCATGTGTATGTTCCCGGCTGATTGACTTTCTCACCCTTCGCGCCGGGTATCCGGCACTGTAAAGTTATCAGCGGATTGATGCAGCGATAGCTGGCCGGGACGGCTGTCAGGCTGCGGCGACACACGCGATTTTGTTCCAGATTTGCATGGCGGCGTTACGCAGGTCTCGATGTTGAGCCGATGACAGCGTATTGCGGGGAAAGTGGAACAGGTTGGCAATCGGATCATGGATGGAAACGAACCGCTGAAGCTGGCGTGCCGACTTGAAGCGTTTCATGGTCCTTTCGCGTCGTCGGGTCGGCTGGTGCGAATTTTCCGCTCGATTATTGAGGCCTTTGTGCGACCGGTGTTCGACACCGGGCATGAGGTCGCGCCTGGCGGCATCATAGGACCGGAGCTTGTCGGTGATCATGACCCGTGGTGTCCGCCCTTGAGCCTTCAGCAACTTACGCATCAGACGCTTTGCCGCCTTGGCATTTCGGCGGCTTTGCACCAGCACTTCGAGGACGAAGCCGTCCTGATCGACGGCACGCCAGAGCCACTGCTTCTTGCCATTGATGGCCACCACACATTCGTCGAGATGCCATTTGTCGCCCAGGCAGCCGGCTGACCGTCGCTTGATCTCCCGGGCGAAATGCCGTCCGAATTTCTCCGCCCAGCTTCGAATGGTCTGCGTGACGATGATGCCGCGGGCCGCCAGCATGTCCTCAACCATGCGCAGGCTGAGCGGAAAGCGAAAGTAGAGCCATACCGCGTGCGCAATGATCTCAGCGGGAAAGCGGTGGCGACGATAAAGCGGATCACGAGCAACTTCTGACATGGCCCATGTACGCACATCTTCATCAGCCGTCGGTTAACTTTAAGGTGCCGGTAGCGAATTGTTTGCGCGGCGCGGCGACGGGACGGAACTGAGCTGAAAAGCAATTGCGGGTCGCTGAGTGCATGGAGACGAACCGTTGCAACGTGCCTGGTGATCGGTGGCCTTGCATGGTTCGTTCCCGTTTTCGAAACGGCAGATGGCTGTTCTCCGCCCGATTATTGAGGCCCTTGTGTGACCAATGGTCAAGGCCGGGTGCCACTTCCGCCTTTGCTGCACCGTAGGAGCGGAGCTTATCGGTGATGATCCGTTTGGGAGCAAAGCCATAGCGCTTCATTAACGCCACCAGCACGCGCTTCGCTG
>NZ_LWBS01000039.1 GCF_001652265.1 Rhizobium leguminosarum
GGACTGTCTCGTATGACACGTCGATTCCACGCTCGAGCAGCATTTCCTCAACTTCACGCAGACTAAGGTTGAACCGCAAATAAAGCCAGACCGCGTGAGAAACGATCCGTGGCGGAAAACGGTGACGCTTGAAGCTGATGTCTCGTGAATGCATCGCCGAAATCTACGCCCAACCCGTCAGGCAGGCAACCGCAGCCCAGTTAACGTGACAATACCGTCTCGATCACCCCTTCGGCCGTTTCGCCATAGCGGGCATAGGGCACGCATTCCCCGCGGCCGGCGACATCGCCGCCCCGCAAGGCCAGTGTCACGACGCGGATTTCCGTGCGCGATCCCCGCGAAATCGTGAAAGCACCGGCGACGGGAAAACGTTCTTCAACGGCGCAGAGCGACAACCCGGTCAGAATCCCTCCAACACCGCAACGAGCCGGTCGGCGCCTTGGCGGAACGGATCGACCGTCGGCAGGCCCATCCGCCTTTCGGTTTCAGCGCAAAGCGCCATCGCATCTTCTGCACTCATGGCGGAGGTATTGAGCGAAATGCCAACCACCTCACAGGCTGGATTGACCATCCTGGCCATCGTCAGCGAAAGATCGCGCAGCGCCTCAAGGCTCGGCAGCTCATAATCCGGAAGACCGCGCATGTTCGGCCGGTTCGGCTCATGGCAGAGCACCAGTGCGTCCGGCTGACCGCCATGAATGAGAGCCAGGGTCACGCCGGAATAGGACGCATGGAACAGGCTTCCCTGGCCTTCGATGAGATCCCAGTGATCCGGATCGTTGTCCGGCGTCAGAAATTCGATTGATCCGGCCATGAAATCGGCGATCACCGCGTCGAGCGGCACGCCATCGCCGGTGATCAGGATACCGGTCTGGCCGGTCGCGCGGAAGGTCGCCTTCCGTCGCTGCGCGCGCATCGCCTTTTCCATGCATAGCGCCGTGTACATCTTGCCGACCGAGCAATCGGTGCCGACGGCCAGTATTCGCTTGCCTGTCCGCTTTCTACCATTGGCGATCGGGTAGGCAACCGTCGGCACGCGGACGTCATGCAGCGTCCGGCCCAGCGTCTTCGCTTTTACAGCCAGATCGGCTTCGTCGTGCAACAGATTGTGCAGGCCGGAAGCGAGATCGAGCCCGGCATTGAGCGCCTGCAGAAGCACTGATTTCCACGCCGCCGCGATTGGCAACGCCGATGACGAGCGTCTTCACGCCCATTTCGACCGCCTGACCGATCGTCAAGTCCGGCAGGCCGAGATCGGCCTTGCAGCCAGGAAGGCGCAATTGCCCGGTTGCCAGTTCCGGCCGCCAGTCCTTGATCCCCTGCGCGACCTTGGCAGCCAGTCCATCGGGCGCATCGCCCAGGAAAAGCAGATAGGGTGTTTCGATCATTGTCATTCGCGCCTCAAAGAATCTGTCCAAGGAACGCCTTCGTTCTCGGATCCTTGGCATTGTCGAAGAAGGATGCTGGGGGACCGTGTTCGACGATCACGCCGCGATCGGTGAAATAGATGTGGTCGGCGACTTCTCGGGCGAAGCCCATCTCATGAGTGACGAGGATGCAGATCATGCCCTCGGCCGCCAGTTCCTTGATGGTGACGAGAACTTCCTTCACCGTCTCCGGGTCCAGCGCCGCCGTGAACTCGTCGAACAGCATGACGTCAGGTTGCATCGCCAGCGACCTGGCGATCGCGACGCGCTGCTGCTGGCCACCGGACAACTCGCCTGGATAGGCATTTTCCTTTCCTTCCAGCCGTACCTTCTTGAGAAGCGCACGGGCGCGAAGTTCCACCTCCTGCTTCGGCTGCCCGAGCACCTTGACGGGTGCCATCATCACGTTCTGAAGAGCCGTCTTGTGCGGGAAGAGATTGTATTGCTGGAAGACCATGCCGACTTTCCGGCGGAGCGACAGCTTGTCCAGCTTGGGATCGTGGACTTCCTGCCCTTCGACCCTGATCGATCCGCCCTGAATATCCGCGAGCGCATTGATGCAACGGATGAGGGTCGATTTTCCCGATCCGGACGGACCGATGATGCAGATGACGTCGCCCTTCATGATGTCGAGGGAGATTCCCTTCAGAACCTCGAAATCGCCATAGGCCTTGCGCACGTCCTTGATCGACACGATCGGCTGGTCGACGTTCCATGTGATGTTGTCGCTCATGGCGGTTCCTTTGTCAGATTTTCACCGCGAACCGCTTTTCAACCGACAGCGTCAGGCGGGCGATGGGACAGCAGTAGGCAAAGAAGATGATCAGGGCGAAGCCGTAGAAGGGCACCAGCAGCGAGGGATGGTTGCTTTCGGCCTCCATCGCCTGCCGCGACAGCGTGACCAGTTCCGTGACCCCCAGCAGCGAGACCAGAGGCGTTGCGCGAGCGCATGAGCGGGCCACAGAATGATGGTGGCGATCATCACGGGCAGCGTCCAGACGGGCATCGACGCCAGCCAGCGGGAAAAGCCCAGACTATCCTCAGCAACAGCTTTGGCGGCAGAAGCACGGGCAGGTCGGTTACGACACCAGGGATTGCGTGTTTCAAATGAGGTTGCATCACCGTCCACCTCCGAAGCCCGGAATATACAGTGCGCGCTCCCAGCGGTTCATGCCGAATGCCAGAATGCCGACGAGCAGGATATAGACCAGGAACAACACCGTCATCGCCGCGTTCTGAGCCGAGGCATAGTCGTTCCAGATGGACACCATCTTCCCATTCTTATAAGCAAGGGATGCCCCCTTGTCCTCAGCCGAAACCTGACTACTCGGTACGAGGACGATCACGGTCGCAGCAAGGATCATCCCCTTCCAGAAAGACGGGGGATGCACTCGGTGAATCGGGATGGCCGCGGTGTCGGTCTCTTTCGGTGAGGATCTCACGTAAGGATTTCCTTGTGCTCGTTTGTTAATTGTCCGCCATCGCATCGGTTTCGCGATGCGACTTGCTGTAGTTTGTTAGAACAACTCAGATTTTTATTTTAAGTCCGAATACACCACTGAGAATCTGCGCCGTGCTTTCCTGGATTCGAAAGGTGGGATCCGCACCAGCTATTCATGGATGCCTATAGCAATTTGCTGCCTTGGGCAGTGCAAGCCCCCCAAAGCATATCGCGCAAAAGTGTAGACCGGTTTTGCGATCATGACATGCGGAAAACAAAGAACCAAAGCGTGGCAGGCGAATCTGAAAGATCGCGCCACGCTTTACTCTGCCGGCTGAGCGGCCGGGCGTGTGGCGTAGAAAGCCCTCGCATCCGCCGTGAAGGCGGCCCGTTGATCGGCTTTCGTATAGAACATATGGCCGCCGCGATAAAGCTTCAGCCCGACGCGGCGGCCGGCGAGCGAGGGCGGCAGATGGTCGACCACGTAGCGGCTGACGCCATAGGGCGTCACCAGATCGCTGTAGCCATGCGCAATCAGCAGATGGAATGCCGGGTTCGAGGCGAGCAACTGCCGGATGTTGTCGGTGGCGCTGGCCTGGAATCGCGATCCGCCGCCGCGTCCGCCTCCCCATTCCCAGCGTCGGCTGACATCGCCGTCGAGCAGCGAATAGGTCATCTCGGTCCTGAAGCCGAGCTCGTTGCGGGCGTAATCGGTAAAGGCGCCGCCATAGGCGCATGTGAAGCCGTTCCAGGGATCGTCGCCGGCCCTATCCGATTCCGGATAGGGATCGGGAGCCGCAAAGGAGGCGTCGTAGGCGCTCATCACCTCGCCGCGGCCAGCGTCCGAATGTTTGACGAAGGAACGGCCGAGGAAGCCGCGGTTGCGGGTGACGATATCCTCCGGGATGCCCGTCAGGCGAGCGATCCTGCCATAGAAGGCGGCGGCGTCGGCACCCGTCGGCGGCGGCCCGGCGAGCGTCGTCAGATAGTCGCCGAGCGCGAAGGTCTCGGCCGCCTTCTGCTTCTCTTCGTCAAAGGCCTTGTGCCGGTCGAGTTCGGCTGCCGCCAGCGACGGCAGCTCCAGGGCCGCGCCGAGCGCGAACTGATCGGCATTGAACATCAGCTGGCCCTCGAGCAGGGGGGAAAGCATCACCGCGCCGGCGACGATGATGCCCTGGCTTTCCTGCAGCGCTGAGGCGACTTTGGCGGCGCGGAAGCCGCCATAACTCTCGCCGAGAAGATATTTCGGCGAGTTGGAACGGTTGTTGTGCGCGACATAGAGCGCGATCGCCTTGGCGATGCTCTCAGCATCGGCACTGACGTTGTAATAATTGGAAGCGTCGTCGGCCTTTGCCGTTCGGCTCCAGCCGGTGCCGATCGGATCGATCAGCACGAGATCGGTGAAATCGAGCCAGCTTTGCGGGTTGTCGACGAGTTTCGCATTGGCGCCGTCGCGTCCATCCGGCCCGAAATCGAGCACCTTTGGCCCGACCAGCCCGAGATGCAGGAAGGCGGAAGCAGCACCCGGCCCGCCGTTGAAGGCAAAGGTCAGAGGCCGGTTCGGCCCGCCATCCCTTGCGACATAGGCGGTGTAGAAGATCGCGCCGGTCTGTGCGCCGTCCTGGCCGAAGAGATCCAGCGTGCCGGCGGTTGCGGTATAGGCGAGCTTCCGGTCGCCGATCGTCAGCGCGTGCTCGGTGACGGAATCGGCCGGCAGCAGCTTCAGCACGCCGTCGCGTGCGCCGCTCTGGACGTTCGCCCTCGGTGGATCGCTTTCCTGTGCATGGGACAGGGCAGGTGCCACAAAGCGATCGGAGTCAGTCATGATGGTGTTCCTTTGAGAGTGCAAATGAGTCGAAGGTCTGGGTCTCTAAGAAAGGCATTTGCATCGGGTTTCTCCCCAAACGTTCTACGGCGGCCGCGAGCTCTCCATAGCGCGGCGGCCCGAACACCGCCTCGAGTCGACGCCTCTTCCCTTGTAAGGCGCGTATTTCTATATTGTGGTACGAAGGCATCGTGATGGTTTCTATAACGAATGTCGTTGGTAATCCATCTTGCTACAAAATATCGCTTATTTTCGTCAAGTCGAAGTGCATTTGCCGCGCAAAAAACTCACCGGTCCATCGGAGCAGGCCTTTCGTCAGCCTCATTGAGTTTTCTTAGTGGCGCGCAGCGAGGTTCCTAGACTGTCGGGCTGACGTCCTTGGTCGAAGATAGCATGCGGTGGGTCGTCCAGAACTGGTGTTTGGGGCATCGTCAACTTAACGGAATGTGGAACTTGATGTGCGATGAAGGTTCATGACAGACCGTGATCCACTCTATCGCCGACATCGCTTTTCCCGCTGAAGTTATTGCCCACGCCGTGTGGATCTATTTCCGTTTCGCTTGAGCCTGCGAATGGTCGCATCAAAGAATGCCAGCTCGATCTCTATGCCGACCGCACCAGCGCCCACACCATGCGCGCCAATCAGTTGCGGCTCTGGTTTGCCTCGTTGGCCTATGTATTGATCGGTGCGCTACGCCGCCTCGGCCTCGCCCATACCCGGCTTGCCGATGCCACCTGCGGCACGATCCGATTGAAGCTCTTGAAGATCGGCGCCCAGGTCCGCATCTCGGTCCGCCGCATCAAGGTGGCGATGGCTTCGGCCTGCCCCTATGCCGAGGAGTTTGCTCTGGCTCACGCCCGAATATGCGCTGCGGCCCGATGATGCCGCCGGACCTGAACCCACCCACCAACGAAAAAGGATACATCACCGGCCCAGACAAAACGCCCCACATCGCGGCGACGGCCGCGCTCGTCTTCGCCGGCGAGCCCGGCCCCGACCGCCGCCAACAGCCCAACGTCAACCAAAGCCACGGGCGCTGGTAGAGTCGAGGACAGGCGCGGTGACATGAGTCCCGTTTCCTGTCCCCGCTCGTCAAACCGGACGTGCCGATTTCCGGCATCCGGCTTTCCGACTGGCTTCACCGCATAGCTCTCGGAGG
>NZ_LWBS01000040.1 GCF_001652265.1 Rhizobium leguminosarum
CGATCATCCGCATCAATCCAAGGCTAGCCGCAGGCCTAGACATAGATCCTCACATTCAGAGAAGTCGTATGTCCGAAATACCCTGCCCAGCATCAGCAGCGCCAGATGGGGTCTCCTTGCCGCTTACACATAAGCAGCTTCAGTTCAACGTCAATCGGAACCTTCAAGCACCGACCGTTTCGGAGCAAGATCTCGACAACCGCTGGCCTCGGTAGCGTGGTAGACGCCTGGCTTACGCCCACCTCCTCGGTGATCTCAACCGGAAGGAACATCGCAGGTCGGTCAACATAGCTGAATGACTGCCGCCACAAGCGGATCTGCCCAGGATGAATGTCATGCCGGCGAGCCACATCACCAATGCGAGCGCCAGGTTCATCCGCCTCCGCCAATATCCTCAGTTTCGCCTCGTCCGACCAGCGCCGTCTGCGCTCAGTACCGGACATGATCTCAATTCGAGCCATGAAACCTCTTTGATCTGGTATTAATGTCAGCACTAATGCTGGTTCTAATGCCAGAACATCGCCTGATTTGCCCGATCAGCAAAAACCGTTCACCGGACGCTCACAAAACTTCAATGGGGGAAATCACTGTAGCGCATGACATAAGGCATGGACTTAAAGCCAATCAGCAAATCAGGGCAGACGGCCTTCGGCGGACGGATGCCCAAGTTCGAGCGCGTTGCATGAAAAATGCAGTGGATAGGGTTGCCTCGTCCAAAGTCTGATCCATGCAACAGTGCTATGCTGGGTGCGTTTTCGCAGCGAGCCCAGGTCCTAGCCGGATGGATACCCTCAATTCTGAGATTGAGGCTCTGAGATGGCTCCAATTTGCGCCCGGCACAGAACGGCATAAGCGCCATTAGCGCTCAACAGTTCCGTGTGGCTTCCCTCCTCAATGATCTTGCCCTTGTCTAGGACTACGATCTTGTTGGCCTTCCAAATAGTGCTCAGTCGGTGAGCGATGACGATGACAGTCAGGCCGGCCTGACGCACATCCTCAACCACCTGTAGCACGAATTTCTCAGCGACTGAGTCTAGAGACGAGGTCGCTTCATCGAGGATCAGGATCTCCGGATCCCGGTAGAGAGCTCGAGCCAAGGCAAGGCGCTGCTTCTCGCCACCGGAGAGGCGTACACCGTTCTCGCCGAGACGGGTCTGAAGGCCGTTGGGCCAGCATTCGATTAGCTTTCGTAAGCCTACTTGATCGCATATTTGTAGGATCTTCGCGACGTCCGGATCGAATTCGCCAAGTGCGATATTCTCGATTACCGAGCTTGAGAAAACGTCGATTGATTGCGGCACCGTTGCGATTACTTTGCGCAGGGAAATGGTCGAGAGATCCTGGAGGGCATAGGAGCCGATCCGGATACGGCCAGTCTCGAGTGGATACATATTTTGCAACAGAGCCGCAATGGTGCTCTTGCCCGAGCCGCTTTCCCCCACCACCGCCGTCATCTCGCCCCGCCCGAAAGTGAGATTAAAGTTCCGGAAAAGTTCCGGCTGAGATCCATGGCGGAAAGTGACGTTTTCCATGCGTATATCACCAAGGTGGGACTTTGTGGCATCAATACCACCGCCGTTCGTCTCCTGATCCAGGTCGAAGATGTCAAACAAGCGATCCGCCGCGATAAAGGCGTCCTGAACTACCCTATTAGTGTGGATAAGACTGGCAATAGGCCCGGTCACGTAGCCGAGCAAAGCATAGCATGAAAGTAGCTCGCCGGGGGTGAGGCCTTGATCGAGGGAGAGTGTCGTCCCAAACCACATCAGCACGACGGTAAACAGGGTCGACAGGAAGGTCGAGGCACTATCTCCAAAGATTGAAACCCGCGCAGACTTATAGACGGAGTGCAGCGTTTTGATGAAGCGGGTTTCGATGTTGAAGTTGGCGAATTTTTCGACGCCGGAGGTTTTGATTGTAGAGACAGCTCCGAGCGACTCGACCAGCTGTGCCTCCAGCTCACCGGCATTTTCCATGATGGCGCGCTGGTGCTTCCGATTCATCCGGTTAGTGGCCAAATAGACCAAGAGGTATAGAGGGAGGGAGGCCGCCACGACTAAGGCGATCTTCCACGAATAGACAAAGATCAGCCCCAATGCGAACAGAGCCGTGTTTATATCGACGAACATGTTGATCGATACATCGTTCAAAAAGCTCCTGATCTTCGCCGCATCGTTCATCCGAGAAATGATGTCGCCCATTCTCATGCTGTCGTAGAACTTCTGGGGCAGGTTTAGGACGTGACTGTAGTAGCCGAGGATCAGCGTGACATCGATCTTCTGCCCGGTTTGCAGGACGAGCAGGTTTCGTAGGAGATTGATCAGGACCTGCAACACCAGGATGAGCAGCATGGCGACACTCATCAGGTTGAGCAGGTTGCGGTTGCCCCCGGTGATCACATGATCTACGATCTTCTGGACATAGATGGCTGTCGAGAGGCCAAGGATCGTCGTCACCAGCGCTCCGACGAGGGACTGCGCCATCACTGCCCTATGTGGCACAAGCAGACTGGCGAAACGGACCAGGGGTGACGTGGTCTCATCGCGGCGCTTGAAGCCGTCGCCGGGAACCAAGAGCACCAGGACACCCGTCCATTGCGTCTTGAACTCCTCGTGCGACAGCTTGCGAATTTCGCCATAGGCTGGGTCCATGACCGTGACCGACCTTGCGTCGACCGATTGGATTACGACGAAGTGGTGCAGGACTTCCTTGACGACCACATGCGCGATAGTGGGCATCGGGATCTTGTACAGGCAATCGAAGCCACCCTTCACCGCCTTGGTGATGAAGCCTAGCTTCTCGGCCGCTTCCTTGAGACCTAGCACGGTGGTACCGGAGCAGTTGGTAGAGGCATATTGCCGGATGCGCGACAAAGGCAGCCTATAACCATAGGTCGCTGCGACAGAAGCAAGGCAGGCAGCGCCGCAATCCGTGTTGTCGCGTTGTTTGAACTTACTGACTTTTTTAGGCATGACGCTTTCTCTGTTCGGTAAATCAAGAATTAGTGGGCCGTCTTGAGCGGGTTGAGCCAATCGTCGATGCCGTGGTAGAGGAGTTGCAGGAGCGTGCGGTTGGCCACAAGAAAACGTGCCTGGATGGTCATGCCTTTCTTGAGGTAACCGATAGCCCCATTCTTGAGCGCAAGATGGCTGCGTGACAGCGTGCAACGGACCTTGTAGATCGGCCTGCCGTCAATGAGTGTGAAGTCCTGCGCCACTTCGAGCACTGTTGCTTCGATCAAGCCCCATTGATTATAGTTGAAGGAATCTACCTGAAGACGCACCGACTGGCCCGGCCGCACCAAGCCAATGTCGTTGGGGGAGACGTAGATATCTGCCACCAGTTCGCCGCTCGGCGAGACCGAACCGACCGTTTGCCCTGCTTGGACGTAGCTGCCCGGGCTGAGGCCGGAGAATTGCTCAAGGGCGCCTGACACCGGAGCCCGGATGTGCGTCAGATCCAGTTCCTTCTCCGATTGACGTAAGTCGGCGGCGAGTTCTTTTAGGCGCAAGGTCGTGTCGAAGAGTTGCTGGCTCCATTCAGCGGATTTGCGCTTCACGAGAATCTCGCGCTGAACCTCAATGCTCTGGAGAGCGAAAGCCCTTTCGTCTACCGACTTCGCGGGCGCCGTAGCAAACGAAAGGAGTCGCTTAGCGCGCTCCAATTCCGCCGCCGCATTGCTACGGGAAAATTCGTTCTCACGCAGAAGGTTGAGAAAATGCGCCTGTTCGGCCTTAACTGTTTCGGTGAGGAGGCGGACCGGGCCAATGGTGGTACCGGACGAGATCAGAGCTTTGAGGTCACTGGCAAGATCGCTCTTAGCGCGAATATCGGCTCTAAGAGCCACGAGCCTTTCTCCAACGACCTCATCATCGAGGGCGAGGATTTCCTGCCCTTCGGCGACCCGGTCGTTCTCAACAGCTAGGATGCGAGAAACGCGCCCGGAGAACGGCGCGACCAGGGGCGTCTTCTCGATGACAGGGCGGATTCTTCCGGGACTTTGAACAGAGACAGTTATGCTCACGAGTGGCAGCGACACCAATGCCGCAACCACCGAGAGCACCATCAACTTGTAAATGAGGAAAGAACGACCTGATCGCCGCGACAGTATGCTCTCTGCAGTGTAGCAGGCCATTTCAGGAGTAAGCTGGATATTGTTCATGCGCAGGGTCACCGCTCAAAAACATCGAAGTGTTTTGATATATTTGCCAGAACCGATCCCATCATCCAACGAAAGTGCAGATGCTTGCTTCGTGATAATGCAAACAACATTCATAGTGTGACATTTCAGTCTTCATCGTTTTACACCTTCAACTGATGCCTCAAACCTCATTTTCCGGCCGGATTGTTTCGGGTCAGTCAGGACCCGCAACAACCGCTGAGCAGCGGAGCAAGCCGGTGCCGAACGAGATCAAGGCTTCGAGGCACCGGCAAAATCGCTCCAAGCGCGAATTTCGGCTCTAGTGCCGAAAGAGCCAATTGATTGCATAAGATATGCCGGTTATCGCGGCACATGCTACAGCTCCTCCGAGGAAGCCTGCTGCGGCAGCAACCACGAGCGGTGCAATTCCTCCGCAAGTTTTAGAAGCTTCGGCGCGAGTTAATTCAATCACACCATAAGATGAGATGTCAGTCGTCATGGTTTTCCACTTTCCAAATGCCCATAGGGCTGTTGCGATAGTCACTAAAGCTGCAAGACCGATGTCTCCTGGGAGCGTGAAGCTATTGCCTCCCTCCCAATGCGAGGGTTCTGTTTCGGTAATGCTATCACCATACGGCAGTCTCTCCCGATGAGGGTTTGCTCTTCCGCTTCTTTGGTGTTTGCACAAATACGGCTTGGTCGCCGCTGTCCTCCTTCCTCTGATGTCAATAACAGTCGTTTAGCCGGCCGGAGCATAAATCTCGCCTTCAGCAATCCGCTGCTTGTCGGCCTTTTTTGCTTCCGCGCTGGTGCGCCAGCTCATCGTTAGACGCAACGATCTTACCGATTAAGATCCCAAGGATGTCCCCGTCGTTGGTCTCGCCGGCACAAGTCATCATTGGCGTCTGTATGTACTGAGTAGGTTCAGGTCCCGTGGAGGCTGGATGGAGCGTTCATGGAGGCAGCGTAAACTTAACGCAGTGAAAACAAGAGTAGCCGCCCGATTGCTACCGCCGAGATTTTGCTTCGATGCGAGGGACGAGCAGCTCGTCGTCAACAAAGCTGTCGAGGAGTCGTTCCATTCTTGGGGTGAGCGGCCGGCGTCTTTGAGCATCTGCTCCAATTCGTCCATGCCGTCGTCTGTCAGTGCGGTCACGGATTCGTCGTCTCCGGTGTACACGGAGATGATGCTGCCGTAGCTCAGGTTATCATCGTTAGAGACGATTGCCTGAAGAAGCTCCGGGGAGATGTCACGTTGTTTGATCAAGGTCGGAATAGGGCGCTTGTCTGAGATGTCAGGCGGTTGCGCCGGTCACGGCTTTCCACTGCGCCATTGCGCGGATCCGATGGATGTGGATGGCGAGGGCTGAATTTTTCTGGTGCGGGGGGGACGAAGAGATTTCGGAGTGCCGAAAAGATCGATATGAACCGTTGCAAGCCGCCGGCGGATCCAAATCCCTGCATCATCCGCTCCCTTTTTCGAAGCGGCACGTGAGAATTCTCGGCTCGATTGTTCAGGCCCTTGTGCGATCGATGTTCGACGGCGGGCATCACCTCCCGTCTTGCCGCACCATAGGAGCGCAATTTATCGGTGACGATCCGCTTCGGCGTCAGGCCTTGCTTCTTCAGCAGCCTG
>NZ_LWBS01000041.1 GCF_001652265.1 Rhizobium leguminosarum
GGAGCGGCAATCAGAAGACGATGAAACTCTTGCCAGCGACAATCAACATGATAACTTCGCTCCAACCGCGACATAAGAATCTCATCCAGATTGTCGCTCGCGTCTCATCCTGATCGTCGCGCTATAGCAGGCTCCGAGCAAAAGAGCAGAAGCCGCTCCGAGACCCAGTATCCATGACCCGAGGAATGCGAGTGCGACGATGGTCAGCGGCATGGCTATCCCGAGAAGTCGCCATGTCGTCATCCACAGTTTCCATCCGATCGGACGGTCGAGTTTAAGCCCTGCACCCATCAGCGCGACGATGACGACGATCTCGGTCATCCGCTCAGTAAATTCACGGTTTTCCAGCGGATTGAAGCGCGGGAGAAATGGGAACGGCGACCATGCAAGCAGTGCGCCAATGGCCAGGCACGCGATTGGAAGCGACAATGGGAGCCTTCTCATCATCAGCGGCAACCAGGCGGTAAGAAGGACGACAACACCGAGGATGGTCAGAGTGACGATATAAAGGTCCATTCAGCCCATTTTCCTGAGGATCGATTTCTTACGCTCTAGCACACCGGGGGCGAGCGATGTCCGGCGACAATCCGTTTCCAGCGGCCTGGGCCAAGGCGCTCCCGCGCCTTTCGCTGTTTACTGAACGTTCTTAAATTCACTCAGCTAATCGGCGAGAATGATACTTAAGTCAGATGATGCCGAGGGAAAGTCGGACTTAAGTCGGGCTAACAACCTCAGAAGCCACTACTCATGTATTAGCTTGAGGTCACGTATAGGTCCGCTGAGGGGGGCGGAACGGGAGGAAGATATGAAGTTCAGCTCTGACAGCTACGGCCATGAAGAGTGCTGTTCACAAGGCCATAGTTCGGCGTCGACCATCGCGACAATCGAAGCAGCCCTTTCCGCCGATTCAAACATCGACAGCAGTGCCATCCAGATCAGGATGCTCGGCCCTGTCGTCCTGCTCGAAGGCTACATAACAAACACCGCAGACCGCGAGAAAGCCATCTCGCTTGTGGCGATGATCGTCGGCCAGGAGAAGGTCCAGGACCGAATGCTGAGCCATTTCCCCAGCAGTAGCCGACGGGATTTAGACGGGCTGGGACTAAGGTACTAAGGTAGATAGCCCCGGTATGAAGTCCTCGAACAGTTCCTCTGTTTGACGGTTTGGCCCCCAGTGGAACCAACCGCATCAAAGGAGGAAACAGATGAATATCAAAGCAATAGGAATTGCCGTTGTTGGCATCGACGTCGGCCTTTGCGCAGTCGTCGACGGTAACTGGAGCGGCAGGTGGGGCTGCAACGGGCGCAGTCGAACCCCTTTCTTCAATGAGCAGTATAGCCCCGTCCACCAAATGGTGCCCCCAGTGATGAAACTGGTGCTCGGACAAGAGGAAACACACAAGAGTCGCGACCTCTTCCGGTATTCCGCCGTTCCCTGTCTTTGTTGGTACGATGACCACATTTCGGTTGCCGATGATTCAACGCGATCGAGAAACTCGCGAAACTGGAGCGGGCCTCTGCGTCGCCTACCGGTGTCTGACTGCTATTAATGGCTTCGACACTGCCGGACCATGGCCCGTGCATAGGTGCATAATAGTATCCATTTTACCGACAGGTGGTGCACCTTCGCGGAATGACTGCGATCTAGGGTTCGTTGATATGCCGCGTGCGTCTTCGCTGTCGGTGATGCCGGGACGGATGGTGTTGTCGCACGCGGCTCGCCGAGCCGACGCTCGGCAAAACTCGATTTTCAAGTTTTTCCGCGAGTGAGGACTATCACCAGCGTCCACGAAATTTCGCCATTCATTGTCTTTTCGAGGAAAAGTCTGCTGCAAGCGACGCTGGAACTAACGGCCGATGGTCATGTTATCCATTCGTGCTCCATCGCGACAAGGGCGCTCCATCAAGAACACTCTTGATGATGCTGCGAGCGATCACGCCTTGGAGGAGAGTACGATGGACGATAATGAGAAAAAAGAAGGCACTTCGGGCGTTATGCCTACCCGGCTAGGCGTCGTCCCGCCAGAGCGGAAGGGTCAGGCAACCTTAACCGCCCACCAAGAAGAGATCGTAAACGCCTACCGCGCCGGCCGAATGGGCGAGGTGCAGTTTCAGAGGTATTTGACCGACGATCCTATTATCGCCGAGTATGTTCGCCGCATCGCGCACCCGCGAGACGATCCGCGACCCGCGGATTGGGCACGCGACAAGCGTCGCGATGGATAGCGCAGGCAACAAAACCCACCGCCATTCCGCTACTCAAGACGTATGGATTGGACGTCGGGAGGCTCTGCGAGCGCCACAATTTCGTAATCGCCGATCATCTGGTGCTGATCACTCCCCAGCACCGCTAGAGTCCAATAGTCCGGTTCCGCGCCGAAGACCGTCGATAGCCGGAGGGGCGGAAACTACGTCTTTGCTCAGCCGACCCTGATCGCCGAGATCGAATTCCGCGGCTGGACCGACGACCGTAATTTGCGCGATGCATCGTACAAGGGCTGGCGCGAAGTTCGGAATGACGCGGCCCTTTTGAGTTGGATTGAGCCGGTGGCAGAAGCCGAACACGAGCAAATTTTTTATGGCCGCCGCTCTTGAATCCGAAATTGGCCAACCATTAGTGTAGCGACTTGAACGAAGCCGGAGCTCACAAGCTGCGGCCCTACCGAGAAAGCGCTACAGCACTGTCGGGACGGAGCGCCTGGACGACAAGGAGATCGATCGGCTGGTCAGGTGCACGGGTGCACGGCCATGGCGGCAGGCATTCGCGGTGATCTGAGCGAAATAGAGCGTGCTTTCAAATTTTCAGATCACTCGTTGCGGGCGCCGGTCTGGCCTCCTCAGCCGAAGTCGATGTGCGCTATGTGCAGAAGCAGCTCGCGCATGCCTCGGCCGAGATAATCCGCCGGTACCAGCGGCGGGGCAATCGGTTCCGAGTTAATCTCACCAAGGCATCGGGACTTTGAAGAAGCCCCCCACGTGAAGCCGTAAGGACCCGCACCGAATGTTCCGCTTGCAGCTTCAATTGAAACAAGGAGCCAAAAACCCGCCGGTTCAGCCCGTCTTTCGTAACGCGTAGGCGTACTCAGTTGCTGGAGCGCTCACATTGAACTGGCTGATCAACTCGTGCAATTTGGCGCTCTCGTTAGCAAGCGCCGCAGACGCCGCGCTGGCTTCCTCGACCATGGCTGCGTTCTGTTGGGTCGTTTGGTCGAGGCTGTTGACGGCAGTGTTGATCTCAGCGAGGCCCACCGACTGCTCGCGTGACGACACGGCGATCGCATCCACGTGCTGGTTCATTGCAACCACCAGTTTGCCAATCTGCGTCAAGGCTTCACCGGTTTTCGATACGAGGTCAACACCTGTCGCCACTTCGCCACTCGAGGTCTGAATGAGCGCCTTGATCTCCTTGGCAGCTTGCGCAGAGCGCTGGGCCAGTTCACGGACTTCCTGAGCCACGACGGCGAAGCCCTTGCCCGCCTCGCCGGCTCGGGCGGCCTCGACGCCAGCGTTCAGGGCCAGGAGGTTGGTCTGAAAGGCAATTTCATCGATGACGCCGATAATGCTCGATATTTGGTTGGACGATTGCTCGATCCGGCTCATCGCCTGTACCGCCTGACGGACGATCTCGCCGGAATTTGTGGCACTGGCATTGGCTTGGGCCGCAACGTTGCGCGCTTCATCGGCGCGCTTGGAAGAAGATGCGACGTTCGCGGTGATCTCATCCAGTGCAGCGGCAGTCTGTTCCAATGCCGCAGCCTGCTGCTCGGTGCGCTTGGCTAGATCGTTCGCACTGTTGGCGATCTCGCTCGATCCGGTGTCAATATTGACTGTTGATCCCGCGACTTTCAAAAGCGTGCGGCAAAGTTGTGCGATAGCGCTGTTGAAATCGTTTCGCAGCGCCTCAAAGTCCGCGTCGAATGGTTCGCTGATCTGGATCGTAAGATCGCCACGTGCGACCTTTTTCAGGCTCGCCGCCAACCCGTCTGTAGCCTGGGCCATGGCCGCAGCCCTGGCGTGGTCGATTTGCTCCCGCCTCTGCCGTTCGCTCTCTGTCAGCGAGCGATTGTTCTCCATCTCCTCGTCGGCCTTGATCTTGGCAAGGGCTGTCTGCCGGAATACTTCGACAGCACCCGCCATGGAGCCAATTTCGTCCGTGCGGTCGGCGCAAGGAATAGCTGAAACCGTGTCACCCGCAGCCAGCCCAGTCATCGAACTGGTAATCAACTTGATAGGTCGAGAGATTTGAAAGGCGACATATGCGATCGCCCCCGCGACGATTGCGAGAACGAGCGCCATCAACGCCCATGTGCTCCAGAGAATTGTCGAGTAGGTAGACTTGCTGCTCTCGTAGGAGGCGTCGGAGCCACTTACGTTGATGTTCAACAGCTCGCGGGAGTCCTTTTCGAGATCCTCTACAATCGGCTCCATGCTCTTGTAGAAGATGACTTTCGCCGCGTCATTGTCATTTCGGCGCGACTTTTCGAGCATCGGTTCCGCGGCCTTTGCGTAATCTGTCGCCCCCTGTTCGATCAGATCCAGCAACTCTTTTTCTCGTGGAGACGATATGAGGGCCCGGTAGGCCTCAATTGCGTTCCGGAGTTCTTCTTTCTGGGAAGAAACTTGCTGTTCAGCAGAGGCGATCGCTTCGTCGCTGATCGACATGATGTGGTTGGCATAGGCGAATTTCATCTTTTGAAGTTGATATTGCATATTGCGGACCACGGAAACACTCGGCAGCCAGTTCGCGGCAATTGCAGCCGTGTCCTGATTTACCTCGCGAATGCCGCTTAGCGAAAACGATGCAAAGGCGAGAAACATGGACGCGAACACCAAGTTGATGATGATCAACGAAGTTCTGACGGTGGGCCTGCGCATGTACGTTCGCTCCTTGGCAATAGTTAATCAGGGCAGGTGATGAACCTCGGCTTACGGTAAGCAAGTTCCTAATTTTAGTACGCGCTGTTTAACTAACGATGAACGATGGTATGTAAGCGTCAGGCCGGTCTGACCTACTCGGCCGACGTCGACGAGCGCTACGCAAATGCAACTGGGAACATGCCAGCGCGGAAATGCCTGTATCAGCGGTGGCGACTAGCACACGGATCTATTTAAAGCGGATATCCGTGCGTGGCTACTGCTGGTGTTGCACCAAGGTCGCGATGCCGCCAATATTGAACCAAGCAGGTGAAGTACATAGTGTTTTCTATATTGTTTTCTATATTTTATTTTCTAGGTCATTGCTTAAGACATCTTTAGAAGCCGTCGACTACCGTCTCCGTGCGGAACGAAGCAGGAGCTTTGTTCGCGCCAACCCAGGAGATGGTCTTGAAGAATTCGTATCGTGCCTTCCGAGCACTGATCGTCGTCGCACATATTGCTTCTCCATTTGCCGGGGTTCACTCCGCCTTCGCGGCAAACCCGCCGGCGGCCCATGCGAAATTCGGGCCAATGATATCCAAGGCGCTCGATGCGCTGCTGCTGCCGATCAACAAGGGCGTGATCAAGAAGTTCAAACTCGACAAAGGCGCGCACGGTGTTCTGGTGCTTTCCGTCAAGCCCGGCGGCGTT
>NZ_LWBS01000042.1 GCF_001652265.1 Rhizobium leguminosarum
GTAACGCCGCGCTCGGCCATAATCTCTTCCAGATCACGATAGGAGACCGCATATCTCACGTAGAAAAATACCGCGTATAAAATCACGTCTTTCGGGTAATGACTGCCTTTGAAATCGACCATGATCGGGAAACTCAATCTGCCTGCTCATCTTCAACCCGGATCTACGCCTACCATACTGGTTGCAAACCCGGTGAAAAGTTTTGCGACAGAACCCGAAATGGCAGGTCTCTAACGGCTACGGCAAACGCTCGCTGGTTGAGACGGCAATCGTGCGATACAAGTCCATCATCGCGCGGCGTCTGCGGGCCAGGTCGCTGCCTGGTCAGCAGACCGAGTCGCCATCGGCTGCGCCGTCCTCAACCGCATGCTTGCTTGCGCACGCCCGAAAGCCGTCCGCCGCAAGGCAGCCACGCCATAGTCAGCCGTTTCAAAGATCCACATCCGTTCAGTTCCACATCCGTCCACCAACGCCCTATCTTCAGCATCTTCGACTGGAAGCTGCTCATAGGGAACTCCAGGAAGCAACGCCCGGACTGACTGTGCGGCAATCGCCCTGAATTGGGGCTTTACCCATTTCGGCCGTTTTGCCGTCGACTACAGGCTTCGATTTGGCCAATTGCCATCGCAGACCCACCGACGATAATTCATGCCGGTTTTAGCGGCCGTCGGGGTCAGAGGAATGCCCGGATCTCAATGTCTGCGACGGCAGACAGCCATAACTCTTCCTGTAATCGCCCGAAAAGCGGCCCTGATGGGTGAACCCCCACTTCTGCGCTATAGCGGCGACGGTCGTCGCCGAATTTGTCATGATGAGATCCCGATGCACGGCCTCCAGGCGCAGATTGGCCAGATAGGCCATGGGGGACATGCCCTTGAACCGCTTGAAGCCTTCCTGCAGCGATCTAATGCCGACCTGGGAAGCCTGCGCTACGTCGCTAATTGAGATCGACTGCGAGAGATTGGCCTGCATGAAATCGATGGCACGCCGGATATGCCGGGGAGATGGCAACGTCGGCTGCCGCGCCAGCGCGCCTGAAAAACGATGCGGCACGTTTTCAAGCAACAGGTGGATCAACCCCGTGGACAGGGAGGAAAGGGCCGCCGGTGATTGCAGCAGGGAGGCGTCGTCGTTCAATCCGGTCGCCAGGATTTTTGTTAACCGGGAAAAGGCCAGTCCGGCCTCAAGACACAGGTCGAATTCGAGCGCAAGGTCGATCGAGCCGGAGACGGGTTGCTCCAGCATCGCGGACAGTAGCCGGACAACCCCGCTCTGATCGATGATCAGCGAAAGATGCTCGCGATCGCCGTTGATCACAATATCAGACAGGCTGGTCATATCGATAATGGTGCCTTTGCCGGGTTCGGAAATATGGTGCCGATTGGACGACGATATCGTTGCCGCGCCCGAGAGTGGGACGTAGATCAGAAACTTGCTGTCTTCGGCCTTCTGGTGAAACGTCAATCCCCCCTGATATGCCGCGCGACCGACGCCAAGTGCCCCGGCGGCAACGAAATCATATTCGGCCGAAAATCCCGCATCGCGCAGGGCCTCGACCCTTCCTGGAGCCTTGCAACGGCTCAGTATCGCAGAAAATTCATCCGCGTTATTGCCCTTGAAGGTTAAGGACGAACCAGGTTTCTCGCGCTGCATTCCGGCGTTTCCCGATCTAGAATGAGATGAATGTCAAGCGAAGTGAAGATTTGACCCCCGTAGGCGAAACGAAGAACTGACCCCCTTCATTGACTTGCTGTTTCGTTTGTCTCGAGCGCCGTTCCGGCCTTCTGCAGAAGGCCGGAACGGCGCTTTTCGCGAAGCCTGTGATCACTGTCGAATGGTGCAGCAGGCGGTCCAATATCGCGGTGGCGACGACAGGGTCTCCGAAGACGTTCCCCCACTCTCCGACCGATCGATTTGAGGTAATCAGGATCGATCCCTTCTCGTAGCGGCGAGAGACCAGTTGGAAGAACAGGTGAGCCGCGTTCGCTTTTTCACAATGGCGACACCGACCGGCTCACAGCAGACAACGACCCAGGGGGCCGATGTATTCCGTCTTGAGGCCGTGACGTCGAACACTTCTCAGAAAATCGTTCGCGGCGATCAGGTTAAGATCAAGGTCGTCCTCGCCAGAGCCCACATTCATGGATTTCATCCAATATAACCCTTGCTGGGAAATGACCCGAAGCCGCCACTTGCCACCCTCCAGCCGACGTAGTTCAAAATCAACACGCTGATGCACCCATGCTGAGATACGCGCCGCAGTCTGGGCCGACCTTTGGGCGACATGCTTTTCGGGTTCTGAAGACATACCTATCCACCACTCAGACCAGATCAGAATTCGGAAACAGTCGGACGGCGCATGGCAAGAGCCAATCGTTTCCAATGCGGAAGTCCCAGGCTTGAGATAGCCAGAACCGCCAACCCCACGCCAGATGGTGCAAGGTCAACGGCTAACGACGACAACGACGGAGGGAAGAGGGAAGGAATGATCCATGATGTCGCGATAGCAAGCACACCGGGGAAGAGGGCCGTCTGCGTCCACCAACGTTGTTCACTCATCGTAACCTCCATTTGAAGCAACGGCAGGAGGCCAAGGCCGTTCGCCGCGTGTGATGATCACCAACAAGCTTAGATCCTACGGTGCGGCGAAGCGGGAGATCATGCCAGGCGTCGAGCATCGCTCGCACAAGGGCCTGAACAATCGGGCGGAGAACTCTCATAAACCCGTCCGACGACGGGAGAGGATCATGAAGCGCTTCAAGTCAGCGCGACAGCTTCAGCGTTTCGTTTCCATCCACGACCCGATCGTCAACCTCTTTAACGTTCCCCGCCACGATATTCCATCCACCCACCATCGAGAACTGCGAGCAACTGCCATGCAAGCATGGCGCCTAATCGCGCGCCTTCACGCCGAATGAACCAAAGCCTCACTCCCAGATCTTGTCTTCGCAGCGTTAAGTTTAGAGTGCCTCTTTGGTTCCTCGGTCAAGATTGATGTGTGAGGGAAGGAATGCCACTTATCAGCAACAACAGGCACTCCCATGCAATTCCGCCCTGACGGGCGGAGCTGAAGCCAATTCACCTTGCCATCAAGCTCCCTTTCCGCTGATTTTCAGTTTTCACGCCAGGACGGATCCAATCGTTTGGACCGCTTCTTGGCCCAGCTCCAACCGAGGCGAGTGTTATTGAAGACACCAATTCAGCTATAATCATTTCTGGGTGAGGTAAATGAGTAGATTTACTGTAAGCGCTCATTTCCATGCGCATTGACGCGGCCAGTTTGACGTTGGTCGCCGTCAGACGGTCGCATCGGTTCAGGCAGCGGCGGGTTTGGTGAAGTTGAAGGGCAGCAGATCGGTGATGTCGGCATCTGCTGCGCGCTGGGGCAACTCGCCGAGAAGATGGCGCAAGTAGGTCAAAAAGGCACCGTAAAGTTAACCGACGGCTGATGAAGATGTGCGTACATGGGCCATGTCAGAAGTTGCTCGTGATCCACTCTATCGCCGACATCGCTTTCCCGCTGAAGTTATTGCCCACGCCGTGTGGCTCTATTTCCGTTTCCCTCTGAGCCTGCGAATGGTCGAGGACTTGCTGGCTGCCCGTGGGATCATTGTCTCGCACCAGACCGTCCGGCTGTGGGCGGAGAAATTCGGCCGCACCTTTGCCAACGAGATCCGTCGTCGATCATCCGGTCGGCTTGGGGACAAGTGTTGGGGTCGTCTAATCGCACGGCATTTTGCAAGCGTTTTTTTAACGATCAGTCCGGCCTGCACTGTGGTCAGTGCTGGAGAGCGATCGATGTGGGCCGCCAAGTAGCTGATTTTGCAGCGTCTAGTGAGCGTTTGCCGGAAGCAGGGTCGTCTTCGCGGTCGACACACGGTCGCCGCATGATGGGGCTTCGCAGGTCTAGTGTTCCAATGTGGACGACGCAATTCGCCATTTTATGCGGTTGCACCCCAACGCGCGGAATCACCGTGCCTACGTCCCGGCAGGGACGTTCTGACGCCGGTCCGTTAGGACACTGGCGGAAAGTATTCGGATTAAACTAGGACGCGTTCGGAACAGCTAACCTTTGGCCGGATCCATTCCAATCGCCCGATCAAAAAGCTGACCAGTCTTGAGCATCGCATGCATAATCACAGACAGTCTGCGCGCAACTGCGACTGCGGCACGTTTGAACCCCAGTCTTTCCCTCAGCTTCACCCCCCAAGAACGCAGGCTGCTATCAGCACTGCTTCGCGTGAGGATAACCGTTGCGGCTTCGAACAGGAGACCGCGCAAATGGGCGTCGCCGCGGCGTGAGATATGACCATCATAGTCGACCTCGCCTGATTGATAGCGGCGTGTCGTTAGCCCCAGCCAGGCTCCTACGGACCGCGACTTCTTGAAGTTCTCCGGATCTTCAATGGCAGTCACGAAGGAAGTTGCCGTGACAACCCCAACACCGGGAACCGACATGAGTAGCCGACACGATTGGCTCGCCCGCGCGATCGCTATCAACTGCCTGCTGAGTTCGGCCGCCTGTTCGCGCGTGCCGTACCAGGCCTTCAAGAGTGGGAGAATGATCCGTGAAAGAGATTGGTGGCCGTCTAGGAGCATACGGACGTTGTTTGCGAAGGTTGCACCCTTGCCACTCGGAATGACCAAGCCAAACGTCTTCATAAAGCCTCGGATCTGATTTGACAGCTCCGTGCAGATCGTCACCAACCGCGTTCGTGCCGCCACAAGCGTCCGGGCGAGCATGCTGTCGTACCCTTTGACGCGGACTTCGCGGTAGAAGCCGACCTCAGCAAGATGCGCAAGGCCATCGGCATCGTTCGCATCTGTTTTGTTCGCAGCCATGTCGAGCGCCGCCTTGGCATGCCGCGCGTCGATGCAAATCGCCGGAACCCCTGCATCGGTCAGCGCATGATAAAACCATATCGAAAGGGGCCCAGTCTCAAACACTACGCGCCTAGCGTCTGGGGCATGCTTATTGAGCAGGGTTATAATGCTATCCGGGTTGGATTTGCATTTACCGCGCCAGATCCTTTTGCCACCGCGCCGAATGGAAATGGCTGTCTCTTTCAACGACACATCAAGCCCGATATACTCTTCCATGGTTGTTCTCCGTTAGATGCCTGGGCCTGACTGCCAGTCTTGAGCCCGCACTTTCATCTTATCGGGGAACAGCCACCAGATTCCATTGTCGGGTCTGCATCAGGGGCGACTCGCTCCCGCGATTACCCCATGTGGACGGCCCCCGAACGGCATCGAAATGTGCCAGAGTGAGCTGTTAACGATCTCAAACGAAGGAGCCGTCCGTGGATCAGATTATCCGTATTGGCATGGATACGTCAAAGCACGTCTTTCAATTGCATGGTGTGAACGCCGCCGAGCGGCCGATCCTGCGCAAGAAGATGCGTACGCATCCGAGTTGGGCCGCATTGTGGAGTGAGTGAGAGTGTGGATGCTCTGTCTATATAGACGGCAATATAGACGGTGCTTCACACATGGACTTGATGAATGATCTCACCGGGCATTTTAGCC
>NZ_LWBS01000043.1 GCF_001652265.1 Rhizobium leguminosarum
AACGTCGATCCGCAGGCCTGGCTCACCCAGACCCTCGAGCGCATAGCCAACAGCTGGCCCAGCAGCGAAATCGATGCACTCATGCCGTGGAACTACACAGGCTGAACGGCCTCGGCTTGCCGCTTACGGATGAGCTGCCAAGTTCGGCCGAGAATATGCCCGTTCCATCCGACATCGATCCAGGGGACGTTTTGCCGACAAGTGGCATCTCGACGAAATGGTCGTTGCTATCAAAGGCAGAAAATACTGGTTGTGGCGGGCCGTCGATGCTGATGGTTATGTTCTCTTTGCATTGCTCCAGAGCCGCCGGGACAAGACGGCGGCCCTTCGACTGGTGCGAAAGCTACTGAAGGGCCAGTGCGTCGCGCCACGTGTCATAATCACCGACAAGCTCAGATCCTACAATGCAGCCAGAAGAGAAATCATGCCCAATGTCGAGCATCGCTCGCATAAGGGCCTGAATAACCGGGTGGAGAATTCGCATCTGGCTGTTCGACGACGCGAACGAGGCATGATCCGGTTCAAGTCGGCAGGGCAATGCCAGCGCTTCCTCTCCATCCATGGCCCGATCGCAAACCTGTTCCATCTTCAACGCAAGAAGACGACCACTGCCGAATATCGAAAACTGCAAAACGCCGCCATGAGCACGTGGCGGGAAATCACCCTGTCGACTGTGGCATAACCCAGGCCCATTGTGGCCAATCCTGTGCCCGACGCAAGTTAAGGCGACACTACCGACTAAGGGACTTATTGACTGCTGGAATGATCTTATCTCCCCAGAGCTCTATCTGACGCAGCATCGTAGTCTGATCGAGGTCTCCCAGTTGGGTCTGAATCGCAATCTGGTCCGGCTTCAGAATTTCGATTTCTTGCAGGAGGCGGTCAATGACTTGATTTATGCTACCGATCGGCAGGTTCTCTCGCATAGTCTCGAGAGACAAATCCTGCTGCGTCGGCGTTGCCTGCAGCATATAGCCATCGTGGCTCTGCTGACGACGCTGATGAAGCGCTTCGGATAGCTGGCGCTGGAAACGTGCGTTGTCGAGATAGCGGTTGATCTCCGCTCCGTCAGCGCTCGCGTAACAGCAGCGCAGCAATGATATCTTCGCGTCACCAGGGCTCTTGAACTCGGCAGCTGCTGCCTCCTGGATCATTCCTCGCAAAGCACCCAAAGTCTCCAATCCGTTGTGTAGCGCGGTTACGAGGAGATTATGTCCCTCACGATAAGCCCGCCGCATACTGCTCGGAGATCCGGTTGCGATCCAGATCGGCGGCGAGGGCTTTTGAATAGTTCGGACCGAGATCGCAGTCGGAGGGATCTGCATAAAGTGGCCGCTGTGCGAGAAGATTTTCTGACTGAGACCTTTGAGCACAATATCAAGATATTCCGAAAACACGGCAGGCGCGTTATCAATGTTGACGCCGAAGCGCTCGAATTCGAACTGCTGATACCCTGAGCCAACACCGAGCTCGAGGCGGCCGTTCGAAACTACATCGGCAAAACCGATTTCGGCGAGCAAGCGCTGCGGCTGATAAAGCGGCAGGACGCAGACAGCGGTTCCAAGACGAATTCTTTTTGTTACGCCGGCGCAATGAGCGACCATCATCAGCGGCGACGGGACCAGGCTATAGTTGTTAAAGTGATGTTCGGCGAACCAAGCGGTATCGAAGCCTGCCTGCTCAGAAAGGACGGTTTGTTCAATGGCGTCGTGGATGACGCTGTCCGACGTTTGGTGATAGCCGCGCTGGGTGGCCAGAATGAATGTCGCGAACTCCATGCAGTCTCCTTGTTCGCTATCGGGAAGACCCGATGTAGGACGCAGGTCGTAAAGCCTTGGCCAATCCAGCTTTCGACGATCGAGTAAGCGGCCATCTCGCGAGAAGCTGCCTCTGCCATTCGCCTTGAACCGCAGAGCGTGTCTGCGGATTCAAGGAAACGTTTCCATCGAAAATGCCGCAGCATGCACTTTGCGCCCGAGTGTGCTGGACTTAAGTCCCTGGAATCCTCAGCTTCGTGCGATCGTCATCACATAGGCGATTGCCAGTTAGATCAGATTTGCTGACGCACCTCGGCCCGAAGTTTGATGTCAACCCGCCATCCACATTGAGGATCGAGCCGGTGATGTAGGAAGCGTCAGCCGAAGCCAGGAAGCAGGCAGCGTCGGCCACTTCTTCCGGTTCTCCAAGCCTGCCCATCGGGATCTGCCGCGCGACCCACCTCGACATGAATTTCGACCAGTGGGTGACGCCAAGTGTGCGGATATGGCCTGGAACGATTGTGGCTGTCCTTACGCCAAATGGTCCTAGTTCTGCCGCCATGCACCTCGTGAGCATTTCTATTGCCGCGTTGTATGCATCGGCGGTATGGCGAGAAGCGGGGCGCAGAAAATCCGCGCAGGCTCCGAGGTTGAGGATCACGCTACCAGGTCGCATCACCTTGATGGCCTCGCGGGCGCAGGTGAAGGCGCCGGTGAGATTGACACCCAGCCCCTGTTCAAAAACTTGCGAAACGTCTTCTATGGACAGGACAAACGCGCCCTTTGGTGCAGCGCAGTTGACGAGAATGTCAATATGGCCGTAGCGCTGCCGCAGTTCGTCAAACAGTGCGACGACCTCGCTCTCTCGGGTGACGTCTGCCGATATTGCCAGATGCTTGTCACCAAGCGAACTCGCCAAATCTGCCGCTGCCTCGCCGTTTTTGTCGGCGATCACGACAGTGTCGCCTCGTTCGGCAAACCTGCCAACGACAGCAGCGCCTACCCCTTTCGCACCACCCACGACGACCGCAATTCGCGCATGGGTGCCTTCAACGCGTCTTGGGGGCTCTGCATCGCGTGAGTTGTCCACTGTTGGATGCGCTTCGCCGGGCTGGTTGAATGACATCAAACCACCATCCACGACCAGCGTTGATCCGGTGATGTACGCTGCCTGCGCACTGACCATAAAACGAACTGCCCGAGCGACCTCGTCAGGCCGAGCCATGCGCCCCATTGGTATGCGGCTCCTGACTTGAGCAGAACGGATTTTGCCCGCGCGTTCTAACTCCGCAATCATCGGCGTGCGCACGTAACCGGGCGCTACGGCGCACACGCGGATGCCGCGTGGAGCCCATTCGCATGCCAACACTTTTGTGGTTGCGATCAAGCCCGCTTTTGATGCGGCATATGCGTTGCGATGAGGGTTGGCTAGTAATCCCGCGACCGAGGCGACGTTTGCGACCACGCCGCCAGGCTTCATTCGTCGCGCTGTCTCGCGCGCCATGATATTAGGTCCAACGAGGTTTACCCGAAGGGCGAGTTGAAAATCTTCGACATGGGTGTTCGATGTCGCCACCAGGTCAGGCCCCACCGCTGCATTGTTGACAAGCACATCAATATGCAAAAACCGCTCTTCGATACGACTGTATAGCGACAGGATGTCTTCCTCGCGCGAGACGTCGCACTCGAGACAGAGATGCGGATACCCGAGATGGCGAGCCATCTCGAGCACGCCACTGTCAGGAAGATCTACGGCGACGACAGTGTCCCCGCCTGTGGCAAAAAGATCGACCAACGCGCGGCCAATCCCGCCTGCAGCACCCGTGATCACGACGACGCGCCCTAGCTGCTGTTTCATGAGAACTCCTCTGCACGCTGAGTGTCGGGCCTCGTTGCAGGAGCCCGGGAATGCAACGTCGGCTTTTTCTCGAGGCAGAGCCACATTCCGACCCTTTCTTTAGGAACACGTCTGCACAAGTGAAGCAACGTTGGGGCCGTTCTCTCAGGAAAACGTTGAGAAGAGATCTCTTTGTACTCTCGTAATTGCTCCGCCAACACCAGGCCCTTGCTGGATGACCACGTCGGCGGCGCAGATATGAAGATCAAGAGACAACCAGTTATGCGCATCGTCACTAAGCAGACTCCATGGGTAGGAAATGGTGGATGTTGCAGATCAATCATGGTCGTTCGCCTCCGATGTTGGTCCACATCTCGGGCTGGTGCCTTTGAGAAGCGCATAAATCGGATCATTCGGATACGGCGCTCCAATTGGCCGCCGTGATGCGAACCTTTCGCTTTCAGGCAGTCCGGGTGGGATCTGCTGCTCAATCCAATCGTAAATCACTGTTCGGGCTATGATGCGCCACTCCCCTTCCCGCTTGTGGAACAGATCGCCATAGCGGCCGCACAGGAGCACCTGCCGTATCTCACCGCCTGCGTCCGGTCCACGTTGAAGCGCCGTGAAATAGCTCTCGACCGTGGCCTCTGACGGGCTGGAGAATTCAATCAGTATATTCGCTATCTGATGAACATTGCGCGGCTCGGTCTCGAAGATGCCAAGCGCAAGTCGGATAAAGCCCTCGGATGGTCCAGAATAGCCCCCATGGTTGTCATGCGCATCCGGCCAGTACGCGCTGCGCAGCGCCGCCTCATCCCCCCGGTCAATCCCGCGGCAATACCGGTAGAGGCAGTCTCTGATGGCCTCGCGGTCGAGTAGCTCACTGATACTGGCTTCGTCCATTGTTTTTCCCACCATCGCTGAGTTTGTTAGGACCAGTCAAAATTAAATTTTTGAGCCCGAGTACATGACCCCCATGGGTCATCGGCGACATACCCTCTTTGATTCGAAAGGTGGGGATCCGAGTCAGCCATTCGTGGATGCCTACGGCAATCTCACGCCGGGCAAATTTGCCCCGAGGCAAAGATGAGGACCATAGCCAAACGCTATGTAGCGGTGGTCCTGTCGCGCCAAGTCGATTGTGTCGGGGCACATGAATTCCGCGGGGTCGCAGTTAGCAATCATCGTTGCGCAGGAAACGAAGTCTCCCTTAAGCATGGACACTCCTTCAAAGTCCACGTCTTTGGTAGCCACGCGGATAATCTGAACGGTTGAATAGGCGCGCAACAATTCTTCAACTGCGGTTGCGATCCGGGTCGGCTCTCTCCGCAGCGATTCCTGATCCTCCGGATTGCGGGCGAGATTGGCCATGTCAAAGCCTAACGCGGCAGCGACCGTGTCGCGTCCGGCAATCAAGAAGAGTACGCCGATGCCCCGGACTTCCTCATCTGTTACGCAACGACCCTGGACCTGCGCCTGCACGATGTATGTCATGGAATCGGCAGCCGATTGCTTCCGGCGGCTCGCTGCAAGTTCGTCGATGAAACTTACGATTGATTGGGCCGCTTCGGTACGTTTAACATCATTGCCGTAGAGCAAGTCGCTCACCCAACCAATGAGCTCGTCGGATCCGCTGTTTGAGAGCCCCATAGAGCCCAGGTAGACCTTGACTGTGAATGGAAGGGCGAAATCTTTCAGGACGTCACATCTGGTGCTCCGAGCGATCAGATCGCTTGCCGTGGTTTCTTGCACGTCCATCTGGGTTACCTCTTGGCTGGCTGATCTGACTGGCGCGCGCCGGGTGCGCCGGCAAATTGCGGAAAGATCGCGATTCCCGGTGGTGTCCGCGCATCACCAGAGC
>NZ_LWBS01000044.1 GCF_001652265.1 Rhizobium leguminosarum
AAACATACCGCCGGGGAGCCCGGTGTCACAACGTGGCGCTGGAGAATGGCTTGAGCCGGGTGCGAAGTGATCCGCACGCCCGGTTCTTAGGGGGCGGCGGGGCAGCAATGCCCCGCTGCTACCCGACTTTGCTGGAGTAAAATAGGACGTCAGAGAGAGAAGAGACCCGCGGCCCCAAAAAGGGGACGCGACCGTTTCCGGCGTCAGCCGGCGGGGAGTGTCGAGGGGTGAACCCCTGATAGCCTGGCGGCGGGTCGATCCGACCGACCAGGCTCACGGGCTCGGCGTTAAGCCTCCGTCAGAACGGAGGCTCAGCCTTGATGCGGCCGTCCTGCTCGGCCCAGATCACCTCACGTTCGGCCAGCGCCAGTTCGAGTTCATTCTCGATCTGGTGACGCTCGGCTGTATCGGCGTTCCGAAGCTCAGCCTGCAGCAGCGCGATGACTTCGTCGATGCAAATGGTCATTGTCGTCTCCTTGACGTTTGTGAAAGACGAGCGCTCCGGTCATGGCGGGATGGAGGGGTCAGGGATTGCGAAGCAACCGGCGGAGCCGGCGAGTGGGGGAGCCGATTTTGTCGAAGCGGAGGGGACCGGAGCGGAGGCAAAATTGGGGGCACCGCTCGTCCTTGAGGCCTTCATGCCGCGATGGCACCCTCGGAGGGACTGAGCAGACCCTCCCTCTCCGTATGGCACCGGCAAAGCCGGCAACGGGCTCGATGCCCGTTGCCGGCTTGATGACATCAAACCTTGCTGCAAAGGTACCGCTGAACCATCTCCAGCAGCACATCACCGTGACATGGCAGCGGTGCGCACAGAACGAACTTTCGCCGGTGAGAGCCGGCCCCGTTGCCGGGACCGGCTGCTGTGCGGCTCAGGCCGGGTTGTTCCAGAGGATGACCTTACGGTTCGGCTCGCCGCCGGGAGCGGGGGCGAGGTTGCCGAAGATCACGCCGATCTCGGGGGCTTCCAGCTTCACCGAGAGGTATTCCTCGCCAGTCACGCGGGCGATGCGGTTCCAGCCCGCGCCGATCTCGAAGCCGGTCTTGCGGTGGATGATGCGGTAGTCGGGAGCTTCCTCGCTCGTCTTGCTGGCGTTCGGGACGATGGCGATCGGGGCGTTGACCCGGATGGTGGCGAAGATGCCTTCGAGGCTGCCGTCGGTCTTCTGCGTCAGGGTTGCGATCGTGGTGGCCATGGTATTGTCTCCTTCAGTTGCTCGGGACTATTCCCGATGGCGCCCGAAGAAGGGGCCGTGCCGCAGGCGTCACCGGAGCGCAGCGCAGGGGAACCCCCTGTGGGTTGACGCTGATGGCGGCCGGTCCCTTAAAGAGGCGGCACGGAGACCGGGAATAGTCTCGGGCAACCGAAGGGACAAACCATTATGGCCCCCGGCTCCGGGTCTGCGTGGGATGTGACTACGGGCTGTTGGAATGCCTCGCCACCATTCGGCGCTAAGACCTCGCCGCTCCTGGCCATCGCAAGCGAGAGGCGCTCACTGCTGCCCCATCATACTCTGTCGCTCAGCGGGACCGACGCGGCGATCGCATCGGCAACTGCAAACCGTGTGGCAATGTCGGGTGGAACTGCTAGCTCGGGGATCGAACATGTGATCCTTCGCGGACTCGGCCCGGCGCCCAGTTGACGGATCCGACCAGTGTTCCGGCGGACATCCAGCCGTTGGCACACGGGCAGCCTCGAGCGACCGAGACCGGCTTCGTCGAGCGTTCTTCGCAGGCCCGTGACGTGCGAACACATCACAAAACGGAATCCATCGGCTGCAAAGGATTCAAAACTCTCGTTGGACAGCGTCGGTCCCCACGGGAATGATTCCCGGCATGACCCGAATGTCGTTCCACCTCCATTGCCAGCGCATCGATGCCAGCCGCAACATGGCGCGATATTATGCGCTTGCAATCGAGCCGACGTTGTTCGGCGAAACCGCGGTCTTGCGCAGTTGGGGACGGATCGGCAGACGTGGCGGCGAGAGGACCGACGTGTTCGGGACCGAACAGGAAGCCGTCGCGCATTTTCTCGATCTCGCACGCCGGAAGCATCGGAAGGGCTATAGACCGACCGAAGCTGCGATGCCGTCGGCGACGAACTGATCGCTCGCCAGAACAGCGCGGCAGTCGCCGCGCAAGGGATCGTCACGCCTTCAGGGGCGAAGACTGCACCGTAGGCTTCGTGGAGCCGGCTCGCCGGCGAAATAGAGCCCGGTCCGGCGAATACGCCGGATGCGTCCTCGATCCTTGAAATCGACCGCGATACATGACCTATGGCGAGCGATAGATCATGCGAGGGGAAGATCATGGCCGTCAAAGCACCTTCTTTAGAAGCAGGCGCTGCTGAACCGCAAAAGATCGAAGCATTGCTCGGCGGCTCGCGCATCCTGGCGCGTCGCTTAACCAATGTGCTCGACACCCACGAGCTGCTTTTGCACGGCCTGCCTGCATCGGCGCTGAATCAGCTTGTTGGCAATCTCGTTGTCATCGCCAAGAACGAATCCCTCGAAAAGGCGGTGGGCATGAGCTTGCGCACCTGGCAACGGCGGAAGGACACTCCTTCCAAGCCGCTTAGCCAGGAACAGAGCGGCCGCGCTTGGAAATTCGCCGAGATCCTCGCAAAGGCAACGGATATCTTCGGATCGCAGGCAGAAGCCGAACAATGGCTGAAGCGTCCGGCGGTCGGACTAAACCAGCACCGCCCGATCGATCTTCTCGGGACGCCCGCTGGCATCGAGCTTGTCGTAGATCATCTCGATCGCCTCGAATATGGTGTCTATACATGACCTTTCTGCGACGCTCGGGGGACCGAGTTGGTCGCATGGCGACATATAAAACCGAGGCGCGGCAAGTCGAATATCTGTCTAGAAGGCCGCCATCCATGCTCTTATGTCGGCCATCGACCGCAGGAGGATGGACTGATTGTCGAGCGACGGAATAAAGCCCCAGCTCTGCCAGAAGCGCTCCGCCTCTTCATCGACGGCGCGAACGACGATCGCTCGCCCGCCGACCAGATCGGCGCCGGCGATGCAGCGGCGAAAGGCATCCTTGACAAGCGCCGTGCCGATACCGCGACCGACATGGCGGCGATCGACTGCAAGCTGACCGATGAGCAGACACGGGATCGGATCGGGTGGACGACCCGTTCGGATCTTTCGGGTCACGACATTTGGCGCGATGACGGTTGGGGCAAGTCCATAGTAGCCGACGACCACGTCGTCGTCATGGATGGCAAACACCCTCGTAAAACCGTGCTGGTGGTTCGATCGGGCAAAGGTCGCAAGCCAGGCGTCGAGGGCAGGCTTGCCACAGCTGAAAGACTCCAGGCGATGACGCTCCGCAAGCGGCTCGATCTGTGACAGGCCCAAAGCTCAATGTTCCCAGGGCGCTTGACGTTGCAGGCGCTCGGCCACCTTGGCGGGCGCCGCGACCGACGACGCTTCGATCGCCGCAACAAAAGCTTCGAAGGCATCCGCGGAAACGCGAATGACACTCTCGTTGAGGATCGCCGTCTGTGCTTCCTGCACCGCAGCGCGGCGCATGAACTCGGTTCGGGATAGCCCGGTCAGGGCTGCTCCCCGATCGATGATCGCGAGATCGTCATCGCGGAAGCGCATGGAAATGGGCGTTTCCTTTCGACCGGTAGCGGCCATGTCTGTTTCCTTTCTAGATGAAGCACAATGTAATGCAGAGCGCATTACATTGCAACTACGTCGGGATGGGGAAAACGGCGCTCACGCGCCGTCCTCCGCCGCTTGCCAAACCGGGATGCCGAGACGGCGTGCCTTGTCGGCGAGATTGCCCGTGATGCCGGAACCGGGAAACACGATGACGCCGGTCGGCATGACCGAGAGCATCTCGTCGTTGCGGCGGAAGGGAGCCGCCTTGGCGTGCTTCGTCCAGTTCGGCTTGAAGGTGATCTGCGTCACGTTCCGGGCTTCGGCCCAGCAGGCCGCGACGCGCTCGGCGCCTTTCGGCGAGCCGCCGTGGAGCAGGATCATATCTGGATGCTTCAGGTGTGCCTGATCGAGCTTCGCCCAGATGCGTTCGTGATCGTTGTAGTCCATGCCGCCGGAGAAGGCGATCTTGGTCCCGACTGGGATCAGCACCTCGGTTTCGGCGCGGCGGCGGGCGGAAAGGAAGTCCCTGGAGTCGATCATCGCCGCCGTCATGTTGGCATGGCTGACCTTGGAGCCGGTGCGTGGCCGCCAGGCCGATCCTATCTGCGCCTCGAAGAGGTCGGCCGCATAGTCGCGCATAAACTCGAAGGCGTTGCGGCGTTCGAGAAACGTGATGCCTTCGGCGATCAGGCGCTCGAGTTCGACGCTCTTGACCTCCGAGCCGTCCTGCTCCCGCTGTCCGATGCGTTGTGCGTCCTCGTTGCGCTGAAGTTCACGCTGGATGCGCTCGCCGGCCCGGTGGAACAGGTTGACCGTCGACCAGAGCAGATCTTCGAGATCGGGTTCCAGCCGCGTGTCGCCAAGCATCTCGAATAGCGCGTCGAAGATCGCAGTCAGCGCCGACTGGACGACCGGCTCTTCCGGGAGCGGCCGGGGATCGGGCTCGTCCTGAAAGGGGCGATGGCCGTAGATCTGCATTTCGTAGATGAAACGGTCGGTCGGAGAAGAGGCGTGGTGGGGCTCGAAGGCGTCGTCGATGGGAAGGGTCAGGTTCATGATGGTCTCCGTCGGTTTGGGCCGCGCCTCTCGCGGCCTGACGGCGAACCTGGTCACGCGGAGACGGGCCGGAACCGCGGCGGGAAGTGCAGCGGCCCAGCGCAGCGCCGGGCGGCGGAAGAAGGGTTTCCTGGTTCGCGAGGAGCGCCGGCAAAGCCGGCGCGGGGAAGAAACCTGACTGACCCGCTGAAGGCCCGGCCGCCGCGTGGTAAGGGTAGCCTTTCCGCAGGCCCGCGGGCGCGCGCCCACCTGGAGGAAGTGCATCATGGAACGACCTTCCCAGCTGTGACGAACGCCACCACTGCCCGCCGTCTCTACCAGCCTCACACGGGGAGATAGGCCATCGCATCTTCCGGAACGAGCTGTGCCCGCAGGTTGGCTGTCAGCCGGTCCGGGCCGAGCCAGCGCAGATCCTCGTTGAAGTCGCCGAGCTCCGGGGCAAGCACGAGCGGCAAGATCCCAAGGGCTTGCGCGCGACGGCTCAACCCCTCGATCCCGTGCCGGCCGGCGGCATCGGCGTCACCGGCGATATAAAGGCGAAGACACCTGGCCGGGGGCGAGAAAGCCGCGAGGTGGTTGGCAGTGAGTGCGGCCGCCATAGGCAAGCCGGGCATCACGTGAGATAGCGAAAGTATGGTTTCGAGGCCTTCGCCCGCCACCATGAGCGGCACGGGTCCGTTGATCGGAAAACGAAGGCGCACAGCATTGCCGAGAAGACCGCCAAGCGCGCGGCGGGGGTCCTCGACCTTGGCCTTTCCCTCGCCGCCAGGATCCAGCCAAGTGCGGTGCACACCGGTGATCTGCCCATAAGGATCGGTGACGGCCGCGATCAGGGCTGGATAGCTGGTCGTTCGGGAGGATCCCAAATCCCGATAGTAGCAGGACGGATGGAAGCCAAGCGCCGCATGCGTCGATGCCTGCAGGATGCCCCGCTCGCGCAGATAGGTATCTGCAAGGGTGCCTGCCAGCGGCTGCGTCATGGCGAACAAGCGCCTCGCGCGTTCCGCCGCCGGTTTCTCGACCGGCGGATAGTCGGGGGCGCCGCCCCTGCGGGACGACGCCGGTTCGGATTGCGGAAGGCTCAGGAAATGCCGTGCTTCATCGGCAACGTCGCGAAAGTCGACAAGACCGCAGGTTTCCCGAACGAGATCGAGCAGATCGCCATATTGTCCGGTGGCCGCGTCCGTCCATCTGCCGGCGCGCGGGCCGAAGAGGTATACGTAAAGCGACCGGCCTTTGCTGTTGGCGACGTCGCCAACGATCCAGTAATTTCCGGCCCGACGGCCGGCAGAGAGGTAGTGGCGGCAGACCGCCTCGGCATCGCGCGCGAGACGGTCCGCCAGCTCGGAGGCGGATAACATCACAGAAAATCCTAGCAAGAGTGAGAACGAACCGACCTGCCCAGGCGCTCCCCAATCGCTGCCAGGCCAAGCCTTCCCGGCCGCCCTCTCGCTCCTCAACGCAGCCTACCGCCGATTCCTCTTCCAATCGACAGCTCCCCGAGTTCCAATTAGCATGTTGATGAGCTCCAATTTTCAGGAGGCAGAAACGGAAGCGTATTCGCCTCGCCAGCTCGCCCGCTTCGTAACCTCTGTGGCGGAAGTAGCCGGGAGGGCATCTGCATGGGCCAGGTCGTTCAACAGCTGCGCCGTGAAGCCGTTGAAGCCTACATCGAGCGATTGATCGCGCGCTTGGATCTCCTGGGAGATCCAGACGTGGAAGACAATGGCGACTGTGAACCGTCGCTTTGCAGCACATCAATATGTGTGGGCGATCGGTGCATCGAGGACCTTGAGCTCGATGACTACGACGATGAGGAAAGTGGCGATGAAGAGCCGACCATGGGCTGGTCAAATCCTGACGGTTTGAGGATTCACATTTCCGGAGAGGCCAAGCAGATCATAAGCTTCGACTTTGATGACGGTCCGCTTAGATTTGATGGATCCGGTAACACCATCTTACGCATGGTGCCCCGACAGAATACTTACAATCTATGATCAATTGGGAGGTTCGCCGCCCCGCGAACGATCCGGTGCCGAGGGGCAAGGGCGGACTCCTGAAAGAAGAGTTTGAAAAGGGTGCTCCGGATCAGGGGCAGACACCCTTTTCATGCTGAGTTTTGCATTCTCAGCGGAACGAAAATTAGCAGAGAGATTGCTGTCTTCAATCGGACCGAAGTCCGACCCCCCGCAATAATTCGTGGATGCAGCCGCGGGAAATCCTCGAAGAGACAAAGGTCTCGAAGGCCGCAAAGTAAAATTAGGGGCGGCTCTCCGGAGTTGCCTCCGTCGTCGCGGGTATTGACGACTCGTTCCTTCCGTTCAGCTTCTCGTTGGCGGCACTGAGAGGAACGAATGTCTGAAGACCAGAAGCCGCCTCATATCCGTCTTGGAGTCGCAAACGATCAACGAGAACTGGATCGGCGCAATGCAGCGTTAGATCTGCATTTGGCCCTTAAAACGATTGGCTGCCAAACTCGTTCGCATTGTCACAGGCGCCGGCCCCAGCCTATTATACTAATTAATTTACGCTAGTATTATCCAGCGAGTTTGTGCTACGTCCTATACGGGTTGATCAGCCTTCGGTGACCGAAGCGAGGGACGATGTGCGACGATTTTTGATCGGCAAAGAGCCGTTGGACGAAACCGCTCCAGAGTTTCAATCGCAGCTCGAACGTGCTTATGAACAGAAACTCAGGCCACTTTGTAGGTGCAAGGAACCGCCGGTTCCGATGTACATCGCTCGGGTCGACGGTCAATTTCTGGTCAAGCGAATGCCGCTTTCCGGGCGCGATCATGAGGTGGCCTGCCCGTCCTACGAGCCGCCCTACGAGTTGTCGGGCCTCGGCCCTCTCATTGGAAACGCCATTCAGATCGATGCGACCACGGGCTCGGCAGTCTTGAAACTCGATTTCTCGCTATCGAAACAGGGCAATCGAACGGCGGCGGCATCATCGACGGAAGCGTCAGAGAGCGTCCGCATCGAACCGAAGAAGCTGTCGCTGAAGGCGATGCTTCATTATCTGTGGGATGTCGGGGAACTGACGGAATGGACGTCGTTATGGGCGGGAAAGCGCGGATGGGGTCGGGTTCGCAGCGGCCTGATCAATGCCGCTCGGCAGATGACGGTCCGCGGCAACCCACTCAGCGACATCCTGTTCGTGCCCGAAGTGTTTCATCAGCAAGACCGGGAGAAAATAGCAGCCCGCCGGGCTGCAGCACTTGCCGGCGCCCAGACAGCCGCGTCAGGACCGCGGCGGCTGATGATCGCCGTGGCTGAGGTCAAGGAGTTCGCTCCCGCGCGAGACGGGCAGAAGATTATCGCCCGCCACCTGCCCTTCCCCTTTGTGGTCGAGCAAGGGACGTGGAAGCGACTGAGCGCCAGATATGAGACGGAACTCGAGTTGTGGCGGTCGAGCGATGAACTCCATTTGATCCTGATTGCGACATTTGGAATTTCCAGCGCGGGGATCGCCGCGGTCGAGGAAATCGCGATGATGGTGGTGAACGAGAACTGGGTTCCGTTCGAAACCGTTCATGAGCAGCGTCTCCTGGAGAGATTGTCAGGTCTGAGGAGCAAGAGCGTCAAAGGCCTGCGTTTCAATCTGTCGCGAAAGCAGCCGATCGTATCCGTGACTCTGCCTGAACAACGACCTGCGCCGGTCGCCATGTTTATCGTGCCGGCAAGCTCCAATGGCGAGTACGAGGCTGCGCTGGCGGAGATGATCGAGGGGCGCCCGGAGATGACGCCCTGGATATGGCGTGTCTCCGAAGGCGATATGCCTGCCCTGCCCTGACGGAGCCGGTGCACCCGCAACGGGTCGCACAGAAGGCATTGATAAAACCCTACAGGTCATAACGACCATGACAGCCGTTCGCTCGGCAACCGCTGTCGAAGCCACGGTTAAGATCAGGTGCCAGTCGCTGCCGTTATGGTAGGCCGCGCCGTGTGTGCCGGCTATGAGCATGGTGCCGTCGGCAGCGCTGAGGTGGCCCGCGCAGACGGCGATCTTTGAAAGCAGCTCGGGCTTCACGAGGTGGTCGGACTTGATCTGCCAAAGGGCATGATCGCTGGTCGCCCAGACCTTGCCCGCATGTCAGACGAGGTTTTGGAACGGCAGGGTCATGTCACCGCGATGGATGAGCGTCCATTGCTGTCCGCGACCACGGGACACGGCCCCCGACTGCGCACCGATGTAGACCAATCGTGCTGCGACGCCACGCCTGCCACGACAACGGTACTCCTCCAAACAATGAGCATACCAGGCGAAGGCGCTCCTGCGCCGGCGCCCGTTCGCGCACAGCTTGACCGGTTAAGAGGGCAGCCGCAGGAGGTTTAGCAAAGCGCCGCCTGAACAGGCGGAAACCGGGACCGACTGCCCCCGGCAAGCTGTTCAGCTTGGGGCACCACCCGGTGCCCTTCACCTCACCTGCCCGGCCGTGCCAGTGACCGGGCGACATCGACGATGTCATCGCGCGAGTCGGATCCTCCTTGACCCAGTCAACGCCGAGCCCGATCCTGAAGTCGATACTGCTGACCGCCCGCAGCTCGAAGGCTACAGCAGCCTGATTTCCTTTGCCTGGATCACAGGCTATAGGCTGACATCACAATTTGTAAGATCATATTGCAGTTTTAATCCTTCATATTAATAATCAGCCCACAAGCTGATATGGATTGCGTTAAGGTCAGCCTTCCGCCTGAGAGAAATGCATGAAGAACGACATCCGTAAGAGGGGGCGTCTGCGACTCGATGAAAAACTTCGGGTGCTCCAACCGATTGAGCGGTTCAAAGCGCCGCCGAAAGGATGGGTGCGTGCGTTGCGCGATGCACTCGGGATGACGGGTGCGCAGCTCGGCACGCGTATTGGCGTGCGGCCTCAAACCGTAGAAGCGATAGAAAAATCGGAAGCCGCAGGCACGATCCAACTTAACACCTTACGTCGTGCAGCTGAGGCGATGGATTGCACACTCGTCTACGCACTTGTTCCCAACAGTTCACTCGGGGCTGTCATCGAGGCGCGCGCAAGGAAAATCGCAACGCGTGAGCTTCAGCGCGTCGCGCATACAATGCGGCTCGAAGCTCAAGGCACGGACGAGGCGGACTTCGAATCCCGCGTCCAGGCATACATTCGCGATAAACTCTCCGAGCGCGACCTCTGGAACGAGACATGACGGACCTGTTTCAGGAGCCTGAGGACGCAACACCCCTTGAACCGCAAGAGCGAGAGGGACTGCTTCAGACATGGATCACGCACCGCCGTGATCTCAACGAGGCGGAGCAGGAAAACATCGTCGACGGTGCGGCCTGGGCGCGCGGTCGCCGGCGCGTATCGCTTGAGCGAATGCTCAGCGAGGACTTCATGCGAACACTGCACAAGCGGATGTTTGGCGACGTCCGGGAATGGGCCGGTACCTTCCGAACGACGGAGCACAACATCGGCGTCCAAGCCTACTGCATCGGAGTGGAGCTCGCGAGCCTGTTAAGCGACGTCCGATATTCGGTGGAGCATGAGATATTTCCGCCGGATGAAATTGCGATCAGGTTTCACCACCGCCTGGTCGCGATCCACCCGTTTCCAAACGGAAATGGCCGTCACGCTCGCTTGGCGGCTGATCTTCTGATCGAACGTCTTGGCGGGGAGCGTTTCAGTTGGGGCGGCGGAACTCTGGCCGATGTCGGTGAGCTGCGCACTCGCTACGTCGCAGCCCTTCGCGCAGCCGACAACCATGATATCGCGCTGCTGCTAGAATTCGCGCGCACCTGAGAGCCGCGGTCTCAGTACGCATCGTTCGCCTTGAAGATATACGAACCGCAGGGGGCTGCTCCGCATCTTTGCCTGCCCACAATTTGTCCGCGATCAGCCGGTGCTGTTCCGCTGCTGCCTTATCTTTTGCCCGGAGGTGGAGTTCGCTAAGGGCGGCGATGGGCCTGATATCCCGAAGAGGTCCGGCTTTTCTGAAGGCGATCCCATTGGGCAGTCCCTGCGCAATTGCCTCTGCGCGAAGCGTGCCGGCCAGGTCGAACGTCTCTGCCAGCTGCGCCAAATTCTGGGGAACGCCAAGACCAAAAAGGCACCAATGGATGCTGCGGCGGGCAAAGCAGAGCTTGCCACTTCTTCGTTATCGACCGCTGACTTGCTCTCGGGGCGGCCAGGTGATTAGTGTTCACAAAAAGAAGAAGAGGTGATAGTTTTGCGCAAACTGTGAAAGACTTTCACAGTCGGGTCTGGACCAAGTGATCCACTTTCGCGGAGACGCTGATGCGTGAATGGCCTACGCAGAGTGTGAGGGATTTTCACGGACGGCCGCTGCCTGAGCGCGGTGAACCGGCTGGCTATGCCGCGATCATGGCACGCTACGATCTGATCTTGCCGCCGCCTATACGGATGGCCGCGATAGCCGAGCGACATCATCCGACATCAACCGAGGCATGGTTGATGCTGACGCCCCGGTATCGTCCAAAGCCCGAGCTTGGCTCTCATCTGGTTTTTGCCTTCAGATACGAAGGCGTCGATCTCCAGGTGTTATCGGCTCTGTTTCAGATCATTGAGACTAACGAGATCGAGGCCATCATCCGGGCCACGCCAACTGGCGCTGTCGCGCGCCGCCTCTGGTTCCTGTACGAGTGGCTGACCGATCGGCAGCTTGATATTCCCGATCCCGGGAAAGTGCGGATGGTGACGATCCTCGACCCGGATCAGCAATATGCGCTGGCTGAAGGCGATCCATCTCCGCGGCACAAGGTCTCGAACAATCTGCCGGGCACGCCGGCATTCTGCCCCATGGTTCGCCGGACGCCGGATCTCGCCGCGTTCTCGCAAAAGGCGCTCGGTGAACGGGCCCGCGAGGCGATGGGTCGCGTCCGTCCCGATCTAGTAGCGCGAGCCGCTGCTTTTATTCTGCTCAACGATTCTAAGTCCTCCTTCGCCATCGAAGGAGAGCGGCCATTAGGCCAAAGGGCAGCGCGCTGGGGCCAGGCCATCGCGCAAGCGGGCGTGCGTCCGCTCAGCCTCGACGAACTCGATCGCCTTCAGCGTATCGTCATCGGAGACGCCCGCTTCGTGCGTCTCGGCCTTCGGGACGAAGGCGGTTTCATCGGCTTACATGACCGAGACACCAACATGCCCATCCCCGATCACATCAGCGCGCGGCATGAGGATCTGGAAAGCCTGGTGGGCGGGCTGAGCGCATTCTCCGACCGCGCCGTGCGGGGCGCGATGGATCCAGTCGTAGCAGCGGCATGTCTTGCATTCGGCTTCGTCTACATTCACCCTTACGTGGACGGTAACGGCCGCCTGCATCGCTGGCTTATCCACCATGCGCTTGCCGCCGCTTCCTACAGTCCTCCCGGCCTCGTGTTTCCAGTCAGCGCGGTGATCTTGCGCAACATCGACCGGTACAGAGCGGTATTGGAGTCCTGGTCGGCGCCGCTCCTTCCGTTCATCGAATGGCGTCCGACGGTCTCGGGCAATGTGGAGGTGCTAAACGACACGGCCGCTTTCTACCGCTATTTCGATGCCACAGCGCATGCGACCTTCCTCTATGCCTGCGTCGAACAGACGGTCGAACACGATCTACCGCAAGAGGTTCGCTTCCTGCAGGCGTTTGATACGTTTTCCGAAGGGGTCCAGCAGATCATCGACATGCCAACGGCTCAAGCCGAACTGCTACACAAGTTCCTCGGCCAGAACGACGGCCGGCTGTCGCAGAGAGCACGCACGAAGGAGTTTGCAGCACTGGACGACCTCGAGGTCGAAAGGATCGAGGCGCTCTATGCCGACGCATTCGAGCGAGATCGGGCCTGACCACCGCTTTCGCGTCTTTGTTCCCAATCGGAAACGTCGCAGCCCTTCGCTCAGCCGACAACCATGATATCGCGCCGCTGCTCTCCACCACCGTCTACGGCTTCTTTAGCCGACCTTCAGTGCTATGTCTCCTTCGGGCCGACTGCGGATGACGATGTCATCTCTTCCTTTCCGGGGAAAAGCTCGAACGGCGGTTGACCTCGACACGCCGATTAGAGAAGCGCCGCCGCAAGACGGGATTTCGGCAATTCTCGACACGCTAAGGGCATAGCGGCCGACAGGGAGGCGGTACCGACACTGCCGCCCGTGCGTTCCGTATTCAAGCCACTCTGATGGACGTCAAGGAGTATCGAAATCAGTCGTTGGAATTGCCTTCTGGGAAAAAGAAGCCCGGCACGAGGCCGGGCGGTAGGTCCGTTTGGTGATGCACAGGGAGGGCCGAGATTCGGCGGCGGTCCTCATGAGGCCTGTTCGAGAAGTTTCTTGGCCTTGCCTTCCAGTTCGAGGCGAGTGTCCTGATGGGACTTGTCGCGTGCCAGCGCGGTGATCCCCTGGACGAAATCGAAGATCGATTCCGGCGGGCGGCCCTCTTCGGAGAGAACCGTCTCGATGATTTTTCCGGTTTCGCTTTTCGAGAATCCGCGTCGGCGCAGGAAGGTCTGGCGATCCTCGTCTTTGCGGGCCACGATGCGCTCGCGGGCAGCTTGGATACCCGCGACGAAGGCAGCGGGAGAGGAGTTGGCGAAGTTCGTCAGCGCCGGCGCCGCCTCGTGCGCGAAACGCTCGGCCGCAAACTTCGAATGGCGGATGGTGATTTCCTCGAAGTTTTCAGAGCCCCAGATATTGCGGTTGGCACAGACAGCGCGGAGATAGAAGGAAGCGATACCAAGGGTCTTCGATCCGACCTCGGAATTCCACGCATAGAAGCCGCGAAAAAACAGATCCGGCTCACCGTTGGGCAGACGTCCCGCCTCGATCGGATGGGTATCGTCGACCAGAAACAGGAAGACATCGCGATCAGAGGCATAGAGCGTCGTCGTGTCCTTGCTGATGTCGACAAACGGATTGTGGGTCATGCTCGCCCAATCGAGGAGACCCGGTACTTTCCACATTGTGTCGCCGGTTCCATCGCCGGCGATCGTCATCACTGCAGCCACCAATTCGTGGTCCCAGATACGGCCGTATTCCGGCCCGGTCACAGCCCGAAGCTCGACGCGACCGTCATCCATTTCCAGAGTCTTCACCAGTTCAGCCCGATGGTGGAGAAGACCATGCTGCAGATTGATGGCGGCAAGCGGCGCGGGAAGCTGGCGCATGTAGGTTGCCGGAGCTCCGACCAAGCTGCAGAGCTGGCCATAGCTCCAGTGCGTCGGCGCGATCGGCTGCCGGTCGCCTGGGACGATCAGCTCGAGGCGCTCGGCGTTGTCGCGTGTCGCCTCGACCCGGATTGCCGAACTTTCCACGTTTCGCGCACGAGCGTGGTCGGCTCGGCTCTTCACCGCGTGGTGGAGCTCGGAAAGCGACAGATATCGCTCGTCATCGGGACGCGAGAACCATTCGGACGAGACGCGGCCAATGCGTTGCCCGCGCGAGATATCGACCTTGAAGCCGGACGAGACCGGGCTGGAAATGGAAAGCTTGGTGTTCATGATGATGTCTCCTGAAACGAAAGAGCCCGGCGCGATGGCCGGGCGGTGTTGAGATTGAAGCGGGGTAAGAGCCCGGCGATGGCGCCGGGCTCCGATGATCAGTTGCGGAGTTTATTCGGCAGCGTCGAGATGGCGGTAACCATCGCCTTCATGCGCGTCCTGATGCTGATCGGAGAGATCGGCGACGTTGGCCGAAAGGGCTGGAAGGTCGCCAACGCTGACCTCCGAAGCGGGATCGTCTCTTGCTTCATCAGCCGCAGGCGAGACGTCATCTGAAGCAGTTTCCTTGCCGACAGTCCGCAATGGCTCGGGGAGCCAGCCGCTGCCACCAAGCAGGCGCTCGGCCTCGCGGGCCATGTCCTGCTTTTTCAGATGGCCGATCAACTGGGCCGACTGTTCACCCTTCGCTTCACCCACGGCTTGCAGGATATGTGCCTTGGTGACGCGGCCGAAATAATTGTCGACCGTCGGCACCCATCCGGCCGTGACCATGTCGAAGCCGATCGAGTGAGCGATCTGTTCGGCATGGGCGATGGCGCGGGTGCGCTTGTTCCACGGCTCGATCACGACGTTGACGGAGAGCGATGCACAATGGGCGAAGAGCGCCTGGCGGCTGACGTCGTCGAGCGCGACCAGGTAGTCCCAGAGCTCCTCGGGCTTCTTCGGCAGATCCTGACCCCATGCCTCCTGCCGTTGATCGATCTCCTTGGCCCACAGCGTGTCGCCAAGGCCCTGCGTCTGGCTGAACTTCGCACTCTGCAACGTCAGCTCCAGGCATGATTCCGAGCCGTAGAGATAGAAGACCTTCAGGACGAAGGCGTGTAGCACCGCGACGAAGGCGATGAGCGGATCATTGGCAAGCGCATTGCGCAGCGCCACAGTGCGGGTCGCCGTGAGATCCATGACAAGGCGATCGGAGAGCGACCGAACGGTGTCGTCCTCCTCCGCCGGCTGGCCATCGGAGACGGGCTTGCCGTTCACCGAGATGCCGTCGCCAGAAGACGATACATCGGCAGCCTTGCCGATATCGCCATCGGCATCCCCCGGATCGCCACCCCCTGTTTTCACCTGCGGCTCGTCCTCGGGTCGAACGAAGCCGCGCTCGATTTTCAGCTCGCCATTGGCGGCAAGGGAGATGAAGGCGCCACCGCGAGCAACTTCTTCCGGATCGAAGACATAAGGCCGGTCATTGAGCTGGTCGAGCTCATTTCCCAGTTCTTCAAGCCGGCGCTCGATCTCTTCAGAATAGCTTTCGGCTTCGGCATAGTCCGCGTCGAGCTTGTCGTACTCGCCCTTCAGCGCATCGTGACGGGCAAGCTCCTCCTCGGTAAACTCCCGCAATTCGCCATAGAAACGACGAAGACCGGACGTGTGGCCATAGGGGAAGTCGAAAGCGGCTTCGACCCACTTCCAGGCTTCTTCCGTTTTCAAAGCTTCGGCATCCGCCCTCAGCTTCTCGATCCCGAGTTGTTCGAGCAACGTCGGATCCTGCAGCCAGCCGCCATTGTCCTCATCGAAGAGGTCGCGCATCACCGCGCCGCCGGCCGCTCCATAAGCCTTGACTCCAACATAGACGGCGCGGCGATCGCCTGCGCGGATCGTCGTCTCCGTCAGCAGCCTGCGAATATAATACGGGTCGCTGCTGTGCTGACGCGAGAGCGAATCCCAGACCTGTTCCTGCCGGACATGGTCGTTGGTGATCGAGAAAGCCATGATCTGTTCGAGCTTCATCTCATCATTGGCGTAGAGGTCGAGCAGCCGCGGCGACACCGAAGCGAGCCTCAGCCGCTGCCGGACGGTCGCGACCGAGACGAAGAAGCGAGCGGCGATTTCCTCCTCGCCGAGGCCCTGCTCGCGGAGCGTCTGGAAGGCGCGGTACTGGTCGAGCGGATGAAGATCGACACGCTGGACGTTCTCAGCGAGAGAATCGTCTTCGGCCGAGGTCTCGTAGCCGCGCTTGACGATGCAGGGAACAGGTTCCGTCTTCGCCATGCGCTTCTGCGAAACTAACAGTTCAAGCGCGCGGTATCGCCTGCCGCCTACGGGAATGTGAAACCTACCGGTCTCCTCCCCGTTTTCGCCGAGGATCGGGCGAACGCTGAGGCTCTGCAGAAGCTTGCGACGGGCGATATCGTCGGCAAGATCCTCGATCGAAACACCTGCCTTGACGTTGCGGACGTTTTGCTGCGAGAGCTCGAGCTTATCGAAGGGGATATCCTCCGAACGGTTCAGGGTGATCTTCTGAACGGCTTTGGCCATTTCATTTCTCCATGGCGGGCCGGCCGGAGCCTCTCTCCGAACCTCCTAACCCGTCACGGAATCCCCTTCCCGCCTCTTCCTCTCGCCAGCCCACGACCTCAAGGCTTGCGCCTGCGACAGAGGCGGTGTTGATCCGCCGCGACCTTTCCCTTGTTCCACGTGATTTCGAACTTCTTCCGCCAACGGTTGGGAGTGAGACAGAGGCTATGTGAAGGCGCGCTATTCGAAACATTATGAGATCAGCGAGGAGGCGCTCAGCTGGCTTGGCGAACGAACGACCGTGTTGCTCGATCTGGTCAAGACAGTTTGCTCCGAGCATCTGGAAAAGCTGAAGCGCAACAGCGACTAGAAGCCAGAAGGCGTGGTTCGTGCTGCTTCCCATCTGCTTGGCTCACCTTCATGGGCTGTCATCAGACCCTCGGCGTGGGTTTTGGCGTGCAAAGGACCTACGCCGTTAGCCAGCGTGACGATCGCCAAGAGCAAGACCATCGACCTTGGTTCCCGCCGCGGCGGCCTGATAGTAGATTTCAGTCACCCGAAACCGACCATCGATGCGTTTGCACTGGACGATGACGTCGATCGCGGTCTTCAGCATCTCGCGTATGTCCTCTCGTTCCAGGTCCCTCCCGCCTTCCGATTCCTTCACCAGCAATGTCAGCTGTTCGAATGCGAGCCGCGCCGAGTCGGCGTGGACGGTGGTGATCGAGCCCGGATGACCGGAGTTCACATTGCGAATGTAATAGAACGCCGTACCGTCGCGCAGCTCCTGCAGGAGAATGCGATCCGGCCGCATGCGCAGGCAGGATTCAAGCAAATCCTTCGCCCCGACTTTCGCCAGCCCCTGGCCACCCTTGGAGTAGAAGAGGCGGACATGGTTCGGTTGGCGGATGACCAGCTCTGGCGTGTCTTCGATGGAAATGATGCGCTCGCTCGATGGAATATAGCGGATCAATGCCTTCGAAAGCGTCGTTTTGCCAGAGCCGGTCGCGCCCGAGATGATAATGTTCTTTCGGGCGTATACCGCTTCTCGGAGAAAGGCCTGGTAGGATCCATTTCGGTAAAATTCCAGGAGCTTGCGGTCCACCGGAGAGACCTCCGCTTCAGTCCTTGCGATCTCGGCAAAGAGACCGCCTTGATCAAGACCGTCGAGGCTCAGCGACACTGACGACGGCTTTCTGATGGTGATGCTGACGGTTCCCTTCGTCGTCGCCGGCGGGATCACGATCTGAATGCGCTCGTCGCCGGGCAGCGTTGCCGAGAGAATGGGCCGGGTTTCGTCGATCGATTGATTGGAATAGCTGGCAACAGCCCTCGCCAGACGCATCAGTTTGTCGAAGGACAGCTCCGGCAGATCGTGGGTTTGCCAACCGGCCGTGCCCTCGGTAACCACCTGAGTCGGCCAGTTGATGATGATCTCATAGAGGGACTTGTCGCGCAGAAAGGGCGCCAGCGGTACCAGCAACTCGCGCACGACACCGGAGTCGGTTCCTTCCGTCATTGGCGGACCTATTTCGTAACCAGGGTTGGGGCCGGACGGAAGTCACCGAGAACAGCGCGATCGTAGATCCGGTTGCGCGGCTCCGTTACGCGAAGGCGATAGACGCTTGAGAAATCGAGATCACGCGCCACAAAGATCGACACCAACTCTCCCTGGTGCTTCATGAGGGTCGGCGGAATGTTGATCGACTGCTCGACGGCGATGGCCGCGGCCTGCTGACCGGCGCTGGTGGTATTCTGCGCCTCGACATCGCTATCTTGAAGTTGGCTGTTGGCATAGGAGGTCGCATCGCCGACGATCGACAAAAGGATTGCGCTACCGAAGCGCTCCCACCAGTGCGTGTCGACATACCCATCCACGCCCGCACGCCCAAGGGCATCGGTTGCTGGCGACGCTAGGGTGATGATCACGCCCTTCGGGGTCTTTGCCCGATTCCAGAGGACAAACAGGCGTTTCTGGCCGCGGCGAAGGCCGCCGCGATATTCGCCGACGACCTGCGTGCCTTTCTCCATCAACACGACGCGGCCATTGTCCGATAGGACGTCGCGGTTGGTGACACAGCTCGTGAATCCGGGTTGGTCGGAGGAAAGTGCCGTCTCCAGGACACAGGGAATTGACGTCCCCATGGCGACGATGAAGTCCCGGTTCCCAAGCGTGCCGGCGCGCGAGCCCTGTAACTGCGTCGGTGTCAGCATCCGGTTGAACCGCTGATCTTCGTTTTCTGCCTGGGCACTGAGGCTGCCTGGGTTGTTTCCAAGCGGAAGGTAGTTCGAAGTAGCATCGGCACTGGCGACGTCGTCCTGACGACGGGTCGGAGGCGACTTCTCACCGCCATAGGCTATAACTGGCGCCCGGCGGGCAGCGTCGAGAAGCTTGTCTTCGTCCGGCGCCTGCTCGGGTATCGCGGGTGTCGGAAGCGGTACAAGCGACGGCGCGGCGATCGGTTGGACCGGCTCTTTGGCCGGTTCGAAATCCGATGTTTGACGGATGACGACGCGCTCGGGCTGGGTGCCGTCGGCCGACTTATCCTGGCCACGCATCGACCAGAGTGCAAAGGCGACGAAGGCAATGATCGCAACGGCGACGGCGCCACGTTTCAGGATCGGATTGTTGTCGAGACGGCGACCGGTCAAGGTTTCCGCGCGCTCCCCCGGGATTTGGGTGTTGTCTTCCTCGGCCATGACGTCCTCCTATTGTCCTGCCGTAGCCGGCGTCTTGACGACACGCTCGACAGAGGGTGAAGTCGTATTCGTATCGGGATTGATGCCGATCCGATCATAGGCCTCGTTGAAGACGCACAGCACGTCCCCTCCCCTGCGCAGGATGAACTTGCGGCTGATCGCGTGCACCAGCACCAGGTTGTTCTCGACGGACTTCGGCACGAGGCTCTCGCTGCCGTCGGAATTCTCCATGTAGATCGCCGGCATTTCCTGGTTGCCGGCAAAGGCGAAGGTGGTGACCTTGCCGTTGTCGTAGACCGCCTGCGGTTCGAGTGCCGCCGATCCTTGCGCCGAATAGCGCCAGTTGCGTGGCCCATAGGCTTCGTGAAGCGCAAGAACCTTGTCTGCATCGCCGGCTTGAGCTGCCTGCGCACGAGCAGCGGCATCAAGCCTCCGGCGTTCGGCTTCGTCGGCGGGATAGCGATACTTCACATAAAAGTAGGTGTTCTGCCCGGCCTCGACGGTGCCGTCGCGCACCGTCAGTTCCATCTGGTAGCTGCGTGTCGAGCCGTCGCGTCTCGTCGTCACCACCGAGATGTTGGTCACCGGTTGGTTTTCGCGGGGTTTCAGGAACAGGATGTTGCCGGCCGGCGCCACTTCCCATGCGACGCTGTTGCCGAGCGCGACGTGGGCAATTTCCTCATCGGCGGCGAACTCTATCTGCACCGAGGACCGCAATGTGCCGACGATCTTCGTGATGTTGTAGGGCTGGTAGTCGATGAAACGGACGCGGCTATCCTGGGATGCCCCGCGAGGGATATCGAGTGCTAGCGCCGCCGTGGAGAGGCCGGCGGTCAGCGTCAGGGCGATCAGGAAACTCTGCTTCAATTGATGGCCTCCGGATCGGCGCGATATTCGCTGACGGCAAAACCAAGCGGATTGGTCAGCCGGTCGGTCGAGGACATCGGCGCGTTGACATAGGAGAAGGTGAGCGTTGCCACCCAATGGGTGGTCCTGACGTCGTCGCCGCGGGTGACGGTCCTCGTATAGCGCACCGATACGACATTGGCGTTGATCAGCGAGATCGAGACGACGTTGATGCGTGACGTCGCGCCGCGGCCATAGATATTCTGCGGAGAGTCCGGATTGCCGCCTCGGTAGATCGCCGCAAAACGCGTCTGCTCCGGCTGGGTCGACAGCAGGGCGACCGTTCGAAAATTCGCCTCGGCCTCGCTCCAGACATAGGCCTCCCGCGCTCGCACATATTTGGCGGCGAAATACTTGGTCACCGCCTCGTCATAGCTGCCGGCCGTCGAGGTCAGCGCGGAGACGACGTCGACGATGCCGGTCGAATTATCGACCCGAACCACGAAGGGCTCGACCGTCTTCAAGGGCGTGAGGCCGGCAACCGCGACGATCGAGGTGGCGGCAAGCACGCTTGCGGCGATCGCGATGGACCAGGCGATGCGCGCCGACCGCTCCACCTGGACAAGCCGATCCTGATCGAAGCGGCGCGCCTTTTCGAAATAGCTCTTCAGGGTGTCCGTCGTCACCATGTCACCGCTCCCCGCATGGCCGATAGGAACCCACAGCATCGAAATGCGCCAAGGCGGCCGGCGTGACGGAAGCCGGCTCCTCCACATAGGACGCAGCAGGATTGGTCACGGGAGCCGCATTCGACGTCGATGGTTTGGCCGCGCTTTTGTCTTCCCACTGCCACATGGAGCGGTTCAGCGGACGCCTGGAATAGCCGTCACATTTAGGAAGCGGGTGGGAGATCGAGGTGCAACCCGCCAGGTCGACGGCAAGGAAAAGCGATAAGATGATGCGGATCATATGGGGGCAACCTGTGAACTGTTTGTGGGGGGAGCGGCCGTCATCCGGCCCCTCAAGATCTGAGACGCCGCCCAACAGAACGGGCGCCTCGTCCAACCGCTCTGGCGCTATGGGAGGCTGCCCAGGAGAGCGTGCTTTCGTGTGCGTCTCTGGCAGCTCCATAGCCGTAAGTGAGGGACGCCCCGCCTGCCGCGAGCGCGGAGGCAATGCCGGGCAGCTGGTAGAAGACGTAGAGGGCGGCAAGGCAGATGGCGCAGAGTGCAACCGGGCGCATCAGGACGTCGGTATAGCTTTCGATCGCCGTGAAGGTCGTGTCGATGCAGGTGATCAACAGTGACCCGATCGCAACGACCAGAACCTGAAGAATGACGAAATTGGCGAGCTGACCGATCCAGGATTCGGTGAAACGACGGGTGGACTGGAACATCGCAAGCGCAATGAAGATTGGGCCGATCGCCAGCACGATGGCGAGCGCCAGCCGGGCGTAGAGCGAGACGATATAGCCGATCGCCGCCACGGTGAAACTCGCGGCGATGGCCATCATCCCGCCGATGCCGGTGACGATGTCGACGGGCCACGTGGCACGCGACCAGATTTCGCGAGCACATTTCTGGCCCTTGTCGAGCAGGCTGTCGAAGGTGGAGGCACTCGGTGCTGTCCCGGAGTTCAGCGCCTGGGAGATCTCGCGCGGCAGGGTCTCGAAGAAAATGTTGGTGACATAAGTCTGATATTCGCTGGCATTCCTTACCAGCATCACGATGATCGCAAGCTTCATTGCCCGGAAGGCGAATTCGAGAATGGGCTCCTGGACGGAGCCACGCAGGACAAGATAGCCATAAAGGACGACGTAGAGCGTCAGTGCCGCGGTGAGCGGGCCGCTCACCCAGCTGGCGATGTTTGAGGTGCCCGAGGAGATGAAAGTCTCCAGGGGCGACTTGAACTGGCCGTCGACGAAGCTGAAGACCTGATACATGGCTCAGCCCCCAAGCGACGTCTTCATACGCTCAAGTCGCAGCTTCCAGTCCGCCGCCTCGGCGTTTTGGCAATTGGGCGTCTGGCGCAACGTGCCGGGGTTGTTGCGGCATTCGCTTATGATCTTTGCCAGAAGAGCCTCATCAGCCATGAGCTCGTCGACTGTATAGGTCTTGTCTCCCTGGCCGAAGCAACCAGAAAGGGTCAGCATGATGATGCCAAGAAGGAGATGTCTCATTTGAGCGCCGCTCCCATGGCATCCATGCGCTTGCGCCAATCCTCGGCCTTGCGCTGGTCGTCGACCTGAACCCGTGCTTGCTGGACCATCTGCAGAGCCTCCATGCGCAGCACGTCGGTTTGCAGAAAAGCGGTTTCGGCCTGCAAGCGTGCCTGAAGATCGGCGATATCCTTGGCATCCGCAGCACCCGAGATCTGCTGGCGCAGTTGATCGATACCGTCGATGCGCTTGGTGGCGGCATCGTACATCTGCTGGCCGAGGCTCATCTGGCCGGCATTCTGGTTCTGGGCGCGGGCCAATTCCTGCGCATAGAAATCATTGGCGTTGGTGCGATAGGTCGAATTCTCTTCGAGGAATTGCGAGGCGGAGGTACCGAAGACACCGGTGCCCGCTCCCTTGAGCAACCCTTCAATGTCCTTGAAATCCTGCGGCAATGCCTTGCGGATCGAAGGGTCGTTCAGCAGATCGGCGACATCGGCCATGTTGGTGATCTTGTTCAGTGATGCGTAAAGCTGCTGCGCCTGTTGAAGCTGTTGATTGAGCGTGTCGAGCTGGGATTTTAGCTGGGTGATGCTCTCGATTTGCTTGGCGATCGCCGTCTCATCGATGACCGGAATGCCCTGTGCGAATGCCGTCCCAACAGGCAACTGCGCTGCCATCAAGAGTGCACACCTTAGTCTGCCCCTTTCCATCAATCCGTTCTCCTTCTTTGCTGAAACACCGGTAGCCAGTCTTCCAGCCGGTCGCCGACCTCCGCCCGGATCGCCTCGGCACGTTCGACGTTCACGGTGCGGCCGGACAAGATGTCGAGCTCGTCATCGAAACCCCTGAGGTTCAATTCGGCGACAACGCTGTTATGACCCTGCTTGACGATGAAGCGGCGGCTTTCGACCGAAAGCTCGCGGGAGACAAGCTCGAACTCTCGTTCCGTCAGTTTAAACCCGTCGACATAGTCGATACGATCGCCCCGCGGATTGGGAAGGAAGATCTGGGTCGGGCACTGCTCGATGATCGTGTGGGCGATCGGTGAGACGATGGCATCGCGCGGGCTTTGGGTCGCGAATAACATCAGACCGTTCTGTTTGCGGATCGTCTTCAGCTTGTTCTGGGCGAGATCGCGAAAACCTTCGTCCTGCAGCGCCTTCCAGAACTCGTCGATGACGATGATGATGCGGCGCCCGTCGATCAGTTGCTCGATGCGAAAGAACAGATAAGCCATCAACGGCGTGCGGATCTCCTCGTTGTCGAGGAAATCGGTCATGTCGTAACCAATGAATTTGGCGCCGATCCCGATGTCGTCGATCTCGTTGTCAAACACCCAGCCGAGCGCCCCTCCCCTCTCCCATCGCCGTAAGCGTGACGCAATGCCCTCGGGATCGGCGTTGTTGAGGAAGGTGCGCAAGGCGCCAATGGAGCGGCGCTCGACAGGAAGGTCCGCCAGACCGTCGACGGCCGAGGCGATGTCGCGCATCTCGGTGACGGTCAATTCCCGCGTCGCCGCTCCCACCAGCTTGCCGATCCAGCGTGTGAGGAAGACTTTGTTTTCCGGCGTGAGCTCGAGTGCTTTCAACGGCGCGCAGCCGGTGGCGACACCATTCCTCAGCGGTAGGTAAGTGCCGCCGGCCGCCCGAACGAACAGATCAGCTCCCCGATCCTTGTCGAAGAAGACCATATGCGGATCATGCTTCTCGAGCTGGGACAGCATGAAGTTCAACAACACCGTCTTGCCGGTGCCCGACGGTCCGCAGACGAAGGTGTTGCCAAGGTCGCTGTGGTGAAAATTGAAATAGAAGGGCGAACCGGAGGCAGTCTTCAGCATGGCGACTGCCGGTCCCCATTCGTTGCCGTCCTTCTGGCCCGTGGGATAGGAATGATAGGGAGAGAGTGCTGCAAAATTTCGCGAGGTGATGGCGCCGGATCTTGCCCGGTAGCGGAAATTGCCTGGCAACTGCCCCCACCAGGCCGCTTCGAGCCCAAGATCCTCGCGCGCGACGACCGCGCCGCCATTGGTCAGATAGGCTCGCGCCTTCGCCATATGGTCGGTGAGCTCCTTCACTGAAGGCGCAAAGACCGACAGCGCAAGATGATGCTCGCCGAGTACAAACCGGTTTGACTCCAGCTCGTCCATGGCATCGCCGAGTTCTTCGATCTGCGACGCCGCCTTGTCGCCGGCGCTGACCATCTGGTTTTGCTTGCGCCCCATGATCGTGCGCGCATCGGCTTTCGAGGCGAAGGCGAAAGACTGCGTCAGGATCAGCTCGAACGGCGCCGTCAGGATGCCGTCGAGCATGCCGCTGCGGGTGGTCGCCGGATATTCCTTGAAGCCGAATATGCCGGCATAGCGGCTGTCGGCCTCATGACGGATCTCGACGGTCTCTCGTCCAAAGATCACCCGATCGGAATAGACCGCCGAAGAAATCCTGCCTTCCGTCAACGGAACCCGTTCTCGCCGGCCGCCGACGATCTGGTGCAGGACCTCGCTCGGCTCGGAAAACAGGATGCCGTCCGCCTGGTAGACGGAGAGCACACGAGGCTCGAAACGCTTCAGGCCCGCGGTGACATCGGATACCTTGTCCCTCAGGTGCTTGAGGGCATCCTCATCAAGCTCGATGTCGGCATGGCGTGCCTTGCGCAGGCGGGAGAGAAAGTTGGCGACTTTTTCAGCGGGATCCCGGCCCGGATGCCAGACGAGCGACAGATACAGATCGTTTCGAAACAGATCCTCGCCGATCATGCGTTGGCGGTATCTTGCATTCAGCCCCTGCGAGAAAGAATTGGCGAACTCGCCATCCGGATAGTCGTTGTCGCGACGGCGAATAACATGTGTCCAGAGCGCCAGGCGCTCGTCGGCGATGTTGCGATAGAGCGTGTTGAGGTCGCGGTGCAGGCTGTTGAGATCCAGGACATCGGCAGTCTCGAAGGATATGCCATCAAGCGCGAGCATCACCATCACCGCCCTGGATTCGAGCGCGATCGTTGTCTCATCGACGTGACGGACGTGCGGAATGAAGGTTTCCGGCCCGAGTTCACGCGAGCGAAGCGTTGCGATGCTAGGCAAGGCTCAAATCCCTTTCGTCATAGCGTCTGGTGAGCTTCAGGGGCGAGAGCGTCGCCCCGCCCCAATAGGCGGTGTTGCGCGATCGGCCGCGGGTCTCGATCCACGAGATCAGGATCCGGAACATGTTGTGGTCGTGCTTGACGAGCGTCCGGAATATGAAATGAAAGACGACGCCGACGAGCGCATAGGCGATCGATCCCGCCGTGATGTAGAGGATCGTCGTCAGCATGATATTCACGCCCATCGCCTCCATCGTCACGCCGGCGATCATCGCCGGGCGGGTGCAGGCAAGGAACAGGGTGTCTTCCTCAATACCGGCAGCTGTCGACATGATCGTCAGCCCCCGACAATGGTATTAACGAGCTCCGTCGCGCCGAAGATCCCGCCGATGCCAATAATCCAGAAGCCGGCGCGGCGCAAATCCATGTAGCCGAACATCCAGGCAATGCAGATGATGATGACGGCGATGACCGCAAGCAGCCGGGCGATGTTGCCGGTCAGCATGGTGACGATGTTCTGCAGAACGGTTTCGACGCCGGCGGCCTGGGCGAAGGCTGGTTCCACCAGGCAGACAACGATGGCTGCCGCCATCAGGAGAGAGGCCGCGACAGGGCGAAGGTTTCTTTTCGAGATCATTCACTTTGCTCCGATCGATCATTCTGAAACACGAGAACCTGGGATGACCGCCGGGCGTTGAAGACGTCCCACGATGCGGCTTCATCGGATTGGGAAAGGAGTTTTCCGGCTGATAGCGTTTCGCGGCGGTCTGCCGGCTCCGCGACAGGCGCTTCTTCGCGCGGTTCGGCGATAGCGACAGACGCTAGGTTGGAAGGCAGACGGACCATTTCCTGGCGGACCTGCTCGTCATACTTGACCATCCTGCCGACAGACGGATCGGCCCGTCCGTAATAGGACTGAAGCATGACGTTCTCGGCTCGGGTCGCATCAGCACCGGCGCGCAAGGCCAGGCGATAGTAGCCGTCGAGCAGACTGGCCGTGGCCTTCAGGTTCAGGCAGGGATCGAACGCATCAGAAATCGAAAGCTTGAGTTTTCGCAACTCCTCCATGCCGATACCGCCAAGACCGATCTGAATGTCCTGCCGATCGGCAACGAGGGAGGTCGAGAGCTCAATTGCCTCGGCCTTCGATGCGGGTTGGCTGGCTAATGGTGGACCGCTGTTGATACGAATGGCGAAAGGCTTGAAACGGCTCTCGAGACTGATGACAGCGGCGAGCGTCCTGACGTCCACCATGGGTGCGCAGTTCTGGGCGAGATCCACGAAAGTGACGGCCATCGATCAGTACCAGACCCGCTGCGTCGCCGCCCCGTCGATTGTGACCTCGACATAGTGGGGCTGCGATCTGACGTTCGGGCGGGCCGTCGGGTAGCCCATGCACTGGCGGTGTCCACCCTCCCGCTGCCATCGTGGGGACAGGACCGAACCGTCCCTGAAATTGTAGCCGTCTCCAACATTTGGGCAAAATGCATCGCTCACCGGCTGGAGGGCTGTCGACACGCAGGTTGTTTCTTGCCCGCGCGGACCATAGTCGCTTTCCAGCCGATATCCGGTTTCGCAGTAATACGGGTCAAAGCCGGGGCGTGAGCTGCTGAAGCCGACGCCGCTGCATCTCGGGAACGAATGCCCCTCGGCAAGCTCCCGCCACAGTTTCTGGATCGGGGGCCGGCATTCCGCAAACTCGGTCGGGCCGCCGGGATTGGATAGGCACAGGATAACCTCGCAACCCCAATCATTTGCTTGCGCCGTGCCAGGTGAAGTAAGGTAGGGTGGCAATATGCAGCAGGCCGCGACGACTGAGTTGAGCAGAAGATTTTTCATGAGCACGACCCTTCAAAGGACATCCCATTGCGGACAAGGTGGCTTGCCTGTAGAGCAATTTATACTGATTTATATAACACAGTAAAATGACATGACAAGAGCACTCAAGACCCAATGGCATAATCTCGCCTTCTCGGGGCTCATCCTGCATGAGATCCTCGACCACCCCCTTGACGACGAGACGCCTCAGGCACGGTTGAAGCAGGTCGGCATGATGACGATCCTCTACAGCATGAACCAGGTGCATCAGAAGCTAACGCTTTCCAGCATTATGGAAATTACGGCTCTGACACGCAGCGGAGTCAAGGAGACGGTGGATCTTCTGGTGAGACGAGGGATGTTGGACGAGACGATCGTCAAGAATTCGATGGGTCGTGGAACAGCACGCCAGTTCGAGATTTCGGAGGCGCTTCTGGAGAAGTTGAGCTCCTTCGGAGCCGGATAAGCAATCTATTTTAAGTGACGTTTTCTGAAGCATCACCTCGGTTGCCGGACTCTAATCCATTCTGGAGGAAATTCGCAGAGGCAGGTCACTTCGTCTATGAATATTCCGTCATGGCCAGGAACTACGGGATATCTGCGCTGCTGCTCTTCGTCATCACCGCAAATTACCAGGCCTGGCGGACGCGGGGATATCTGATAAGCGGGCTGTTCTTTCTTCTCGCCAATACCAATGTCATTGCCGCCATCATGACCGGCGCCTTCATCCTCATCTGGTTCCTGGACCTGCTCGAAGAGCGCGCCAGACCAACTTTTTCGTCAACGCGGTGATCGTGACGGCCGGACTGGCGGTCTGCGGCATCACCATCCTGCCGACCTTCAATGATGCCGCGGTTGCCGATCTCTCGATGACTTCGCCAGTCGAACTGGCCCTGAGTGCGCTATTCAACCCGGCAAGCACGACGCCCGGCGCCCTGTTCCTGGCCAAGCCGATTCCGATCGGATCACCCATCCTCTTCGATGCCATGCTCGGCCTTCTGGCGAGACCCGCCGCCTTCGCCGCGGCCCTTATCTCGCTTCTCGTCTTCTCGCTCATTTCCAACCTGGCATCGGCCGGCGGTGAAAGGCATGCGCTCGTTTGGTTCTGCTTCTGCCTGTCGCTTTACTGGACCAGTTGGGATCGGATCGCGGATTGCTTGTCAGGAAACAAGCACTGCGTTCGAATGCGATGGTTCGCTTCGGCTGCGCTGCTAGTGATCATGGCGTGCCAACAGGTATCGTTAGGGCTCAAGAAGGCGGCTCTTGTTGGCGGCAGCAGGGTCGAGAGCAGTGCGGATCTCGACCGTCTCATCCGCTCCCGGCCTGAACTCGCCAAGGCAACCATCGCTGCCGAACCGGAATATCTCGCCGAAGCCCTGCCATATTACATCAACAATCCAATATATCTGACCCGCGAGCACAAATTCGGGACCTGCGCGCCCAGATCGGGTCTCCAATGGTAATCCTGATGCAGCACAAGCTGAAGAGAATAGTTCCGGAGCAGATTTACCGGGAGGGTTACAACTGGACCTTCCATGCCTCGCGCCAACAGATCGACGATTTCCTTTCGACGACGATGCTGCTCGCCGAATTCGGCCCTGCGAATTATTTCGAAACCTATGATGTGTATCTGTTGGACGGTGATCGGAAATAGACCGTCTGACGATGAAGGAGGCGTCCGGCATGAACACAAGCTTGGGTGACCGCAGGGTGACCGCACCAGGCCGAGCGGGCTTGCGCGACTATATCGCCATTGCACGGCTCGATCACAGCACGAAGCACGTCTTCATCGTTCCCGGCATCATCCTCGCCTATCTTCTGCGTGGGGTCAGGAACGACGACCTGGCATCCTCGATCGTGCTCGGGCTTGCGACCGCGCTCTGCATCGCATCCGCGAACTACTGCATTAACGAGTGGTTCGACCGCGAGTTTGACCGGCATCATCCGACGAAATCGCAGCGGTCCGCCGTGCAAAGCGCGATGAACGGCAGGCTGGTTCAGCTCGAATGGACCGTGTTGCTCATCGTCGGCCTCGGCTGCGCCATCCTCTCGAGCAAGCTTCTGTTCTTCGTCGCCTGCCTCTTTGCGATTCAGGGAATCGTCTACAATCTCGATCCGATCAGAAGCAAGGACAAGGTCTATCTCGACGTCATCTCAGAATCGATCAATAATCCGATCCGCCTGGTGATCGGCTGGTCGATGATCGACCCAACGAGCCTCCCGCCGGGATCGATCATTCTGGCCTACTGGTTCGGCGGCGCGTTCCTTATGGCGGCAAAGCGCTTGTCGGAATATGACGAGATCGTCGGGTCGCATGGCAAGGATCTGCTGTCGCGCTACCGGGCGAGTTTCGCCCAGTATACGCAGGTCTCGCTGACCGCCTCCTGCATTGCCTATTCACTGTTTTCGATTGCCTTTCTGTCCGTCTTCCTGGTCAAGTATCGCATCGAGTACATGCTCGTTCTGCCCTTCGTCGTTGCCCTATTCACGGCCTATTTCGTGATGGCGACGAAATCGGGCTCTACGGCGCAGAAACCGGAAAAGCTGTTCCGCGAGCCCGGCCTGATCGCGATCGTCGCGGCCCTGGTGGCGGCCTTCATCTTCACCACATTCGTCGACATTCCGCTTCTCGTGACTCTATCCGAGCAGCACTACATCACCGTCCGATGATCGCGAGCAATGTCGACTGGGGCACTATCCGATTTGTCGTCTTCGACGTCGACGGAACGCTATACAACCAGCGGAGGCTGCGCCTTCGGATGGCCGGCGAGTTGCTTGCTGATGCGGTGGCGAGAGGCAGCCTGATCAATCTGCGTGTGCTAGGCGCATATCGTTTCCTCCGTGAAGCTATCGGCGAGGAGGAGATCGAAGATTTTCAGACGAGCCTGATGGCGCGAATCGTTGCGCGAACCGGCCAGCCAGCCGAAAAGATCGAGGCTGTCGTCAGCGAATGGATCGGGCGCCGTCCGCTCGCCTATATCGCATCCTGCCGGTATGATGGGCTGGTGGAATTGTTTGCCGGGCTCAGACGGCAGAACAAGGCGATCGGGATCTATTCTGATTATCCTGCCGACGAGAAGCTGCAGAGGATGACATTGTCGGCCGACTACGTATTGGCCGCAAGCGACGCCGGTGTCGGCATCCTGAAACCTCATCCGCGCGGCCTGCAGATGCTGATGCAGCGCGCCGGTGTCGGCCCCGCGCAAACCGTTCTGATAGGCGACAGGCCCGAGCGGGATGGCCTTGCGGCGCGCCGCGCCGGTGTCCTGCCGCTCATTCGCTCCAACGGGGCGCGGGAGGGCTGGCTGACCTTTTCGAGCTATTCGGACCCGGTGTTCGCACCGCTGCGGGCAGAGGAAGCGTCCGGATGATCTTGTCGAAGGCTATCCGCTATGTGTTCACCGGAGGTCTGGCTGCGTTCGTCGACCTCGCGGTGTTTCGTGGCCTGCTGGCGTTTGGCGTGCCCCTCGGCCTTTCGGCGACATTAAGCTGGCTGATCGCGGCCGCCGTCAACTACAGCGTCACCAGCCGCTATGTCTTCAATCAGGCAATAAGCCGCAAGCGCGCTTCACTGTTCCTGACCGGCGCGCTGCTCGGCCTCTCGATCAATGTCTGCGTGACGTTGATCCTCGTGCAGCAGGTCGGGCTCTCGCCCTTGTGGGCAAAGCTTTTCGGCATCGGCACGGCCTTCGTCTTCAATTTCCTAATAAACCTTCTCTGGGTGTTCAGGTAGAGCCACCGCGCGGCGGCGCTATATCTTTCCGTCCTTTGGACTGTGCCCAGAATAAGAGAAAGTTCAGCGGAGCCTTGTTGGAAGGCTTGTTCGAGAGCGGCGCGATATGAACCATGCCTGAGATAAGCGTCCGCCAGCAGCGTCTAATCAATATGTGCCTAATGTCCGCTTCGGAGAGAAAGGAGACATGGTGCAGCTCTTGATGTGAGCAGAACCTCAGAGCTCGTCATTCGAGGTCCGGGCAGTTGATGGGATCTGAACCGACGACCATGCATTTGATCAGCCAACGGCCGAGTGACATTCATCGAAGACGATCAGTCAATGTGTGAGCGCGGTGCCGCTCCCCCCAGGATCCGGTTTCTCTGCGCTCTTTGGTCGACTTCCAATCTAAATCTCGTCGCGCTCTCACCTTTCCTGCATCGCTTCCGATCCGATCTCGGCCAGCGGCGAGTAGAGATATTCAAGGATCCGCCGGCTACCGGTCTTGACCTCGACGGTGACGGACATGCCCGGTGAAAGCGCAACGCGCGTACCATCGATGTCGATGCCTGCCACATTGGGCTTGATGGTAACCGGGAAGACCAGGTTCTGGACGCGTTGCGCATTGCCGATCGGGATCACGCTCTGCAGCTCCTTTGCCGGCTGGCCTTCCAGCTGCTGCGCATCCGGTTCCGGAATGGCGTCGGTCGCAACGCGGGTAACCTTGCCGTTGAGAATGCCATAGCGGGTGAAGGGAAAGGCCTCGATCTTGATGACGGCAGGCTGTCCCGGCGAGACGAAGCCGATGTCGCGGTTCGGCAGATAGGCCTCGATCTCAAGAGAGGCGTCGTCCGGGACGATCCGCATCAGTTCGGCGCCCCCGGTTACCACCTGGCCGACCGTGGTGATGTCGGAGGTCTGGACGATGCCTTTGATCGGGCTTTTGATCGTCATCGACTCCAGCCGCTTGGCCGCCTTGACCAGCTGCTGTTCCTTCTCGTCGATCTCCCGTGATGCTGCCGCTTGTTTTTGGGCATTGTCGGCGACGAAGGTCTTGATGGCTTTCAGACCTTCGCTCGCTGCCGTAACGATCGCGGTTTCCGCCTCGGCCCGCTGACCGTTCTGCTCGGCAAGCGTTGCCTCTTCCTTCTGCCTGATCTCGACGGCATCGATGACCCCGGATCTCGATCCGGCGCTGAGATCGACGAGGTTGGAGCGCATGGCGACGCGATCTGCAAGCGTTGCCACCAACACTCTTGTTCAGGCAGTACTACCGAAGAACCCACTGAAAGCACAATTTTCGCGAGAGCACCCACCTGAAAATGAAAGATAATACTATTTACGAAACCAACCCATGGCTTTGAGTTCTCAAATTAAAATTTGTTTCCAGTATTTCATCCTTAGTTTTTCATTAAAAAGGCGATGAAAAGACACAATTTTGCATTGAAAACTTAGTCGTGGATTGGCATAGATCCCCAGGAGGTTGTCGTCCGTTGAAGCTGCAAGAACAGTTCTACTGAGGATTTCTCATTTTCATAGAATGCAACGCATCTTTTTGGAAAGTCTAATATGGCCTTGAATATTCTGGACACGAACGGCGCAACGATCACCAAGACCGGCGTTGAATTCGAAGCTTACGACGTCATCCGCTCGTCCGAAGCCAATCCTTCCGCGCCCGTCACTCTGGTCGTCTCCGATTCCAGCCTGGCAGATCTGGCCGACGAACTGGGCTCGGTTTCCGCGAATGTGACCGGCTCGAGCGGCGACAACACGATCACGACGGGCGCAGGCAACGACAACATCAATGGTGGTGATGGCGCAGACACGCTGAACGGCGGCGCCGGAAGCGATCTGATCCAGGGCGGAGTTGGTAATGACACGCTGAATGGCGGGGACGGCAATGACATGCTTTGGGGCGACGTCGGAAATGACGTCATCAGAGGCGGCACGGGCAACGATACGATCTCCGATGATGACCGCTTCAGCTTTACCCCTGCGGTCTTTAACATCGATGCGGGCGACGGCGACGATGCCATAACCGTGGAGACATTCGCTTCACTGAATTCCGGAACGATCGATGGCGGTGCCGGGATCGATACGCTGCAAGCCCCGTCACTCCGGGGCCTGACGATCAAGAACATCGAAATCCTTGAAACGATGGGCTCTTGGGTTGCCGGTTCAAGCGCGCAGTTCGAAAGCTTTGATAAGATCGTCTGGTCGACCGATCCGTTCCCCAATTTTAACCCCTCATTGGCAGTGACGGACAATGCCCACCTCGATCTTTCCGACGAGTTGGGAGATCGCGGATCTTTCATCCACGGCTATGCCTCCGGCATTGACGTCAAGACCGGCGATGGCGGCGACGAGTTTTTTGGCACCGACGGCAACGACATTTTCGACGGCAATGGCGGCAACGACATCATCAATGGCGAGGCCGGCAACGACAAATTGACCGGGGGCGCAGGCAACGACACCGTCAATGGCGGCGACGGCATCGATACCGTGATCTTCTCTGGCAATTTCGTCGATTATTCCTTCGCATTGAACAATGGCGATCACGTTTTGACGAGCGCCGCGGAAGGGACGGATACGCTGACAGACGTCGAATTCGCACGCTTTGCCGATGGCGTCTACGATTTCGCCACGGAAAAGTTCAAGCTCGACGGCAGCAACAGCGCGCCAACCAATATCCAACTCTCGAAAACAGCGATCTCAGAAGATACGCCGATCTGGACCACGGTCGGTCTGCTCAGTGCGCGCGACGCCGATGGCGATGCGCTCGCCTATACGCTGCTCGACGGTGCGAACGATCACTTCCGGATAAAGGGCAACCGCATCGTCACCTCGAAGGCATTGGACTACGAAACCGGCAAGTCGCACACGATCAAAGTCGCTGTCTCCGACGGCAAGGTAACGGTCGAAAAGGACATCACGATCAACGTCCTCGACGTCAACGAAGCCCCTGCCAACCAAGCGCCGATCAAGCTCGCCTTCTCGCGCACGTCAGTCAGCGAAAACGTTGTGATCGGCACTTCGGTCGGCCTTCTCTCGGCGGTCGATCCGGAGGGCGGCGCGGTGAAGTGGCGGCTGACGGATGATGCCGACGGCATCTTCAAGCTCGTCGGCAACAAGATCCAGACAAAGTCGGCGATCGACTACGAAAGCACCCACAGCCTGACTTTCACCGCCGAAGCCTATGACACTGCCGGAAACGCCACGAGCCATGATTTCACGGTCGCCGTGAAGGACGTCTTCGAGCCGTCGTTTTCGAGCTTGTCGCATGAGGCGTTGGTCTAACTGCGACTGGATTGCCGTCAGGCGCGGAGATGCGTTGTGATCGGCTCAAATACAAAGGTGGGGCTTGCGGTCAATGCAAGCCCCAATGAAAGTGTTTAGGGTTGTGATCGTCTGTGGATGCGTTGCGGAGGGATAGGTCCGCCACCTCTCCTCCCTCATTCCTGTTCTTGTCACAGGAATCCAGCCACAGCGCGTCCGCGCCATGAATGACTCTGCGGCAAGAAAGAAACTCCCTGCGCTAGGGGACCTGGGCGCACTGTATTCCTGTGACAAGCACAGGAATTGTCTTTCAAATCTATGCTTAATGTTTGGGAAGCTGGGATCGAACCGCGGGATGGCCATCCCTAGCCTTGGTCCAGGAAAAGCCGTGGCCGCGGGCGAAGGAAGCTCCGGCGACCATTTTTCCACCCGGCGCTCGCCGGCGCGATTGTCGCGACGGCATCGGCAGCCGAGGGAGCGTCCAACAGGACGATATCTGCCGCGCTGCCGATCGCAATGCCGTAAGCCTTTCTTCCCAGGAGGGTGGCAGCCTGTGTCGTGATCATGGCGAAGACGCCGTCGAGGCCATCGGGAGTGCCGATCTGGGCGATGTTGGCGTAAAGATTGGCCATGCGCATCAGGTTGACGTCGCCGAACGGCGTGAACGGATTCAGGACATTGTTGGTGGAGATGGTCGCGACGACGCCGAGCGCTGCCAACCGGTGAGCGGGTGTCACGCCGCGCGGGACGAGATGGGTCGAATCACGGCCGGTCAGGAATAGATCGGTAGCCGGTAGGACGGTCAACGCGATGCCTGCCTCGGCAAGACGGCGGCCGATCGGCTCCAGCTCTTCCGGCGGCAAAGCAGAGAGCTTGGTGACATGGCCAACCGAGACGCGCCCCTGGTAGCGGCGAGCGAGGGTCTCGGCTACGACGACAGGGAGATTGGAGCCTGCGGGGTCGAGGTCGAAATCGAGGTGGAAATCGACGGCAACGTCGTGGCGCATGGCAAGTGCGAAGATGCGGCGGATGTGTTCGGCCGGCTCCGGATCGGTGTAGGGGCAGCCGCCCACCAGATCGGCACCCATTTTCATCGCCTGTTCCAGCATCTCCTCAGTGCCGGGGTCGTTCGTCAGGCCCTCCTGGGCAAAGGCGCAGATTTCGATGTCGATGAGGCTGGTATAGTCAGCCTTCAATTTTCTGATCGCCTCAAAGGAGCGGAAGCCGGCGCGCGGGTCGATCTCAACGAAGGTGCGCAGGTGGGTTGTGCCGTTGACGACCGCCTTTTCGATGACCGCGGCAGCGCGGGCATAGACATCTTCTTCGGTGAAGGCCGCCTTGGCCCTCGAGGTCTCGCTGACGGCCTCCGCGAGTGTCCCGGTGCAGAGATTGCAGCGGCTGATGATGCCGGCCTTGTCGAGGTGGATATGGGTCTCGATCAGGCCGGCGCAGGCGAATTTCCCCCCGGCATCATGGTGCGGCGCATCGCAGACGAAACCAGGTGCGATTGCCGCGACGCGGCCTGCCTCGAATGCGATGTCGGTCGGTTCGGTCAAGCCGGCCATACGGACATTCCGGACGACGAAATCGATCGCCATGGGGCCTCCTCAGACCGACAGAAGGAAATTGCGGGCGACGCGGTTGTGATCGGCGATCAGCGCCTCGATATCGACACCCTCCGGCATGCTGTCAGTGACGCGCCATTCGCCTGCGATCATGACGCGATCAGCCGTGGTGGCGCCGCAGAGCACCAGGGCTGCCAGCGGATCGCCGGCACCGGAGAAACGCAATTCGTCGAGCTTGTAGAAGGCCAGGTCCGCCTGGCGGCCCGGCGCGATGATCCCGATGTCGTCGCGACCGAGCAGCCTTGCCGAGCCAGCGGTTCCCCAACGCAGCGCGTCGAGATGGGTAACGGCTTCGGCGCCATAGGTCAGGCGGTTCAGCATCAAGGCATGGCGCACGCTTTCCATCAGGTTGGAATTGTCATTGGAAGCCGAGCCGTCGACGCCAAGGCCGACTGGCACTCCTGCGGCTTCCAGCTCGCAGGTGCGGCACATGCCTGATGCAAGCACCATGTTGGATGTCGGGCAATGGCAGATGCCGACGCCGTGCCGGCCGAGTTCGACGATCTCGGCATCGTCGAAATGAATGCCGTGAGCGAGCCAAGTGCGGGCACTCAGCCAGTTGCAGCGGTCGAGATATTCCACCGGCGTGCAGGCGAATTTGCTGCGGCAGAATTCTGCTTCCGCCCTGGTCTCGACCAGATGGGTATGAAGACGGCAATCGTAGCGTTCCGCCAGTGCCGCCGTTTCGCGCATCAGCTCCAGCGTGACGTCGAACGGAGCACATGGGGCGAGCGCAACCTGCGTCATCGCCCCTTCGGAGCGGTCGTGATAATGCCGGAGCACACGCTCGCTGTCGGCGAGGATCACGTCATCGTCCTGCACGACATTGGCGGGCGAAATCACGCCTTGCTGGTCCTTGATATTGAGACTGCCCCGCGTCAGCGTGATGCGCATGCCAAGGCGAGCCGCCTCCTCGGCTTCGACATCCATCGCGTCTTCGAGACCGGCGGCATAGAGATAGTGGTGGTCGGAGGTGGTGGTGCAGCCGGAGAGGAGGAGCTCGGTCAGCGCGAGACGGACGGCAAGACGGAAGGCTTCGGGCGTCATGTGTCTTGCCCAGATCGGATAGAGCGCGCGGATCCACGGCCAGAGCGACTTGTTGATCGCGGCCGGATGGGCGCGCGTCAGCGTCTGGAACATATGGTGATGGGTGTTGACGAGACCGGGAATGACGACATGCCGGCCGGCGTCGAAGTGTGCATCGACGGGGGTCGCAGGCTGCCGTCCAGCCGCGACCAGCTCGACGATGCGGCCATTCTCGATGACGATGCCTCCTTCGGCGCCTTCTGCCATGATGGCGAGCGGCGATTGGATCCAAAGTCGGCCCTTCATCTGCGGTGCTCCCATGCGCCATACATTGATGGAAAAATCAGACGACCAGCCGCCCCCCGCGGGCGATAATAGTGCCGCCGCGAAAGACGATGCGATCGAGGGGACGGGCAGCGACGGCTTCTGCCAGCGACGCGGCGGGCAGGATGACAAAATCGGCACGCGAGCCGGCCTGAAGCGGCTCGACCGGACGGCCGAGGATTTCGGCCGGCGCTTGAGTGGCCAGGCGGAAAGCCGCCGCCAGATCCTCATCCGAACGGAAATCCTGGCGATCGCAGAGGATCCCGACACGCTCCAGCATGTCGCCATTGCCGAACGGCGACCAGGCGTCGCGGATATTGTCGTTGGCGCAGAAGAGCCGGACGCCGGCTGCGGCAAGCCGCTTGACCGGTGGCATCGGCACGGCTCCTGGCGCGCTGGTCATGATCGCCACGCCCGATCTGGCGAGTGCGGCGGCAGTGCGGCCGAATTCGGCATCGTCCAACTCGCCGAGGCAGAAAGCGTGGCTGACGACCACCTTACCTTCGAGGCCGAGTGCTGCCGTGCGATCGGCGATCTGGCGAAGTTCGAAGGCGCCGAGTGCACCGCCGTCATGCAGGTGAATATCGAGCCCAACGCCGTATTTGGCTGCGACTGAAAAGATCGCATCGAGATGGCCGGTCACGTCGTTGTCGATGCCGGCGGGATCGAGGCCGCCGACGAGATCGGCGCCGGCGGCGATGGCCGCATCGAGCAGCCCGGCCGTGCCGGGATTGCGCAGCACGCCGGATTGCGGGAAGGCAACGGTCTGGATATCGACGAGGTGGCCATGGCTCTGCTTCAGCGAGAGCACGGCCTCGAGGCCTTTCAGGCCGACTTCGGTATCGATGTCGACATGGCTGCGAACGGAGAGAGTACCGTAGGCTGCAAGCTTCTCCAGCAGGGCGCCGCCGCGGGCTTCGACCGACAGGGCCACCGTGCGCCGCAGGGATTTTTCTGCCTCGATGCGCCTGGCGACCGTGTCGCCCGGAATATGCGGGATGAACGGCAGGCCGATCAACGTCTTGTCGAGATGAATATGGCCATCGACGAAGGGAAGGCAGAGCAGGCCGCCGGCAGCATCGAAACGCGGCACTGCGAGGTCGATGCCGGCGGCCGCATGTAGGCCGATCGCGGCGATCCGGTCATTGTTCAGGACGAGCGAGACGATCTCGCCGGCTTCGGTCCTGGCGTTTTCGACTGCGAGGCTCGGCGTCATCAATTCTTCCATCATCCGCTATGCAATCAGCCCGACCCGGCGCGCCGCGACGACGCGATAGAGTGGATCCTTCCACACCTCTTCCTCCTGCAGGGCGGAAAAAACCAAGCTGACATCGTGTTCGTCGTCGGAGGATACCGCGGCGCGTTTGATCTCCGCCCAGGCGGGCGCCTGTCGGCTGCGCATTTCTTCCAGCGCCTCGGCGGTGGGGAGTGCTGGAAAACCGATCTTCGGCACCAGCGAGGCGATCACCTGCCAGAAGGCGCGGTAGAAAGGCTCGGCATTTTCGAGGTGCGGAGAGACGAGGCGCAGCCAGTGCATGCCGGTGACGGAATGGAGTGCGGTGAAATCCATGGTTCCGGCAAAGAGGGCAAGCGAGGTCGCGGCCATACGGCGCGGCGTATCGGCATTGAAGGCAAGGCGGTCGATAACGGGGCGGAAGCCCGGAAGTGCGGCGACGGCGCGGATATTATGCCAGAGCAGATCGGTTTCCGGCTCATAATCGCGGATGCCTTCGATATTGCCGACATCGGCAAGCACGCTCCCCGGATCATCCGTATCGGGCGCGGCACCGGTGGCGGATGGCAGCGGCAGATAGCAGGCCGCCCAATAGCCGAGCGCAGTGCCAACCTCCTGGTCATCCTTCTTGAGCACACCATAGGCAAGGCGCATCAGCGGATGCGTGGCGCTGCCTGCAAGGCCATTCACCATGGCGGGCAAATAGGTGCGGATGACCGCATCGATGCCGAGCCGGCGGGTTTCGGCGATGAAGAAGGCGCGGTAATCCGCCTCGCGCGTACGATCGCCAAGCGCCTCGGCCCAGTCCGCCCTGATAATCGGGGCAACCGGCGGCGGCATCAGCGGAAGTGCATGGCTCTCGCGATACTGCTCGTACCATTGTTCCAGCCGCTCCGCCGAGGCGCCGAGGCGATCGAGCGCGATCAGCACCATCGGAACGTGGTTGGCCAACAGATAGGGAAATTCGACGCTATCCTCGCGTGCCCGCAAAAGGACGGCCTCCAATCCCGATAATTGAACGGCGGCAGCCTGTCTCATGCCAAAACCTCCCTTGATGTCGTGACGTCCTCGTCTATGCCAGGATCGAAATGCGGTTCGTCATAGGCGGCCAATGCTTGAAGATACCGGTTGGAGTCCTCGATGAACAGCGCTTTCACCAAGGCGCTGACGATGCGCGGCACGCCGTATTTGAGACCGGTGACGCCATTGCTGACCGGGCCGAGGCTCGCCAGCGCGCCGGCATTGAACATATGGATGCGCGAGACCCAGCCGGCTTCGGCATGCCTGGGCGTGAGTTCGAAACCGGGCCCGAGATAGGGATAGTCGGCAAGCATGGCGTTCTCCTCCCCCTGCGGCGGCTCGAAACGGTCTTTCCAAAACGCTGCGGCGTCGACGAGGCCGGCAAGCTCGGGCCTGAGCGCGAAATTAATCTCGTAACCGGTGCCGAGCAGGAGATGATCGGCATAGTGGCTACCATTTGCGGTCGTCAGCCTGATCCTGCCGCCGTCCATCGAGAGTTCGCGGACGCCACAGCCGAGCTGCATGGTGAAACCGGGGTGGCGGCAGGCCCGGTCATATTGCTCCTGGGTCGGCGGCACCTTGAAATTGAAGTAGAGATGGGCGAACCGCCAGCGCTCCAGATCCGACAAGTCGGCGAAATGGCCGAGAAAGCCGGGGAAATTTGTCCAGGCGAGAACCTCGGTACGCGGCATATCGGTGCTCCGCGCAAACATCGTTACCTCTCGGGCGCCGGTTTCGAGCGCCGCCACCGCCCAGTCGAAGCTCGACGTGCCGCCGCCAAGGATCGCGACATCCCTGCCCTTGAGGAAATCGATCGCTATCGGCTCGTTGCTGTGCGTCCAGGCGGATTTCGGCAGCGCCTTGACCATAGCCGGTATGCGCGGGCCGCCGCAGCCGTCGATGCCGGTCGCCATCACCAGTTGGCGGCAGGTGACCGTGCGGCTGGTGCCGTCAGCCTTTGACAGCGTGACAGCAAGTCCGCCTTCCGCCTGATTGATCGAGGAAAGCGTCGTGTCGTTTTCGACGTCGATGCCGACGGTCCTTCGAAACCAGACGAGATAGGCCATCCAGTCTTGGCGGCTGATCTTGTCGAGCGCTTCCCAGGCGTCAGCGCCATTAAGCGCCTCGTACCAGGAACGCAGCGTCAGGCTCGGGATGCCGAGATCCGGGCCTGAGAGATATTTCGGCGAACGCAATGTCTGCATGCGGGCGCAGGTGATCCAGGGGCCTTCGCGGCCTTCCTCGCTCTGATCGATCACATGAACGGACCTGATGCCGCGCCGCTTCAGGGCAAAGGCGATCGACAGGCCGGAGAGGCCGGCACCGCAGATCATGACGGAATGGAGATCGCGGTTGTCATCGCCAAGCGTCGGCCAGTCGGCGCAGAGGGCTTCTATGCGCGCCATTTCATCATGGGCGCGGCGCTCCAGCTCTCTCAGGCGCTCATCGGGCGTAGTCGTCATGAATGTGCAGCTCATGCGCGTTGGACAGGACAGTATAGACGCGCAGGGAATGATCGACTCCCTGCTATTTTTTATGCAACGCGCACAAAATATGGACATTTATGCGCGAATATGTTCTAATTTGTGATTTTTAATGTTTGTGCTTTTTTGTCAAGTGCGCTTGAGTGCGATTTTGTTTGATGTATAGTGCCTCAAGCCAATCAAAAAAGGGGAGCAAAAATGAAATCGCTCAACAGTCTCACACGAAAATTGGCGATCGCGGGCCTCGTCTCGGTCGCATTTGTGGGCTCCGCCATCGGCGCCGACAAGAAATATGAGGGCATCACGCTCACGCTTGCCTCGCAGAACGACCAGTTCGCCGCTGTTCTGGCTGCCATCGCCCCTAAGTTCACCGAGGAGACGGGCGCCACGGTCAAGGTCGACATTCTCGACTACGGCTCGCTGCTGACCAAGACCACGACCGATTTCGTCGGCGGCACCGGCGGCTACGACCTGGTGACGATGGATATCGTCTGGGCGGGCCAATATGCAGAAAACAAATACACCGTCGATCTCACCGAGTGGATGAAGCGCGACGCCGCCGAACTGAAGCTCGACGACATCTATCCGACGCTTCTCAACGCGCTTGGCCACTGGGGAGACAAGCAGGTCGCCTTTCCCTTTGCCGGTTATGCCAACGTGCTTGCCTATCGCAAGGATCTCTTCGACGCCGCCGGCCTGAAGGCGCCGACGACGATGGAGGAAATGGTCGAGGCCGCCTACAAACTGACCGACCCCAGCAAGAAGATCTACGGCTTCGTCGCCAACGGCCAGAAAGGCCCGGCGGTCGCCCAGGACTGGATGCAGTACAATACCGAGATGGGCGGTTCGATCCTCGATTCCGACGGCAAGCCGGCGCTGAATTCCGAAGCCAATATCAAGAGCCTGATCGTCTATAAGGACCTCTTCATGAAAGCGGCACCTCCTGGCGCCGTTAATTATGACTGGGGCGGACGCGAGGAAAGCTTCCGCCAGGGCATTGCCGCGACCATGCAGACATGGTCGGTCGGGGCGCCTGGCTATTATGATCCGTCGATTTCCAAGATCGTCGACAAGGTGGCGATCACGACGGCGCCCCGCGGCGCCGGTCTGCCGAAGGTCTATGGGATCGGCGGCTGGGGCATGGCGATCAACGCCGGCATCAAGGATACGCAGAAGGAAGCCGCCTGGGCCTTCATCAAGTGGCTGGTCAGTCCGCCGGTGCACAAGGAATTCAACATGATGGGCGCCGGCAGCTTCCTGCGCAAGAGCGAGATGACCGATCCCGATCTGCTGAAGAAGTTCCCCTTCCTGCCTGTCATCGCCGAAACCTTCGAGCATGGTGACGGCGAATATCGTCCGCGCATCCCGCAATATCCAGAGATTCAGGACCTGCTCGGCACCGCCGTCAACGACGTGCTCGTCGGCAATGCCGATCCCAAGAAGGCGCTCGACGCCGCTCAGGAAGCCGCTGCAAAGCTCTTCTGAGAACAAAACGGTTTCCTCCCCGGGGGCCGCGGCCTATGTCGCGGCTCCACCGTTTCCAGACCATTGATCCGATGCGCCTCAGGCTTCATGATCGGGTGAGCCCCGGGCTCGATCCCGGTAGCGCGCATCGAACCAGGAACCTGATGGACATGACGTGACCCTATCCCTCACTTCCGCGCTGAAGCCCTCCCCGGCCTTGAGCGTTTCCTATCTGGAGCGCAGGCGGTTGTTCTTCATCCTGATGACGCTGCCGGCCTTCATCTACGTGCTCGTCATCGGCGTCTGGCCGCTGGCGCAGGGCATCTGGTTCAGCCTCTACGAATATAATCTGCTCAAGCCGGCGCGGACGCATTTCGTCGGCCTCGGCAACTATATCGACCTTCTCTCCGACCCGGTGACACGCGGGGCCTTCGTCAATACCGTCATCTTCACGGTCGGCGCTGTGACTGTCGAACTGCTGCTCGGCTTTGCCATTGCGCTGGCGCTCTGGCGCGATGACCGCTTCAACCGGATCTGCCTGGCGCTGATCCTGATACCGGTGACGATCACGCCGCTGGTGGTCGGACTGATCTTCCGGGCGCTGCTGCTCGCCGATTACGGGCTTGTCGGCTATTATCTCGCCGAGTTCGGGCTTTCCGATCCGCGTGGGCTTTTTGCCAATCCGAGTTCGGCGCTGGCGACCCTTATCTTCGTCGACATATGGGAATGGACGCCGCTGGTGGCGCTGATCCTGCTTGCTGGCCTGAAAGCGCTGCCGGGCGATATTCTCGAGGCATCGGAAGTGGATGGGGCAACGGCGCTGCAGCGGCTGAGGATCATCGTCATTCCGCTGATGTTGCCTTCAATCCTGCTGGCGCTGACGCTGCGCACCATCGATGCCTTCCGCATCTTCGACAGCGTTTACGTGACGACGGGCGGCGGGCCGGGCAACGCGACCAACACGCTGATGCTGCATGCGGTGAAGCAGGGTCTGGAATTCTTCAATATCGGCCGCGCCTCGGCGATCTCCAACCTGACACTGATCTGCATCGCCGTAATCGCGGCAGGCTTCATCCTGTTGATCCGCAAGGCGGACAGAAAGGCGAACGGGCGATGAGCACACGCACCCTCAGCCGCATCGGCGAGCGCGCCTTCATCCTTGTCATGCTCGCCTTTTTCCTGCTGCCCTTCCTGTGGCTGGCCTCGACTGCCTACAAGCCGTCGCGCGACATCTTCTCGATCCCGCCAAAACTGACTTTTACACCGACCCTCGAGCAGTTCGCGACGGTCTTCCGCCTGTTCGACGTCTGGAGCCTCGTATCGTCAAGCCTGCTGATCGCCAGCGGTTCGGTGATCCTGTCGCTGCTGCTCGGCGTGCCGGCAGGCTATGCGCTTGCACGCTCGACCAGCCGCTATGCCATTGCGGTTGCCTATTTCTTCATGGCAATCCGCATGGTGCCGGCAGTGGCGGCGCTGATCCCCTTCTATCTGATGATGCGCGATATCGGGCTGCTCGGCAGTTGGGTCGCCGTCGTGCTCATCAACGCGATGCTGAATTCGGCCTTCGTCACCTGGATGATGTTTTCCTATTTCCGCAGCCTGCCGAAGGAGCTGGAAGAGGCGGCACTAACGGATGGATGTACGCTGTTCGGCTCCTTCTGGCGCGTGGCGCTGCCGGCGGTGCGCTCAGGCGTCGTCGCCTCCACGCTGTTCTGCCTGATGTTTTCCTGGAACGACTTCCTCTATCCGATGTTTCTCACCCGGCTCGATTCCAAGCCGATCTCGGTGGCGCTGCTTTCAGCCTATGGCACGAAGGACATCACCTGGGGCACACTCGGCGCGCTGGCGCATTTTTCGACGATTCCGATCGTACTGATCGTGCTCTTCCTCAACCGTTATTTCGTGCAGGGCCTGACAAAAGGCATTCACTAAAGAGACGATGCGCTCAAGCGCGGATCGCCGCTTCGGTCGCGGCATCGAAGACGTGGACGCGGGCGGGGTCGGCGGCAAGCGACAGGCGCTCGCCGATCTTGACGCGGCGGGTGGCGTCAATGATGAGGCGCAGGCGCGGGGCAGATAGCGTCACGTCGTCCTCTTCGGCCGAAAGCGATTTCAGCCGGTCGGCGGCCTCGACATCGACATGAACAAGCAGGTTGGCACCGAGATCCTCGACGAAGGCAACGGTTCCAGTGAGACCGCCTGCGTCGACCGGCTGGAATGCTTCCGGTCGGATGCCGAGCACAACGGCACGCCCGACGGCGGAGGCGATGCGCGGCCGCTCGGCGAGCACCTCGCCCGAAAAAAGGATGGAGGCCTGGCCGAAGCGGGCCTCGGGGCCGTTCTCCGTCGCGAAGAGATCGGTCGCCAGCAGGTTCATCGCTGGCGAGCCCATGAAACTCGCGACGAACAGATTGGCCGGCTGATCATAGAGGCTGCGCGGCGTGCCGAGCTGCTGCAGGACGCCGCTTTTCATGACGGCGACGCGATCGCCCATGGTCATGGCTTCGACCTGGTCGTGGGTGACATAGACCGTGGTGATGCCCGACATCTTCTGCATGCGGGCGATTTCGGCGCGCATCTGGCCGCGCAGGCGAGCATCGAGGTTGGAAAGCGGCTCGTCCATCAGGAAGGCCTGAGGGCTGCGGGCGAGCGCCCGGCCCATGGCGACGCGCTGGCGCTGGCCGCCGGAGAGTTGGGCGGGCTTGCGGGCGAGATAGTCCTCGAGCTCCAGGAGCTTTGCCGTCTCCTGCACCTTGTGAGCGATGTCGGCCCTGTCGAGGCCGCGGACGCGAAGGCCGAAGCCGATATTCTCGGCCACCGTCAGATGCGGGTAAAGCGCGTAGGACTGGAAGACCATGGCGACATCGCGATCGCGCGGGGCAAGATCGTTGACGACGGCGCCGTTGATCGTCAGGCGGCCGTCGGTGATCTCCTCGAGGCCGGCGATCATACGCAACGCCGTCGACTTGCCGCAGCCGGAGGGGCCGACGAGGACCAGGAATTCGCCGTCGCGGATGGCCATGTTCAGGTTGCGGATCGCCGCATAACCATCGCCGTAACTCTTGCTGATCTGGTCGAAGACGATTTCAGCCATGCTCTTTCCTTGCTGAACGGGAGGCCTGTTGCAGGTCCTGGACGGGTCAGGTCGTGTAGACGCCGCCGGTGACGTTGACGCCCTGCCCGGTCATGAAGCGGGCCGAATTCGAGCAGAGGAAAACGACGACATCGGCCACGTCTTCAGGCGTTTCCAGCCGGCCGAGCGGCGTCTGGGCGATATAATCCGCAACGACGCGTTCGGGCGTGACGCCGCGCAGGCTCGCCTCCCAGGCGATCTCGCGCTCCTGCATGCCGGTCTTGACGAAACCGGGGCAGACGGCGTTGACGCGAATGCCTGAAGCCGCGAGCTCGCGGGCAAGCGCCTGCGTCCAGCCGAGCACTGCAAACTTGCTGGCGGAATAATGAGCCAGCAACGGTGCGCCGATCTTTGCGGCAATCGAGGCGGTGTTGACAATGACGCCGGTACCGGTGCTCGTAAAGCGCCGGGCGGCAATCTGGTTGGTCAGGAAGATGCCGCGAATGTTGACGTCGAAATTATAGTCCCACTCCTCGTCGGTCAGTTCCAGCGCATGCTGCATCGTGGAGACGCCGGCATTGGCGCAGAGGATCTCGTAACCGCCCGTCTTCTCCACGACCTCGGAAAAGGTCGCCTCGACGGAGGCGCGCTTGCGAACGTCGATCGCATAGGCAGTGGCGCCGTTGCCGATCTCGGCCGCCGTCTGTTCGGCGGCCGCCAGGTTGATGTCGCAGATCGCCACCTGGATCGACTGGCGGGAGAGCGCGGTCGCGATCGCGCGCCCTATCCCCGTCGCCCCGCCGGTTACGATCGCACGCTTGCCGGATAGTTCTGGAAAGCTCGGAGACTGCATGTTCGCCCTCATTGACTGGAAACATCACCGATCATATAACAACAAAATCATACACAACAAGAAAAATTTATGTTTGAATTTGTTCGAATCTTTCGATACATAGGGAGCAACAATCAGACAATCGTAGCCACGAGTTGCGACGGCGGGAGGATGAGAACGGTATCATGGACGCGGAACAGCAGATGGTCGCCGCAGCGGAAAAACCGAAGGTTCTGGCCCAGGTGCGGCATGCGCGCATCCTGGAGACACTGGCCCGCAAAGGCGCGGTCTCCGTCAGCGATGTCGCCTCCCAGCTTGCCGTTTCCGAAATGACCGTCCGCCGCGATCTGATCGAACTCGAAAAGGACGGCAGGCTGGTGCGCACGCACGGCGGGGCGGTGCGCAGCGGCAAGGCCTTCGAGCCGATCGCCAGCGAAACGGTCGATCGCGAGGAGCCGACCTTCGAATCCCGGCTGACGCGCAATGCCGCCTCGAAGCGGACGATCGCGATGGCGGCGGCAGGCGTCGCTGCCGGCGCGCGAACCCTGGCGCTCGACGTTGGTACCACCACCTATCTGCTGTCCGGCCTGCTGCTCAACCAGCAGCATACGAAGATCTTCACCAACAGCGTACGCAATGCCATGCAGCTCGGCACCGGCTTCGGCGAAGTCTATCTGCCCGGCGGGCGCATGCGCGGCGAGGAAATGGCGATCAGCAGCCAATCGGCCGTTTCGCAATTCGAGGAACTCTGGTTCGACATCGCCTTCGTTGGCGTGTCCGGGATTACGGCGCAGGGAATTTACGACTATTCCTTCGAGGACACCGACATGAAGCGGGTCTATCTGCGCCGCGCGACGCAGAAGGTGGTGCTTTGCGATTCCACCAAGTTCAAGCGGATGTCGCTGGTGCATATCGCGCCGCTGCAGCAATTCGACATGCTGATCACCGATGCGATGCCGCCGGCCGATCTTGCCGATGCGCTCGCCGCCGCTGGGGTCGTTGTGCGCATCGCGCCCGAGGAGCAGCCGCTGCTTTGATTTGCCCTTTCCCGCATCCGTCCCCCGGCGGATGACTGTTCCACTCGATTTCGCTTCAGGGAGTTCCCGCATGGTCTTCGACTTTTTTGGCGTCAAGAAGAAGGCGGTCATCGCCATGGCGCATATCGGAGCCCTGCCCGGCTCGCCCGCCTATGACGCCGCCGCCGGTGTGAACAAGCTCGTCGACGACGTGCTTTCCGATATCGAGAAGCTGCAGGCGGGCGGCGTCGACGCCATCATGCTCGGCAACGAGAACGACCGGCCTTACGTCTTCCAGGCGCCGCCGGAGGGGCTAGCGGCGATGACAGCGATCGTCGAGCGGGTGAAACCGCAACTGACAGTGCCGTTCGGCGTCAACTATCTCTGGGATCCCTCGGCAAGCGTTGCGATCGGCGCAGTGACGGGCGCGAGCTTCGTTCGCGAGATCTTCACCGGCGTCTTCGCCTCCGACATGGGCATCTGGCAGCCGGATTGCGCTAAGGCGGCACGGCTGCGACATAGCCTCGGCCGCGACGAGATGAAGATGCTCTTCAACATCAACGCGGAATTTGCCCATTCGCTGGACCAGCGCCCGATCGAACTCAGGGCGAAGAGTGCCGTGTTCTCGTCGCTCGCCGATGCCATCCTGGTTTCGGGACCACTGACCGGACAGGAGGTCGATCAATCGGACCTCAGGCGTGTCTGCGAGACAGTCAGGGATGTCCCTGTCTTTGCCAATACCGGCGTCAACAAGGATAATGTGCGCGACATATTGAGCGTTGCCAGCGGCGTCATCATCGGTACGCATTTCAAGGTGGACGGTAATACCTGGAACCCGGTCGACGGCGACCGGGTAAAGCGCTTCATGGAGATCGTCGAGGCGCTGCGCTGAACGAGAGGAGCCGCCATGTCCATCACGCTCGGCCTCGATATCGGCACCACCTCCACCATCGGCATCTTGATCGAGCTGCCGAACCGCGTGCTCGGGCTCACCTCACGGCCGTCGACGCTTCATTCGCCGCAGCACGGCTGGGCCGAGGAAGACCCGGCGGAATGGTGGGTGAATGTCTGTGAGATCACCAGGGAACTGATTGCAACGACCGGGATCGAGGCCGGGCAAATCTCGGCCGTCGGCGTAACCGGCATGCTGCCGGCCGTCGTGTTGCTCGATGACGCCGGCGACGTGCTGAGGCCGAGCATCCAGCAGAGCGACGGGCGTTGCGGTGAGGAGGTCGAGGAACTTAAGGCCGAGTGGGATGAGTCGGATTTTCTCGCGAAGGCAGGAAACGGCATCAACCAGCAGCTGGTGACGGCGAAGCTGCGCTGGATCGCCCGGCATGAGCCCGCGGTCTTCGAGCGCATTGCCACAGTCATGGGGTCTTATGATTTCATCAACTGGAAACTGACCGGCGAAAAGGCGATCGAACAGAACTGGGCGCTGGAAGCGGGCTTCGTCGATATCAACACCGGCAAGCTCGATGACGAACTGATCGGGCTTGCCAGAGTTCGCCGGCACGCCATTCCGAGGAAGGCCGCTTCGCATGAGGTGCTTGGCCATCTGACCGATGAGGCGGCCAAGGCGACGGGGCTCGCACCCGGAACGCCTGTTATCGGCGGGGCGGCCGACATGATCGCCTCGGCCTTCGGCGCGGGGATCAACAAGGCGGGCGACGTGCTGCTGAAATTCGGGGGTGCCGTCGATATCCTGACGGCAACGGATGTCGTGCGGCCCGATCGTCGCATGTTTCTCGATTATCATCTGGTTCCGGGGCTGTATATGCCGAACGGCTGCATGTCGACCGGCGGCTCGGCGCTCAACTGGTTCATCAGCACCTTTGCCGGACGCGAGGAGATCGCGGCAAAGGCGGAGGGAATTTCCGTGCACCACTATCTCGATCGGCTGGCGGCGGCATGCGCGCCCGGCGCGGACGGGCTGACGATCCTGCCTTACTTCCTCGGCGAGAAGACGCCGATCCATGATGCCGGTGCGCGCGGCCTCATCAAGGGCTTGACGCTGTCGCATCATATTGGCCATCTCTGGCGGGCGATGCTCGAAGCCTATGCCTATGCGCTGCGCCATCATATCGACGTGCTGAACGACATCGGCCATCCGACGACGCGTTTCATCGTTTCCGACGGGGGATCGCAGAGCCGTATCTGGATGCAGATCGTTTCGGACGTGCTGCAGCAGCCACTGCAGGGTCTCACCGGCCATCCCGGCTCCTGCCTCGGTGTCGCCTGGGCCGCGGCGATCGGTGCGGGGTTGACCGAGGATTGGTCCGGTGTGACCGCCTTTGTCGGCCAGGGTGACAGGATCCTCCCCAATCCCGACAATGCAGCGGTTTATGATCGGGGTTATCAGACCTATCGTGCGCTTTACAGGCCACAGACCGAGTGGGATTTGATAGCGTGACGACACCGGCGGAACGGGATTCCACTAGAGAAGCAGTCAGGCGCGGCGGCATGGTAACAAGCCCGCATGCGCTGGCGAGCGAGGCGGGTGCCGCGATCCTGCGGGCCGGCGGCAATGCGCTTGAGGCTGCGATTGCGATCGGCAGCACGATTGCCGTCGTCTACCCGCATTTCTGCGGTCTTGGCGGCGATTCCGTCTGGATCGTTGCCGATCGCAGCGGGAGGAAAACATGTTTTCTCGGCATCGGCCAGGCGGCGCGCAAATTGCCGGATTTCGACGGCAGCATTCCGCTGCGCGGACCGCTTTCGGCGCTGACCTCGGCCTGCGCCGTCGATAGCTGGCGGCACGCCCATGACTATTCCGCGCGGCACTGGGGCGGAAAGATCGATTTCCCCGTCTTGCTTGCCGATGCGATCCGTCATGCCGAAGAGGGATTTCCTGTTACGCGCTCGCAGAGCTTCTGGCTTGCCTTCCGGGAGGCGGAGGCAACCGGCTGGCCGGGTTTTGCCGCACTTTTCATGCCGGATGGCGCGGCGCTGAAAACCGGCAGCCTGTTCCGGCAGGAGAATTTGGCGCTATCGCTGTCGCTGATTGCCCGTGATGGGCCGCGTTCATTCTACGAAGGCGAACTCGGCACGAGGATTGCGGCGGGCCTGCAGGCCGCGGGCTCTCCGCTGACCAGCGACGATCTCAAGGCAACCCGAACGCGCGAAGTGCCACCCGTCAGTCTCTCGTATCGCGGTTTCGAGCTGCTTGCGCCTCCGCCGCCGACACAGGGTCTGTCGACGCTGGCGATCATGGGCATTCTCGCCCATTTCGATCTTGCCAGCCAAACGGCCGGCAGCGCCGATCATCTCCATCTCTGCGTCGAAGCAGTCAAACGCGCCTTCCTCGACCGCGGCGGCATTGCCGATCCCGATGTCGTGCCGCAGCCGGTGGAGGAATGGCTGAGCACGCAGCGTCTTGCGCAGGCGGCAGCCTCCATTGATCCAGCACGAGCGCTCGAATGGCCGGCGCCCTTTCGCAGCGGCGACACCGTGTTCTTTGCCGCAACCGACGCAGAGGGCGGCAGCGTCAGCGTCTTGCAGAGCACGTATTTCGACTGGGGCAGCGGCGTAGTGGTCGGCGATACGGGTATTCTCTGGCAGAACCGCGGGGCGGCCTTTTCGTCCGATCCCAAGCATGTCAATGCCATCGCACCCGGCAAACGGCCTTTCTATACTCTGAATCCCGGCCTCGGCCTGCGCAACGGCAAGCCCGCCCTGCTCTACGGCACGCAAGGCGCCGACGGCCAGCCGCAGACGCTGGCAATGCTGCTGACCCGGCTGATCGACTTCGACGAGGAACCAGCAGCAGCGCTGGCCGGTCCACGCTTTCTTCTCGGCAAGACCTTTTCCGACAGCCGTGACAGCCTCAAGCTGGAAAGCGATGCCGGCGAAGTGGTGTTTGCCGAACTGGCCGCACGAGGCCACGCACTGTCACCGATCGAGGCGCAGAGCCCGCTTGCAGGGCAGGCAGGTGTGATCGTTATCGACGAGGACGGCATGGCGACCGGCGCACATGATCCACGTGGCGACGGACTGGCGATCGGGATCTCTTCCGGGGCATGAGGACGGGCCGCTGAAGACCCTTCCGAAGCATGGACTCCTCGCAGATCGGCGACGTTCTCCGCATTGGGTATTATTCCGCTACGGATTCGAAAGTCGCCGAGAGTCCCAGTGGACGGCCTCGGCGCTTCAGGGTCATGATCGGCGATGGCCGTGACCTCTGCCCGGCGTCGAATTACATTTGAAAATCAGTATGAAGAGCTTTGTCTAGTAAGGGGTCAACCTTCGGCGCCGAACTACAGGTATGTGCCTGTCGGTCCTGAAGAGATTCGAACCGGCGTTGGCTAATCGTGAAGCACATGATAGGTCATAGACCGCTGTGTATGAAGTCTTGGCACCATGTTCAGAGACAAACCCTCGGACCGGACTGGAGAGCTTTTGATGGGCTGGAAAACACCGAAGATCGAATACGTGAATGGCTATAAGTTCGTTGAAGTTGAGGGGCCTATCTTCAAAGTTTACGATGGCGACCGTCAGCTCGGGGACGATTTCCCCTACCCCGGCGAAGCTGCTGCTTACGCAACCTCGTTGCCAAAACGGGATCATCCACGCAGCTAGGCGAAACGCCGCGGAAGATCATTCAAAAACCTTTTATGGCAGCCTTACTGAAAGTGGAACAAGATTTGACCAGCTCCCAACTTTCTTCATCGCTGGAACTGCTTGGGTGGTCTGAATTCTTCGCGGACCAAGTCCAGCCCAGCGAAGCGGACTTGATCCCCCGACGCATCGCTTCAGTTCACCGGGCACGCATCGAGGCAATCGATGTCACCGGGCCGGTCGGACTCGAATTTCCATCCAATACCAGTACTGGTGAATACGCAGTGGGCGACTGGGTTCTTGCCGATGCACTGACTGACATGCTTATCAGACGTCTCGACCGAAAAAGCGTCTTTCAACGACGCCCGGAAGGCGGGCGTGGCCAGCAACTTGTTGCCGCCAACGTCGACACCCTGTTGATCGTGACCTCGTGCAATGCCGATTTTAGTCTTGCTCGGCTGGAACGTTACCTGATCATGGCCAACCAGGCCGGGAGCAATCCGGTGATTGTGCTGACGAAGGCCGACACCGCGGAAGATGCAGGCATATTCCAGGCGCAAGCCGAGGCCTTGCAGCGTGACCTGCCTGTCATTGCCTTGAATGGGCGCTCCGCGGACGCCGTTTCCCTGTTGAGGCCCTGGTGCGGCGTTGGCCAAACGGTTGCGCTGGTGGGGTCTTCTGGTGTCGGAAAATCAACGCTGGTGAACACCATGACTGGGCCTGAATCTGACACAAAGCAAAAGACGGGCACTATCCGCGAATATGACGCGCAGGGCCGACACACAACCACGGCGCGATCCCTGCATGCAATTTCAGGCGGCGGCTGGGTCATCGATACACCGGGAATAAGAACGCTTTACGTGAGTGATATTGCCGAGGGTATAGACACCCTCTTTGCTGAAATAACTGAACTGGCGCCGCTTTGCCGCTTTCGCGATTGCACCCATGCCCATGAACCTGGGTGCGCGGTCCAGGCAGCTGTCGCAAGCGGTACCCTGGTCGCCGATCGCCTGGAACGCTGGCGGAACCTGCTTGCCGAAAACCGCGACCGAACACCGGTCGTGAGCGGACCCCGCGGCAACAAGATCGTTCGCAAGAAGAAATATTGAACGTGTTGAACGTTTGCGACGGTGCTCATCGGCGTCAGCCATGATCCGCCACCTGAACTGGCTGGGGGATAGCGTGAGCGCTCAATGATTGGGATTGCGGTCACGAAGAAGACCCTGCAAGCGGCCGCTCCCGCTTGTGAGGGATAAGTCTTTGAACAACCTCGATATGAGGCGGGGTCGCAATCCTTGCCTCTCATCGATGAGGAGGAATGACATCCTCTTTATCTCGATCGTGATCACGCCTGCATTGTCATGGCGACGATAATTCCCGGAATCCATCGCATGGAATCCATTTTCCACCGCCCAGGCGGCTATCATATCCGCGTTCATCAAGGTCCTGCTTTAGGAGATGCGGACGTGCTCTCTAGCTGTCCCGCTCGCGCAAATCGCTTCGCAGTCCTACGGATACCGCAACTGAATCGCTCTAATCCAGCCAAATCCGTCCAAGATTACAGTTGCCGCTTAGGTGTTGCGAGAAAGACTCGAAGCAATCGTTGTCAATCGCTCCACTCAGCCGAGGCCCCGCCTGTTTAGTGCTCTTGATGGGATAAGAACTCTTGGCCCACCAAGTAAATTGAGAGGTGAAACGAGCCAATTTCTCATGATCTATCAAGACGCAGATTCCCAGAAGCCTGCTTCCTGAAACCGCTATGATCTGTCACGAAGCTCGCTCCCGTGCATTCCCCGCATCTGCTAATTCAGCGGCCATGCCGACATCCGAGGTCGATGACGCGCCGCAGCACGCGGCCGCTCGCCTGCCTGTGGCAGGTTCATTGCGACCTGCAAAACGCCGAGAAAATGCCACGCCAACTCATCGATATCCGCCGCTGATGGCAACTCGCCATTGCCACACAGACTTCCTTGCTACGACTGGCAAGGAAGCCGGAAAGAGACGCGCTGCAATCATCCCGGAGCGCCTCACCGTTCGGATGGCCACGGTCCCAGGCTTCGGTTCAGATATGCAGAGCGCTTCCCAAAGCTTTCAGCGCCGCCTCCATCACGGCTTCGCTGCGGGTCGGATGCGCGTGGATGGTGCCGGCGATGTCTTCCAGACGTGCCCCCATCTCGATCGCCAGCGCAAAAGCCGCCGAAAGCTCCGAGACGCCTGCCCCCACCGCCTGCAGGCCGAGCACGAGATTGGTGTCGGCGCGGGCCACGACACGCACGAAACCCTCTTCGGATAGCATCGTCATTGCCCGTCCGTTGGCGCTGAACGGAAACTGGCCGGTGCGAATTTCATAGCCTTGCGCCTTCGCGTCGGCAGGCGACAGGCCAGCGCTGACGATCTCCGGATCGGTGAAGCAGATGGCGGGTATGCATCGCTTGTCCCAGGCGCGCTTCTTCCCGGCGATGATTTCCGCCACCATCTCGCCTTGCGCCATGGCCCGATGGGCAAGCATCGGCTCGCCGGTCACGTCGCCGATCGCATGGATGCCGCGCATGGAGGTGCGGCAACGGTCATCGATCCTCAGATAGGGCCCGGCACGGTCGAGATCGAGCTCTTCGAGACCGGATCCTGCGGTTCTTGGGCGGCGGCCGACGGTAACGAGGATGCGATCCGCCGGCAGGGTCTCACGCCGGCCATCAGCCGTTTCGACGATCAGAGCCTCACCATTGTCGGCAAGACCGATCGCCTTCGCACCCGTCAACACCCGGATACCGGCTTCGGTCAGCTTGCGCATGACGGGCCGCACCAGTTCGGCATCATATTGCGGCAGCACCTGTGGCGTCGCCTCGACAACCGTCACATCGGACCCCATCTTGGCAAAGGCGGTCCCGAGCTCCAGCCCGATATAACCGCCGCCGACCACGACGAGTTTTTTCGGCAGCTGCGTCAGCGACAGCGCCTCTGTCGAGGAAATCACGCGGCCGCCGAAAGGCAGGTTCGCAAGCTCCACCGGATCCGAACCGGTGGCGATCACCACCGTCTCGGCGCGGATGATCTGCTGGCCGGTTTCCGTCTCTACCTCCACCGTCTTGCCGTCGCGGAAGTGGGCCCGGCCGTGGACGATCTTGACGCGCGCCTTTTGCAGCAGCCCCGAAACACCGCTCGTCAAGCGGCCGACGATCCCGTCCTTCCAGGCAATCGTCCTGCCGAGATCGATCGACGCGCCTTCGACGCGGATGCCCATCGGGTTTTTGCCGGCAAGCATCTTTTGCGTCGCATCGAATTCCTCGGCCGCATGGATCAGCGCCTTGGAGGGAATGCAGCCGACCGTCAGGCAGGTGCCACCCGGCTTGCCGGCCTCGACGATAACAGTATCGACGCCGAGCTGCCCGGCGCGAATGGCGCAGACATAACCGCCCGGACCGGCGCCGATGACGAGGAGCTTGCAGACGATCTCTTTCATGGATCTCAGCCTTCGATAAAAATGAGCGCAGGCGTTTCGATGAGCGTGCGGATGCGTTGCACGAAGTTTGCCGCATCCCAGCCGTCGATGATGCGGTGATCGAAGCTGGAGGAGAGGTTCATCATCTTGCGCGGCACGAACTGTGCGCCGTCCCAGACCGGTCTTGTGGCGATCTTGTTGACGCCGATGATCGCCACCTCAGGATGATTGATGATGGGTGTCGAGACGATGCCGCCAAGCGCGCCGAGCGAACTGATGGTGATGGTGGAGCCGGACAGCTCATCACGTGTCGCAGTACCCGATCGCGCCGCTTCCGCCAGCCGGTTCATCTCGGCGGCGCAATCCCAGATGCCGCGGGCTTCGGCATGCCGCACCACCGGCACGGTCAGACCGGCCGGCGTCTGCGTGGCGATGCCGATATGCACAGCACCATAGCGCGTGATGATGCCGGCATCATCGTCGAAGGTGGCGTTGACGTCAGGCTGCTCGGAGATGGCCTTGACCAGCGCCCGCATCAGGAAGGGCAGAACCGTCAGCTTCGGATGATCAGGCCTGCGATCGCCGTTCATGGTGGCGCGCAACTCTTCGAGCGCGGTCATATCCACTTCCTCCACATAGGTGATGTGGGGAATACGCGAGGTGGAGAGCACCATCTTCTCGGCGATGCGGCGGCGCAGGCCGGTCAGCTTGATCTCCTCGGTCGCCGTCTTCTTGGCAAAACCGTTCTTGACCGCCGCGGGAGCGGTTCCAGGGGTCAGGAATTGCTCGATATCCTCGCGCAGGATACGCCCGGCTGGCCCTGTCCCCTGCACCTGCCTGAGATCGACACCGCTTTCCCTGGCGAAGAGCCGCACCGAGGGAGCGGCAAGCGGCTTTTCCGCCGGCGCCGGAGTTGGCGCTGCCGGAGCAGGTTTTGCAATCTCGGCCTTGGGCGTTTCGGCGATCGGCGTCTGCGAAATCCCTACGGGCTGAACCTCGCCGACATCTCCCGCCGTCTCGATCCGCACCAGCGGAGCCTTGACCGCGATACGGTCTCCGACCTCGCCGGCAAGCCAGGTGACTGTGCCGTTGACAGGAGACGGAATTTCCACGGTGGCCTTGTCGGTCATGACGGCGGCGATCACCATGTCCTCACGGACGGGATCTCCCGTCTTCACATGCCATTCCACAATCTCGGCCTCGGCGACCCCTTCCCCGACATCGGGCATCTTGATGATGAATTCGCCCATGGGTCAGGCCTCCATGACCTCGGCAAGCGCCCGCCCGACACGGCCGGGACCGGGGAAATAGTCCCACTCCTGCGCATGCGGATAGGGCGTGTCCCAGCCGGCAACGCGCACCACCGGCGCTTCGAGATGATAGAAGCAATGCTCCTGCACCAGTGCTGCGACCTCGGCGCCGAAGCCGGATGTCAGGGTTGCCTCATGCACGACGACGCAGCGTCCCGTCTTCGAGACCGATTTGACGATCGTATCGAGATCCAGCGGCAGCAGGCTTCTGAGGTCGATCACCTCGGCATCGATGCCGGCATCCTCGGCCGCGGCAAGCGCCACATGCACCATGGTACCATAGGCGACCACGGTCACCGCCGATCCCACGCGCCGCACCTCGGCTTTGCCGATCGGGATGGTGTAGTGGCCGTCCGGCACCTCTCCGAGATCGTGTTTCGACCAGGGCGTCACCGGCCGCTCGTGATGGCCGTCGAAGGGACCGTTATAGAGCCGCTTCGGCTCCAGAAACATGACCGGGTCGGGATCCTCGATCGCCGCGATCAGCAGACCTTTGGCGTCATAGGGATTGGAAGGCACGATCACCTTCAGCCCGCAGACATGGGTAAAAAGCGCCTCCGGGCTCTGGCTGTGCGTCTGGCCGCCGAAAATGCCGCCGCCGGTCGGCATGCGCACGACGATCGGGCAGGTGAAATCGCCGTTGGAACGGTAGCGGATGCGCGCCGCCTCCTGGGTCAGCTGGTCATAGGCGGGATACATGTAATCGGCGAACTGGATTTCGACACAGGGTTTCAGCCCATAGGCCGCCATGCCGATCGCCGTACCGACGATGCCGGATTCGCTGATTGGCGTATCGAAGCAGCGTGTTCTGCCGTATTTTGCCTGCAGGCCCTGTGTGCTGCGAAAGACGCCGCCGAAATAACCGACATCCTCGCCGAAAACGACGACATTGTCGTCACGTGCCATCGAGATGTCCATGGCGCTGCGCACGGCCTCGATCATCGTCATTCTGGCCATGTCAGTACCCCGCCTTCTGTCGCTGGCGGCGGATATGCGGCGGCATCTCGGCATAGACGCCCTCGAAAATGTCGCGCACCGAAGGCCTGCCGCCGGCATGCAGCGTGCCATGCGCCTCTGCCTGGCGCTGCGCCTCGATCACTTCGTCCATGATTTCGGCTTCGGCCTGCACATGCCGCTCCTCCGACCATGCGCCCTTGACGATCAGATGTTTCTTCAGCCGCAGCACGGGATCGCCGAGCGGCCAGGCCTCCGATTCCGTCTTGGGCCGATAGGCGCTCGGATCGTCGGAAGTCGAATGCGCGCCGACGCGATAGGTCACATATTCGATCAGCGTCGGGCCGAGATTGCGCCGCGCGCGCTCCGCCGCCCAGTGGGCGACGGCATGGACGGCGAGATAGTCGTTTCCGTCGACACGCAGCGCCGGAATGCCGAAGCCAAGGCCGCGCGCCGCGAAGGTGCCGGAGCCGCCGCGGGCAATGCCCTGGAAGGTGGAAATCGCCCACTGATTGTTGACGATGTTGAGAATAACAGGCGCCTTATAGGTCGAGGCGAAAACGAGCGCCGAGTGGAAATCCGATTCCGCCGTCGATCCGTCGCCGATCCAGGCTGCGGCAATGCGGCTGTCGTTCTTGATCGCCGAAGCCATCGCCCAGCCGACGGCCTGCACATATTGGGTGGCGAGATTGCCCGAGATGGTGAAGAAGCCGTGCTCCTTGGAGGAATACATGATCGGCAGTTGCCGGCCGCGCAGAGGATCGCTCTCGTTCGAGTAGATCTGGTTCATCATCTCAACCATCGGATAGTCGTCGGCAATCAGCAGGCCTGCCTGGCGATAGGTCGGGAAATTCATATCGCCCGTCTCGAGCGCCTTGCGGAAGGCGCAGCTGACGGCTTCTTCGCCGAGATGCTGCATGTAGAAGGAGGTCTTGCCTTGCCGCTGCGCCATCAGCATGCGGGCGTCGAAGGCACGCAGCTTCATCATGTTGCGAAGCCCGGTCAGCAACGCCTCATCGGAGAGCGACCCGGCCCAGGGGCCGACGGCCTCGCCATCGCGGTTCAAAACGCGGATGATGGAATAGGCGAGGTCACGGATATCTTCGGATGCGACATCCACCTCCGGCCGCGGCACCGAACCGGCCTTGGCAATCTTGACATTGGAAAAATCAGGCTGACCGCCCGGGCGGACGGCGGGTTCGGGGACGTGCAGGCTCAAACGAGCGGAATCCACCATGTTTTTTCTTTCCTCCCTTTGCCGGCCTTGCTCCCCTGCTCCGGAAGCAGGGCCGGATGTGGTGCTTAGAGATTGCGGGCGATCACCATGCGCTGCACGTCGCTCGTTCCTTCATAGATCTGGCATATGCGCACGTCGCGGTAGATGCGCTCGACCGGATAATCGGCCACGTAGCCATAGCCGCCATGGATCTGGATCGCGTCGGAGCAGACGCGCTCGGCCATCTCGGAGGCAAAGAGTTTCGCCATCGAGGCTTCCGACAGGCAGGGCAGCCCAGCCTCTCTGAGCGAGGCGGCATGAAAGACGAGCTGCCGCGCCGCCTCGATCCGCACCGCCATATCGGCAAGGCGGAAGGCAACGGCCTGGTGCTCAAAGATCGGCTTGCCGAAGGCCGTACGCTCCTTGGCGTAGTCGCGCGCTGCCTCGAAGGCCGCCCGCGCCATGCCGACCGCCTGCGCCGCAATGCCGATCCGCCCGCCCTCGAGATTGGCGAGCGCAATGCGGTAACCTTCGCCTTCCGCACCGAGCCTGAGTTCTGCCGGAATACGCATGCCGTTGAAGGCGATCTGGCAGGTATCGGAGGCATGGAGGCCGAGCTTTTCCTCGACCCGGATCACCTCGTAGCCCGGCGTCTCCGTCGGCACGATGAAGGCGGTAATGCCCTTCTTGCCGACATCGGGATCGGTGACGGCAAAGACGATGATGACATTGCCGTTCTTTCCCGAGGTGATGAATTGCTTGGAGCCGTCGACCACGTAGTGGTCACCGTCACGCCGCGCCCGGGTCTTCAGGTTGGAGGCATCGGAACCGGCCTGCGGCTCGGTCAGCGCAAAGCCGCCAATCCATTCGCCGCTGGCCAGTTTCGGCAGGAAGCGCTGCCGTTGCTCCTCGGTCCCGAATTTCAGGATCGGCACACAGCCGACCGAACTATGCACACTCATGATCGTCGAACACGGCCCGTCGCCGGCGGCAATCTCCTCGAGTGCCGCCGCATAGGCAATCACGCCCGTATCCGATCCCCCATAGGCTTCCGGCACCAGCATGCCGAGCAGCCCGAGCTCGCCCATTTCCTTCAATTCCTCGCGCGGGAAGAGATGCTCCCGGTCGCGTTTGGCCGCCCCCGGGGCCAGCCGGTCGCGGGCAAAGTCGCGAGCGAGATCTGAGATTTGCTGCTGGAGGTCGGAAAGGATCATCTGTTCCGCCCTCCCCGCTCGTGCCGCTCGATGGCGACAGCCGTCGCCTCGCCGCCGCCGATGCAGAGCGCGGCCATACCGCGCTTCAGGTCGTATCGCTCCAGCGCTGCAAGCAGCGTCACCAGAATCCGGGCTCCTGAAGCGCCGATCGGATGGCCGAGCGCGCAGGCGCCGCCATGCACATTCACTTTTTCATGCGGCAGGTTGAGATCGCGCATCGCCGCCATGGCGACGACAGCAAAAGCTTCGTTGATTTCGAACAGATCGACATCAGAGAGCGGCAAGCCGGTGCGATCGGATAGTTTCAGCAGCGCGCCGATCGGCGCCGTGGCGAAAAGATTGGGTGCCTGTGAATGGGTGGCATGGCCGAGGATGGTGGCAAGCGGCTTCAGGCCGCGACGCTCTGCCTCGGAGCGGCGCATCAGCACCAGGGCTGCCGCGCCATCGGAGATCGAGCTGGAATTGGCGGCAGTCACCGTGCCACCCTCGCGGAAGGCGGGCTTCAGCGTCGGGATCTTGTCGAGCTTCGCCTTTCCGGGCTGTTCGTCGCGGCTCGCCACCTGCTCGGCTTTGCCCGATTTCACCGTGACCGGCGCGATCTCGCCGTCGAAACAGCCTTCGGCAATCGCATTCTGCGCCCGCGTCAGCGAGGCGATGGCGTAATTATCCTGCGCCTCGCGCGTGAACTGATAGGCCTCGGCGCAATCCTCCGCGAAGCTGCCCATCAAGCGCCCCTTGTCATAAGCATCCTCCAGCCCGTCGAGGAACATGTGATCCACGACACGCCCATGGCCGAGCCTGTAGCCGCCACGGGCCTTGTCAAGGAGATAGGGCGCATTCGTCATGCTTTCCATGCCGCCTGCGACCGCCACGGAGGCGCTGCCGGCGGCGATCAGGTCATGCGCCATCATCACCGCCTTCATGCCCGAGCCGCACATCTTGTTGACGGTGCTCGCCGCCGTGGCGAAGGGCAGACCGGCATGGATCGCCGCCTGGCGCGCCGGCGCCTGCCCCTGCCCCGCCGGAAGCACACAGCCGAAGACGACCTCCTCGATCGCCTCGGCCTCGACGCCACTCCGCTGCAGCGCCGCGCGGATCGCGGTTGCTCCGAGTTCCGGCGCTGTCGCCTCCTTCAGCTCTCCCTGAAAGCTGCCGATCGGGGTGCGCGCCGCACCGACGATGACGATGGGATCCTGCAATGTCATGTTTCCTCCTCTGGGCAACGCGCTCAGCGCGCGCCCATCCGCAATGCGCCGTCGAGGCGGATGACCTCGCCGTTCAGCATGTTGTTTTCAAAGATATGACGCACCAGCCCGGCGAATTCCGCCGGACGGCCGAGCCGCGGCGGAAAGGGCACGCTCTTGCCGAGTGCTGCCTGAACCTCGGCCGGCATGTCAGCTATCATAGGTGTCTCGAAAATGCCGGGTGCGATCGACACGACGCGAATGCCGTGACGTGCAAGCTCGCGGGCGATCGGCAAGGTCATCGCCGCCACCCCGCCCTTGGAGGCGGCATAGGCTGCCTGGCCGATCTGGCCATCGAAGGCGGCAACCGAGGCCGTATTGACGATGACGCCGCGTTCGCCTTCCGCATCCGGCTCGGTAGTCTGGATCGCTGCGGCGGCCAGCCGGATCATGTTGAACGTGCCGATGAGATTGATGCCGACCGTGCGCGCAAAACTCTCCAGCCGGTGCGGTCCGTCGCGGCCGATCACCTTTTCGGCCGGCGCCACGCCCGCGCAATTCACCAAACCGCGCAGGCTGCCGAAGGCTTCGACGGCAGCGGCAACCACCGCCGCCCCCTCCTCGCCATCGGTCACATCGGCCTTGACGAAGCAGGCATCGCTTCCGAATTCCCGGGCAATCTCTTCGCCCGCTTGCATATTGAGATCGGCAATCGTCACGCGCCCGCCGGCCTCCACAAGCGCGCGCACTGTTGCCGCACCCAAGCCGGAGCCGCCGCCGGTCACGATGAAACTTGCTCCACGGATCAGCATGAATCTCTTCCTCCCTGCCGACTGCGCCCCCTCCAAGCGCAACCGACGGATAGGATTCTATTCGCTCCACCTATTGCAAGCGATGACAGAACTGCTCCATTATTTCGGCCAGTTTTGCCATAGCGAGGATAGAATGGCCGAGATCGAGCGACGCATGATCGCGCCAGGCTTCGTGGAGGAGGCACTCGACAGCCTGCGGCGGCTCGGCAAGCCGACTGCACCGGTCCTTGCCCGCGTCGGCCTGGCATCCCCGGTCGATCAGCCGGTTTCGGCAGAGACCTATGGCGCGCTCTGGCTGGCGATCGCTGCCGAGCTCGACGATGAATTCTTCGGCATGGGCGCACGGCCGATGCGCAGCGGCAGCTTCACGCTGCTCTGCCACTCTGTCCTGCATGCGCCGACGCTGGGTCATGCGCTCCGCCGGGCGCTGCGCTTCCTCGATGTCGTGCTCGACGACCCCCGGGGACGGCTCGTCATCCGCGACGGTCTGGCCGAGATCGAACTCAGCGACGCCGGCGGCCCGCGTTCGGCCTTCGCCTACCGCACCTACTGGATCATCCTGCACGGCATCATCTGCTGGTTGGTCGGCCGGCGCATTCCGATCCGGCTCGTCGATTTCCGCTGCGCGGAACCCAAACAAGGGGCCGACTACCGGCTCTTCTTCGGCGCCCCGGTGCGTTTCTCGCAAGCCATCAGCCGGCTCGGCTTCGACAGCGCCTTGCTGGATCTGCCGATCTCACGCAGTGAACAGGCCTTGAAGCAATTCTTGCGCGGCGCACCCGCCAATATTCTGGTGCGCTACCGCTATGATGCCGGCATCGCCGCCGCCGTCCGCCGCCGCCTGAGCCAGGCCACACCGGCTGCCTGGTCGAGCTTCACCAAGCTTGCCGCCGATATGCGGATGCCCCCCTCCACGCTCCGCCACCGCCTGCACGACGAGGGACAAAGTTATGCCGCCATCAAGGACGACATCCGCCGGGATCTCGCCGTCGAACTGCTGCTGAACACGTCGATGACCATCGGTGAGATTGCCGTGCAGCTCGGCTATTCCGAGCCGAGCGCATTCTTCCGGGCCTTCCGGAAATGGGTGGGCAAGAGCCCCGAGGGCTTTCGGCGGGACGGAGCGGAAATCGAGGGCATGTCAGTCGAATCGGTTGACCCGCCCTGACTGGCCTCGCGCTTTCGCGAACATGGCGGCAACCTTCATGATGAACGACTTGCTGAAGTGGTCAAGAACTGCTGATGAGGCTCGATGTACCAGGATCGCTCGACGATATCGTAATTGTATTCGTCGACGACGATCCAACTCTGTTTGAGATCACCGAGACCGGCGCGCCGGCGTTCGATATCGGGAATTTCCAGCGCAACCCTTCCCACTTCCGGCGGCTATGTGGTGATTGCCAGAAGGACGAGATGCGTGTTTCCATCGCTCGCACTGCGGATCGCGATGACGACACAGACTGGGCGCTGTTTGCGCCCCTCGGTCTCACCACGCTGCTGTTGCCATGCCCCGAGATAGGGATAGGTAATCACCTCGCCAGGACGAAACTCATGGCTCATCGTCGTAGCCTTCACCGTGCGCCAGCCGCTCAATCGCCTCGCCGAACAATTCGGCATGCTCGTCCGGCATCTCCGAAATGTGATGGGCACGACGCGGGTCCCCGCCGCTGCGCATTCGCTGATAGTGCTCATAGCTCATCAGCACGAAACATGGCTTGTTGTGGCGGGTGAGAATAACCGGCTCGCGGCTCGCGACATCGGTGACATCACCAATCTGTTTATTGAGATCACCTGTCGTGAACTGTCGCACGATTATCGTCTCCGGTTTGATTTCCATATTTTCCATGTTTTCCATGTTTTCAAGAAAATGGCGCTCACGCGCCCTCGCCTAGAATTGGCAAGGTTCTTCGGCCGCATCATTCAAGGGCACTTTGACCCTGCCGCAACCCGCGCTACATATTTCAGCGGGAGGAGTGCCATGTTTGATTTTTCGCTCGGCGAAACCGCGGACGCGATCCGTGAAACGACGGCGCGGTTTGCCGCCGATCATATTGCTCCGCTGGCTGCGGAGATCGACGAAAGCAACACATTTCCACGCCAGCTCTGGCCCGAGATGGGTGCGCTCGGCCTGCATGGAATCACCGTCGAAGAAGAATTCGGTGGCGCCGGTCTCGGTTATCTCGATCATGTCGTCGCCATGGAGGAAGTTTCGCGCGCCTCGGCCTCCGTGGGGCTCAGTTACGGCGCCCATTCCAATCTCTGCGTCAACCAGATCCGCCGCTGGGCCTCGCCGGAACAAAAGCGCCGCCACCTGCCGAAGCTGATCTCCGGCGAACATGTCGGTTCGCTCGCCATGTCGGAGGTCGGCGCCGGTTCCGATGTCGTCTCCATGCGGTTGCGTGCCGAGAAAAAAGGCGACCGCTATATTCTGAACGGCACCAAGTTCTGGATCACCAACGCGCCGCACGCCGATGTGCTTGTCGTCTATGCCAAGACCGATCCCGCAGCCGGCCCGAAAGGCATTTCCGCCTTCATCATCGAAAAGGGCCTGCCCGGTTTCAGCGTCTCCAAGAAGCTCTCCAAGCTCGGCATGCGCGGCAGCGACACGGCCGAACTGGTCTTCGAGGATTGCGCGGTGCCGGCGGAGGCGTTGATGGGCCGGGAGGGAGAAGGCGTGAAGATCCTGATGTCCGGCCTCGACTACGAGCGCGCCGTGCTTGCCGGCGGGCCGCTCGGCATCATGCAGGCCTGCCTTGATGTCGTGCTGCCCTATGTGCGCGATCGCAAACAGTTCGGCAAGCCGATCGGTGATTTCCAGCTGATGCAAGGCAAGATCGCCGACATGTATGTGGCGCTGAATTCGGCGCGTGCCTATGTCTATTCCGTCGCTCGCGCCTGCGATGCCGGCCGCGCGACACGCACCGATGCCGCTGCTGCGATCCTCTTTGCCAGCGAGAATGCCGTGAAGGTCTCGCTGGAAGCCATCCAGGCGCTCGGCGGCGCCGGCTACACCAAGGAATGGCCGGTCGAACGCTTTTTGCGCGACGCCAAGCTTTACGATATCGGCGCCGGCACCAACGAGATCCGCCGTTACCTGATCGGCCGGGAGCTCATTGCGTCATGACGGTGATTTCGACTGCGATCGATCGCGACAGCGACAGCTTCAAGGCCAATGCCAGCAAGAATAAAGCCCTGATCGACGAACTCCTCAATAGTTCGGCGAAAGCGCGCGAGGGCGGATCGCAGACTGCGCGCGAGCGCCATACCGGCAAACGCAAGCTGCTGCCGCGCGATCGCATCCAGCTGCTCATCGATGCCGGCAGCCCGTTCCTGGAGATCGGCACGCTGGCCGCCAACGGCATGTATGATGACGAGGCGCCCGGCGCCGGCATCATCGCTGGCATCGGCCGCGTTTCCGGCCGCGAGGTGATGATCGTCGCCAATGACGCGACGGTGAAGGGCGGCGCCTATTTCCCGATGACGGTGAAGAAACATCTGCGGGCGCAGGAGATCGCCCTGCAGAACCGCCTACCCTGCATCTACCTCGTCGATAGCGGCGGCGCCAATCTTCCGCATCAGGCCGAGGTCTTTCCTGACCGCGATCATTTCGGCGCGATCTTCTACAACCAGGCCCAGATGTCGGCCGAAGGCATTCCGCAGATCGCCTGCGTGATGGGAAGCTGTACCGCCGGCGGCGCCTATGTGCCTGCCATGTCCGACGAAACGGTCATCGTGCGCAATCAGGGCACGATCTTCCTCGCCGGCCCGCCGCTGGTGAAGGCCGCGACCGGCGAGATCATTTCAGCCGAAGAGCTCGGCGGCGCCGAAACCCATGGCCGCCGCTCCGGCGTCGTCGATCATGTGGCCGAAAACGACGAACATGCGCTGCTGCTCGTTCGCGATATCGCAAGCACCCTAAACAGCGTGAAATCAGTCGATATCGACCTGCGGCAGCCACGACTGCCGAAGCTCGATCCCGAGGATCTCTGCGGCCTGATCCCGGAGGATGTTCGCTCGCCCTATGATGTGCGCGAGGTCATCGGCCGGATCGTCGATGGCTCGGAACTGCATGAGTTCAAGCCGCTCTACGGCACCACACTGGTCTGCGGCTTCGCCCGCATCTGGGGTATGCCTGTCGCCGTCATCGCCAGCAACGGCGTGCTGTTTTCCGAAAGCGCACTGAAGGGCGCGCATTTCATCGAGCTAGCCTGCCAGCGCCGCATACCTTTGCTGTTTCTGCAGAATATCTCCGGCTTCATGGTCGGCGGCCGCTATGAGGCCGGCGGCATCGCCAAGGATGGGGCAAAGCTGGTGACGGCGGTTGCGACCGCGAGCGTGCCGAAGGTCACGGTCATCATCGGCGGCAGCTTCGGCGCCGGCAATTACGGCATGTGCGGCCGCGCCTTTCGCCCGCGCTTCCTCTTCACCTGGCCGAACAGCCGCATCAGCGTGATGGGCGGCGAACAGGCGGCCTCGGTGCTTGCTACGATCCGTCGAGACTCCATGGAAGCGCGCGGTGAGAATTGGCCTATTGAAGAGGAGGAAGCCTTCAAGGCGCCGATCCGCGCCGGCTACGAGGCCGAGGGCAATCCCTATTATGCCACCGCTCGCCTGTGGGACGACGGCATCATCGATCCGCGCCAGACGCGGGATGTGCTGGGCCTTGCCTTTTCCGCCTGCCTGAACGCGCCGATCCCGAAAGGGCCGCGCTTCGGCCTGTTCAGGATGTGAGGCGTCGATGATGGAAAGTCTTCTCATTGCCAACAGAGGCGAGATCGCCCGCCGCATCATCCGCTCGGCCAAGACGCTCGGCATCCGCACCATCGCCGTCTATTCCGAAGCCGACGCCGGCCTGCCCTTCGTAAGGGAGGCGGACGAGGCGATCGCCATCGGCCCCTCGCCAGCCCGCGAAAGCTATCTCTCGCAGGAACGCATCCTGGAGGCCGCCTGGAAAACCGGCGCTGCGGCGATCCATCCCGGCTACGGTTTCCTTTCGGAAAATGCCGGATTTGCCGAAGCGGTGGAAAAGGCCGGTATCCTCTGGGTCGGCGCACCCCCGACTGCCATCCGGGCGATGGGGCTCAAGGATGCGGCGAAGGAATTGATGCAGGCAGCCGGCGTGCCCGTGACCCCCGGCTATATGGGCGCGGACCAGAGCGAAGAGAGGCTGGCGGCCGAGGCTGATATCATTGGTTATCCCGTGCTCATCAAGGCGGTCGCCGGTGGCGGCGGCAAGGGCATGCGCCTCGTCGATCGCCCACAGGATTTCGCCGAACTTCTCACCTCATGCCGCCGTGAGGCGACCGCCGCCTTTGGCGACGACCGCGTTCTGATCGAACGCTATATCGCCAATCCGCGCCATATCGAGGTGCAGGTTTTCGCCGATACGCTCGGCAATTGCGTTCATCTCTTCGAACGTGACTGTTCGCTGCAGCGCCGTCACCAGAAGGTCATCGAAGAGGCCCCGGCCCCCGGCCTCGATGTCGCCACCCGGGCGGCGATCTGCGATGCGGCGGTGAAAGCCGCAAGAGCGGTGAATTATGTCGGCGCCGGCACCATCGAATTCATCGCCGATGCCTCGGAAGGCCTTCGAGAAGATCGTATCTGGTTCATGGAGATGAACACCCGCCTGCAGGTGGAACACCCGGTCACCGAGGCAATTACCGGCGAGGATCTGGTGCTCTGGCAGTTGAAGGTCGCTAGCGGCGAACCGCTGCCGAAAATGCAGGACGAGATCGCCATGAACGGCTGGGCCTTCGAAGCCCGGCTCTATGCCGAAAATCCTGCCGCTGGCTATCTGCCCTCGACCGGCCGGCTCGAACATCTCAGCCTGCCGCAAACCGTCCGTGTCGATAGCGGCGTCGAACAAGGGGATGACATCACTGCCTTCTATGACCCGATGATTGCCAAGATCATTGCTCATGGGCCGAACCGCGAAGCCGCACTTTCGAAGCTCGCAGCCGCCTGCGCAGGTATCGAGGTCTGGCCGGTCAAATCAAATGCCGGCCTGCTTGCCCGCATCGCCGTCGATCCGGATTTTTGCGCCGCCCGGATCGATACCGGCTTCCTCGACCGCCATGGCGATAGCCTGGTGGCGATGGAGCCGAGCGAAATCGCAATCGACATCGCGGCCACCGTGCTCTCAAGAAACACGGATGGTGACCCCTGGTCCGCGCTCACCGGGTTCCGCATCGCCGGCGCGGATGACAAGAGGGTGCGCATCCGTATCGGCGATCACCTCCATTGGGGGCAATCACGTCCGGAGCTTGAGGCAAAGACCGTCACGATCGGTGAAACCACGGTGCTTTTCGACGCCGGCAATGCGTGGCCGATCAGCCTGCCTGTCGCAAGCGAAGTCGAGGCAAGTCAGGGTGCCGGCGATGGCGCGATCCTTTCGCCCCTGCCCGGCCTCGTCATTTCGGTGGATGTCACTGAGGGCGATCGTGTCGCCAAGGGGGACCGCCTGCTGACAGTCGAAGCGATGAAAATGGAACATTCTCTACGTGCGCCCTTCGACGGCATCGTCGAAAAGCTGCAGGTTTCCTCGGGGATCAGGGTCTCGGAAAACCAACTGGTCGTCAGTATTGTGAAGGAGCAGGATTGATGGCCGGCCGTTATTTCGACGAGTGGACGGTCGGCGACCGCATCGCCCACGACATCCGCCGCACGGTCACCGAGACCGACAATCTGCTGTTCACGACGCTTTCCCACAATCCGCAGCCGCTGCATCTCGACGCCGATTATGCGGCCGGCACCGAATTCGGCCGGATCGTCGTCAACGGCACCTTCACCTTTGCGCTCACCGTCGGACTTTCGGTCGGCGACACCACGCTCAGCACGCTCGTCGCCAATCTCGGTTACGACAAGGTGACGATGCCGAAGCCGGTCTTCATCGGCGATACGCTGCGGGTGGAAACCGAGGTGATGGAGCTGCGCCGCTCGAACTCCCGCCCCGATGCCGGCATCGTCACCTTCCGGCACGTCACCCTGAACCAGCGCGGCGAGATCGTCTGCCAGTGCCTGCGCACGGCAATGCTGAAGGTGAAACCGTCATGAGGCTGCGCTCGCTGCTCTTTGCGCCCGGTGACCGGCCGGAGCGTTTCGAAAAAGCGCTCGCCTCGGGCGCCGATGCCGTCATTCTCGACCTGGAGGATTCGGTTGCGCCCATAAACAAGCCAAAAGCGCGGGAGAGCATGCACGAGTTCGTCTCGCATCATGCCGGCGAGACCCCTCTTCTGATTCGCATCAATCCCCTCGCCTCGCCAGAATTCGAAGGCGACCTTGCTGCTTTGAGCGGCCTTCATCCTTTTGCGATCGTGCTGCCGAAGGCCGAGGGTTCCGCTTCGGTGCTGAAGCTCGCAGGCTCTCTTGCATCTGTAATTCCCATCTTGCCGATCGCAACCGAAACGCCATCCGCGATCTTCGAGATCGGCAGCTACCGGGATGTCGCGACCAGCCTTTGCGGCCTGACCTGGGGTGCTGAGGATCTGTCTGCCGCGATAGGGGCTACGACCGCGCGCAGGACGGATGGCCGCTACACGCCGCCCTACGAGCTTGCCCGCTCGCTCACACTATTCGGCGCCCATGCCGCCGCCGTTCCGGCAATCGACACCGTCTATCCCGATTTCCACGATTTGGGCGGTCTCAGGGCCTATGTCGGCCGAGCCCGGCGCGACGGCTTTTCCGGCATGATGGCCATCCATCCGAGCCAGGTCGAAACGATCAATCACGCCTTCACGCCGGATGCATCCGAGATCGCCTGGGCAGAGAAAGTCGCCGCCGCCTTTGCTGCCAGGCCCGACGCGGGCGTCATCCAGCTTGACGGACGCATGCTGGACTTGCCGCATCTTAAGCTTGCCCTCCGCATCCTGGAGATATCAGGCCGATAGGCCGCGAGCCGCTCGCTTGACTGTCTTCGGCCAATTAATCTGATTTCGCCGTTGGCTCGGGGCGTCGATATAGCTTTCGACCAGGTCTTTCAGGAAGGTGAGCTTTGCATTGTCGGCCGTTGCATAGGCGGCCCCCCAGCGAGGCAATCGCACTCTCCTTGGAGCGACGGTATTGGCCGAAGAAGTCGAGCAGCCAGGAAAGGCTGGCCTCGCCGCCTGTCGTGTTCGTGGTGCCGATGGTCGTACGCTGCGAATACCTTGTGGGCGAACACCCAGTTCCCCGTCGGCGAGGATCAATTGACATTCGTCCTGCCGGTGCGCCGACCTCAGATCGTGGTCCCTGTCATCGAAGTTAAGCTCAAGGCAGGAAGCGCCCCGGCCATTCAGGATTAGAGGGCGGCGGATAATCGCGCAGTGAGATGAATTGCCTGAGCCGGCGAGGCATTAGCCCGCTCAGAAGAACGGCTCGGTCGGTCCCGCCAGATGCCGACAGTGACTTACGGATTGGCTCCGGTGGTCCCTACAAAGAACTGGTTGAGTTGCTTCATCTCCAGCGCATGAGCGCGCTTTCTAAGAGCGACTGCCTGTTTGAGCGTCGTTAGCTCATCCGTTATGTCAACGAGATGAGCCTCGGCGACGAGCATCTCCGCTTCGATCCTTCCCTGCTCTCTCAATTGCCAGACGTCCCGGATGCGGAATTGAACGATTATCGTGCCGAAAAGCGCCACAAGCGCGGAGGTCGCCATTGGGAGCCATTGGGGGATAACCGTGCCATAAGCCGAAAATAATGAAGAGAGGCCGCTCAGAACGATGATCCCCAATGTGAGAAAATTCCAGAGATACTGATTCACCCTGGAGGATCGCGCATACCAGTTTCGATGCGTCCGCAGGTCACGCAAAGCCTGCCTTTTGATCTCGACCATATCCGATGGAAGCATCTTTTCTGCTCTCCCTTGATCGATCTCCCGTCTTGCCGCCAAAATTACGTTGATGATAGCGATAGTTATCCCGAAGGTAATCATGAACCAGGCGATGTAGTGCAACGGGACGTCATCGAGAATGACGTTTGGAAAGAACTCAGGTTGAAAAAATTCAATTAAAGCGCCAAGCGATATCAAGAGTACAGAAAAGACAACCACTGCTATCAAGTATTTCGCCGCCATATTTCTATATCTGCCATTCAGTGTCATTTTCTGCAATTGAGCGGAGTCATCCTCATCCTTTCTGAACAAGTCCATCATCCTATCCTCGACACTGCAGGTTTGTCCGCAGTCAATCTTGTACTACGTCAGAAAGCAAGTAACGTTTGCGACGAAATACTTGATGGATCGAATTGCAGGCAGTCCGCGATCCAGTCGATATGTCCGATGCCGCAAAACGGCCGCCATATCGCCAACGTTCAGGCTGGGATAGCCTCCGCCTCTTGAATTCGGTCGCTTCAGGATAGGCTGAATCGCCAGCGGTCGGTCGAGATCGCCGGCAATATATTCCTAGATCTGTCGGACGATCTGCGCGGCGCGAGCGATCGCCCGTTCGGCGTCGCCAGCCTCGATCGCGGCGATGATCTCCTCATGCCTGCTCAGGAGAATGGCTCGGTCGGTCCCGCCGCCGGATTGGTCAGCCAACATGGTCCCTCGGCGGTCATGTACATATGGTCTTCCAGCCGGATGCCGAATTTCCCGGGGAAGACGATCATCGGTTCGTTGGAAAAACACATGCCGGCGGCAAGCGGCGCGTCGTTGCCGCGAACGATGTAGGGTTCCTCGTGGATCTCGAGCCCGAGGCCATGACCGGCGCGATGCGGCAAACCCGGCAGGCGATAGTCGGGGCCGAGGGAGTGTTTGGCAAGCACCTTGCGGGCCGCATCGTCGAGGCTCGAGCAGGCGGCGCCGACCCGGGCTGCGTCGAAGACGGCCTGTTGCGCCTCGCGCTCGATCCACCAGGCCCGTTCGAACGCGCTTTCGCCGCCCTCCAGCATATAAGTCCTGGTGATATCGGAATGATAGCCGTCGATCCGGCAGCCGGTATCGACGAGAATGACGTCGTCGCGACCAAGGACCTGATCGCCGTCGGCGCCATGCGGAAGCGAGGTCGCCGCGCCGAAGGAGACGATGCAGAATGTCGAGCCGGCATCGGCGCCGGCCTGGCGATGCTGCCGGTCGATGAAATCGACCACCTCGGATGATTTGATGCCCGGCTTCAAGAGCCCATGCACTTGCCTGTGGACGTCAAGTGTCAGGTCCATCGCATACTGAATGAGGGCAATCTCCGCGGCCGATTTGATGCAACGCAGGTCGCGGATCAGCCGCCCGCCATCGGCAAGCCTCGCTGCGCCCATCTCCGCCGCCAATGCGTGATAGAAGAAAAGCGGCAAACCATCGTCGAGGGCAAGTCTGCCGCCCTGGGCAACAAGGCGGGCGATGAGAGCAGCGCTGCTCTCCTCCTCTTCCCAGACCAGGATTTCCCCCGGCAGATGCGGCAGCGTTTCGACTCGGCTGCGCTCGAACCCCGGAACGATGTAGGAAATGGTCGCGGACGTGACGAGCGCACCGAGGAACCTCTCGCTCGGATGCCAGACCAGCCCCGTGAAGTAATGCAGGCTTTCGGTCGGCCCAAGAAGCACGGCAGCCAATCCTTCGGCTTCGATCAGTTGCCGAAGCCTGGCAAGGCGGTTCTGCCGTTCGTCCTCAGTGATGCGAGGTACGGGGTGCTGCCATGACATGTTGTTTTCCTGCTTTTCCTGCGCTTCCAGATCGATGAAGCCCTCGCCTTGCAGCCAGGATCTGAACCGACACTAATGCCGCTGTAGGCAATATGTCGACATGAAAGATGAGGAGATGGCGATGGCGGTCGAATAGACCATACCGGGCATGCTGATACGCGATCATATGGTCGACGTTCCCCTGGATTGGTCGAAGCCGGAGGGGGAGACGATCCGGGTTTTCGCACGCGAAGTATGCGACCCCGCCCACCGTCGCGAAACACTGCACGGCAAACGAGGTGCCGGTCGCCGCCGTTATCTATCATGACGATATGTATGTCGATGCCGGGCTTTCGCTCGAAACGGCGCGCCACGTCGCCAACGTGCAGGCGCGGGTGACCAACGAATTCGAGCACGACGGTGTTCGTCAATCGGCGGCAGTCCTGCGCAGGCTGATGACCTTCAGAGAGCAAGGCGGGCCCCTCGCCTCCTGAGCCGAGAGCGGTTCAATTGCTCTCGCCGCATCAGGACATGCTGATCGCCACCGGCCGATCCAGGTCACGGGCGATATATTCCTGGATCTGGCGGACGATCTGCCCGGCGTGGGCGATCGCCAGGCGGTCGGCTCGCTCGACGTCACCGGCCTCGATCGCGGCGATGATCTCCTCGTGTTCGTCGACATACTGGCGCGGCAGACGGTCGTCGAATGTCGAGTAGTAAAGGCGCAGGATACGGCGGCCCTCGTCGAGCAGCCTGGCGAAGAAGGCCGTGTAATAGGAATTGCCGGCAAGTTCGGCGATTGCGACGTGAAATTCGCGGTTCGCTTCGATCATCGCATAGGCGTCGCGCGCGGCAACCGCGTCGGCGAAGTCCTTCTGATGCCGGCGGACGGTCTTCATGATCTCGCCGTTGCGCCGTTGCGCCGCGCCGCGGGTCGTTACCCGGTACATCAGCGTCAGCGCTTCGAAATAGGTGGGCAGGCTTGCGAAATCGATCGTCGCAACGATCGTGTTCCTGTTCGGCAGCGTCGTGACGAGCCCGTCGGCGGCGAGCCGCAACAGCGCCTCGCGAATGGGAGTCCGCGACATCCGGAAACGTTCCGACAGCCGCACCTCGTCGAGCGGACTGCCGGGTTCCAGCGCCATCGACAGGATTTCCCGCCTGAGCGTCACATAGACGCTCTGCGTGCCAGAGCCGCGCACCCGCACATTTTCCGCGTCGTTCCGCATTCGTCCGCCCTCTTTCGTTAGAGCCTTGTATTTCGTTTCGGCCGATTCTCGCAATGTCGGTCTTCGGGGCCTCAAATTTGTAAGCTCACATCATTGAATCTTGTCGACAGTTTGTATATAAGGCAACCAGTTTCAACGAGGCTCGATCAATGACCACAGGATGGAAGGGCGTATTTCCCGCCGTAACGACACAGTTCAAAGATGATCTTTCCGTTGATTTGCCCTCGACCCAGCGCGTCCAGGACGCGCTTGTAAACGATGGCGTCAACGGACTGATCGTCATGGGCACATGTGGCGAGAACAATTCGCTGGACCCCGAGGAGAAGCGCACGATCTTGAAAGCTGCGGTCGAGGTCGTCAACGGCCGCGTTCCCGTGGTCACCGGCGTGTCCGAATTCGACACGCGCCGTGCCGTCGCCTATGCTCGCGACGCCGAAAAGCTCGGCGCCGACGGCCTGATGCTGCTGCCGGCCATGGTTTATGTGCCGAAGCCCGAAGAGCTGATCGCGCATTTCCGCACCGTCGCCGAAGCGACCTCGCTGCCGATCATGCTCTACAACAACCCGCCGGCCTACCGCGTCAATATCGGCGCCGATGTGCTGAAGGTGCTTGCCGACGTGCCGAACATCAAGGCGGTGAAGGAAAGTGCGCCGGATCCGCGCCGCTTCACCGATCTCATCAATGAGTTCGGCGATCGTTTCGATATCTTCGCAGGTCTCGACGACGTGGCGCTTGAAGGCCTGATGCTCGGCGCCAAGGGCTGGGTCTCGGGCCTGACCAGCGCCTTCCCGCAGGAATCCGTGCAGCTCGTTGCCGCCGCCGAACGCGGCGACTGGGAAGAGGCCCGCAAGATCTATCGCTGGTTCATGCCGCTTCTGCACCTCGATGCCGAACACGACCTCGTCCAGTCGATCAAGCTTGCCGAGCAGATCATGGGCCGCGGCTCCGAGCGCGTCCGCCTGCCGCGCCTGCCGCTTTCGGGCGCCCGCCGCGCCGAAGTCACCGCCATGGTCGAGAAGGCCGCTGCCACGCGTCCTTCGAAGATCCGCCAGGCTGCCTGATCAACGAGGCCGGCGACCCCGCGGTTGCCGGCCTTTCCGTGTTTGCGGTTCAGGCAAGCGCCAGCGACCGACCGGTCGCCGGATCGAACAGATGCATCTGGTTCATGTTGAACGAGAGCGGCATCGTCGACATCGGCCTGGGCCCGCTTTCGGGATCGATGCAGGCGCAAAGACTTGCCTCGCCGATGCCGAAATAGACCATGGTTTCCGGCCCGAGCGGTTCCACAAGATCGATCTTCGCTTCGATGTCGGCATAACCAGGACGGGCCTGGCGGTCGGTGATCGATTCCGGCCTGATCCCGAACACGACTAATTTGCCGGCATGGCCGGCATAGTCGCCGACGCGCGCCTTCGGCACCGGAAGCTCGCTGCCGTCAGTCAGCTTGACGACGAGACCTTTCTCTCCTGGTAGCAGCGTCGCGGACAGGAAATTCATCGACGGTGAGCCGATGAAGCCGGCGACGAACTGGCTGACGGGCCGATGATAGAGCGCCTGCGGCGGTCCCGCCTGTTCGATGATGCCACCATTCATCACCACGACACGATCCGCCATGGTCATCGCCTCGACCTGGTCGTGCGTGACGTAGACGGTCGTCGTCGGCAACAGCTGGTGCAGCCGCTTGATTTCCGTGCGCATCTGCACGCGAAGCTTGGCATCGAGGTTGGACAACGGCTCGTCGAAGAGAAAGACTTTCGGGTTCCGCACGATCGCGCGCCCCATCGCGACGCGCTGACGCTGGCCGCCCGAAAGCTGGCCCGGGCGCCGGCCGAGCAGCTCGCTGATGTGCAGGGTTTCCGCCGCCCTGATGATACGCGCGTCGATCTCGCTCTTGGCGAGCTTCTGCTGCTCCAGGCAGAACGAAATATTCTCCCGCACCGTCATGTGCGGATAGAGCGCGTAGTTCTGAAAGACCATGGCGATATCGCGTTTGCCCGGGCCGAGCCGGTTGACGACCTGGTCGCCGATGACGATCTCACCGCCGGTGATGTGTTCGAGACCCGCAATCATGCGCAATGTCGTCGATTTTCCGCAACCCGACGGGCCCACGAAAACGACGAATTCATTGTCTTCGATGTCAAGGCTGATGCCGCGCACGGCCTCGTAGATGCCATAGGATTTGACGATGCTCTTGAGTTCCAGCCGTGCCATGATTTTCTCCTAGACCTCCTGCAACCAGATCGCCATCGCTCCAGGCTCGCGATTGGCCCAGAGATGATAGGGGATCGCCGTGAAGGGCCGCTCCTTCAGCGAGGGAGGCGCGGTGCGATAGAGCGCATTCTGCCAATCGGCTATATCGGCTTCGAGCGCGGTGCCTTCGAGGACGGTCGCTCCGCCGAGAAGCGCGGCATCGTAACGGGCAGAAATTTCCTCAGATGCCGGCAGGCGGAGCCGCTGCGGCTCGCCGCCGAGGTCCGTCTCCTCGATGCAATAGACGACAGGCCCGCGCCGCAGCGCGACGCGTCCGCCGTCTTCCGAGACGGCAGGATGCGCGTAGATGCGCTCGACCGGCATCGAGAAGCCGATGCGGACCTCGTCACCATTGCGCCATTCCCTTGATATTGCGGCATAACCCTTCGTCACGCATTGATCGAGATCGACGGCAGCACCGTTGACCGAGATCTGCGCCTGCCTGCACCATCCGGGGATGCGAAGACGAAGCTGAAACCGGCTTGGCCGCTCGACGGCGAACCGCAGGCTGATGTCGCCATCCCAGGGATATTGCGTCTCCTGTACCAGGCGCACGAAGCTGTCGCCGACTGTGAGATCTGCGCAATTGGTGCCGTAGAGATGGATGGCGAGCTCATGCTCACCCGTGGAATAGAAATATTGGCCGAGCGAGGCGATGAAACGGGCAATGTTGGTCGGGCAGCAGGGGCAGTAATGCCATTTCCACCGGCGGTGCTGCCCGTGGCTTTCAAGGACGTTCTCATAGAAATAATGTTCGCCGTCGCGCGAGATGCCGGAAAGCGCGCCGTTGTAGAGCACGGTTTCCAGCCTGTCCGTGAATTTGCTGTCGAGATCGACCTGCGCCATGCGATGGCTCCAGAAGCCGAGCGCGACGGCTGCGCATGTCTCGGCATAGGCCGTCTCGTTCGGCAGGTCGAATTCCCGGGTGAACCCTTCATTGGATGCCGATGGGCCAAGGCCGCCGGTCACGTAGAGCTGGCGGCTGACCAGATTGTCGAAAAGCCGGTCGCAGGCCTCCTTCAATGTCGGATCGTCGTTCTCACGGGAGAGATCCGCCATCGCAGAAAACAGGTACATGGCGCGAACCGCGTGTCCGACGACCTGGTGCTGGTCGCGCACCGGCATGTGGGCCTGGCTATAGGCATATGTCTTGTAGACGTAATCATCGGGGCTCTCGCCGCGCTTGCGAGCCTCCTCGTCGTAATATGAGGGCATCCGGCCACGTTCGTCGACGAAATAGCTCGCAAGCTTCAGATGCCGCGGATCGCGCGTCACGCGATAGAGCTTGACCAGCGCCAGCTCAATTTCCTCATGGGCATCGTAACCCCTGAGCTTTCCGGGCTCCGTACCGAAGGTGGCGATGATATGGTCGACTGCGCGGATCATCACATCGAGGAAGCGACGCTTTCCCGTCGCCTCGTAATAGGCGACGGCCCCTTCCAGCAAGTGGCCCATCGAATACATCTCGTGCAGGTCGCGCAGATTGGTCCAGCGCCTGTCCGGCTCGCGGCGAATGAACCAGCTGTTGAGGTAGCCATCCGCCATCTGCCCTTTTTCGAGCTTCTCGACGATGGCGTCGATCTTCGCCTCAAGCGCGGCATTCGGGTGAGCCTTCAGGGTATAACTTGCGGCCTCGATCCATTTGCCGAAATCGGAATCGAAGAAATGCTGCATCGACAGTCCGCTCGGCTGGATCGGCCGCACCAGCGCCCCGGCCGGCTTGTCAAAATCGAGCACCTCGAGGAAGCCCTCCTCTTCCAGCCGCTTGTGCTGCGTCGGAATGGTGACGTTGCGGACCGTCTCCGTCCAGCTCTGCCAGAAACCGCCATGGAACATGACGCTCGAATGATCAGCGGGCTTGTATCGCTGCCGTCCCGCAGCGCGTGCCGGTTGAAAGCGAGGTGAGCTGGTCATGAGGACTCCTGAGCGGGACGAGCGCTGTTACTTCACGGCGCCGGCCGTCAGGCCGCGCACGTAATATCGTTGCAAGAGAAGGAAAAGCAGGATGCAGGGGACCATGGTCACGGCGATGCCGGCCTGCAGCGCGCCCCAGTCGATGATGCCATAGATGCCCGAGGAAACATTCACCAGCATGATCGGCAGCGTGAACTTGTTCTGATCAGACAGAAAGATGAGGGCAGCGAGGAATTCGTTCCAGGAATTCAGGAAGGCGAACATCGCAACGGTGGCGACACCGGGGAGCGCGATCGGCAGCATGATCCGGCGCAGGATCGTTGCCTGCGACGCGCCGTCTATCCGTGCCGCCTCGATCAGCGCCTTCGGCACTGCATCGAAGGCATTGCGCATCATGAAGACGGAAAAAGGAAGCTGGAAGGTCACGTAGATCAGCACCAGCCCGAGAAGGCTGTTCTGTAGGCGGAAGACTTTCAGGATCAGGAAAAGCGGCGTCAGGATCGACTGGAACGGGATCATCATCGTTGCCATGATCAGCACGAAGAGCAGCGACTGGCCGGGAAAGCGGAATTTCGAAAAACCGTATCCCGCCGGCACCGAGACAAGCACCGTCAGGATCACCGTTCCGGCGGCGATCAGCACCGAATTGCCGGCATAGACGTACCAGCCGGCGCCGACATGCTCGAGGCGGCGGTAGTTTTCCAGCGAGAAGGCTTTCGAGAAAAGCGCTGCCGGATCGGCAAGTGCTGCGGCCGCGGGCTTGAAGGAATTGGCGAAGGACCAGACGATCGGCATCACGAAGAAGATGGCAAAGACGCATGCGGTCAGAACGAAAGCGAGATAACCGAGCCGCTCGCTCGCCGGCTTCGCTGCGAGACTGTGGTTGAGCCGTTCCATCAACCCTCCTCCGGCCGCTGGCGCAGCAGGACGAACTGGATCGCGCTGATCGCCACCAACACGACGAGAAGGGCAAAGGAGATCGCCGAGCCATAACCGAGACGGTAGGATGAAAACGAGGCGAGATAGATCGAGAAGACCGCGGAGATCGTGCTGTTCTCAGGGCCGCCCTGGGTGATGATGAAGAACTGGTCGAAGGCCAGCATCGATGAAGTGACGTTGAGGACGAGCGCCAGCACCACCGAGTTCCTCATCAAAGGCAGCGTGATCCGGCGAAACCGGCTCCAGACGCTGGCGCCGTCGATCCTGGCGGCTTCGATGACGTCGTTCGATATGCTCTGAAGGCCGGTCAGGAGGATGATCATCGTGAAGCCGGCTGTTTTCCAGACGACCATCAGGATGACGACGCCGAGTGCTGGCCAGAAACTTTCGAGCGGCCTCGGCGCGCTGTCGATGATGCCCGCTCCGCGCAGCAGCTGCGCAAAGACGCCGCTATCGGGATTGAGCAGCCACATCCACAATGTCGAGGCCGCCCCGAAGCCGATGACGACAGGCATGAAATAAATCGTGCGGAAAAAGCCGGCGATCCGCAGCGGCCGGTCGACGAGCAGCGCCAGGGGAAAGGCCACCAGGAAGATCGCAGCCGTGACGAGCACCGTGTAGAGCAGCGTGAAAGCCAGGGAATGCCAGAGCTGGGTGTCGTCGATCAGTTCGGCATAGTTGGACAGGCCGACGAACTTCGTCCGGCCGAGAAGCGGCCAGTTGTAGAAGCTCATCCAGACCGTCATGACAAGCGGCACGAGGAAGAGCACGACGATGAACAGCAAGCCCGGCAGGATGAAGGCAAGGCCGAGCCAACCCTTCGGCTCGGGCTCTCCGGTTGCGGCTGTGCGCCTCCGGTTGCGAAGTGTCGAGGATATCACCGCAACTCCTCCTTCCGTTTGAATGTCGAGATGTGAAGGGAACGGCAGGGCATCCGTGGATACCCTGCCGAAGCCCCGTCGGACTCAGTTCGGATTGGTGCGTTCGAGGATGCGGGTGAAGTCGGCCTGCGTCTTGGCGATCGTTCCGTCGACATCGTCACCGAAGATCGTGCCCTGGATCAGATTGAGGAAGGGACCGGTGCGGCTGACGAAGAGTTCGTCGGACGAAAAAGTGTAGGGCGTGCGCGCCTTGGCCAGGATATCGTAGGCGACGAGATTACGCGGGTCGAACTTCGCATAGGCTTCGGCGGCGAGGTCGGTGCGCGACGGCATCCCCGATTCCTGGGTGATATAGACCTGCTGCTCGGCCTGCATGTAGAAATTGACGAAGTCGAGCGCGACCTTCTTCTTCTCGTCGCTGATGCCCTTGATCAGGGACAGCGTGTCGCCGCCGGCAAAGCTCGATTCACCGCCCTTCGGTCCCGGGATCGGTGCAACGGCGAATTTCACGTCAGGATATTTGCTGGTCAGCAGATTGACGATGTAGGAGCCGGTCATCAGGATGCCGACCTTGCCCGAGGCGAAGGCCTCGACGGCATTGTTGCCGTTGCCGGAACGCGAGGTCGGATGGATCGCACCGGCCTTCCACATATCGCGATAGGCGGCGATGGTCTCGCGCAACGCCGGTGTATCGACCGTGGCGCTCCGGCCATCATCGCTCAGCACATCGGCATTGGCGGCCCAGAGATGCGGCAGGAAGTCGTAGATCAGCCAGCTTCCCGAATTCGCCACGAAATAGAAGCCGTAGGTCTCGTTGCCGAGCGCGGCGATCTTCTTGGCATCGGCGGCGATCTCCTCCATCGATGCCGGCGCCTTGTTGGGATCAAGGCCGGCCTTGGTGAAGAGATCGGTATTGTAGGCGATGATCGAGGCATCCGGCAGGGCCGGCACGCCGTAGATCTTGCCGTCATAGGTGGCAAGACGGATGTGGGACGGGCTCATCGCCGAGGAATAGGGCAAGCCCTTCACGAAGTCGGAGATATCCTCGAGACCATCCGCCGCGGCAAAGGTCGGGAGATAGATCAGGTCGAGCACGGCGCCATCAGGAGCCGCGCTGCCGGCAATTGCCGCGCCCAGCTTCGGCACCATCTGCTCGGCCGTGATCTGGGTGACGTTGACCTTGTCGGAGTGCGATGCGTTGTATTTGTCGGCCAGTCCCTGAAGGACGGCGCCGGAGGACGTGCGCACCCATAGGGTGATTTCTTCGGCGCTGGCGAGAGAAGAGCTTGCTAGCAGCGCAAGAGCAGTGATCGTTGTTTTCAGTCGAAGCATGCTTGGTCCCCTTTTTCTCGTTCAGGCCTCAGGCCTTCGGACGAAACGGACGTTAAATCAGAATTTTTTTGGTGTCGACAGTCTGTGTGCATAAATCTGGTGTGCGATTGATAAAACCTTTTAACAGCACGATTTTTTCTGCTAAAAGCTTTTAGCATGAATTGAAGACGAGGCGTAGCTTGAAGAATACCGGTGATCGGAGACGGACGATCTACGACGTGGCGAAGGCTGCGGGCGTCAGCATTTCGACGGCGTCGAACGCGCTGAACGGCACTGGCCGGACGAATGCGGAGACGCGCGAACGGGTCCGGCGCGTGGCAGAAGAGATCGGGTTTCGGCCCAATGCACTCGCGCGTGGGTTGCTAAGCAAGCGAAGCCATGCGATCGGCATGCTGACCAACGACACCTATGGCAGACTGACGCTGCCGATGGCGGCCGGGGTGTCGGAAGTGCTCGTCGATCACGGCGTGTCCGTCTTCCTCTGCGCGACGAACAATGATCCGAGGCTCGCCCAGCTGCACCTGGAGGCGCTGCTCGACAGGCAGGTCGACGGCATCATATTCACCGCGACGCGCCTTGACCTCGAGCCGCCGGTCCAGCTGTCCCGCTTGCCGATACCTGTCGTCTACGTCTTTGCCGAGGGGCCAGCCGACAGCGTAACCTTCTTTCCCGACGACGAACAGGGCGCGCGCCTCGCCGTCGACCATCTCAAGGAACTGGGCCGGTCGCGGATCCTGCACATCACCGGCCCGCGGGATTACCTGGCCGCTCGCATCCGCGCCCAATCCTATCTCGACGCCTGCGGCGACGGTGCCGAAGCGATGTTCGGCAAGTGGTCGGAGGAATGGGGTCACGAAGCCGTCCAGACGGTCTTTGCCCGGCCCGGCGCAAAGCCCGACGCCATCTTCTGCGGCAGCGACGAGATCGCCCGCGGCGTCATCGACGCGCTGCGCGACCTCAATGTGGAGATTCCCACGGATGTCGCCGTGGTCGGGTTCGACAATTGGGAGGTCGTCGCACGGCAAACGCGCCCGCCGCTGACCACCATCGACATGGAGTTGAAGGAACTGGGCCATCGCGCCGGCCTGGCAATCCTCAGCCTCTCCAAGGGTGAACCGGTCCCTGCCGGCATCACCAGATTGCCGTGTCGCCTGGTCGTGCGCCAGTCGTGCGGCAGCCCCCTTCAATCCGACTGAAAACGACAGCAAGCAACAGGCAAGCCGGCCGTCGTCGCTATTATCTGTCGGTGGAATTGCCGGAACGGGTCAGGCTGTTGCGGCTGACCAGCGACGGTGTCTGGAAAATATGCTCGGAAGCGGTGCGGCCTTCTATTCTGGAAATGAGGGCCCGGGTAGCGATCTGGCCGAGCTCCCTGCCCGACTGGTCGATGCTTGCGAGATTGACGAGGCCGAGTGCTGCGGTCGACGAATTGTCGTATCCGATGACGGCGAGGTCTTCGGGCACGCGCACCCCCATCTCCATAGCCAGGCTGAGAAGGGTGATCGCGTCGAGATCGCTCCAGCAGAACACGGCGCGCGGCCTGTCCTTCCTCGATAGGAACTTTCGCATCGCCTCTTCCCGCTTTGGCGAAGCAATGGGAATTTTGCCGATCGCTGGCGAGGAGCCAAGGCCGCCACGCTGCATCGCCCGGCGGAACCCGATCTCACGCTGGCGGACAACGGAGACCGCGTGCCCCTGGCGCTCGCCAAGGCTCAGCATTTCGATGTCGCGATAGCCGCAGGCCAGAAGCGCTTCCACGGCAATCTCGGCGCCGCGCTGATCGTCGGCATTGACGGTATCGAAGGCCGTGGCGCTGGCATCGTGGTAACCGACCGCGACGATCGGTATCTGGACGGCGAAGGTTGCGAGGATCTCCGAGGGCAAACGCGGCGCAACGAGGATAAGGCCGTCCATCTTGTAGTCGATCATCGACTCGATCAACGACGTCTCCAGCTGCACGCGCGCATCGCTGACGCCGATCATCGCCTGGTAGTGCGAAGGCCCAAGCACCTCGTTTACGCCGGCAATCACCTCCGGAAGGAAGGGATTGCGGATATCGATCAGGAGCACTCCGATGGTAAAACTCCGGCCACGCAGCCCTCGTGCCGCCCGCGAGGGGCGATATGCGAGTGCCTCGATGGCATCAGTCACCCTTGCGCGCAGCGCATCACTGACGCCGTAGGCATTTCGCATCACCTTGGAAACCGCTGCGACCGATACGCCTGCGTGAGTTGCCACGGTCCGGATCGTCACGCGATCGTTTCGTTGCGGCTTTTGTTTTTCTTCGATTGACATGAAATCTCTGGCTTGCTGCGGGTCGTCAACATCGCCCGCAGAACCACCATGGCAGACTGGCAACGAAAATTCTATTGCACTTCCGAAGAAAATGTAGAACGTTATATGGAGAACGTTCTACATTTTGTCGGGAGGACTTGATGAACTTTCAGCCGGCAGCCATCAGCGGCAACCTCGTTTCGCGTGCCTGGTCCGGGGAAATGATCGCGCCACTGTCGGATGGCGGCCAGGGAACGGCCGCAAGCTTCGTCTCCAAGACTTTCGAACATGACCGCGCCAAGCTTCCCGTCGAGCTCTTTATCTCCGCACTTGGCCTCTACCGCTGCTTCGTCAACGGCGTTCGTGTCGGCAACGACCTGTTGACCCCAGGCTGGACGAACTACGACGATCGCCTTGCCTATCAGCGATACGACGTCTCCAACCTGCTCAAGCCGGGCCTCAACCGGATCGAGATCTGGCTTGCCGACGGATGGTACCGGTCGCCTTTGATGTGGGGCGCCCAGGCAATCCCAAATTGCTGGGGCGACAGGATCGGCGCCATTGCGGAACTGATCGGACCGGATGGCACCGTCCTTTCCACCGACACCACATGGCGAAGCGGCCTTCTGCCAATCCTGAGGTCGGGGATCTACTTCGGCGAAGTCTATGATGCCCGCCAGGAAAACTACTTGGAGAGCCACGGCACCGAACGATTGCTCTTCGACAAGGAACTGCTTGTCGCGCATGAAACGGCTGCGGTGCGCGAGTTGCGGCCACTCGCCCCGGTCGACAGCTGGAGCGACGATGAGGGCAGGACGGTCTATGATTTCGGCCAGAATGCCGGCGGCTATGTCAGATATACGGTCCGCGGCACCGCCGGCGCTGAAGTCCGGGTGGAGCATTCGGAAGTACTCGGCCCCGATCGTCATTTCGACAATCGCAACTATCGCACGGCTGCGGCACATACCGTCTACACGCTGCGCGGAGACGGCGATGAAACCTACGCCCCGCATTTCACCTTTCACGGCTTCCGTTATGCCCGGGTAACGATCAAGGGCGATGCGAAGATCCTTGCAATCGCGTCCATCCCGATCTCGTCGGTGCCCGAGCCCGCCGGCGGTTTCACCTCGGGCAATGCGCTGGTCAATCGCCTCGTCGAGAATACCATCTGGTCGCAGCGCGCCAATTTCGTCGAAGTACCGACCGATTGCCCGCAACGCGACGAGCGCTTGGGCTGGACGGGCGACGCCCAGGTATTTGCCGCAACCGCATGCTGGCTGAGCGACAGCCAATCCTTCCTGAGGAAGTATCTGCGGGATGTGATGGCCGATCAGCGCGAGGATGGCGCCGTCTCACATTTTTCGCCGGATCCGACGCGTCTGCATCCGGCCAATTTCCCGGGCTATGCCGGCTCGACCGGCTGGGGCGACGCGATCGTCGTGATCCCCTGGGTACTCTACACGCATTACGGCGACCGGGCCGTCCTGTCGGAGTGCCTGGATTCCATGGTGCGCTGGGTCGATTTCGTCTGGTCGATCTCGGATGGTCCGCTCGTGCGTCCGCCCTCGCATTGGGGTGCCCGAGGCTTCACCTTCGGCGACTGGCTGCAGCCGGTCGGCGACAATCGAAAGCCTCGTCCGACGATCGCCGATGATTGCGCGGCGACGCTCTACCACTTCATCTCGACCGATCTTCTGGCAAGGATCGCAGCCACTCTCGGCGAGCATGCGCTTGAAGAGAAGATGAAACAGCGCGCAAACGAGATCCGGCCGGCATTCACCAACGAGTTCATCACGCCGGCGGGACGGCTCGCACACAATGACCAGACGTCCTATGCGTTGGCCTTCCTCCACGACCTGATACCGGCGGAGCACACGCAAGCCGCACAGCAGCATTTCCGGCAGGTGATCACCGATGCCGACTACAAGATCGGCACCGGCTTTATCGGCACGCCCGCCCTGCTGCCGGCGCTGACGAAACTCGGCATGGACGATCTGGCCGAAAAGGTCTTCCTGCAGGAGGATGTGCCGGGCTGGCTCTACCAAGTGTCGAAGGGGGCGACGACGATCTGGGAGCGCTGGGATTCCATGGCGCCTGACGGCACCATCTACGAACCCGACATGAACAGCTACAACCACTATGCCTATGGCGCTGTCTGCCAGTGGCTGTTCGAAAGCGTCGCCGGAATTTCGCCGAGCCCGAGCGCGCCCGGATTTGCCGAGGTGATCGTCGATCCGGCGCCGATTCCGGCCCTTTCGCCCGTTTCGGCCTATCATGATATCAGCCAGGGACGCATCGAGGCCGGCTGGCAGTGCGACGGCAACAAGGTCACCTATGTGCTGACGCTTCCGGAAGGCTGCATCGGCCGGTTCCGGCCCGGAAAACGGCATCAAAACCCGTCGCTCAACGGAGAACCTGTCGTCGCGGAAGCCATTCTTCCCTCCGGGACGCACCAGCTGGTCTTTTCCCTACCCAATTCTTGAGGAGCATACACGTCACACCGTTCAGAGGAGGAACGTCATGACACATCGGATAAAACTCGCTCTTGCGGGCGCGTCCGCGCTTTTGGCACTGGTCGCGGCTGGTCCGTCGCATGCAGAAACCACGCTGTCATTCCTGATCGACAACAACCCGGACACCGTCGCGGCGGCCGAGGCACTGGTTGCCGCCTATCAGGCCAAGGCACCCGACGTGACGATTGAAATCGAGCCGCGGGCCGGCGGCGGCGAAGGCGACAACATCATCAAGACGCGCCTGGCGACGGGAGAGATGTCCGATGTGTTTCTCTACAATTCCGGCTCGCTGCTACAGGCGCTGAAGCCGACACAGACGCTTGTCGATCTCAGCGGCCTGTCGTCGCAGGCGAAGGTCGACGACGGTTTCAAATCGGTCGTCCGTGCCGATGGCAAGCTCTACGGCGTCCCCTTCGGCACGGCGATGGCGGGCGGGATACTCTACAACAGGAAAATCTACCAGGAGCTTGGCCTCTCCGTCCCGAAGACATGGGCGGACTTCATGGCGAACAACGCGAAGGTCAAAGCATCAGGAAAGGTCGCCGTGGCGCAGACCTATCGCGATACCTGGACCTCGCAGCTGTTCGTTCTGGCTGACTATTACAACCTGCACGCCGCCGTGCCGAACTTCGCCGCAGACTATACCGCCAACAAGGCAAAATACGCCGAGACGCCTGCGGCCCTGAAGGGCTTCGAACGGCTGAAGGACGTTCACGACGCCGGTCTGATGAACGACGATTTCGGCGCGGCAAGCTACGACGATGGCCTGAGAATGGTGGCAACCGGCGAGGCAGCGCATTATCCGATGCTGAGCTTCGCGGTCGGCGCGCTCAAACAGAATTATCCCGAAAACCTCAACGATGTCGGCTTTTTCGCGCAGCCGAGCGACGACGCCGCAACCAACGGCTTGACGGTCTGGATGCCGCCAGCCCTTTACATTCCCTTGACCAGCCAGCACGCCGAGGAAGCGCGGAAATTCGTCGATTTCGCCGGAAGCGTCGAGGCCTGCAAGATCATGGTGGAAACCAATGCCGTTCAGGGGCCGTCTCTGATCGACGGCTGCGACCTGCCAGCCGACGTGCCGCCTGCGATAAAGGACATGCTCCCGTATTTCGAGGCCAAGGACAAGACGACCCCGGCGCTGGAATTCGTTTCGCCGATCAAGGGACCGGCTCTCGAGCAGATCACCGTCGAGGTCGGCTCCGGTATTCGCCAGCCTGCCGAGGCGGCAAAGCTCTATGACGACGATGTGCGCAAGCAGGCCAAGCAGCTTGGCCTGCCCAACTGGTAGCGGTCGTTCGGGCCAGTTATCCTCGCTCCTGATGGAGCGAGGTTCCACCCGATCGAAGAGATTGATATGACCGAGATACTCCGCCGCTCGCGCAAATCGCCCTACCCGCTGTGGTTTTTCATTCCCGCCGCCATCATCTACGGCGTGCTGTTTCTGTTTCCGACGATATCGTCTCTCTGGTTCAGCCTCACACGCTGGGATCTTTCGACCGCCGAATTCATCGGGCTTGAAAACTTTCAGCAGTTCTTTTCCGAACCCTTCCTGGTCAAGGGACTGCTCAACACGCTGATCTATGCCGTGACGACATCCGGCCTGAAGACGGTCTGCGGGTTGCTGCTTGCCGTGCTGCTGACCAGCAATATCTTCGCCCGCGGCTTCCTGCGCACGCTGGTCTTCTTTCCCGTCCTGGTCTCGACGATCGGCATCGGCATCACCTTCACGGTGATGATGCATCCGACCAGGGGCATCATCAATGTCACGCTCGAGACGCTCGGCATTCCGGGACCTGGATGGCTCACCAATCCGGCGCTGGCGCTTTTTTCGGTGGCTTTGGTCGATGTCTGGAAGGGTGTCGGCCTCGCCACATTGATCTTCATCGCCGGGCTTGCCGCGATCAGCCCCGATTATTATGAGGCAGCAAGGATTGACGGGGCCACGCGTCTCCAGCAATTTTTCCGGATCACCCTGCCGCTCGTGCGTCCCGCCACTGTCATCGTGGTGACATTGTCGCTGATCGGAGGGCTTCGATCCTTCGATCTGATATGGGCCATGACCCGCGGCGGGCCTGGTTTCTCCTCCGACGTGATCGCCTCGGTCATCTATAAGCAATACCAGGCGGGTTTCTACGGCCTGTCGACGGCCGGAAACGTCATTCTGTTCGCGCTGATCGCCGTAATCATCCTGCCATTCACCCTGTGGTTCAACCGGCGCGAGGTCGAGGAATGAGAAGCGTCCGTCCTTACGTGACCGGCGCGATAGCCCTTGCGGTGGCGGCCGTCATCTTCGTCATGCCCTTTGTTTTCGTCGCTCTCCAGGCGGTCAAATCGAAATCCGAAGCGTCTCGCCTCGATTTCGAATTGCCCGAGCAGTGGCTGTTCTGGGATAATCTGATCGCCGTCTTCACGGCGCGCGACTACCAGCTCGCGCTCGCCTATTTCAACTCCACGCTGATCACCGTGGTTTCCGTCACGATCCTGATCCTGCTGTCGGCAATGGTCGGATATGTCATGCAGCGCCGCAAGACCGTCTGGAACAGGGTGGCCTTCATTGCCCTGTTCATGGGTCTGATGATGCCGCCAGCCGTGGTCCCCACCATCGGCCTCTTGCAGGAGATCGGTCTCTTCAAGACCATGACCGGGATGATCCTGATCCAGGTCGCCTATAACCTTTCGTTCTCGACCTTGCTCTACCGGTCGTTCATTTCGACCATACCACGCGACCTCGACGAGGCGGCGCTGATCGATGGCGCCAAGCCCCGGCAGATTTTCTTCAGAGTGATCCTGCCGCTGCTGAAGCCGGTGACCGTCACCAACATCGTCGTGCAGTCGATCGCGATCTTCAACGATTTCACCAACCCGCTCTACTACCTTCCCGGCAAGGAGAACGTGACCGTGCAGCTGACGCTCTATAATTTCCAGAGCATGTACACGAGCCAGTACAATCTCCTCTTCATGAATATCCTCCTGGTGACGATCCCACCGCTGGTCGTCTTCATCTTCTTCAACCGGCAGATCGTCGCCGGCATGACGGCCGGCGCAGTAAAAGGGTAACCGAATGGCTGAGCTCACTCTCAAGCAAGTTCGCAAGAGTTTTGGCGCCCTTGAAGTCATCAAGGGGATCGATCTGGAGGTTGCCTCCGGCGAATTTGTGGTTTTCGTCGGCCCGTCCGGATGCGGAAAGTCGACGCTGCTGCGGATCATCGCCGGTCTGGAAGAAACAACCTCAGGCGCGCTGACCATCGGCGGCAAGGACGTGACCTATGCCGAACCCTCCGAGCGCGGCATTGCCATGGTGTTCCAGAGCTACGCGCTCTACCCGCATATGACCGTTGCCGAGAATATCGGCTTCGGACTTTCGCTCGCCCGCCGCCCAAAGGCGGAAATCGCCGCCAAGGTCGCGGCGACGGCCGAAACGCTGCAGCTCACCCAGTTGCTGGAGAGAAAGCCGAAAGCACTCTCCGGCGGCCAGAGGCAGCGCGTCGCCATCGGCCGCGCGATCATCCGCGATCCCAAGGTCTTCCTGTTCGACGAGCCACTCTCCAATCTCGACGCTTCGCTCCGCGCCCAGATGCGCCTTGAGATCGCAGATCTGCACGCCCGCCTGAAATCGACGATGATCTATGTCACCCACGACCAGGTCGAAGCAATGACGATGGCGGACAAGATCGTTGTCCTGAAGGGCGGCGCGGTCGAACAGATCGGCAGTCCGATGGAGCTCTACCGCAATCCCGCGACACCCTTCGTCGCCGGCTTCATCGGCAGCCCGAAGATGAACCTCTATGGCGGCGAGATAGCGCGGCGAATGAACTGCACGACCTACGGCATTCGCCCGGAACATATCAGGCTTTCGGAAGGGGCCGGGCAATGGCAGGGCAGGATCCGGCATGTGGAGCGGCTTGGCGCCGACGCGATCCTCTACCTCGACATCTCCGAGCTTGGCGAGATGGTCGTGCGCGCCGAAGGCGAGACGCCGTTTGCGCCGGGTATGACGGTCTGGGCAAATCCGGTCGAGGGAGCGGAACATCGGTTCTGAGGCGAACGCCCGCCCCGTCGTCTCAGCGTTGAAAAGCTTGCAGCCGCTCAGCATCGACCCGCTCATGAGCCTGCGGAATTTCAGGCGAGAAGACGCGCGGGTTGGCCTTGGCGGATTACGAGTTCGACCGCGTGCTTGTCGAAAGATACGAAGCTCTCGCCGCCAAGCCATGCTCCTTCATGGGCAATCACGCCATCGGCGAAATCGCCACCTGCCTCCAGCGTGGCCAGCCCTGCTTCGACCGCAGGACGGTTCATCGCCACATTGCCCGCGTTGAGCAGGTCGTGGATCGTCTGTGAAACATCTTCCTTTGATAGCCTGGCTCCTCGACGCAGTATCCAGACCAGTTCACATAAGCTCGGCAGGGAAACCGCGATCAGCGATGCTTCCTTGAGGAGCTTTGCCGCGGCCCTGCCCTGCTCAGCATCATCCTGCAGGACAGCTCGAGCAAGAATGTTGGTATCGACTGAAACTTTCATTCCTCGCCGGCCCAGCCCGAAGCCGCGATTTCGTTCATCTCTTCGATGGTCAGCGCCCGTTTCATCTTGCCCGCATGCCGACCGATAAAGTCGTCGATTGTCCCCGCTGGACGAGCAGCCTTTACCCGCAGCTCGCCCCCAGGCAGCTTGTCGAATTCGATGCGCTCCCCCGGCTTGACCCCAAGGTGCGTCAGCAAATCCCGTCTCAGTGTGATTTGCCCTTTCATTGTGACGGCAAGGGAAGCCATGGAAAATCTCCTATCTCCAATCAATACAAAAGTAATGGAATTTGTCCTTACATTCAAGGTTCGCGCGCGTAATACGGACTTTGCCTTCACCGGCCTTGTTCGTGCGTGGCTCACTCCAACCGAAGAAAGAAGCCCGACAAGGCCCTTCTTAGAACCGGTCGGGACGCAGGGGCATCAGATCGACCGCCGGGCGCTGTCCTGCGACCAGCTGGGAAACGAGATAGCCGGTCAAAGCCGACAGCGTCAGACCAAGATGGCCGTGGCCGAAGGCATAGGTGACGCGGGGCAAACGGCGGGAGCTGCCGATCGCCGGAAGTGAATCCGGCATGGACGGGCGAAAGCCCAGCCACTCGTCGCTGCCTTGCCCGGCTGCCGGCAGGAGCAATTTCACGCCGCCACGGATTATCGCGGTCCGCCTTGGGTTCAAGGGAGCGGCAAGCCCGCCGAGTTCGACCGTTCCGGCTGCGCGCAATCCATCTGCCATCGGCACCATGTAAAAGCCGTGTTCGGGATAGCAGACCGGGCGCGACAGCAGATGGCCCGCTTGCGGGAACAGGACGTGATAACCGCGCTCGGTGTCGAGCAGGACGCGATCGCCTATCGATGCGGTGAGCTTGCGCGAATGGGCGCCGGCGGCGACGACGGCGTGGTCCGCAGGGATTTGATTGTCAGCGGTCCGCAGGCAGATGCCATTGTCACGCGGCTCGATCGCCGAGACTTCGCCGCGGATGATCTCCCCTCCGCCGTTTATGACAGCCTGGGCGAGCGCGAAAGCAAGTTGCCTGGGGCTGGAAAACACATAGGCGTCACGAAACAGCACGCCCTTGTGGTAGAGCGGCGCAAGATTAGGCTCCATGTTCTGGACATCAGCGCGGTCCAGCCGGTCCATGGCGACGCCATGATGCTCACGCAGCGCGTTCTCAGCGTCAGCCGCCCGGAATTGCGCTTCGGTCTTATAGAGATACAGGCAGCCGTCATGCCGCTTCAGCCGTTCGGCCCCTGCCTGCATCACAAGCGGTTGCCAGGCCGCATCGGCGTGGGAAAGCAGCACCGCCAGTGTGCCGGCGATCCGCTCGACCTCGGCTTTCGTGCTCGATGCCAGGAAGGCGCGCAGCCACGGGATCAATTGCGGCAGATATCTCCAGACGATCGCCAGCGGACCGAGCGGATTGAGCAGCATTCCCGGCACACGCCAGATGACCCCTGGCGTCGCGACGGGAACGACGCCGTGCGGCGCAAAGGTGCAGGCATTTCCGTAGGAGCAGGCCTGCCTGTAGGATGCATCGCCCAAGGGCGGCGCCGGATCGATAATCGTGACCCGGTGCCCCATTCTCTGCAGCCAAAGCGCCGTGCAGAGGCCGACCAATCCGGCACCGACCACAGCCACATGCCGGCGCTCGGCGTCGGGTAAGGGCTGAAGCTCCGGCAGCGGCGTGTTCATCGGCTAGACCATGCCGGCCAGAGCGCGGGGACGATCGTTCAGCGTGGCGGCGATGATGCGAAGCGCCGTTGCAAGTTCGTCACGCGACGATGCGCAGCCGACATTGACGCGAACGGCGTGCTCGACCGGCTGACGGTCGCAGGCAAAGGCGGTGGCGGCCATGACGGCAACGCCATGGGCGCGCAGATTGGCGGCAAAATCCTCGCATCGCCATGGCGCCGGCAGCCGGAGCCATAAAAACATGCAGCGCGGATCGGCGGAGAAGGAATGGCCGGCAAGGATCGTCGCGACAATCGCATGGCGGGCGCGCAGCTCGGCAAGCTGGGCCTTCAGGATCGCTTCGGCCGTGCCGTCTTCCAGCCAGCGGGTCGCAAGCAGCAGCGGCAGCGGCGAGGGCATCCAGGCGGTCGTGCGGACCGCCTCGGCAGACAGCAGCGCCCGGCCGGGCGGGCACAAGAGATAGCCGACGCGCAGACCCGGCGCCAGCGCCTTGGAGAGCGCTGATATATGGTAGGTTCTGGTCGGCGCAAGCGTGATCAGGGCGCTTGCCCGGGTCCCGAGCATCGGTCCATAGACATCGTCCTCGATGATGACGAGATCGTGCTTTTCCGCGACGTCGACCAATTCCCGCCGGCGAGCCTCGCTCATGGTGACGACGGTCGGATTGTGCATCGAGGGAACCGTGAAGACGGCGCGCACGGTCTCCCGGCGGCAGATATCGTCGAGCTCCTCCGCCGACATGCCCTGATCGTCACTTCCGATGCCGATGATGCGGAAGCGGAACATTTGGGCAAGCGCGATCAGGCCGTAATAGGTCAGCCGATCGCAGACGATGGTGTCGCCGGGCTCTATCAGGCTGCTGATCACCGCCAGCAAAGCATGCTGGGCGCCGCTGGTGACGACGATATCGTCTTCGGACGGATCGAAGCCGTTGAGCGATATCCATTTTCTCGCGGCGTGGCGCGCCCAGGCCGGGCCTTCCGGCGGCTGGTATTCCTGCATCTGGCGAAAGCGCCGGTCGGATGACAGGTCAGGCAAAGACTGCGCCAAGCGCTGCTGGAAATCGTCGACGGCCGGCCGGTTGACCGTCAGATCGATGATACCGGCCGGGCTCGCTGCCCGGTCAACCCGCGGCATGGCGCCGTCGGCCATCACGATCGTGCCGCGCCGGGTGCTGCCCATCACAAGGTTGAGGTTTTGTAATTCGCGGTAGGCGCGCGTGACTGTGGAGACGTTGAGCGACCGCTCCCGCGCGAGGTCACGCTGCGGCGGGAGCTGACTGCCGGGAGGCAAGGCGCCCGAGCGGATCTTCGCCTCGAGCTCGCTTGCGAGCTCCAGATAGGCCGGTATCCGCGCTTCCCGCTCCTGATTTGTCCGGGTCACTTCCGATCTTTCAGACATACAATTCCTGTAACAGCGGCGTAAATTCCATAAGCCGGACGCACACATCAATCCCCGAGGCGCTGCGATTCAGCTCGCTTTCGTGCGACATAGCACGCTTTCCCAATGTTTTCGAGACCCTGCCACTGCCGCGACACAAAATTATTTGTGTGGCTTGACAAGCCGAAGTAGACCGAGACAATATGGCCCAGCATCGAGACAAAGAGGCAGGGACCCGCCGATGCAAACAGGAGGACTTCATGAGCGAGCGCTTCATTGCTTTCGAGGGCGTGCGTAAATCCTATGACGGCGTCAGCTATGTCGTGCGCGGCCTGGACCTCGACGTCGCCAAAGGGGAATTTCTGACCCTTCTCGGCCCGTCCGGATCCGGCAAGACCACGACGCTGATGATGCTGGCCGGCTTCGAAGCGCCGAGCGACGGGACGATCACGCTTGCCGACAACAGGATCGACAGCGTTCCGCCGCATCGCCGCAATATCGGCGTGGTCTTCCAGAATTACGCGCTGTTTCCGCATATGACCGTCGGCGAGAACGTCGCTTTCCCGCTGAAAATGCGCCGGCTCGGCAAGGCTGAGATCACCGAGCGGGTGCGCCGCGCGCTTGACATGGTGCGTATGGCGAGCTTCGAAACGCGGCGGCCCAACCAGCTTTCCGGCGGACAGCAGCAGCGCATCGCGCTTGCCCGGGCTCTCGTCTTCGAGCCGCAGCTCGTACTGATGGACGAGCCGCTCGGTGCGCTCGACAAGCAGCTTCGCGAACATATGCAGCTCGAGATCAAGCACCTGCATGCCCGCCTCGGCATCAACGTCGTCTACGTCACCCACGACCAGAGCGAGGCTCTGACCATGTCGGATCGGGTCGGCGTGTTCAATGACGGCATCCTGCAGCAGATCGCACCCCCGCATGCGCTCTACGAGACGCCGGCAAACCCCTTCGTCGCAACCTTCATCGGCGAGAACAATGCGATATCGGGCGAAGTCGTTGCGATCGAAAATGCCGTCTGCCGGATTCGCGCGCCCGATGGTTCGATCATCACCGGCCATGCCGGAGAGGGGTTAAAGGAAGGCGCGCGGGCAACGCTGGTGTTGCGGCCCGAGCGGATTCAGCTGGCGCCCGCAGCCGAGATTCCGAACCGGTTCACCGCCATGCTGAAGGAAATCATCTATCACGGCGACCATGTCAGGCTGCGCGTCTCAGCCTGCGGCTGCGACGACATTTTCATCAAAGTCGCCGCGGCCCAGGATATTCCGGTTCAGTCGCTAGGCTCCACTGCCGTCATCGGCTGGGCGCCGGAGGATTGCCGCGCGCTCGCGCTCTCCTGACCGGGCGCTCATTCTTTCGCAAACGCAGCTACAAAAAGGGGAACCGCCATGATGCGTTTAAACTGCATGCTTCTCAGTTCCGTCATGACTCTTGCCATCGCAGGAGCAGCTTTCGCCGAGGATACGCTGACCGTCACATCCTGGGGCGGCGCCTATACGAAGAGCCAGGAGGAGGCCTTTTTCAAGCCCTTCGCCAAGGAAACCGGCACCAAGATTCTCCAGGATGAATGGGATGGCTCGACCGCCAAACTGAAAGGCATGGTCGAAACCGGCCAGGTGACCTGGGATGTCGTCGATGTCGAACCCAGCCATGCGCTGCAAGGCTGCGACGAAGGCTGGCTCGAAACGATCGACTATTCGAAGCTCGGCGGCAAGGACGCCTTCATCGACGGCGCCGCGATGGATTGCGCGGTCGCGACGATCGTCTTCGGCACCATCTATGCCTATGATGCCGCCAAGTTCCCGAATGGCGGACCGACGACCATGGCCGATCTGTTCGATACGGCCAAGTTCCCCGGGCCGCGCGCCCTGCGCAAGTCACCGAAGACCACACTGGAATTCGCGCTGATTGCCGATGGCGTCAAACCCGCCGAGGTCTACGACGTGCTCGGGACGCCGGAGGGCGTCGACCGCGCCTTCAAGAAGCTCGACACCATCAAGAAGGATGTGAAGGTCTGGTGGACGGCCGGCGCGCAGCCGCCGCAGCTTCTCGCCGACGGCGAAGTCGTGATGACCACGGCATGGAACGGCCGTATCTACGATGCCGTCAAGAACAGCGGCAAGAACTTCAAGATCGTCTGGGACGGCCAGGGAATGGACTTCAATCTCTGGGCCGAGCCGAAAGGCTCGAAGAACAAGGAACTGGCGGACAAATTCGTCGCCTTCACCGTCAATCCCGACGTGATGGCGCAGCAGTCCAAATATATCTCCTATGGCCCGACCCTGAAAGCGGCCATCGCCAAGGTTCCGCCGGATATTCTCGTCGATCTGCCGACCGCGCCTGACAATACGAAGACGGCCTTTGTCGTCTCCTCCGAGTTCTGGGCCGACCATGATGAGGAGTTGACCGAACGCTTCAACAAGTGGCTCGCACAATAACCTCGTCGGGCGGGCGGGTGTCCCCCTGGCCTCGTTCGCCCCTTTCTCTACCTCAGGAAGGCATGAGCGATGGTGATCGCGACAATGAATGATGGCGACGAGGCAAGGATTGCCGCTCGCACGCGGGTGAAAAGGCTCGGCAGTGCGAAAAGCAAGGCGCAGTTGAGGGCGCTGCTGCTGATCGCGCCTCTGTTGATCTTCCTGCTGCTCGTCTTCGTCCTGCCCATTGCCCTGTTGTTGACGCGCGCCGTCGACAACAGGGCGGCCTCCGCCGCGCTGCCCTACACGATGTCGGCTCTATCAGCCTGGGATGAACAATCCCCGCCCGACGAAGCGCTGTTTGCCGCCTTTGCTACCGATCTGAAGCAATCGCCGCGCGACCAGATCGCCGAGGTGGCCAAGCGTCTCAACTACTACGAGACGGGCATGCGCTCGATGCTGTTGAAAACCGCACGCACGATCCGCAACGCGGAGCCGCCCTACAAGACCGCCTTCGTTGCCATCGATCCCAAGTGGGAGACGCAGCACTACTGGACGATCATCAAGAATGCGTCGCCACCCTTCACCGATTATTACCTGCTCGCCGCGCTCGACCTCGAGCGCGACGCCTCAGGCGACATCGGCAGGGTCTCGGCGGAGAATGCGGTGCATGTCGATGTCCTGATCCGCACATTCGTCGTCAGTGCTTCGGTGACCCTGATCTGCCTGTTCCTCGGTTATCCCCTCGCCGCGCTGATCGCCCGGTCGAAAGGGGCGGTTGCCAATACGCTGCTGATCCTGGTGCTCCTGCCGTTCTGGACCTCGCTTCTGGTCCGCACCAGCGCCTGGGTCGTGTTGCTGCAGGGACGCGGGGTGATCAACTCGGCGCTCATCTGGTTGGGCCTGATCGACCCAGCGCATCCCCTCGACCTGATCTACAATCGCATCGGCGTGCTGATTGCCATGACGCATATTCTGCTGCCCTTCATGGTGCTGCCGATCTACAGCGTCATGAAGAGCATCCCTCCGGTCTATTTGCGCGCCGCCTCGTCGCTTGGCGCGCCGCCGATGTCGGCCTTCTTGCGCATATACCTGCCGATGAGCATGCCTGGTGTCAGCGCCGGCGGGCTGCTCGTTTTCATCCTGGCGCTTGGCTACTACATCACCCCGGCTCTGGTCGGCGGACCGGGAGACCAGATGGTGAGCTATTTCATCGCCTATTACTCCAATCAGGTCACGAACTGGGGCATGGCGGCGGCTTTGAGCACGATCCTGCTGGTGGCGGTGCTGATCCTCTATGCCGTCTACAATCGCATTGTCGGCATCGACAGGCTGAGGATAGGCTGATGACGAATTTCCTTTCTTTCCCGCGGCTGTTTTCGATCCTCTTGTGGCTGGCTGGCGGCCTGGTGATCCTTTTCCTGATCGCGCCGATCGTGGCGATCGTGCCGCTCTCCTTCAATGCCGAGCCGTTCTTCACCTATCCGATGCCCGGCCTGTCGCTCCGCTGGTATCGTGAATTCTTCGATTCCAACGTCTGGCAGCTGGCGCTGAAGAACAGCATCATCGTCGCCGTCTTTGCCACGCTTCTGTCGACCTTTCTCGGCACGCTTGCCGCGATCGGCCTCAGCCGGCCCTCCTGCCCAGCGCGGGCAACGCTGACCGCCATTCTGATTTCGCCGATGATCGTGCCGGTCATCGTTTCGGCAGTCGGCATCTATTATGCCTTTGCCGCCGTCGGGCTGCTCAACAGCCTGACCGGGCTGGTGCTGGCGCATACGGTGATCGGCGCCCCTTTCGTGGTGATCACCGTGACCGCCACGCTCGCAAGCTTCGATCATAATCTGATGCGGGCGGCATCCAGTCTCGGCGCAGCCCCGGTCGAAGCGACATTGCGCATCATGCTGCCGGTCATCGCGCCGGGGGTGGCGTCCGGCGCGCTCTTTGCCTTCGTGACATCATTCGACGAAGTGGTGATCGCACTCTTCATCGCCGGCTCCGAGGAGCGCACGCTGCCGCGCCAGATGTGGAGCGGCGTGCGCGAAACGCTGAGCCCGACGATCGCCGCCGTCGCCACGCTTCTCATCCTGTTTTCGACGCTGTTCCTCGCCACGATCCAATGGCTGCAGCGCCGCGCCGAACGCCAGAAGATTGCGCATAGGGATTAATTCAGGGGGTTGAGCATGCAGATCGAACGCTATGAAACCGGAAAACGGATGAGCCAGGGCGTGACCGATGGCGGCTTCGTGTTCCTCGCAGGCCAGGTCGCAATCGACGCGCCGGGCGCGCCCGTGCGCGAACAGACGACCAACATCCTGGCGCGGATCACCCGGCTTCTGGAAGGCACGGGCAGCAATCCGACACGGATCCTCAGTGCGACGATCTGGCTTGCCGATATCTCCAGCTTCGAAGAAATGAATACCGTGTGGGACGCCTGGGTGCCCGCGGGCCATGCGCCGGCGCGCGCCACGGTCGAAACAAGGCTCGCCGCACCGGAATTCGCCGTTGAGATCGGCATCATCGCGGCGATCGGGAGCTGACGGTCCGCGCCGACCGTCATTTCGCCGGTGCGGATAAACCGCAAGCATCGATCAAGGTTAGGCGATACCGCCCAGGCACACATATTTAAGCTCGGTATATTCGTCTAATCCGTGCCTCGACCCTTCGCGACCGAGACCCGACATCTTCACGCCGCCGAACGGAGCCTCGGCCGTCGAGACAAGACCGGTATTGACGCCGACCATCCCATATTCGAGCGCTTCGGCCACGCGAAATACCCGCGACAGATCGCGAGCGTAAAAATACGAAGCAAGCCCGAACTCGGTGTCGTTTGCCTGTTCGATGACGTCCTCTTCGTCGCGGAAGCGAAAAAGCGGTGCAAGCGGCCCGAAGGTTTCCTCGCGGGCGACCTGCATGCCGGCAGCGACATCGCGCAGGATCGTCGGCTCGAAGAAATGGCCGCCAAGCGCGTGGCGCTTGCCGCCTAAGACGATCCCAGCACCCTTTGAAACGGCATCGCTGATATGGCTTTCGACCTTGGCGACGGCATTGTCGTCGATCAGCGGGCCAAGCACGACGTCACGGTCGAGACCGTTGCCAACCTTCAAGGCCGAAACGGCCACGGCGAGCTTGGCGGCAAATGCCTCATAGACGCCGTCCTGGACATAAAGCCGGTTGGCGCAAACGCAGGTCTGGCCATTGTTGCGGAACTTGGCGATGAGCGCGCCTTCGACCGCAGCGTCGAGATCGGCGTCGTCGAACACGATGAAGGGTGCATTGCCGCCAAGCTCGAGGCCGAGCTTTTTGATCGTCGGCGCGCATTGCCGGTAAAGCAGCTCGCCCGTCCGGGTGGAGCCGGTGAAGGTCAGGACCCGAACGTCACGGCTTGCCGTCAGCGCCCCGCCAATTGCCGCTGCGTCACCCGTGACGATGTTGAGAAGCCCCGGCGGCAGGCCGGCACGCTCACCGAGAACGGCGATCGCGATGGCGGAGAATGGCGTCTGTAGCGCCGGCTTCAGAACGACGGCACAGCCGGCGGCAAGCGCGGGGCCAATCTTGCGGGTGATCATCGCGTTCGGAAAATTCCAGGGCGTGATGGCGGCCACGACGCCCGCCGGCTGGCGCAGGACGAGGATCCGCTTGTCGGCCTGATGTCCCGATACGACCTCGCCGTTGATGCGTCTCGCCTCTTCGGCGAACCATTCGATGAAACTCGCACCATAGGTGATCTCCCCCTTAGCCTCGGCCAGGGGTTTTCCCTGCTCGAGCGTCAGGATCATCGCCAGATCGTCGCGGTTTTCGATCATCAGGCGGTGCCATGCCTTGAGAACGGCGGCGCGCTCGCCGGCGGTCTTCTTTGCCCAAAGCTTCTGGGCAATCACCGCGGCGCGGATGGCATCTTCCGTTTCCGCCGCACCGAGGTCAGGCACCACCCCCAGCGGCTCGCCGGTGGCCGGATTGCGGACGGTCGCCGCCTTGCGGCCTTCCGCTTCGATCCAGCGATCGGCGATGGGGCATGCCTGACGGAACAGCGAGGGATCATTGAGCTTCATATGACAACTTTCAACAGAACACGTGAGCGGCACCGGGATCGAAATTCAGATGGACTATATCGCCACGGCTGAGCCCCGCGATAGCCTCATGACCAAACGGAAGGCGAACCGCCAGCGCCTCACCCGTCGCCGTCTCGGTCGAGACGTGAATATTGTTGCCGAGGAAGGTAATGTCGCTGACGGTTGCGGCAAGACCCGCTCCCGCCACCTGGTTTCGCGACAACCGAATGCGCTCAGGCCTCAGCATCAGGGCTGCCCTCGTCCCGGAGGTTCCTTTTCCATGCACCGGAATATGATTGAAGACGCTCTCGCCGCCAAGCGAAATGGTGGCCTGCCCATCGGAGGATGACAGCAGGTCGCATGAAATGAAGTCGCTGTCGCCGATGAATTCGGCAACGAAGCGGGTCCGTGGATTGGCGTAAAGTTCCGGCCCCGTGCCGATCTGATCGATGACGCCCTTGGAAAAGACGGCGATCCGGTCGGAAAGCCGCAACGCCTCCTCCTGGTCATGCGTGACATAGAGGATCGTCACTTCGGTCTGCTGATGGATCCGGCGTATCTCATGCTGGATTTCCTCGCGCAGCTTCTTGTCGAGCGCCGACAGCGGCTCGTCCATCAGAAGCACCGGCGGATCATAGGCAAGGGCTCTGGCAAGGGCGACTCGCTGCTGCTGGCCGCCGGACATCTGCGCAGGCTTGCGATCCTCGAAGCCTTCGAGCCGGACGAGGCGCAGCATCTCCTTCACCTTGCTGTCGACCTCGGCCTTGGACTTGCGCCGGACCTTCAGCGGGAAAGCGATATTTTCGCCCACCGTCAGATGCGGAAACAGGGTGTAGCGCTGGAACACCATGCCGATGTTGCGCTTGTGCGACGGCGTGGCGAGCAGGGTCTTGCCCTCCAGCGTGATGTCGCCTTTCGTCGGAGTTTCAAACCCGGCCAGGATATAGAGGGTCGTGCTTTTCCCGGATCCGGACGGTCCGAGAAAGGTCAAGAACTCCCCGCGCCGGACGTCGAGATTGACATCGTGGACGGCGACGACAGGGCCGTATTCCTTGCGTATTCCCCGGATCTGAAGGAATGGTTCTCTCATTGTTTCAGTACCTTACGCACGACGGCAACCAGCGCCATCAAGAGGATCGTCAAAAGGATGAGAAGGGTCGACGCCGCAGCGACAACGGGCGTCAGATCTTGCCGCAGCGTCGCCCATACCTTCACCGGCAGCGTCTGCAGGGTCGGGCTGGACATGAAGATCGCCACCACCACCTCGTCCCAGGATGTCAGGAACGAGAAGACGGCCGCCGAAAACAGCCCATGGCTGATCGCCGGCAGGGTGACCCTGATCTTTGCTTCCAGAGGCGAGGCACCGCACAGAACGGCCGCATCCTCGATCGACTTGTCGAAGCCCTCCAGCGCACTTGAGATGGAGAGGATCGAGAAGGGCAGCGCGAGAACGAGGTGCGAAATGACGAAGCCTACCAACGTGCCGCCAAGACCGATCCTCAGGAAGAAGGCATAAAGGGCGACCGCAAGGACCACGACGGGGAGGATCATCGGCGTCAGGAACAGCGCTTTCAGCGCATCGCGGAACAGGAACGAACCGCGCACCAGCCCGAAGGAGGTCACGAGCCCGAGCAGCACCGACAGGATCGTCACGATGACCGCGATCTTGAAGCTCGTCCAGGCCGATTCCAGCCAGCGCGGATCGGCAAAGAGGTCGCTGTACCACTGAAGCGTCCAGCCGGGCGGCGGAAAGATCAGCCATTGCGAGGAGCCGAAGGAGAGCGCCGCGATAAAGACGATCGGCAGCAGCAGAAAGGCCGCAGTCAGAAGCGTGATCGCCAGCAGGATGTATTTCCACCAGCCGATCCGGTCGAAGTTGAGCAACATGTCAACGCCCTCCCGGGTTCTGGTTGCCGAGGAAGCGCAGCTGCACGGCATAAAGCAACAGGGTCACCACGAGGAGAACCAGCGCTGCGGCACCTCCCATCCCCCAGTTGACCAGCGACTGCACGAATTGAGCGATCAGCTCTGCGAGCATCATGTTCGCGGTGCCGCCGAGAAGCGACGGCGTGACGAAATAGCCAAGCGACATGACGAAGACCATGAGGGCACCGGCCGCCATGCCCGGCATGGCCAAGGGCAGCAGAACGCGGGTCAGGCACTGCCACCGGTTGGCGCCGCAAAGTGCTGCTGCCTGCAGGGTCGACGGGTCGATCTTCTTGATCACGCCGTAGAGCGGCAGGATGATGAAGGGTAGCATGATATAGGTCATGCCGATCGTCACCCCGGTCAGGTTGTTGACCAGTGCTAAAGGCTTGTCGATCAGCCCCATTCCGATCAGCATCTTGTTGATCAGCCCCGTCCGCTGCAAAAGCACCATCCAGGCATAGGTGCGCGCAAGCAGGTTGGTCCACATCGACAGGAGCAGGATCGCAAAGATCACCGACGTCAGGCGCCCGGGCATGATTGCCAGCGCCCAGGCAACGGGAAATCCGATCAGCAGCGAAATCACCGTGACGAGACCCGAGACGATGAAGGTATTGGCGAAGATCTTGAGATAGGTCGCGGACCCGATCAGCTGCGCATAGTTTCCAAAGCCCGGAACCGGTTCCAGCACGCTGCGCAACAAGAGGACCGCTACCGGCGCGATGAAAAAGATCGTCACGAAGGCGAGAGCCGGAAGGACCCCGCCGAACCCTGTTGCCCTGCGCACTTTTGGCAGGGGCACAATTGCCCCGGAGGCATCGCTGTATGTCGACATGACAGTCCTTCCCACCCGTCAATTTCCGCAGGCGCCGAGGTCCAACAAACGGGCACCGACGCTGCGGGAGGCACGGCGAACATTCGCCGTGCCCGTTCATCTCAAGTTTCAGGCTATTTCGCCTGCCAGGCGTACCACTTCTCGCCGATGGCATCGCGATTATCAGCCCAGTAGGTCATGTCGGCATTCACCTGGCTGGCCGTCTGCTGATCCGGCAGGGTCTTGGCCGTCTCCGGATCCATCAGCTTGGCCGAGTCAACGTTGATTGGTGCATATCCGGTGGCTTTTGCAAGAGCGGCCTGTGGTTCGGCCGCGGTTGCCATTGCAATGAACTTCATTGCGGCTTCCGCGTTCGGCGAACCCTTCGGCACGACGAGCGAATCCGCAGCGGTGATGTTCTGTTCCCATGAGGTCTCGGTCTTGATACCGCTCGCCGCAAGCGCGGTCATGCGGCCGTTCCAGATGCTGCCGAAGGGAGCCTCGGCGGATGCGAGAAGCTGCTGCGACTGTGCGCCGCCCGACCACCAGACGATATCCGATTTGATCGTATCGAGCTTCTTGAAGGCGCGGTCGAGATCAAGCGGATAGAGCTTGTCGGCAGCCACGCCGTCGGCAAGCAGCGCCGCTTCGATCACGCCGGGAGCCGACCACTTGTAGAATGTGCGCTTTCCCGGAAACTTAGTCGTGTCGAACAGGTCCGCCCAGGTCTTCGGGCAGGCGCTGACGGCATCGGCATTGCAGCCGATCACGAAGGAGTAATAGAAACTGCCGACCGAATAGTCGGTCACGAAGCGCGGATCGAGCTTGGATTTGTCGATGACGGAGAAATCGAGCTTCTCGAGCTGGCCATTCTTGCCGGCCTGGGCGGCATAGTCGCCTTCGACGTCGACAACGTCCCAGGTAACCTGGCCAGCCTCGACCATCGCCTTGAGCTTGCCGTAGTCCGTCGGCCCGTCCTGTACGACGGTAATGCCGGTCTTCTCCGTGAACGGGCTTGCCCATGCAGCCTTCTGCGCGTCCTGGGTCGTTCCTCCCCAGCTTGAGAAGACCATGTTGTCGGCGTGTGCCGGTACGGACACAGCCACGAATGCGGCAACTGCCGCGAAAGCAAATGTTGTTTTCATGTTCCCTTATCCTTGTTCTGGTTTGTCCTACGGGTATGCCTTATGCCGTCAGTGCGCCTCGCTCCTGGGAGAAAAGTTAGCTGGCTTCATAACCTTGTTTTCCGCTACTTCGATCAGATCGCGAATCTTGGGCAGGAAGGCCTGCCACCGGGGATCGGCCAGAAGTCTCTGGCGCCTCGCCTCTCGGTCGTCCAGGCTCGCAAAGGCCCAGATGTGAACGATCTCGTTGATCGTCCCGATCTCCGAGAAAAAATAGCCGACGAGCGTGCCGAGATGGCTCTTCTGGATCTCGATCCCCTCTTCCTCGACGACCTTGAGATATTGCGGGATGGTGCCGTTCTTCAGCCGATAGGTGCGGATTTCGTAAAACATCGGCGCTACCTCATCACGAAGGGATCGGGGATCGGATCGTCCGATGTCCTGAGCCAGATCGTCTTGGTACGGGTATAGTCGAGCGCCGCGGCCATGCCGCCTTCCCTGCCATGGCCCGACAGGCCGAAACCGCCGAACGGCGCGATCGGCGAGACCACGCGGTAGGTGTTGACCCAGACGATCCCGGCGCGGAGCCCCTTCATCAGCCGGTGCGCCCGGGTCAGGTTCTGGGTGAAGACGCCGGAAGCCAGGCCATAACGGGTATCGTTGGCAAGCCGCAGCGCCTCGGCCTCCGTCTCGAACGACACGACGGACAAGACCGGCCCGAAGAATTCCTCGATCAGCGACGGCGAGGCGACATCGTCGCAGTCGAGAATCGTCGGCGGGAAATAATAGCCTTCGCCGTCGATCTTGCTGCCACCCGTGACGAGACGGGCGCCGCTTTCGATCGACTTGGCGACGAGGGCGCCGATATTGTCCTGCTGGCGCTTGGTGGCAAGCGGGCCGACTTCGGTCGCCATATCGAGCGGCGCACCGATCCGGATCGCCTCCGCCTTATCCCGTAGCAGGGCGACGAATTTATCCTTGACGCTGCGTTCGACGATCAGCCGTGACCCGGCAACACAGCTCTGCCCTGTCGCGGCGAAGATGCCCGCGACCTGGGCGTTGGCCGCGCTCTCGAGGTCTGCATCGGCAAAGACGATGAACGGCGACTTGCCGCCAAGTTCAAGCGAGGTGGAGGCGAGGTTTTCGGCCGAGTTGCGTACGACGTGCCGGGCGGTTTCAGGGCCGCCGGTGAAGGCGACATGCGCGACCTTCGGGTGCCGGCCGAGGGCGGCGCCGCAGGAGGCGCCAAAACCGGTGATGATGTTGACGACGCCGGCGGGAAAGCCTGCCTCGTGCACGAGCCGTGCAAATTCGAGAAGCGGCGCCGGCCCGTCTTCAGAGGCCTTGACCACCATCGTGCAGCCGGCCGCGAGCGCCGGGCCGATCTTCACCGCGGACAGGAAGAGCTGGCTGTTCCACGGCACGACCATCGCAACGACGCCGATCGGCTCGCGGCGAAGCCAGACATCCATGTCGGGCTTGTCGATCGGCAGGTAGGCGCCTTCGATCTTGTCGGCGATGCCGGCATAGTAGCGATAGTATTCGGCGACATAAGCGATCTGCGCCGATGTTTCGCGGATGATCTTGCCGGTGTCGCGCGTCTCCAGTTCAGCCAGCACCTGCGCGTTGGCAGCAACCAGGTCGGCCAGCTTGTAAAGCAGCTTGCCGCGTTGGGTGGCCGTCATTTTCGGCCAGGCGCCGTCGTAAAGCGCCCTGTCGGCCGCGTTGACAGCCCGATCGACATCGCCCTCGCGCGCTTCGGGCATCTCAGCCCAGACCGCGCCGGAGGCGGGATCAATGCTCGGATAGCTGGCCTCGCCATCTGAGAATTCGCCGTCGATATAGTGCTGGAAACGCCGCATGGTCTCACTCCTGAAATGCTGGCATGACCTCGGTGATGAAGCGCCCGAGCGACGCCTTCTTGCGCTCGAAGCTCATGCCGGTGTCGATCCAGAAAGAATATTCGTCATAGCCCAGCGCTTCATACGCCTTGAGCCGGGCGATGACGGTCTCAGCGTCGCCAACGACATTGTTGGTGCGCATGACCTGGTCCGACAGCATCGCGTTTGCTCTGACCTGTTCGTCCGGGATCCGTTCGATCAGACCCTGGGTAACCGGCTTCTCATTCTTGAACCAGGCGAAGAAATAATTGTAGTAGACGCTGAGTTCATGGGCGGCCTGGGCGACATCGTCCTCTGACGAGCCGACATAGGTATGGCGCAGCAGCATGATCTTGGGGCGCTCGATATCGGGATTCTTGGCGCAGGCATCGTTGAAGCGCTCCATCAACGACTGAACCTCGTCGTCGCCCTGCCAGAGCGGCGTCACCTGAACGTTGCAGCCGTTGGCGACGGCAAATTCGTGCGAGTTCGGATCGCGCGCCGCCACCCATATGGGCGGGTTCGGCTGCTGCAGCGGTTTCGGCGCCGACGTGGTCGACGGAAACTTGAAGAATTCGCCGTCATGCGCGTAATCGCCGGCCCATATCCCCTTGACCGCCGGGATGAGCTCACGCATGCGCTGGCCAGCACCCCAGGCATCGAGACCGGGCAGCAGACGCTCGTATTCGAAGGAATAGGCCCCGCGCGCGATACCGATATCGAGCCTCCCATCGCAGATGATGTCGGCCATGGCGGCCTCGCCGGCAAGCTTGATCGGATGCCAGAAGGGGGCAATCACCGTTCCAGTTCCAAGCCGCGCCCGCGATGTGCGGCGCGCCAGATCGGCAATGGTCACGAACGGATTGGGCGCAATGGTGAAATCCATGCCATGGTGCTCGCCCGTCCAGATCGCGTGCATGCCGCCCTTGTCGGCGATCTCGCAGAGCGCGACGAATTCCTCGTAGAGGCTCTTATGGCTTTGGCTGGCGTCGAGCCGTTCCATATGGACGAAGAGGGAGAACTTCATGCTTTTGCGTCCTTGGCTGGAATTGGGTGAACAGTGCCGCCGGTCTCGTCGCCGAAATAGACGCCGAAATTGCCGATCGAGCTTTCCATCGCGAAACGGTTGACGATATCGGCAGTCGAACTGGTCTTGAACTTTGCCGCAACCAATGCGTCAGGCTTCAGGAACCTGCCGCCGGCAGGCTCGCCCTCTCCGGCAACGGCGTGATAGACGATGTGCTGCTTGCCGTCGCTCTTGCCCTCATAAACCGAATAGAGAAAGCCGATGCTGACTTTCAACCCGGTGAGCGTTTCCAGGTATTTTTGCAGCGTCTCGGTCGGGTTGCCGTCATGGGCGTCGACGCTCGGCAGGGAGAGCACATCCTCGCCGAGCAGCAGAACTTCCCCGCGGCGTTCGACAACGGCTGCAAGTTCCATATTGCCTTCGCTTGCCGCGGACACTGCCTTGCTTGCGAGCGTCGGCGTGAAATAGCCGCCACGCGCATAGCCGAGACCGTTGCGGCCGCTATTGTCGAAAGCTTCGATGCGTCCCATCAAGATGACGTGGTCGCCAGCCTCGATGACCTCTTCCATGGCACATTCGAACCAGGCCGCAACGTTCGAGAATATCGGGCAGCCTGCCGATCCCCTCGCCCATTCGACCGCCGCAAACCTGTCCTCGACCGGGCGAGCAAAAGTGTTCGACACGTCTTTCTGCATTTCCGAAAGCACGTTGATCGCAAAATGCTGCGCTCCGGTCATGGTGGCGAAATTGCGCGACGTCCTGGCAAGGCAGACGAGGAGAAGCGGTGGATTGAGCGAGACCGAGGTGAAGGAGTTCGCTGTGAAGCCGATCGGATGTCCTTCCCCGTCGCAGGCGGTGACGACAGTCACCCCGGTCGGAAAAGCCCCGAATGCATCTCGCAGTGCTCTTGGGTCGACAGTCTGGATTGTCATCGTTCATCCTCCCCGAACGATAGCCACTCAGCGAGCAGCGAATTGACGATATCAGGTGCGGTCAGGTTCACCATATGACGATGCCCTTCGACGATGCGGGCGTAGCCCCGCGGCGCAAGCTCTGCCATTTGCGTCGCCATCAAGGGCGTCGAGTTCGGATCATCGGACCCCGTCAGAAACAGCGCCGGACCAGCCACGTCTTTCCAGCCGTCAGCATAGGTCTCGTCTCCTCCAGCGAAGGCGGCGTAAGCGACGGCATATCCCTGGGGATCGACGAGGTTCAGCCATTTTCGCGTCAATTCACGCGCAGTGACGCTGTCCGCATCTTCACCGAACCAGCGGGCCAGCGGACCTTCCTTGTCGACGCCCGATACCGGAATGGCCGCGGCCCGCGAAAGCACGGCAGCCTTTGCTTCGGGGTCACGCCTGTAGACGCCGTTGAGGTAAGCCACGCGGCTGATCCGCTCGCCAAAGGTCGCGGCCACCCCTCCTGAAACCAGTGCGCCCATCGAGTGCCCGGCAACATTTGCGGTGTCGATTGCCATCTCGTCGAGAAAGCGTCCGAACCAGGCGACGAACTCCTCGAGCCGACTGCCCGCCGGCAGCATTGCGCTCTCCCCATGTCCCGGCATATCGACAGCGATGACGCGATGGCCTGCAGACAGAAATGCGATCTGCGGAGCCCAGGCCTCGAGCCGCATGCCGACGCCATGAATGAGAACCAGCGGCTCGCCGCTGCCGGCCTCATGATAGGCCGTTCCGCTTGCCGTCTTCTTTCGGGGCAAGGCACCGGCGGCGTTTGTTGCTGCAGCGGTGCGTGTCGTCGATCCGGCTGTCAGCATCTCAGAGCCGCTCCCTCAAACGCCCGCAGGATTGGCAACGTCCTGCCCCAGGTCTTTCAGATCCTGGTAGCGGTCGCCGATACGGTGATGCGGGCGCCCGCCTATCGAAGCACCGAGGGCAACGACGATCTCGTCGGCAGCAGGCGCGTCGGAGATCGACGTCTGGATGGTCAGATAGTGCGAACGGCGGCCCTCATCGTTCTTGTCCATCAGCGGGATCATGATCGGCGCATTGGCCGGACCGCGTGTGTTGCAGAAGGCGAGATAGGACTTGGCGCCGACGGCCTGGCGATAAAAATTGCCGAAACGCAGCGTGTGGATAAGCGCGGACCCGTGTTCGATCTCGCCGTCCAGGCCGACGACAGCGGACTTTCCATATCCCTCGACAGCCTCGCCGGACCCGACCGCATCAATGATCATCTTGGTCAGCAACTCGCCGAGCACTGGAGCGCCTGCGTGAATTTCGGGCTTGAGGTCGTCGACGAAGCCGCGACCGGCCCAGGGATTCTTCACGACCGCGAAGGCGGTAAACAGCTTCAGCGGAACCGGCGCGGCCTTGCCGCCTTCGATCAGCGTCGTTTCGATCTGCAGTCCCGTCTTGCGAATTTGAATGGCCATCGAGCACCTCATTTCTCAATATCGTATTATGGTATACCATAATATATTGGTGTCAAGTTGGTTGCTGCGAGAACGCAGTTCAGGCCGAGGCGGAGTTTTCAATTTGGCGCGCGCGCACTCTCGACCCACCGGGCAGCGCTTTCTTCCCGTCAGCGCGTTGTCAGCTGACAAACGACATGGCGGCGCCCCGCGGGGGCCGGCCGAGTCCAGAAGTCATACGGTCACCCCAGTTCATGATGCCGCCTTATATATTACTTAATATGGCATACCATCACATTGGACAAAGTTGGGTGTCAAGCGCGGAGTATGGATTCCGCTGAATTGCGCGGAACATTATCGCGAATGGAGTGATATCGACAGCTGAGATGAGCGCTTTGCCAGGGCCTGCGGGGAAGCGGCAGGGGCCTGTTCGTGCCTATCCGGCAGGCTTCTTCGCCGACAGCACCGCTTCAGCGATAGCGCTTGCGGCGGCGACGTGATCCATCGCGGCCCGGTAAGCGCCCTCGCCGTCACCGCGGCGGATGGCGTCGACGATCTTCGACATCTGCAGCGGTCCTTCGATGCCGCGTCTCTCAGTCTTGATCGTCATCGAGCGCAGATGGTTGATGCGCACGGTGAGGAGATTGACGACACCCCAGGCAACATTCCTGTCAACCATCGTGAACAGCGTGTGATAGAAGGAAGAGGTGTTCGTCAGCACAGCCGACATGTCATTGTCACGGTAGCTGTTGCGGATCCCGGCCAGAGATTCCTCCAGCGCGGCGACGATCTCCGGGCTGCGGCGCTCCGCGCATAGCCGCGCCGCCATGCCTTCCAGCGCGCCGCGGATCTCATAGATTTGCTTGGCTTCGTCGATGTCGAGCTGCGCGACGATCGGCCCCTTGTTCGGCAGATTGGCGACAAGCCCTTCCGATTCCAAATGCCTCAGAACCTCGCGCACGACTGTTCGGCTGACGCCGAGCTGGGCGCAGAGGTCACGCTCGACAAGGCGATCTCCGGGACGAAAATATCCGTTGACGATGGCTTCGCGGACCTTGTCGAGCGCCAATTCCCGCAAGGTCTTTGCAGGACGCTCGACTCGAATTGCGTCCTTCAGAGCACCGCTCATTGTCTACCTCAGTGTTGGACTTTGCACGCTCAACTTCCGCCGCCGCGGCCGAATGCAAGAATCGTATTATGGCGTACCAGATACTGTAGCTGGCGGCGGCCGGCAATTCAACAAGCGCTGTGCCGACCTATGGCGCCGCCCGTCTTGTCAGACGCGCAAAGGACGCTGTAGCTTTGATCTGCTGCCTAAACGTCGGGAGCTAGCCTCTAGAAACAATCTCCTCGACCACGACTTTGGCCTGCACCCGGATATCCGGTACGGCCGTGATCTCCCAGAATTGTCCTGCCGTCAGGGCGCCGACCGCAAATAGTCGGGCCGGCGAGATACGGGACGGGGCTATCACCTCGGAAGCGGCATCCACCTGGATCCCGAGGCCAAGAGGATCGGGGACAATCAACTCAAAGCGGCTCATTTCCTTCAAAAGCGGTGAATGACTGATCCCGGCCCGCTCCATTCCCGTGCAGTTGACGAGCCAGTCCGCCCTGATCTCGGCGATCTCGCGCGTCGCTCTGACCCTGTAGCTGGCAACGAGCCGGCCCTCCTCGGCCCCGACCGATTTCAGGAAGCCCGCGTGGAAACGAACGGTTCCGTCTAAGACCAGCTTCTCAAACCTGTCGAACACGTCAGGCGCGACCCGGTGACGATGGATGTTCCACCAGGGAAGCGCATGCCTGAGGAAGCGTGCCCGCTCCTTGCTCGAAAGCCGTTGCCAGAGAGCCTGCGTTGCAGGCCTCAGACCGTCCATCACGGCTCGCCAGTCGGCAACCGTCCTACTCTTTCCCCGCAGGGTCTTCAATATGCCGCTGATCGTATCCGGAAGCGTCTCGACGTCGATCGGCAGAGGCGCCGGCGGCTTCCACGCGTGCCCGAGCGGCGCAAGCCCACGCCGCGAAAGCACATCGATCTTGCCGGCGTGGCCATGGGCGCGAAGCGCCAGCACCTGATCGATCATCGTCAGGCCGGATCCGAGGATACACACCGCATCGGATGGTGCGACGCGCCTCAGCCACGAAAGCCGCCACGGGTTCTCGATGATGCGCGATCGCAGCAATGGCGGGACCTCGTCCGGAGCGACCGGCAGGGTCGCGTTCCCGACGCCGAGGCAAAGCACCACGTTCTTTCCGGCAATCTCGTCACCATTGCCGAGATGGAAGGCCAGCGTGCTGCTGTAACGTTCCACGCATCCCGCCGCCTTGGCCTTGATGAAATCGACCCGGCAACGGCCGTCCCGCTTTCGAAGCAGCCGAGCAAGCGTATCGCGGACATAAAGACCGTAATCGCTGCGCGAAGCGAAATCGCCGGCCTTCAACGGGCGTCCATGGCTTTTCAGCCAGTCGACAAAGTCGTCGGGTTGATGCGGCAGCAGGCTCATGCGGCCGGCGGGAACATTGAGGCGATGGAGATAGAGTTCCGTCCGGTAGGCCGTCCCGCGGCCGAAGCCAGGATCGTCGCCGACGACGGCGATCTTCGCCGAAGCGGGAAGCTGCTCGATGAGATTGCAGGTAACCGCGATCGCTGAAAAACCGGAACCGACCACGATAACATCATATGTCAAATGCATTCTCCCTGAAGCTCAGAACGTCATCGAGACATTTCGTCATTCAAGCCCCGTGTCGCTCGCCGGTCCCTGCTGATCGCACGAGCGGCAGAATCACGAAAACAATTATCTTTATAGTCTATAAATATAGTTTGTTATTTCTCCCGCTAGCCCCTCCCCAACCATTACGCTTTTGAGGGTGAGATCAAGGGCCATGCGGCCCTGAACAAAGGGGCTCAAAATGAATTTCAGGAATTTGGTTGCCGCAATCGCCGTCGGCGTCGGCACTCTTACAACGGCTGTTGTCGCTGAAGCGGCGGACAAGAAGGTCGTCGTCGCCTATCAAACCGATGCCTTGCCGTCTTCCGTAGGGATCGCCAATGCCGAATTCGCCAAGGAGACGGGATACGAGATCGATTTCCGCAGGTTCAATTCGGGCGCTGAAATCTTTGCGGCCATTGCATCCGGCGATGTCCAGGTCGGCTATGTCGGCTCCAGCCCGTTTGCGGCTGCGGTGTCACGCGGGCTCGAGGTCAAGGCCTTTTACCTCGCCTCCATCTCGGGCATCGACGAGGCTCTCGTCGTTCGCAACGGTTCCGGTATCGAAAGCCTGAATGATCTGAAGGGCAAGAAGCTCGCTGCCGCACCGGTATCCACGGACCACTATCAGCTCCTGGCGCTGATCAAATCGCTGGGCCTGACCGAAAAGGACGTTCAGGTCTTCGCAATCCCTCAGCCTGAGATCGTCGCCAGCTATAATCGCGGCGACATCGACGGCGGCTTCGTCTGGGATCCGGCGCTGACCGAACTGAAGAAGAACGGAAAGGTTCTGGTCACCTCCAAGGAGGTGGCAGACAAGGGTGCGCCAACATTCTCGGCCTGGGTCGCGACCTCGACGTTTGCCGCCGACAACCCGGACTTTCTGAAGGGTTTCGCTTCGGTCATCAACAAATACTACGCGTCCTTCGCGTCGGACAAATCCGCCTGGGGGCCCGACAGCGACAATGCCAAGTCGCTTGCCAAGCTTCTCGGCGGAACACCCGACCAGCAGGCCTCGGCCCTGAAGAACCTGACGCTGCTGACGCCTGAAGTTCAGGCATCGGATGCCTGGCTCGGCGGCGGCGAAAAGGCGGGTGCCGGCAAAATCCTCAAGGACACGGCATCGTTCCTGAAGGAACAGGGCAAGGTTTCCGACGTGCTGGCGAATTACGGCGCCTTCGTCACCGCAGATGCCCTCACCGGCGTCAGCAACTGATCCTCCCTGACGCCGGCGCAGTCGTTGCGCCGGCGTCAAACCTGCGAGCGGCAACATGCTTAAAGTCGATCACGCCAGCGTTTTCTTCGCAGCCCGCGACGGGCGGACCGTCCACGCGCTCGATCGCGTTTCCTTCGATATTCCCGAGCGGGGCTTCGTCGTCGCACTCGGGGCGTCGGGATGCGGCAAATCAACCCTTCTCAACGCGATTGCCGGTTTCCTTCCGCTTTCGGATGGCCGGATCACACTCGATGGCCGCGCGATCGAACAACCCGGCGCGGACCGTGGCGTCGTCTTTCAGAAAGACTCGCTGCTGCCCTGGAAATCCGTTGTCGACAATGTCGCACTCGGTTTGAAATTCGCCGGGGTCAAGCGCAAGGACCGCCAAGCGCGCGCGCTGGAGCTGCTCCGGGTCGTCGGCCTCGACGAATTCGCCGGCGCTTTTCCCTACGAGCTGTCGGGCGGCATGCGCCAGCGTGTCGGCATCGCACGCGCTCTGGCAACAAATCCCGACATCCTGCTGATGGACGAGCCGTTCGGCGCACTCGACAGCCTGACGCGCGAGCAGATGCAGGAACTGCTGGTTTCCATCTGGGATAAAACGGCAAAGAAGGTCTTCTTCATCACGCACTCGATCGAAGAGGCCTTGTTCCTGGGCACGCAGGTCCTGGTCATGTCGCCTCGACCGGGACGCGTCGTGGCACGCTTCGATCTGGATTTCGTTCGCCGCTTCGCCGAAACCGGCGACGCCCGATCGATCAAGGCGTCGCCGCAATTTGCCGAGCTGCGCGCGGAAATCCGCGCCATTCTCCACAGCAATGAAGATCTGAGGAGCGCTGCATGAGCGATATAGTGCAGGCCCCGCCGATTGCGGCGGGTAGAGAGGACCATCAGGTCAAGCTGGTGAAAATGGCGGGCTTCGGCGCCGGCGAGAAATCGACGGTGGCCATCAGCGTTGCCACGGCGCTGGCCATACTGCTGCTGTGGTGGCTCGTCTCTGCGCTCGGTGTCGTTCCACACTTGTTTCTGCCGCGTCCAGACGAGGTGCTGACACAGATCGGCGCCATCTATCGCGACGGTTACGCCGGAGCGTCACTGTCCGAGCATGTTTTTGCGAGCCTGTTCCGCATCGTGGTCGCCGCCCTCATCGCCGTTTCCGCCGGCATTCCGCTCGGATTGCTCATGGGCCTGAACCGCTGGGCAAAAGGGGTGCTCGACGCGCCGATCGAGTTTTACTGGCCGCTTCCGCCACTCTCCTACCTGCCGCTGATGATCATCTGGCTCGGCATCGGCGAGACGTCGAAGATCACGCTGCTGGTCCTTGCGATGTTCGCACCGATCTGCCTCTCGGCCCAGGCCGGAGTTCGTTCGCTGCCGATCGAGCGGGTCAATGCCGCGCGTTCGCTGGGCGCGAGCCGGCTGCAGCTCTTCCTGGACATCGTCCTGCCATCCGCCCTGCCCGAGATCCTCACCGGCATTCGAATTGCGCTCGGCGTCGGCTGGGGTACGCTGGTTGCGGCTGAATTGATCGCGTCCACGCGCGGGATCGGTTTCATGATCATGTCGGCTTCACAGTTCCTGGCGACCGACGTCGTCTTCGTCGGCATCGGCATTATCGCGATCTGCGCGTTCACCTTCTCGGCCGCCATTCGTTTTCTGGAGGCGTTCCTCGTGCCCTGGAAGGGCAAGCTCTGACCAGATGCGCAGGGGGAGCCATATTCAATGGCTTCCTGCCGCCGCGTTCAGCCCGTGTATGGCGACGAGCTCGGCTGCGACCAGCTTCTGAAGCCGCCATAAATTGCGGTCCCGGATGCCACGTTCCTCCAGATGTTTCACCGTCAGATAAAGATATTCGGCGCAGGAGCCCATGTGTCCGCAGGCTCTCGCAAGCACCTGCGCCACCGTCTCCAGCGGCAATTTGCGGGAAACGCGCTCGCCCTTCGGGCCAGCCCAAAAGACCAGCGCGCGCACCAGCCCATGCGCGGTCGCGACCGGAATCCAGCGAACCGTCGCAGCGTCTTCGATGGTGCCGACTTCACGGCGGATCAACCGGCGTATCTGGCCAAGGCGATCATCATCGGCAAGCCTGAAGACGACGCCGTTGCAACGTCCACCGCGGTCAAGTGCCATCATCAGGCCCGGCTGGGACCGCGTCCCCCGCCAGCGGGTCATCTGCAGGCAAAAGGAGCGATGCCACCCTCTTGCTGCGCCATGCTGCGATTCGACGGCGTCGAAGTCCGGCTTCCAAATCAATGATCCATAGGCGAAGATCCAAAGCGGGGCGCCGGTAGACTCATGGAGAAGCCGGTTGGCGAGCATCTCCACCTCCGCTTCGGTCAGCGGTTTTCGGTGTGGCTCCGGGCCGACATCGATCGCGGGGCGAAGGCTCAGCGATACGAGCTCGTCCGTCAGAGCCATTCTTGATCCGGTCATCAAAAATTTGCTTCCCCGGACCGTCACCAGCTTATGCTCCCGGATCTCCGTCATGCGTCAGTGAACCGTAAATCTGGCCGCATCGGCCTGGCGCCGCTGCAGGCTACGTATCAGCATCGCGGCCTCTCTGACGATTGCCGAAAACGTCGCATCATCGGCCTCTGCGATCCTTCCCGTCATCTCGCGGATGATCGTCGTCAAATGAATGATGGAATGGCGATGCTGCGGATCTTCCGATCCCATTTGGGCATCGGCCATGGCGAGCAGCGTCTGCACCAGCCGCTCCATGGTTTGGCGGCGCCTGGTCCTCGGATCGGCATTCGGATCCTCGCTGAGGCGCAGCAGGTCGGAGACAATATCGGACATTCCACTCTGTCTCACATTGCAAAAGCCGGCGGCATCGAAAAGCTTTGCCTTCGACCGCGTGCCTGCGTCTTCAAGCCCTCCAGCATCCGGTAGCCGTTGCGCCAGCGGCCAAAGCCGCTGGCGATATTGATGTGCCCGGCAAGGCCGATATTCCGGGTCTCGGCATTCCACAGGCGGCCGAACAGGGTCAGCCGATCGACCGTCATGTAGGCATCGTTCATGCTGCCGATGACGATGCTTGGAAAAGGCAAAGGCGCCGTCGGCATGGCGCCAAACGAGATATGCCCGGGATGCAGGTTTTCGGTGGCCGGCAAATCGCATGGAGCCACGAGCAATGCTCCCTTGACGCGCCGCGCTGCACTTCGCCCGGCCAAGCGGGCGGCAAGCAGGCATCCGAGACTATGGGCAACCAGATAGGCCTCGCCGGCCTCTTCAAGCGCGCCTTCCAGCCGCAGCAGCCAGTTGTCAAGATTCGGATGATCCCAGTCGTCCTGAGCCACGCAACGACTGCCCGGCTGATCCTGCAGCCAGTGCTGTTGCCAATGCCCTTCTCCCGAGCCGAAAAGCCCGGGAAGAATAAGTACATCGATCATCTGACGGCATCCTCTCTGAAGCTGCGCGTCGGTCTCTTTCCCGATCGGGGCAAACATCGGACATCACTCATCAGATCCACCCGATCACCAGGGCGAAGAGGAATGTGAAGGAACTGACGATCGTGCAGATTCCGGCCGCATGCCTGAAATGCGACATGACGCTGCCTTCCGCTCTTCTCGCACCGTGCCGACGCAGGTCGGTCTCAACGACAATCACCATCACGCCGTTCTCCTCAATACCAAAGGCCGGGCATGGTGCCCCAATAATGGAGTTCGTATTCGCGCGCAGACCGGTCACGTTCGTCGTCCCGCGCGAACAATCCGTTTACAGGCTCCCGTGCAGCCGGCGGCTTCAGGCCGAGGAACCGGCCGATCGAAAGCTTCAGCCAGAACTGAAAATCAAGCTTCATGCGAACCTCCTGTCAGGAACCGTTATTCTTCGGCTAGGAAATCAGCGAATGACGTTGTGCGTTGGCGAGAAGAACATGAAGCGATGCCGTTGGTCCGTAGAGCATCAGCAGGCGGTTCTCCTCGCGTTTGGCGAGATGATAGCGTCGGGCGAATTCGAAGACGCTCGACAATTGATCGCTTGGCCCCGGCCTTTCCGCATCGGTGATCGTTGCTTCCTGAGATCGAACCATGGCGGCGACTCCTACTCGGCCGCCGCCAGGGCCGGATTTGCGCCCGGAAAGAAGGCCGCCAATTCGCCGATCACTTCGTTGATGCGGGCCAATAGCGCGTCGGATGAGACCGCATAGTCCGTGAAATCGCGATCGGACGCATAGACGGCGGTCGGTAAAGTATGGGCCATGAAAAACCCGAACAGCGGCCGAAGCTGATGCTCGACCATCAACGCATGCCGGTCGCCGCCGCCGGTCGCCGTGATGATGATCGGCTTGCCCCGAAGTTCGTGGGGGTCGATCAGGTCGATGAGGTGCTTGAAATGGCCGGGATAAGAGCCCTTGTAGGTCGGCGAGCCGATGATCAGGGCATCGGCTTGCACGATCTCGTCGACGACATGCCTGGCCTGCGCGTCGAGATCCTTGCGCCACAAGGCGCTGCCCAGCGACGGACCGACATCATTGAGATCATAGCTCTTGCTGGTAAATCCGTAGCGAATGCTCGCACGTTCGGAGACGTGCCGCACGAGTGCCAAAGTCTTCGATGGACGATTGAAGCTGCCAGCGATGCCGACGAGTTTGAAACCTGACATGGTTTTTCCTCTCTTTGCGTTGCTCCAACTATTGTCTACAAAATTGATAGATTAAAGGAACGTGCATCTCTCCTTCTTCGCCTGGTTGAAAAAAACGTTCGCCGCCGCTTCCGCACGCATAAGCTGCAAGCCGATCGCCATCGACATCTCAGACCTCGGACACTGCAATTCATTGCGGTCACATTGCTTGATCCAAGTCTAAGGCTTGTCGCCGTGAAGGTGACGTTCGAGGAAGGGCAAATTGTCCTGTCCCCAATAGATCTCGCCATCATAGACATAGGTGGGAAAGCCGAAGACGCCGCTGTCGCGCGCATGCACGCGGTCTGCCGACCATTTGTTCTGGACATCGTCGTCGGCTTGTCGTCTGAGGAGTGCTGCGCCATCGAAACCTGCTGATGTCACGATGGCCTCGCGCACATCGGGCTTGCCGATATCCCTCGCCTCGCTCCAGAAGGCATGCTGCAGGGCGCGGGCAGCGCCAATCCAATCCTGCCCGTCGAGATAGGCGGCAATCACGAAGAGGGACGCCGGCGTCGGATCGCTCAGATCCGGGCGATGTTCGAGCTGCAGTTCCTTGCCGCGCACGCGCGCCCAGCGTTTGAGATCCCGCGTCCAGTAGGCGCGCCTGATCTCCGGGCGGTTGCGCGAAAAGATACCGCCATTTTCCTCGACCACCGTTGTCAGATAGGGCGTGATGACGCGCCCCAGCGCGACCCGGCGCTGCGTGTCGGCGTCGCGATAGGTTTCGATCAATCGCGATTGCGCGATGAAGAAATCATCCGTCCCCTCACCCGTTATCACATTGCCGGTCAAAAGGTTGAAGCCATTGCGGCCGGCCCATGCGGCCGAGCGCTGCGATCCGCCGCCATACCAGATCCGGTCGATCAGCCCCTTGGCATAAGGCTGCAGCCTCGGCCGCTGCGGGCCGAAGGGCGTCTTGATCAAGGTCTGCTCGTCGCCGAGATAAGTGCCGCGCAGATTGTCGGCAAAGCGCAGCACGCGATCATGCGAGAAATCGAAACCCGTCCAATCGCCGTCGAAGACAAGCGGAGCGATCAGCTCGGCGTGCAGCGGCCGGCCGGCACTGACGCCGACGTTCAGCCGCCCGCGCGACAGAATATCAACTGTGGCGAGATCTTCGGCCAGCCGGTAAGGGCTCTCGTAACCGATCGGGATGACCGCGGTTCCAAGCTCGATCCGATTGGTTCGCTGCGTCGCCGCCGCCAGGAAGGCGCTGGCCGAAGAGATTCCAGGCTCCAGGTGCCGCTGGCGGATCCAGGCGCTGTCGAAGCCCAGATCCTCGCCATATTGCAGTTGCTGAAGCGTCTGCTCCAATCCCGACAACGGATCTTCGTCGGGATAATTGCCGGGGGTGAGGAAGCCTATATGGCTGATGGATATGTTGCCCACTCGTGCCATCCGATGATCAGTATTTCGGCAGGCCGGGCGGGTTGGTCTCGGATGCCGGCAAGGCTTCCTCGGAAAGATGCCAGTGGTCGAGGATTTTTGCGTAGGTGCCGTCTTTGATCAGGCCGTTGGTGGCGACAGTCAGCGCATCGGCCAGCCCGCTTCCCTTGCGGGTGGTGATCGCGACGTCCGCGCGATCCGGCCAGCCGGCGCTCAGCGTGCCGACACGCTTGATGTTCTTGTCGCGCGCGGCGATGAAGACGAGCTGCGCATGCGGCTGGACGATGACATCGGCCCGGCCGGACCGCAGCGCGAGAAGGCTTGCCGCCTCGTCGTCGTAATATTGCAGTTCGATCGGTTTCAGGCCCGCGGCAACATCTTTCTCGCTCCACTTCACCAGGATGCGCTCCTGGTTGGTGCCGGCCCCGACAATGATCCTGAGGCCTGCCGCATCCTTGGGCTCCTTGATCGAGGTGACCGGACTGTCGGATTTCACGAAGAAGCCATGCAGGCCCTGGCGGTAGGTGGAGAAATCGAATTTCTCCTTGCGCTGCTCGGTGACCCCGACATTGGAGATGATGGCATCATACTTGCCCGAGGCGAGGCCGAGCGGCCAGTCGATCCAGGCGACCGGCACGATCTCCAGCGTCAGGCCAAGGCTGTCGGCGATGGCATAGGCATAGTCGGGATCTGCCCCGACCACGGTCTTGGCGTCGGTGGCATAGGTGGCAAGCGGCGGGCCGCCGGGACTGACGGCAATGGTGAACTTGCCAGGTGTGACGAACTTGAATTCCCTAGGGATTGCGGCAATCGCCGCATCGTTCTTGGCGGCGTGAAGCCGCGCCGGCTGCTCTGGGCTGAGGTCGAAATCCTCGGCTGCATGAGCTGCGCCAAAGGAAAGGGCTGACGCCATGACGGCGATCAGCAGGGTCCGGGATGCCGGAAAGGCAATCATCGTCTTCAATCTCCAAATTGTCAGGCAGGAATGGCCGGCAGCATTGCCGCCGGCCCAATAGGGATCGATCAGGAGCCGCTCTTCGGCAGGCCGGGCGGGTTGGTCTGGGCTTTGTCGATCGCTTCGGGACCTAGGTTCCAGGTATCGAGGATCTTCCGGTAGGCGCCGCTGGCGATCAGGTCGTTGACGACATCGGTCAAGGGCGCCGCCAGGCCGCTGCCCTTGCGTGTGGTGACGGCAATTTCGGCCGTGATCGGCCAACCGCCGCTGACGGTGCCGACGAGCTTGGTCTTGCCGTTGATCCCTGCCGAATAGGCCTGCGTCGCGTTCACGCTGAAGACGGTGTCGGCTCTGCCGGACTGAACGGCGAGATCCTTGACCGCGTCGTCGTCATAATATTGCACCTCGATCGGCTTCAGGCCGGCGGCGACGTTCTCACGATCCCATTCCAGCAGGATCTTCTCCTGGTTGGTGCCGGCATCGGTGATGACCTTCAGGCCGGCAATATCCTTAGGCTGCTTGATCGAGGTGATCGGGCTGTCGGCCTTGACGTAGAAGCCAAGCTCGTCCTTGCGGTAGGTCGAAAAGTCGAATTTCTCCTTGCGTTCTTCGGTGACGGTTACGTTGGAGATCACCGCGTCGAACTTTCCGGAGGTCAGCCCCAACGGCCAATCGGCCCAGGCGACGGAAACCAATTCGAGCTTCAGGCCGAGGCTATCGGCAATGGCCTGCGCCAGATCGACGTCATAGCCGATGACGGTCTTGGAATCGGAGGCATAGTCATGCAGCGGCAGATTGCCGCTCGAGCTGATGCCGACGGTGAAGACACCATTTTCGACGAACTTGAAGTCCTTGACTTCGGCAATGCGCTTCTCGTTCTTTTCCACCCGCAGCCGGTTCGGCTGCTCGGGGCTGAGATCGAACTTCTGCTGCGCCTGCGCGGATCCGAAACCGATCGCGGCCATGGTGACGGCTCCCGCTATCAGAAGCCTTGCCCTATCTGTAAATGTCATGCCCCTTCTCAATTTCATCTTAAGGTTGTGGTTATTGTTATTCGGCCGGAGCAGCCCGTCGCGGCCCGGCATTTCACCAGCGCTGTTTCGCGCTAGAGAACCTTGGCGAGGAATTCCCGCGTGCGGGGATGTTCCGCTTGTGTGAAGATGCGGGCCGGCGGGCCAGCCTCCAGAATGCGGCCGCTGTCCATGAAGACGACCGTGTCGGCGACTTCGCGGGCAAAACCGACCTCATGGGTGACGATGACGAGCGTCGTGCCGGTGCGGGCAAGTTCCTTGATGACGTCGAGCACTTCGCCGACGAGCTCCGGATCGAGCGCCGAGGTCGGCTCGTCGAAGAGCAGCACCTTCGGGCGGAGCGCCAGTGCGCGGGCGATCGCCACACGCTGCTGCTGGCCGCCGGAAAGCTGGCGCGGATAGGCGTTGATCTTGTCGCTGAGGCCGATGCGTGCCAGCAGCTCCTGCGCCAGCTGCACGGCGTCCTCACGGCCGACGCCGCGAACCTGGATTGGTGCCTCGATGAGGTTTTCGAGCACGGTCAGATGCGGGAAGAGATTGAAGCTCTGGAAGACCATGCCGATATCGGCGCGGCGTTTGAGGATATCCTTCTCCTTGAGCTCATAGAGCGTGTCGCCCTTCCGGCTGTAGCCGACGAAATCGCCGTCGACCGAGATGAAGCCCTCATCGACACGCTCCAGATGGTTGATGGCGCGCAACAGCGTCGACTTGCCGGAACCGGACGGGCCGAGGATGGCAGTCACGCTGCCGGAGGGAAGGTTGAGTTCGACATCATCGAGCACTTTCAGCGAACCGAAGCTTTTCGAGATACCGTGGATGCGCACCGCGCCGCCTGCGGCCTGCAGCGTCGCCGCATCCCGGAAGCCGATCTTGCGCACACTGTCGGTTGCCGTCTCGAGGACAGGCAGCGGACGGCGGAAACGCTCGAAGAATGGCTGGAAGGGCAACGGCGTCGGGTTGCGCACGGCACCCTTGGAGAAATAGCGCTCGATATAGCGCTGAGCGATCGACAGCACCGTCATGATGATCAGGTACCAGACGGTCGCGACCATCAGCAGCGGAATGACTTCGAGATTGCGGCGGTAGATCACCTGGACCGTATAGAAGAGCTCCGGCAGCGCCAGCACGTAGACCATGGAGGTGCTCTTCGCCAGTCCGATGAGTTCGTTGAAGCCGGTCGGCAGGATCGAGCGCATGGCCTGCGGCAACACGATGCGGAAGGCCTGGCGGCGGCGCGGCAGACCAAGTGCTGCGGCTGCCTCCAACTGTCCGTGATCCACCGAGAGAATACCGCCGCGCACGATCTCGGCGAAGAAGGCCGACTGGTTGAGCGTCAGGCCGAGAAAGGCAGCGGCAAAGGGTGTCAACAACTGCACTGTGGGATAGTCGAGGAACACGGTATCGGTGAAGGGAATGCCGATCTTGATCGTCTCGTAGAGGTAGCCGAGATTGTTTAAGATCAGCAGCAGCACGATGACGGGGATCGAGCGCAGCAGCCAGATATAGCCCCAGGAAAGACCGGAGAGCAGCGGCGACTTGGAAACGCGGGCGAGCGCCAGAGCCGTTCCGAGGATGGAGCCGGATATGGCGGCAAGCACGGTCAAAAGCAGCGTCCTGCCGAGACCGACGAGCACTGGTTCGGCAAAGAACCATTCAGCAAAGACGCCCCAACCCCAGCGCGGATTGGTGAAGATGGAATAGAGCACGGCGACGATGACGACGGCGGCAAAGATCGTGCCTGCCAGGCGGCCCGGATGGCGCGCCGGCACGATGCGGTAACGGGAATAATCCTTCGATCCTGCCGCCCTGCTGCCGGGGTCGATGCCCACGAAATCCGTCGTCAGTGCCATTGTGCTTCCCTTTTATGATTGTCGGTCTTTGCCGTTTTCAGAAATTTGCGCCGGCCACGCGCAGGCGCGGTTCGGCATCTTCGTGAGCAGGCTGAGCGAGATGGGTGATGTCCTTCTCGAAGGGCAGGCTCTTGTAGATTTCGGGATCGGCGGAGGTGTCGAAGAGGGCGGTGTAGCCATAGTTCAGATAGAGGCCGACGGCTTCGGGCTGGCGAAAGCCGGTCGTCAGGTAGATGCGGGAATAACCTTGGCGGGCGGCCTGTGCCTCCAGTTCCACCAGCACCTTGCGGGCAAGGCCCTGGCGGCGCAGATCGGAACGCGTCCAGATGCGTTTGAACTCGGCCGTGCGTTCGTCATAGTTCTTGAAGGCGCCGCCGCCGATGGTTTCGCCACCACGGGTCAACAGGAGAAAATTGCCGTCAGGCGGCGCAAAGGCTTCGGGAGGATAGCGGTTGAGCTCGGCTGCGGCCCCTTCGGCATTGAAATAGTTGCCGTAGCGGCTGTCGTATTCGTGGATCAATTCATCGATCAGCGGCTTGGCGCGCGGGTCGAGAGGGCTGGTATAGAGAAACGTATCGCTCATATTCATCACCCGTTGTCATCAGTGAGGAAGGTTTCGGCGAGCCGCACCCAGTAACGGGCGGCCGGCGCAATGATAGCGTCGTTGAAATTGTAGTGGGCGCTGTGGAGAGGAGCACTGTCGCCATTCCCGACGAAGAGGTAGCTGCCGGGATTTGCCTGGAGCATGAAGGCGAAATCCTCGCTCGCGGTTCTCGGCCGGAAATCCTTCTCGATCGCCGCCGGGCCGAGTGCGTCATGGGCGACGTCGCGGGCAAAGGCCGTCTCCGCCGCATGGTTGATCAGCGCCGGAAAGCCGAGGCGGTAGTTCACATCCGCCTCGGCGCCGAAGCTTTCGGCCTGGGCCCGAGCAAGTGCGGGAATGCGCTCTCGCAACAGCTGGCGGACCGTCTCGCTGAAGGCCCGCATGGTGAGCTTCATCTCGACGCTTTCCGGGATAACGTTCGAGGCGGAGCCGGCATGGATCGAGCCGACGGTGGCGACCGCCATGTCCTGCGGGTCGACATTGCGCGAGACGACGCTCTGCAGGGCGGTGATGAAGGAGGCCGAGGCGAGTACCGGATCGACGGCCCGGTGCGGCTCGGCACCGTGGCCGCCCTTGCCGATGATCTTGATCACCGCCTGATCGACCGAAGCCATGGCCGGTCCGGTGACGAAGCCGAATTGACCCGCGGGAACACCCGGCCAGTTGTGCAGCCCGAAGACCGCGTCGACAGGAAAACGTTCGAACAAGCCTTCCGAGATCATCTTGCGGGCGCCGGCGCCGATTTCCTCGGCGGGCTGGAAGATCAGCCGCAGCATGCCGCTGAAATTGCCACTTTCGGCGAGATAACGCGCGGCGGCGAGCAGGATCGACGTATGCCCGTCATGGCCGCAGGCATGCATGACGCCCGGATTGCTGCTGGCATAGGCAAGGCCGGTCGCCTCCTCGATCGGCAGGGCATCCATGTCGGCGCGGATGCCGATTCGCTTTTTGCCGTCGCCGCGCCTGAGGGTGGCGACGATGCCGGTCCCGGCAATGCCCGTCGCCACCTCATAGCCCCAGGAGGAAAGGCGAGATGCCACAAGCTTGCTGGTTCTGAGCTCCTGGAACGCAAGCTCCGGATATTGGTGCAGGTCGTGGCGAAGCGCGATGATCTCGTCGAGATAGGTGGCGATACCCTTCTCGACCGGATCGTTGCTGTGCGGGTTCTGAGCGATGATGTTCATGACGGTTCGTCGGCGCTTCAGGCGCCGACAGCCTTTCCGCGTTCGACCTGATCGGCGCCCGCCGCATAGCGGCTTTCGCGGAAGGGAAGGCCCAGATGATCGCGTAGCGTCTCGCCCTTCAGGACGGGATCGAAATAGCCACGCTCCGTGAGGATCGGCAGAACATATGTGGAGAAGTCGTCGAAGCCCTCGGCGATGACAGGGAAACCGAGGATGAAGCCGTCGGCGGCGCCATGATCCACCCAGCGGATGATCTCGTCGGCGATATGCTCGGCCGTGCCGATGAAGGCGGTGCGAGGCGTTGCCGAATCGAGCGCGACCTGGCGGAGCGTCAGGCCCTTCTCCCGCGCCGTCTTCTTGATGCGGTCGGTGGTGGCGCGGAAATTGTTCCTGCCGATATCGCCGAGTTCCGGGAATGGCGCGTCGAGCGGATAGACGCTGAAATCATGATGATCGAAGAAACGGCCGAGATAGAGCAGAGCCTCCTCTGTCGTGACGAGGTTGCGGATCGCCTGATACTTGGCGTCCGCCTCTTCCTGCGTCGCACCGACGATCGGTCCGATACCCGGATAGATACCGACTTCCGCGGCACTGCGGCCATGGGCAATCACGCTGTCCTTGAGCTGCCGGTAGAAGACCTTCGCCTCCTCGAACGGTCCGCCATTGGTGAAGACCGCGTCGGCATGCTTGCCGGCGAGCCTGATGCCGGAATCCGAGGCGCCTGCCTGGAAAACGACGGGTTGGCCCTGCTTGGAGCGGCCGATATTGAGCGGCCCCTCGACGCGGAAGAAACGGCCCTTGTGGTTGAGGCGATGCATCTTCGTCTTGTCGACAAAGACGCCGGTCTCACGGTTGCGGACGAAGGCGTCGTCGTCCCAGGAATCCCACAGGCCCTTGATCGCATCGATATAGTCCTCGGCGATCTCGTAGCGCAGTTCGTGCTCGGGATGTTCGCGGCTGTAGTTGCGGCCCGAACCCTCGAGCGGCGAGGTCACGGCATTCCACCCTGCCCGGCCGCCGCTGATGAGATCGATCGAGGCGAACTGGCGGGCGATGGTGAAGGGATCGCTGTAGGAGGTCGAGACCGTGCCGACGAGGCCGATTTTCGAGGTCGAGGCGGCGAGCGCCGACAAAATGGCGATCGGCTCGAACCGGTTGAGGAAATGCGGAATGGACTGTTCGTTGATGTAGAGCCCGTCGGCAACGAAGGCGAAAGCGATGCCGGCCGCCTCCGCCTTGCGCGCTGTCTTGACGAAGAACTCGAAATTGACGCTGGCATCGGCCGGTCCGCTTGGATGTTTCCAGGCATTCATGTGACCGCCGGGACCCTGCAGCATGATGCCGAACGTGACGTGTTTTTGAGCCATGGGATCAATCCTCCTTGGAAACGGTCAGGCGACGAGGGAAAGCCGCTCTTTGGCAAGCAGTTCGATGGAGGCCAGGCGCTCGGCAACCGAAAGCGCCGGCGTGTCGAGCACGAACTCCTTGACCCCGTAGCGGCGGTGAAATTCGTCCAGCTCCTTGCGGATCTGCTCCGCCGTGCCATGCAGCACGCTCGGCACCTTTTCCTCGATGCGGTAATCGGTGACGCCGGCCTGGCGGGCAAATTCGGCCGCCTGCTCCTCGCTGCCGACATTGACGGTCTGGCCGTTCGGCAGGAACACCTTGACGATCCGCAACTTGCCGACGCGCTCGCGGGCATAGTCCTCGCTTTCGGCGGCAAAGGCTGCGAGCGCCAGGATCGGGCGCTTGCCGCCGGATGCCCGCTCATAGGCCTCGAAGGTCCTGCGCAGATTGTCGGGATCACCGTTTAGGTGACCGGCGAAAACAAGCTCCCAGCCCTTCTCGGCAGCGAGCTCGGCGCTTTCGACGCTGGCGCCGAGCAGGAAACGTTCAGGCGCAGTCGGCGGGAAAGGTGTTGCCTGGGCGCCATCGTAATTCGGGTCGGCGGCGAGATAGATGTTGAGATCTGAAAGCTGGCTCGCGAAATCCGGCTTCCTGGCCGGATCGACGGCAAGCTGCAGGGCGCGCGTCGAGAGCGGAAAGCCGCCCGGCGCCTTGCCGACGCCGAGGTCGACGCGGCCGGGCGCAAGCGATGCCAGAAGATTGAAGGTCTCGGCAACCTTATACGCACTGTAGTGTTGCAGCATGACGCCGCCGGAGCCGATGCGGATCCTCGAGGTCCTGGCGAGAAGATAGGCGATCAGCGCCTCCGGCGCCGAGCTCGCCAGATTGGACATGTTATGATGCTCGGCGACCCAGAAACGGTGATAACCGAGTTCCTCGGCCCGGGCAGCAATCTTGACCGTCGCCCGTAGCGCGTCCGCCGCGGTGAGACCCTGTTCGATCGGGCTTTTGTCGAGAAGACTGAGGAGGTAGGTCATGGCACCACGATCCGATCCCTGGTTGCAAAGTTTAGTCTATAAAATCAGTAGACAAACGTGATTATAAGAAATGGCATTCTCTTTCGAACGCGTTGCGTGAAAAAAGCGGCCGCGGCCAAGATGGGAAATCGGATGCCGGAAACGTGCCCGGAGCCACCGAAAGGCTTCTTTCAATCGACCACTTGATGGTCTATATTCTGGTCGAAAGGGAGTAACCGCATGAAGCTGTCAGAACAGGTGAAGCCGATCAGCTATCTCAAGGCGCACGCGCCGGAGATCATCCGGACATTGAAGGATAACCCGCAGCCGGTCGTCATTACGCTTCACGGCGAGGCGAAAGCCATCCTTCAGGACGTCGGCCAATACGAAGAAACACAGGAGACGCTGGCGCTCCTGAAGGTGCTGGCGCTCACCAACCGGCAAGTCGAGGAGGGCAAACTGCGCCCCGCTGCAGAATCCTTCGCGCGTATCCGCAAACGTCTGGCCGACAGCCAATCCTGATGCCATATCGTGTTCTTTTCGCTGAGGACGCGGAACGGGACATCGAGGATCTCTATCGCTTCATCGCTGGCCGCGACGGCGCCGAGACGGCAGAGCGCATCCTGACGGACATCGAGAGCGCATGCGTCGAGCTTGAAGAATTCCCCGCCCGCGGAAATATTCCTAAGGAGTTGGCGGGGATCGGAATTTCCGAATATCGGGAACTGCACCATAAGCCGTGGCGCATGATCTATCGCATCCTGGGCACGGACGTCGTCGTCTACTGCGTCGTAGACGGACGTCGCGACATGCAGAGCTTTCTGGAGCGAAGGCTCATCCGCTGACGTCCGGCATATCGTTCTTGAGCGCTTCGGATCTACGGCTTGTGCCGGTCAAGCGCTGCCATAATCTTGCCCGTATACCGGTCTGGGAAAGAGACAACCTGGATTTCCGCGAAACCAAATACAACATGATGCCGGAACATTTAGAGAACAGAAGTTCGGGCATCAAGTCGGCGATGCCTGTTCGTTTCCGGTGAATCGAGGCGACTGGCCTTCCAGCGGAAATCTCCGGCATGAGATGGGTTTCGCTAGCCTATGCAACGAGAAATCTGCCGCGGCCGAAGACGCGGCCTGCCAGATTTACCCGCTTTCTGGAAATCTCGCGACGTCGTGATCGAGAGGGCGAGCATCCTGATACTCCGCTTTTGCCTCTATCACACGCTCCTGCCTCGCCCGCAGGCGGTCGAACTTACCGAAATCGGTCATGACGCTGACCAGGACGCTACCCGTCCAACCGAAGGTGAAGAGGCCCGACATGCCAATGATCGGGCCGAGCAGACGCCAGCGATCCGGGAGGGTGACGGTTCCCTCGCCCAGCGTCGTATAGCACTCAAGCACGTAGTAGTAGCTGTCACGCATCGAGGGGATGATGGCCCTGACATAGAGAGGCATCGCCCAGATCAGCGTTTCTGCGAAATGCAGAATCGCCAGCGCGGCGATCGTCGCGGCCAGCATCAAGTTCAGACGCCAGTGCGGCGTGGCCTTCGTGACGCCTGCCCATGACTTGCTGAATTGAAGGCTGATGCTCCGGATACCAGCGCCGTGTACGAAGATGACCATAACCAGAAACACAGTGCCGACGAGTATTTCCAGAACTGGATCAGGATTCGATAGATGGTCCAATTGCTACGTCCTCGGTCTTGCGACGCCCGTTGGAAGGGCAGTTAGCCTTCCAACCCGCCGAAACCCGCACTGGCATGTTGCTACCCTAGTGCTAGTAGCAGGGTGGATACGGGTAATATCCGCAAACCGGAGGCGGATAATAGCGACGATCCTCTGCGACTGCGGCACCGATTGCCGCCCCCGCAACAACGCCCGCTCCGTAATATGCACCGGGATGGGCATACCATCCGCCACGCCAGACGGGGGCGCGAAAACCAGCGCCCCCGACGGCGACGCCCCCGTAAGGACCGCGGGCCGCAAACCAGTCGATGAACAGCGATGCGGGGCCGTCGGCTCCGGCGAGATCACCTTCGAGCACAGCCACCTCGAAGGTGAGATTTGTTCCCTCGAGCTTCGGTGTCTTCAAGACGACGACCGCATCAGCGACTGTGTCGCCCTTGCCGCTCAGGACCGATATCGTCGCATTGGGAGGATCCTTGGCGAAGCTATCTGCCCCCTCGCCCCACTGCTTGATGAACTCGGAGGTCAGCACGTGACCGGCAGAGCGCACCGGGCGGTCGGCAAACACGATAGACACGGCCGAGATGCCGCTCATCGTCAGTTTGCCGTTCTCAAGCCTCGCCCCTCCGGAGTTGAGGACGGCCAGCGACGGCACCATTTTTGACTTAGGCGCGCCGATGGTCTTCTGAGCGGGCGCCGAGATGGCGTCCTGCGCGAGAACCGGCGTTGACGATAGAAGGCCTGCTGCGATTGCGATCAGGCACATATCGGAGATTCTAAGCATCTGCTTCCTCCCGTTTTTCCACTGAGTGGCGTTATTTCAACAGTCCCAGATTGATCAGTTGAACCCGCCGATTGTCTGCCGACTCCGGGTGACCCGGATCGATCGGCCATTCCTCGCCGGCTCCGACTGAAAAAAGGCGATCTGGCGAAACCGCAAAGGTGCTCGACAGCGCTTCGTTGATCGCGTCGGCGCGTTTCTGGCTGAGTTCGAGATTGTGCTTGGCGGTTCCCGTTGCGCTCGAGTGTCCGACGATCAGGAACTTGTACCGGAACAGGTCCGGATGGTGCAGGGCGTCCGCGATGAGCCCGACGGTTCGGTAGGATTTTGGCTCGATGGCAGTCGAGTTGTTTTCGAAGTCGATCTCGACGATCAACTGCGAGAGCTCTGACAACTTGTTCCAGTTGGGCAGGGTGGCGACGCCCTTCCCGACATTGGCGTTGGCTTCCTCCACAAGCAGAGCGACGTCGACGGCGGGAGCCGCCGCCTTGACCTGTCCGAGAGTGGTCATGATTTGCGTGTTGTCGAGCTGCTGGGCCGAGGCGATGCACGGAGCCATTAGCAGGCCGAGTGCCAGCGAAATGCGATGGCCGTGAAAGATCATCTTGTTCTTCCTTTTTCCGGTCATGGTTCACCGCCATCCAGCGTCGGTGATTGCCTGGTTGCAAGCCTTGTTGTCCACCCGCTTCGTCTCGACGAGGCAGGAGAGGATGTTCCCGTCGCCCTTCACGCTGTTGCAGTATTGGGAGATGTCATGCTGGCAGACCTTGAACGCCGACGCCTGCGCCTCCTGGCGCTGGGCGATCGATGACATGACGCTGCCGAGGGTCGCCGTGCAGGTCGGGGAGACCTTCGACGCATTCTTCTCGAGGCAGGCCTGTATGCGGCCGTTCCCGAGGTTCTCGCCGTTGCAGAGCTTCTTGATGTCCGGCCCACACTCCTTGGCAAGAGTCGTGACCGCATCGGCGTAACTCATAGTGTCGGCGCGCCCGATCGCGGTGAGCGCGAGGAAGCCGGCGAGCGCCGCGCCTGCGAAGATACCAAGTCTGTTCATCATCATTGTCCCTCCTGAAGCGATTGATCTGAAGTAGTGAATTTACATCGAATGCTTGGTGGCGGTTATCGTCGTCGCGGTTTGAATGGGACGACTGCGGCTCTATCGAGGGACTGCTCGATCTCGGTCCGCATGCTGTCGATTAGCTCCCTATATTCGGCGAGGCGCTCGTCGCGCTCTGGAGCGGTTGACTGTTGCCATCTCACTTCCTCGTTGTTCGCGATCTCGAAGTCGTCGCAAAGGTCGCGAAACCCCTCGCTGCGCAAAGCGAACTCCTCGATCGCATCAGCGCGGTCCTTGAAGCAGCTCTTTACGAATCCAACACCGTTTGCCATCCGGTTTCATCCATTCGCGTGGATCGTCTGACAGCAGTCGATCCCAGGGCATGATGATACAAATCTCTCCTATCGGGGCGTATGTTACTGTAACCAACGGCCCCGTGGCCGACGCACCGGCTTAGAACGCCGCTACGCGCTCCACCAACCAGAAGGCCGCCACCGCTCCGATCGCGTAGGTCGCCGTCGTGAAGGCATGACGACCAAACCAGGCCGGATATCTCACCAACCTCACAATTGCGATCAGGCCGATCACCGCGGTAATGAACATCAACTGGCCGATCTCGACGCCGACATTGAAGAACAGCAGGGCGAGTGGAATGTCTCCGGCAGGAAGTGCCAGCTCCGACAGCGCCCCCGCGAAGCCCAGCCCATGCAGCAGTCCGAACGTGAAGGCGACCATCCAAGGCCGCTCGGCGGTGATGCTGGACTGACCGTTCTGGATGCGGATGATCTCGCAGGCGAGCAGCAGAATGCTGAAGGCGATTGCGGCTTCGACGGGCGGTCCGGGCACGTGCACGAACCCGAGGGTCGCCAGGGTGAGCGTGATGGAATGCGCCGCGGTGAATGCCGTCACCGTTAATAGCAGCGCCCGCCAGCTCCGCGCGATGAACATCAAGGCGAGGACGAACAGCAAATGATCGTAGCCGAACAGGATGTGCTCGACGCCGTGAACGACGAACGTCTTTGCCACGTCGATGCGCTCCGGCCGGGTGGCAATCTCGGCCCAGGGCTGGGACGGATGGACCATCATGGTCGTGACCGAGCCGTCCAGCAGATGAACCCGAACCAGCACGTCGGTGATCGTCGCCTGAAGACCGACGAAGTCGACGCGTTTGCCAGCAAGGCTTCCATCCATCGTTTCGATGACACGTGTCTCGATCAGCGAATCCGGAAGATCGCGCTCCGCAGGCGTCGTCACATTGCGAACGCTGTCCGGGAACCGCAGGGCGATCGGAAGCCGCATGCCTGACAGCATGGGCATCCGCCAAACGACCTTGTAGCGGTTGGCGCCCATCTCGTCGATCTGCAGATAGGCAGGCCGTATTTCGTGGGCGGCAGCGTCCGAAACGAGCGCCAGCAGAGTAAGGACAGCGACAAGGAAAGAGCGCCAGAGCGACGGGGACATAATCATCCGGGCGCTCATTGTGCGGACAACTCGATCTGGGCGCTCGCTCCCGCGGGGACCTGCAGGTCCTGTAGGTCGTCCGCGGTAACGGTGGGCAGGTTGACGACATAGCGAGAGCGCATTTCCTTGAGGGCGTTGCTTTTCACCTCGGCGTAGCGCTCGTCGAGCCATGCGGCTTTGACGGCCGGCGCGACCTCCTCGAAGGCAGGAACGCGTCCTGGCTCGATCGAATCGACCCATATCAGATGCCAGCCGTAGCCGGACTGCACGGGCCCTTGCCACGATCGCGGCTTCAGGTGGAAGAGCGCCTTGGCAAAGTCCGGTCCGAACTCCTTCGCCATTTGCTCGGGCGTCACGTCGCCATAGTAGTTCCGGAACATGAACGGGTCGGCGACCGACGCGACCGCCGGCGAATCCTTGGGCTTTCCCGAGACGAGAGCGATCGCGGCGGCCGCAGTCTCGCGGGTGGCCTGGCCGTGCTTGTCGAACGAGAAATAGAGGTGCCGAAAGCTTAGGTGCGGCGAAAGTGCGAAGCGGTCCGAGCGTTTCGAATACCATTCCTTCAGTTGGGCATTGTTCGGCTCGTCGAGGGTCGCAAGATCCGCAGCTAGAAAGTCCATCTTCTGGGCAAGCCTTCGCTTGATGATCTCGTCGTCGCGATCGAGACCGAGGGAGATGGCCTCGCGAAACAGGATCTCCTCCGTGACCTTCTGATCCATGAGACTGCGCATCTCGTCCGGCGTCGGTGGCGGGCGGCCTTGTGCCAGCCATGTCACCGCAAGCTGGCGGACGTCGTCCTTGGTCAGATCGATCTTCTGCTGGTCGACGTGTTCTTCCGGCGCGGGGGTGAGAAGGCGGTAGGCACCGAACAGAACGGCGCCGACCACGACGAAGTGCAAGAGCGGCTCTCCCAGGAGCCGCTGCCATTTCATTTTCGGGTCATGATCCGTGGCTGTGGAAGCTTTCGGCGCTATCGGCAGCAATTTCATGGACACACCTATTCCCGTTGATCGGTCGAGGGCAGTGACGCCGTCTGGGCCGTGGTAAGCGGGCTGAGCTTGAGATAGCTGAGGATTGCAAACAGCTCGGCGGGATCCCTGACGCTTTTCGACCGGATGATGGCGACATAATCCGCGGTCGCGTCCCAGGCTTCCCAATCGGCCAGCTCCGTGGCGACGAATCCGGCCATCGGCTGGCGAGCCTTGATGAAGTAGAGGTAGGCATCGACCACCCGTCGGCGCGGCACCGTGCCTTCCGCGCCTCCGTGAACGCTCAGGGCGAGCAAGGCGGCCTGGATTTCGGGCAGCGTGCGCTGGCGATCGGCGAAGTACGTTTGTTCAATCCAGTCGACCCGCGCAGGACCGCGCAGTTCCAGATCGGCCGCGAGCATTGCCGAAAGGTTGGTCGCGTCCCGCGTCCTCATGGCGGCATCGATCTGCCGTTCCAGTGCGACAGTGGTATCGGGACCGCCCGCGATGCCCAGAAGAAGAGTGTAGGCCGCCCGCCGTAAAGCAAGTTTCGGATCGTTGATCCAGGTCGCGATCCGGCCGGCGTCAAGGCTTGGCTTGAGTAGCCGGGTGATGGCGTACGGCGCCCGAGACAGCTCGCCATATGCGATTGCGGCGACCAGCGGTTCGGGGCTTTCAAACTGGGGGGCGACGACAGCAATGCGCACGCGCCATTCGGCGTCGGACAGATACGACGAAGTCAGCGTCAGTTGCGGCCAGATCCTCTTCGGACGCTCCCCGCTGAGCTTTGTCTCGGCGAGCTGTCGCAACCATCCCGCATATTCGGCGGGCATCGCCCCGAGGCTCGTCCACGTCTCGGAAACCTTGTCGCGAAGGAGCAGGAGAGGCTTCTCTTCGAGTTTCGACGGCTCCCTGTCGCCTTCTGTCAGGCCGTCGACGGACATCACCGCGTCTGCGATCGGGATCGCCAGTCCGGGCTGGACGATGATGTTTCCGACCGCCCCGGCGCCCTTGACGATTTCGATGACGCGGAAGTGCCCCTGGCTGCCGAAAGGAGCGGCCAGTATCGCCTCGTCCGCGGCGTCGAGTTTCTGTCCCGGAGTGACTGCCAACCCCGAGAAGCAGATAGCACATGCTCGGGCATCGCTGGCGAAGGCAAGAAGCATCAAGCCGAGTCCAAGGAGCATCCGGACCGATCTGTGTATGGACACCAATGTCGTTACCATCAGGCGATCTCCATTATTCGCGTCCGGCAGTAAACCGCGGCCGTCTTCCGGCGACGCGGTTGCCGCATCCTTCGACCTAGAACGGCGCCTTTTGTTGTGCCAAGGGATCGAGAGCCTGTGGCGTCGGAACGACCTCGTAGTTCGCGTAGCCGAACTCGTTGCTCCTGGCGGCGTAGTATTTGTCGCCGAGCTTGTAGACAGTCGCTTCGTATGGCGCGTCGTTGAGAGTGGTGACGATGGCTCCATCCTTGATGGCGTAGGCGGTGCCCTGCCCCGTCAGACCGCCGTGAAACACGTCGCCGACCTCGCTCGGCTTGGGGACCGAGCCGTTGACGTTGCTGACGAGACGCTGGCCGGACGCCGTCCAGACTATGCTGAAGACTTCGCCGGTTACGTTGTTGCGAACCCAACTCGACTTGCCGACGACGAGGTCGGTGAGCGCTGAATTGTCCAGCGCAGTCGCACCCTGTTGCTTAAGGTCGGCTACCGTCATGCCTTTGTCGGCGGCGGCCCTCAGCTCCTGGGTCGGCGTGTACCAGATCGGCGAACTCCATGCCCGCTCCTGGACCGTCGCAGCTACATTGTCGGGAGGCGCGATGCCGAGCTCCTTGGCCTGGATCGTCGTCCAGCGCGGCGTGGGAATTTCCAACGTGCGTAGATAATAGAAGGCATCGAGGCTGGGATCGAACTCGGGATCCGTCCAGGAACCCTTTAGTTCGACGGAGCCGATGGTATTGGTGTAGCTGGCCTCGGATATGTTCACGGTGCTGGCGATCGGTGGGACGATGCCGGTAATGGCGTCGGGCGTACGGTTTCCAGCCCATGCGACGTCATATACCTTCTCGAAGCTCTGGCCATGCTTCGACCATCCCTTGACGATCTGAATGCGGTCGAGATTGCCTGATGTCGGGTCCTTCACCGCCCAGACGGCAAAGGACGGCGCTCTGGCTTCACCAAGCGGCGGCAGGTCGCCGCCCATCGGCACCCCGCCAGCATATGCGGTCTTCACCCAGTCTGACGTCGCAACATCGGTTGCATTAGCTCCCCCGAAGAACCGCACCTTGATGTGGGGTCCACTGGTGGCAAAGGTCTCCTTACGCTGCATCGCATCGAACAGAGATGCTCGCGTGTTCTCTTCGGCCCAGATGCCGGTGAGGCCGGCGGGGTTCTCGAGGCGGACGTCGAGACCGGCAAAGACGTGGCCCGACATGCGCTCCTTGATGTCGCCGTCATTAAGGCCATGGCCGCCGTAGAAATTGTCCTGGCGGTAAGGAACACCGGTGTTGTGGGAGTCCGACCCGCCGACGAAACCGGTCTTGTAGGGATTGTAGCCGCGCGCTTCCATGATTGAGAGGCCATCCTTGAGGGCCTGGCGGACGTAGCTGCCCGACACCTGGGGGATGCGGCCGGCCGGGTCGCCGAGCAGGTAGGTCAGGATTTCGAAACTGGCGAATTCGTCGTTTGGCGAAAGCGTCGGGTGGGTTTCCGACGCGCCTTTGATCTGCTTGATCTCCGTCAGTCTTTCATTGCGGTCGCGCGACGCCGCCCAGGCGGCGTCGATCGGTCGGCCCTTCTCATCGACATCCGTCGGGAACATGTGGCCGTCGGAGAGATTGGCGTTATGCGAGATGGCGAGAAGCTCGTTGCCGGCTTTGCGCTGACCGTCCATCCAGTCCCAGAGATCTTCGGGCTTCGTCGTGTCGATCGAACTTAAGGGCAGCTCCGGGACTTTGGCGCAATCCTTGAAGAAGACATTCCGGTGCATGTTGCGGTTGTTTGGCGTCGACGTCCATTCATACGAGCAAAACGCCGTGAACTTCCCTGGCTCATTGGCTGCGTCAGCCATGTCATTGTTCTGCTTCCAGACCGAGCCCGCCACCTCTGGTGAGAGCAGCTCCTTCACCGGCTTGCCGTCGATCATTGACGTGCCGAGCCAAAGGTAGACTCTCTGAATGTCCGCGGGCTCCTTGACAATCAGCTTTTGCGCGATCGGCAGCTTGCTAATCGCCGAACCAGGCGTGTTGGCAAGCGCGACAGTCCCGACATATTCGGAATGGTCTGTGACCCCCATCCAGTCGAGCGGCGTGTCGATCTTGATGTCGTAGCCGGCCGGGTGCTTGATGGTTTCGCCCTTCGCATATCTGTAGGCGTCTGCAGGCGTGGTCTTGTGGTTGCCGAAGATGTAGGCGTCGAACGACCAGCCGGTGTGGACGTGCGTTTCGCCGAAGTATGCCTGCCGCTCTTGAGAATGTGCCGGCGCTTGCATCAGCAAGAAGGCCGTCGAGGCCAGCAATCCCGTACGTCCAGTCCAACTGCGCATTGAAACCCCCTCATCTGAATTGTGCCGATTTGAGCGGTAATCGCTTACCGCAGTCACTGAGCCTTTGCCTGAAGATCGAATCGAGCGGATGGAGATTCACTCGATTCGACTTTTTGCTCTATTGCACCAGTTCGACCTCGCTTGGCCTCCACGCCTTCGTGAAAAATGATTCGAGCGGGCCGTAAAGACGCATGCACGGGATAAAACCTTTGCCAGGCATGGTCTGGATCCAATTGCCCCGAGCGACGCCTTCAGGTTGTTCCGGCGAGAACCAGACTGTCGTCGTGCCATCGGCGGCCGCTTCCGCGGCCGGCGACGGATAGCTCTGACTGCCCGCGCGCGGATAGCGCTGCGGCGTGTCGAGCATCGAGCGCGTCTGGGTGTCGTAGGCAATGAACGACCAGAAGTTCGCGTAGGGAATGTCCTTCGGCAGCGTCACCTTGTAGGTCTTGGCGCCGTCAAAGGGTTGCTTGTCCGCATCGACTATCGTCCACAGGTACTGCGAGCCAATGCCGGGCACACGCATGGCCATGCCGGGCGTGATGCCGGTGACGCCGTAGAAGAAGGATGTTCGCGAGTCCAGCAAGCGGTAGCCGGTGGACGGGAATGGCTTGACGCCTTCGGGCGTAATTTCCGGGATCGGCGTCTCGAACTCGTAGCCGCTGACAAACAGCTGGTTCACCCACCCCGAACCGGGGTAGTAGTACCAGTCCGCCGCGCGAGGAGCCATAAACAGGGTGCGCGAGGTAGCGTTGGCCAAGGCGACAGCCTCGGTGAGAATTTTCTTCATCCGCGCATCGGGTGCAAATGGCTTGCCTTTGACGATGCCGACGGCGGCGATCGGGGCCATCAACTCGGCGTCGAGCGCCGTTGCAGGCTCCTGCTGCACGACTTCGTTGAGCCACTCGTAATAGGAGTAGTCGTTGGGCGCGATGGTGTTCATCACCTTACCGGAGCCTTCGTGGAACACAGTCGGCGGCGGCGGGGTGATCGGCCCGAGTTTGGTTTTGCCGGCAAGGAATTCGGCGACGGGCGTGCCGTAGCCGCCGGCTTGGTACGGATAGACCTTCAGTGTTTTCTTGATCTGTTCGACGACCGGCTTGGGGTCGTTGTTCTCCATGAACGCGCGAGCGAACCAGATAACGAAGTTGGTGCGCGCGCGGGCCACAAAATACCCGCCCTCGGGAACGTTACCCTCGTAGCCGGGTGGCAGGATGAGATACTTACCTCCTTCACCGCGATCAGCCCCGGGCGCGCCCAGATCAATAACCCAGCGGAACCACTGGTCGTCGATGGCGCCCAACATCTTCGGGCCTATCTCCAGCACCATCGGCCCCTTGGAGAGGTCGAGCATTCCCAAAGTGTAGATCGTGTCCGCGTTGGCGGTCAGGAACAAGGAACTGGCGTCCATCAGATCGGAAAAAATGAGGACCTCGTTGTCCTTCACCCCGGCGTCCTGAAATCCTTTGTGAAGGGCCGCTATGCTGACACCCTGGTAAGTGTTCACGAACGCCTCGAAGGCGTGCGTGAAGTCCAGATTGTCATAGACCTTTTCGATGGTTTCCTTGCTCGGCATGCCGTCCTTGAAGTCGAGTGTGCCGATGCGCGTCTCGACTTTGTCCGGCGTCAGGATCGATGCAGGTGGGGCCGCCGTTTGGGCGCCTGCTGCAATCGTGCCGGCGAGGAAGATCGATGCCGCGAGGGCGATCTTCAGTCCGCGGAGCCTGCTATGGATCGGTTTCATAGGTCGTCCTTTGTTTGGTTTCTCAGGCGTGGTGGTCGCAGCTCGACGGTTTGGTAGAAGACCGTCGCCTAGATGAGGGGCTCGCCAATCGCGGCGAGCCACCTCAGGCGGTCGGGGCAAAACGCTAAGTCGCGGCCACAACGATACCGGGCGGCTGCCACGTCCCTGCGCCGGCCGGCAGGATCGACGGCGCTTCGGTCTTCGGCCAGTACAGGCGCAACACGAGATAGATTTTGTCATCGGGCGCCGGAAGCCAGTTTGCTTCCTTGTCCGCGCCGGGGCTGTCTTTCTGGAGATAAAGGGTGAGCGAACCATCCTCGTTCTTTTTCATCCCCAGCAACATCGGCGAGTTGATGAGGTAGCGGTTGATCGGGTTCTTGATCAGGAGCTGGCTCTTGCCGTCGTACATCGTAACCGACCAGAACGCATTTACCGGCGGCAACTGGTCGGGTGCGAAGGTGATAGTGTAATTGTGCTTGCTGCCGTCGAGCGTCGCACCGGTCGCGTCCGTTCTTGTATAGGGGTACATCGCTTCTACGGCATCGTTGCCATAGATACCGCCCTTGGCAGCCCCGGCCCGCATCGCCCAATCGCCGTTATAGAAGGCCTCGTCGCCAAAGAACGAGCCGACGTTCCAGCCGTTGATGACCTTGTTTCCGGTGGCCAGCCACTTGTCGACCTTGTCGTCACCCTGCTTCATGCCCACCAGGATTTCGGCTTTGTGTTCGAGCGATAGTTCCTTGAAATCGAAGGTCTTGCCGGGACCGATGCCAATCCTTGCGAGTTTCGCACGGATCGCCATGTCCTTTGGCGTCTCGGGGACGAATTGCAGGGCTGCGTCGAGATATTGGAAGAAGTTCTCCTTGATCCCGGCGGTGGTGGCAGGAAGGAAATCGATCTTCGGCGCGGTAGGCGGAGCGGGCTGGTTGAGGAAAGCGGACAGCGGACGCAGCTTGTAGCCGGCCTGAATCTTCTCGACGTTCGGCATGTCGCCGGGATCGAAGAGTTGAGTGCGGATCAGCGCGAACGTGAACGGCGTCGTCGATTGGAAGACCTTCTTGATCCCGGCGGGCGTTTCACCTTTCCAATCGGGGCCGACCACCAGATAGTCGCCCGGCTCGGTCCCGGTGGCGCGCGTGCCGATATAGCCGAAGTTGTAGGTGTTGCCGTCGATGAGCTGGACCGAGTAGTAGCGGTCCTTGTCGATCGCCGGCACCGAAATCACCATCGGTTCGGCGCGCAAATCCAGCCACATGATCGAGTAAGGGGTGTCGCTGTTCGGCGTGATGACCGCCGTATCCGCCGGGGTGGAGACGTGGTGCATGTTGTTGATTTCGTTGAACGGCGCCTTGAACTGCCCCGAGTTCCTGTCGACGGCGAACTCTTGCATGACCGCATAGTTCATCACGAGCGGCAGGCCGTAGATGAAGCCTTCCTCGGCGATGTCCTTGGCCTCGATGATGCCGGGGTAGCTTTGCGCCATCAGCAGGCTTGGCCTTGCAATCGCCGCGCCGGCGGCGATCGCCGCGGCGGAGCGAAGTAGATCTCGCTTCGTCAACATTTGCCGTACTCCTATTGTTCGATGAGTTGTCGAATCTCCTTCGGCAGCACTTCCGCCCCATCCAACCAGGAGACACGGGGTTGCCTGCGACCGCGATGGTGGCCAGGGCTTGTAAAAGCGCAAGTATGTAACTGTAACATACCAGTATGGCGCCGGGCGGCGCGGACACATGGTGCGGTGATCGGGGCAGTACTACACAATATCTACCTGGATAGAGCACCGATGCAGGTTCGACGTGCGGCGACTACACCCGACGATCTTACTTCTATGGACGACATTCAATTTCTAGTGTAGGTTACAGTCCGTTGGGGAAATAAAGCCACTTCGTGCATACGCGGCCTCAAGAGCGGGTGAGGAGAAGGCCATGCAGAATCAATCGCCACCGGCGCGCGATGCAGCGCCGGGTTTGTCGCGTGCTCTACCGAACCAGGACGAGATTCGCGCGCAACTCGAACGTATCCTTTGCAGTCATGAATTTCCGAAGGTGGGCCGAAGCGCCGCCTTCCTTACCTATGTCACGGAGGAGGCGCTTGCGGGGCGCGCCGAGCGCATCAAGGGCTACTCGATTGCCATCGAAGTGTTCAAGCGGCGCGAAGGGTTCAAGCAGGATGATCCCGTAGTCCGTATAGAGGCTGGCCGGCTGCGCCGCACGCTGGAGCGCTACTATTTGGTCGCCGGACAAAATGATCCGATCAGGATCGACATCCCCAAAGGCGGTTACGCGCCATCTTTCGTCTGGAATGAAGAGGTCCCGGCGTCTTCTGACGACCGGCTTGCGACACTGAGTCAGCGATTTCAGAAATTGATGCCGTTCGGTCTTGGAGCTGGCATTATGCTCGGTGTGGTCATGGTGGCGCTGGCCGTTTCTGCTTACTTGCTACCCATAAGGTTGGGCTCTACATCGCACGGATCCATCGAGGAAGGTCCGACGCTCGTCATCGCCCCGTTCGCCAATCTCGGAGACGGGCCGCAGGCTGCCCTTTATACGGCGGGGCTGACCGAGGAGCTTCTGACCGCCCTTCCTCGCTTCAAGGAAATCAGGGTTTTTGGTCGTGAGACATCGAAGTCCTTGCCCTCCGGCGTCGAGGCGTCCCAGGTCCGTGGCGAGCTGGGCGCCCGCTTCCTCCTTGCGGGCGGCGTTCGTGTTTCGGGTGATCGCATTCGCGTGACGGCGCGCCTGCTTGATACCGACAATGACGAAATCCTGTGGTCGCAGACCTACGACGACGACATCAAGAGTGGCGATCTGTTCGGCATTCAGTCTGATGTCGCAAACAAGGTGGCGAGCGCAGTGGCCCAGCCCTACGGCATCATGGCTCAGGCGGACGTCTCCAATCCGCCCCCTGACGATCTTGGCGCCTACGCCTGCACGCTGAGCTTCTATGGATACCGTGCGGAATTGAGTGCCACACGGCACTTGGACGTGCGGCAGTGCCTCGAAAGCGCCGTCGCCCGCTATCCATCCTTTGCCACCGCATGGGCGATGCTTTCCATCATCTATCTCGACGAGGACCGGTTCCGGTTCAATCCGAGCACCAACGGGTCGGCTCCGATTGATCGCAGCCTGCGGGCGGCCCGTCGCGCCGTGCAACTGGATCCGGACAACACGCGCGCCCATCAGGCGCTGATGACGGCGTTGTTCTTCCATCAGGAGGTTTCCGAAGCCCTCCACGTCGGCGAACAGGCATTGGCGACCAATCCAAACGATACCGAACTGCTCGGAGAGTTTGGTACGCGTGTCGCGATGAGTGGGGAATGGCAACGTGGTGCCGAACTGCTCGACCGCGCTCTTGCCCTCAACCCAGGCGGCGGCGGCTACTACCATGGCACCCGCGCGCTCGCCGCCTACATGCTGCATGACGACGAGACTGCGGTCATCGAGATCAAGCAGGCGAATCTACAGAAGTTTCCGCTCTACCATGCCGTCGCCGCGGTCATCTACGTGAATGCGGGAATGATGGACGACGCCCGCCGCGAGGCTTCCAGTTTCAACGCGATGCGGCCGGATTTCATTCCCAACGTGGTTGCCGAACTCAAGGCGAGAAACTTCCGACCCGCCGACAGGGCAAGACTGATCGCGGACATCAGAAAGGCTGGCCTTGCCGCGTCCGACGAGGTGGAGGCCTCTATGCTCTGGCGGCCTCAAGGATCGCTCGTGCTTGCGCCGCGGTAGCGCCGCGAGAGGGCCGTGCACCGAGCCGTTTCGGCACAGATGCTACCAGATGTTACGGGCGTTTGCCGTCGCCCGACTGTAGAGTTCGTCGGATTGCAACGATCCGCTCGGGAGGGCATGCATCGATGACCAGACCATCAGGAAGATCTCAGAGTCAGTTCGCGATCGTACTCGCGGCCGGGGCGCTCGCCATGTTTGTGTCCGGGTCTTTGTCGGCAACCCTTGCCGACGAAACCGATGCCAAGAAGCTGGTGAAGGCGATGTCCGACTATCTCGCCTCTCAGAAGGCGATCTCATTCGACTACGACACCAATCTCGAGGTCGTAACCGCCGACCATCAGAAGATCCTGCTTGCAAGCTCCGGCAAGATGGAGATGGGCCGACCCGACAAGCTCCGCGTCACCCGGCATGGCGGGTTTGCCAATGTCGAGATGACATTCGATGGCAAGACGGCGACCATGTTCGGCAAGGACGCCAATCTCTATGCGCAAGCCGAGGTGCCAGGCACGATCGATCACCTGGTGGACGAAATGCGGGACAAGCTGCATCGGCCCGTTCCCGGTGCAGACCTCCTGATGCCCGACGTCTACGGCACGTTGATGGACGGCGTGAGCGACGTGAAGGATCTCGGCAGCGGTGTCATCGGCGGCGTCGAATGCGATCACCTGGCCTTTCGCACCAAGGAGGTGGACTGGCAAATCTGGATCGCCCAGGGCGACCATCCCTATCCCTGCCGCTACGTGATCACCGCGAACCAGGTCGACCAGGGGCCGCAGTACAGCATCCAGATCAGCGACTGGAAGACGGGCGCCGACGTCCTGGCAGCGGACTACACGTTCAAAAATACGACGGACGCGAAGAAGGTCGATCTGTCGAAGCTCAAGGACACCGACGAGCTTCCCGATCACCTCGCAAAAGGAGCGAAACAATGACCCTGTTCAGACGCGTGAGAGTGCTCCTGATTGCCGCGGTCGTTGGCATTTCCGGGCTTGAGGTCGCCGAGAAATTTTCAATTCCTGTGCCAGACGGCATCGTAACCCCGGCCGAAGCCCGGATCGGCCGACCGCTGACGCCGGTCAGCGTCGCCGGAGTGGCACGGCGCACGGTCCGGCGCTGCGCGGTGGGCGTCTACTACTGTTAGGACGAGGCGAGCGAGGGGCTGTCGGTAGGCATTTTTTGATGAGGGCGATCTGTGGGCAGTCAGAGTAGCGTAGGGTGCGCGTCGGCTCAAATAAGCTGGCTTCGTTGGTTTCTTATATGTTCAATGATCATGGCACTACCCGGATGTGGCGGCCATCCAAAGGACGTGCTGACGCCCGTGGCCGACACGTCGCCGCAGTCACCGAAGGTCGACATGCTGATCGCGACGACCCGCACCCGGTCGACCGTTCCAGGTGAGATGTTCAACGGAGAACGTGCGCTGGCCCCGGCCTTCGCCGACATGACGATCTCGATTCCGCCCAGCAAGGTTCGCAAGGAAGGACAGGTCGCCTGGCCGAAGAGGTTGCCGTCCAATCCGGCGACGGATTTCGCCACCGTGAAGGCCGACGATCTCAACGTCGACGAAGCCAAGAAGTGGCTGAGCGCGACCGTCAGGAAGACTCCTGACGGCAGCGTTCTCGTGTTCATTCACGGTTTCAACAACCGGTTCGAGGATGCGGTCTACCGTTTCGCGCAGATCGTTCACGACTCCGGCGTCCATAGTGCGCCCATCCTGGTGACATGGCCGTCGCGCGGAAGCCTGCTAGCCTACGGCTATGACCGTGAGAGCACCAACTATACCCGCAACGCGCTCGAGACGCTTTTCCAGTATCTGGCAAAGGATCCCGAGGTGAAGGAAGTCTCGATCCTCGCGCACTCAATGGGCAACTGGCTGGCTCTGGAATCCTTGCGCCAGATGGCTATCCGCAACGGCCGGCTGCCGGAGAAATTCAAGAACGTCATGCTGGCGGCTCCCGACGTCGACGTCGACGTGTTCCGGCAGCAGATTGCGGATATGGGAAAGCAGCACCCACAGTTCACGCTGTTTGTCTCCCGTGACGACAAGGCGCTGGCGTTTTCGCGCCGGGTCTGGGGCGACGTCTCCCGCCTCGGCGCCATCGACCCGGAGCAGGCTCCGTATAAGAAGGAGCTCGCGGACAACAAGATCATGGTGATCGACCTTACCAAGATCAAATCCGGCGACAGCATGAACCACGGCAAGTTCGCGGAATCGCCACAAATCGTGCAGCTCATTGGCCAGCGCATTTCGGAGGGGCAGACGCTGACCGACAGTCACGTCGGACTTGGCGATCAGATCTTGGTTGCGACCACCGGGGCGGCGACCGCCGCGGGCAACGTCGCTGGTCTGGTTCTAGCCGCGCCCGTTGCCGTGCTCGATCAGGATACGCGAGACAACTATGCGAGCCACGTCAACAACCTGGCGGGCCCGAATGGGGCGCAGCCAGCAGTCAAACACTGCGAGGAAGGACGACCGACGCCGAACTGCGGACGGCAATATCCAAGGCCTTCAGGGGATGGCATCAAATGAATAGTATAGCTTATCGGACGGCGATGCTCCTCACGGCGCTGGGGCTCGGTACTGAGCTGGCAGCCGCCCAGTCGAGTGAAGACCTGGCGAAGAAGCTTTCCAATCCGATCGCCTCGCTCATCAGCGTCCCGTTCCAGTTCAACTACGATCACGGCTATGGTCCAGACGACGGCGACAAGGCGACGCTGAACATTCAGCCGGTCATTCCGTTCGAGATAAACGAGGACTGGAACGTCATCTCGCGCACCATCCTGCCAGTCACATGGCAAAACGACATCGCCGGACCGTCGGGAACGCAGTTCGGCCTGGGCGACACCACGCAAAGCTTCTTCTTCTCGCCATCGAAGCCGACCGAAAGTGGTATCGTCTGGGGCGTCGGCCCGGTGTTCCTGTTGCCGACGGCGACGGACGAGC
>NZ_LWBS01000045.1 GCF_001652265.1 Rhizobium leguminosarum
AAATGGGCAGACCAGCTCGGAATGCCCAAACTCGTCTAACCTCAATCTCTCGAACCGCCCGGTGCGGACCCGCATGCCGGGTGGTGTGGCAGGGGTGCGATCAACATGATCGCCCCCTATGCCGATTGCGGGCGGCGAGCGCGCAATGGGAACAAAGTGGAGAGGGCGTCCCATGTGGCACCCCAGCAGAAAGCGGGGAGACGGCTCCGGTCTCAGACGGCAACCTTCTCCGCGTATTCCCGCAACAGCCTTTCCACCAGCTCCGATGTCAGCTCATCGAAATGGGTGATGATAACATCCGGATTGAAGCTCGAAACCGGCACGTCGGAATAACCGAACGGCACGGCAATCGAGGGGACGCCGGCATTCTTGGCAACGGCGATGTCGTTGATGCTGTCGCCAATCATCACCGTGCGCGCGATGTCGCCGCCGGCACGCTCGATGGTGCCGGTGAGATGGCGGGCGTCGGGCTTGCGCACTGGGAAGGTGTCGCCGCCTGATATTGCGTCGAAATATCGGGTGAGGTCGAGCTTGTCGAGCAGGCCGAGTGCCAGGCTTTCCATCTTGTTGGTGCAGACGGCAAGGCGGTAACCTTCGGATCTAAGCCGGTCCATGGCGGCGATTAGGCCGGGATAGGGTTCGGTACGGCCTGGCATGTTGCCGGCATAGTGGGCAACGAAACGCTCGACCAGCTGCGGCAGGGCGTCGCCTTCGAGCGGATGGCCGCGCAGCCGGCAGGCGCGCTCGATCATCACGCGCGCGCCCTGGCCGACGAGATGGGTGAGGTCGTCATAGCTGACCGGTTCGAGGGCAAGGGCCGAGATCGTATGGTTCAGGCTCTCGACCAGGTCCACATGGGTATCGAGGAGGGTGCCGTCGAGATCGAAGACGACAAGCGCTGGGCGAGAGGGGGCAGGGGTCAAGGGCATGTCTCTTTGAGCGATGGTCGTCTTGAGGAGCAATGGATCGTCCTGGGGAACGGTGGATCGTCCCTGAGGTAGGCGATCGGGCGGCGGAAAGCAACGTCCGGCGATGGCTGGGAAGGCCGCAGGCCTCTGTTTCGGCTTTTCATTTTCCCTGATGATTTTGACTTTCGTTTGCCAGGCGAGCCGTGTAAACAGCACATCCAACGCAATAATTGGAGCTGGCGGCGCATGGATGCCCGCGAAATGAAGATCAAGGCCGCCGAGGCCGCACTCGCCCATGTCGAAGGCGGGATGCGCCTCGGGATCGGCACCGGCAGCACGGCAGAAGAATTCGTTCGCCTGCTGGCAGAGAAGGTCGCGGGCGGCTTCAGGGTCGAAGGCGTTCCGACGTCCGAAAGAACCGCGCGACTCTGCGTCGAACTCGGCGTGCCGTTGAGGTCGCTCGACGAGCTGCCGGCGCTCGACCTGACGATTGATGGCGCCGACGAGGTCGATACGGGGCTCAGGCTGATCAAGGGCGGCGGCGGTGCGCTGCTGCGCGAAAAGATCGTCGCAGCCGCCTCCGAGCGGATGATCGTCATTGCCGACGAGAGCAAGTTGGTCGAAATGCTCGGCGCCTTCGCGCTGCCGATCGAGGTCAATCCGTTCGGGCTCGTCTCGACGCGCATCGCGATCGAAAAGGTCGCGGCCCGGCTCGGCCTCTCGGGTGAACTCGTTCTGCGCCAGTCGGGTGACGGAGAGTTTACCACGGATGGCGGCCATCACATCCTCGATGCATCTTTTGGCCGCATTCCTGATGCAGAGGCGCTTTCGAGCGAGCTGAATTCCATACCCGGCGTCGTCGAACACGGGCTCTTTATCAATATGGCGGCACTTGCGATCATTGCCGGTCCTGCGGGTGTGCGCACACTGCAGGCAAACAGATAACAGGAGCATATACTCATGATGAACATTGCAGGTCTTGGGCGTCTCGCCGCTGCGGCCGTCGTTCTTTCCGGGCTTGCCTTCGGCTCCGCCGTTAAGGCGCAGGAAGTCTCCGAGGAGCAGCTGAAGGCGTCTCGCGCGGCGATCGACGCCATTGGCGCCACTGCCCAGTTCGACAATATCCTGCCCGGTCTCGCCGAGCGCCTGAAGGCCGGCCTGATCCAGGATTCGCCGAACTACCAGGACATCATTTCGTCGACGGTCGACGCGCAGGCGCTGGCGCTGGCGCCGCGCCGCGGCGATCTGGAGAAGGAGGCGGCACTCACCTATGCCAAGACCTTCTCCGTCGATGAGCTGAAGGCGATCGCTGACTTCTATAATTCCGACGTCGGCAAGAAGCTGCTGCGCGACGGTCCGGTCGCCTCGCGCGAGACGGCGAAGGCTGCCGACATCTGGGCGCAGGGCATTTCCCGCGACCTGGAAAAGCAGAGCAACGCCGAACTTTCCAAGGTCATCAAGGCGCCGCCGCCGGCAACCGACAGCCCCGCCGCTCCGGCTCCCGCACCGGCTGCCCAGCAGTAAGGTTTGCACCGCCAATTTGCGAAAGCCCGGCATCGTCCGGGCTTTTTTGCTATGATGCAGCAAATGCTGCCGGCGAGGTTTCAGGTGACTGCAGATGTCCGATCATGACAAGGCTGTCCGAGTGCGGATATCCGGCAAGGTCCAGGGTGTCGGTTTTCGCTATTGGACGCGCGATGAGGCCGTACGGCTCGGTTTGACGGGCTGGGTTCGCAATGAAGAGGACGGGTCGGTCGTCGCTGTGATCGCAGGATCCGACAGCGCCATCTCGACGATGATCGAGCGTTTCAGGCACGGGCCTTCGGGGGCGTCGGTTTCGGGCGTCGAGACGGAAGCAGCCCAGCTTGAGAAGAACCCGACGGATTTCCGTATTACCCGCTGACAGCAACAATCGCCAGAGCATGATGCCGAAAAGTGTGTGCGGTTTTCGGACGACATCATGCTCTACTTCTTTGATGTAGATCAGGATTCAGATTTCAGGCCGATCGGGCCTAAAATCATCCCGATCTAGGCATATGCAACTGACATCGCATACGCGCCGGAACTCAGTCCCTATGCGTTCGGGTTCCTTGCAAGTTGCCACACACCTTCCTCATCCGGCTCCACGCGCTTGTTGCCGCGGTAGAAGATCGGCAGTCTCGTCTTCTTGTCGATCGAGAAACGGCTCGGCGTGTATTTTTCGTCCTCATGGCCCTGAATGGCGAGGCCGAGCGCTTCCTTGAATTTGCCAGCCTTGCACAGGTTGGTGAAGAGAGTTTGATCCATTCTTTGCTCCGGCATTCTTTTCCATCCCATGGATTGCCTGCCAGCCTCGGCTGACCGGGTCAACCATAAACGGTGACGGTCAACCGAAGACGGTGACTGGGTCAACCGAAGATGGTGACTTGGTCAACCATAGACGGTGACTGGGGGCAGCCGTTTGCAACGAAGAATTCAGCGATGGGAACGGGATGACGCACGAGCGGGCTTTTGTTTTCGTTATGATCGCCCCTATATCAGGAACATCCTTCCTGCGATTCCCTTCCGGAGCTCCTCATGTCTTCCTACGACTACGACCTCTTCGTCATCGGCGGCGGTTCCGGAGGCGTGCGCGGCGCGCGTGTCGCCGCCTCGCTCGGCAAGAAGGTGGCGATCGCCGAGGAATACCGCTACGGCGGCACGTGCGTGATCCGCGGCTGCGTGCCGAAGAAGCTCTTCGTCTACGCCTCGCAGTTCCATGAGCATTTCGAGGATGCAGCGGGCTTCGGCTGGACGGTTGGCGAAAGCAGCTTCGACTGGAAGAAGCTGGTGGCGGCCAAGGATGTTGAAATCGCCCGTCTGGAAGGCCTCTACAAGAAAGGTCTCGCCGGCGCCAATGCCGAAATCCTGGAAACGCGCGCAGAGCTCGTCGATGCCCATACGGTCCAGCTGCTGAAGACTGGGCAGACGGTGACGGCCAAGACGATCGTGATCGCCACCGGCGGACGGCCGAACCCGCATGCAGCCCTTCCCGGTCACGAACTCTGCATCTCCTCCAACGAGGCCTTTCATCTTGAAGAGCTGCCGACATCGATCGTCATCGCCGGCGGCGGATATATTGCCGTCGAGTTCGCCAATATCTTCCATGGCCTCGGCGTCGAGACGACGCTGATCTATCGCGGCGCCGAGATCCTGTCGCGCTTCGACGAGGATCTGAGACGCGGGCTGCACGAGGCTATGGTCGCCAAGGGCATCCGCATCCTCTGCCACGACACGCTGCAGAAGGTTTCGAAGGGTGAGGACGGGCTCATTCTGGAGACGCTGAACAACGGCACGCTGCAGGCCGGCGTCGTCATGCTGGCGCTCGGGCGCGATCCGAACACCGAAGGCCTCGGCCTCGAGGCGGCCGGCGTCGCCGTCGACGAACGCGGCGCCGTTATCGTCGATGAATATTCCCGCACCAATGTTGAAAACATCTATGCGCTCGGTGATGTCACCAACCGGGTACAGCTGACGCCGGTGGCGATCCACGAGGCGATGTGCTTCATCGAGACCGAATACAAGAACAATCCGACCCGACCGGACTACGAGCTGATCCCGACCGCCGTCTTCTCGCAGCCGGAGATCGGTACCGTCGGCCTCTCGGAAGAGGATGCGGGCAAACGTTACGGCGAGCTCGAGGTTTACCGCGCCCAGTTCCGGCCGCTGAAGGCCACGCTTTCCGGCCGGGCCGAGCGGATGATCATGAAGCTGATCGTCGATGCGGCAAGCCGCAAGGTTGTGGGCGCGCATATCCTCGGCCACGATGCAGGCGAGATGGCGCAGTTGCTCGGCATCACACTGAAGGCCGGCTGCACCAAGGACGATTTCGACCGCACGATGGCGCTGCATCCGACCGCCGCCGAAGAGCTCGTGACCATGTATGCGCCGAGCTATAGGATCCGCGACGGCAAGCGGCTTTGAGCCGCGACGGGCTTTAGTTCTTTGTTTTATGCATGTCGTTGACCCGGAACTGCTGCACACTTCCGGGCGACATGCATTAGAGCGCCGTGCGTCCTTTCGGACGCACAAAGGACGCTCTAACTTTTTGAATTTACGTATCGTGCTTTCCGAAAATCGATTTCGATTTTCGGACCGATGCGCTAGCCCGCATCTCTCACAGCGCCCGTGGCTTTGGTTGACGTTGGGCTGTTGGCGGCGGTCGGGGCCGGGCTCGCCGGCGAAGACGAGCGCGGCCGTCGCCGCGATGTGGGGCGTTTTGTCTGGGCCGGTGATGTATCCTTTTTCGTTGGTGGGTGGGTTCAGGTCCGGCGGCATCATCGGGCCGCAGCGCATATTCGGGCGTGAGCTAGAGCAAATTCCTCGGCATAGGGACAGGCCGAAGCCATCGCCACCTTGATGCGGCGGACTGAGACGCGGACCTGCGCGCCGATCTTCAACAGCTTCAATCGGATCGTGCCGCAGGTGGCATCGGCAAGCC
>NZ_LWBS01000046.1 GCF_001652265.1 Rhizobium leguminosarum
ATGTGATGCGCTATCCGCGCCCACTGCTCGTCCCGAAGGATCAGACGATCCAAAACACCCATGACTGCCTCCAAAAGACAGTCTTGAATCTGATTTGCTCAGCCTTGGAAACCCAAGAGTCCACACTTCCTAAGCGGGTTTACACTTCGAAGCCGACCGGCTCGTCAAAGCGCGGCCGGGCTTCTGGCGCCCTTCAAAGCAAGTGATGAAAGCCTGGCAGATGGCGACCATTGCCAGCCGTCGTCATACGGTCAGCCTCTATCCTTCAGCAGGCGGCTCTTCTGCCGGTTCCAATCGCGTTCCTTCTCCGACTCGCGCTTATCGTGCAGTTTCTTACCCTTGGCGAGCGCCAGTTCCATCTTCGCCCGACCGCGATCGTTGAAATAGATCTTCAGCGGGATCAGCGTCATGCCTTCGCGATTGATGGCAGAGCGCAGGCGATGGATTTCACGACCCGACAGCAGCAGCTTGCGGCGCCGGCGCGGTTCGTGATTGAAGCGGTTGGCCTGCAGATATTCCGGCAGGTAGGAATTGATCAGCCAGATCTCACCGCCCTCATCCGAGGCGTAGGATTCGGCGATATTGGCTTTGCCTTCGCGCAGCGACTTGACCTCCGTGCCCATCAGCACGATGCCCGCCTCGTAAGTATCGATGATCTCGTAGTTGAAGCGGGCCTTGCGGTTTTCCGCCACAACCTTGTTCACTACACGCTGGCTGCCTTTGGGGGCCATGACGATATTCCAATTGCTTCCGAGCATGATGCCCAAAAGTGTGAGCGGTTTTCGGGTGCCATCATGCTCTATTTCTTTGATGTAGATCCGGATTCAGATTTCAGGGCCAGTCAGGCCTAGATCATCCGGATCTACGGCGCGAAAAGCCGCGCCCTCATTCCTTGCCCTTTATGTAAGGGAGAGACCCTGCCTTGTGAAGAAGGCTGGTCTCGTCAGTTCAACAGGCCTGCATGGCGCATGGCGGCGTCGATCGCCGATTCCGTTGCCGGCTCCAGCGTCGGAAGCAGCGGCGAGCGGACGTTGCGGCTCATCCGGCCAAGCTTGGAGAGCCCGTATTTGGCGCCGCAAAGACCCGGCTCAAGGAAAATCGCCTTGTGCAGCGGCATCAACCGATCCTGATATTCCAACGCGCGGGCATAATCGCCTGCCAGCGTCGCCGCCTGGAAATCGGCGCAGAGACGTGGGGCCACATTGGCCGTTACCGAAATACAGCCGACACCGCCATGGGCGTTGAAGCCCAGCGCCGTCGCATCCTCGCCGGACAGTTGCCGGAAATCCGTCCCGCAGGTGATACGCTGTTCAGAAACGCGCTCGATCTTGCCCGTCGCATCCTTGACGCCAACGATATTTTTGTGCGCCTTGGCGAGCGCACCCATCGTTTCCGGCGTCATATCGACCACCGAGCGGCCGGGGATATTATAGATATAGATCGGCAGATCGACGGCATCGGCAATGGCCGAAAAATGCGCGATCAAGCCCTTCTGCGTCGGCTTGTTGTAATAGGGAGTGACGACCAGAACGGCGTTCGCACCGACCTTTTCAGCATGCTGGGCAAGCTCGATCGCCTCCCGCGTATTGTTCGAACCGGCGCCAGCCATGACGGGAACGCGTTTTGCGGCAACCTGGATGCAGAGTTCCACGACCCGTTTGTGTTCGGCATGTGACAGCGTCGGGGATTCGCCCGTCGTGCCCACCGGAACGAGACCACCGCTGCCTTCCTTGATCTGCCAGTCAACATGAGCGGCGAAGCTGTCTTCGTCGATCAGTCCGGCATCGGTGAAGGGGGTGACGAGGGCGGGAATGGACCCATTGAACATGCAAAGCTCCTCACGACCAAATCCTTGCTTCGGCCGCATTCCATGAATAAGAGTTGCGCACCATAGAGCGCCGAAATCATCGCGACAAGCGCGTAGAGTTCGGTTTAGGGCAAATTCCGATAGCAGATGTGAACGAATTTTACCTGGTACGGTAAGGTTTCGTTAAGATGCCTCTAGCCTAATGGCAGGGCGTGTTTTCGTTGCGAGATCCCGGATGAAGAAAGCTGTCCTGATTCTGTCCGCCTTCGGCTTCATTGCCGCTGCGTGGGGCAGCGTTGCGTCGCCGCTTCCCGGCGAGAGCACTTCCATGCCTGAGGTCAAGCCGCTCGGCTTCATTCCCGAGACATCCATACCGGAATCGATCACAACAGGCGGCATTCCGCACAACCCGGCAATCGCGCCTGTCAACGGCGACCTGAAAGCCGGCCTCGATGCGCTTTCCGACAAGGACCCCCAGCTGGCGCTTTCGATCCGCGACAGCATGCGCGACGCTACGCTCGACCGCCATATCCTCACCTGGGCGATTGCCGTTTCCGGATTGAAGGGCGTTCCCTCCTATGAAATCGCCAGCGCCGCGCAGGAACTCAAGGGCTGGCCGGGCCTTTCGCGGCTGCGCGCCTATTCCGAGCGCGCGCTCTATGACGAAAATCCCGCCCCTCCCGCCATACTTGCCGCCTTCGGCGATACCGCCCCTGAGACGATGCAGGGTGCGGTCATCCTCGGCCGGGCGCTGGTTGCATCAGGCAAGCAGGCGCAGGCGGCAAAATATATCCGCAACGTCTGGCGTGGAGAGGCTCTCGACAAGGCGACCGAGGACAAGATCCTCATCGAATTTTCCGCGCTGTTGACACCCGCCGACCACAAGGCGCGGATGGACTATCTGATGTATCGCGGCCGTGTGGCGCAGGCCAAGCGCTTCGGCGACATGGGCCAGGCACAATCGCTCTACAAGGCCTGGGCTGCGGTCGACGCCAAAGCGGCCAATGCCGGCGCTTTGCTCAACGGAGTCGATGCGAAGTGGCGCACCGATGCCGGCCTGCTGTTTGCGCGGATCGAATATCTGCGCAAGCAGGACAAATATGCCGAGGCGGCAGGACTTCTGGAGCAAGTGCCGCCCGAGCGCAGCGAACTCATCAACTCCGGCGAATGGTGGAACGAGCAACGCATCGTCAGCCGTGGTCTCGTCGACCAGGGACAATTCAAGCCTGCCTATCGCATCGTCGCAAACTACGCCGCAACGAGCCCGACGGATATCGTCGAGGCTGAATTCCATGCCGGATGGTACGCGCTTCGCGGCCTGCAGGACCCGGCAACGGCGGAAAGACATTTCCGCAAGATCCTCGAGACATCAAACGGGCCGATCTCGGTTTCACGCGCCTGGTATTGGCTGGGACGGGCAGCCGAAGCCGGCGGCCCCGGAAAATCCAGCGAATTCTATGCAAAGGCCGCGGATTTTCCCGGCACCTTCTATGGCCAGCTGGCGGCCGAAAGGCTGGGGCGAAAGACGCTCAATGTCACCTATCCGTCGCCGAGCACTGCCGACCGGCAACGCTTCCAGGCACGCGAAGCTGTGCAGGCCATTGCCCGACTGGAGGCCGCAGGCCATGGATGGCGGGCCGACATTCTCTATCTCGCGCTTGCCGATCAACTGCAGAGCCCAGGTGAACTGGCTGTCCTCGCGGCACAGGCAGAGCAATCCGGCGATCATCATCTTTCGCTGCAGATCGGCAAGATCGCCTACGGGCGCGGCATCGATGTCGCGGCGCTTGCCTTTCCGGTCGGCGTTATCCCGGCGAATGCCAATATATCAGGCTCCGGCAAGGCGCTCGCCTATGCCATCGCCCGGCAAGAAAGCGCCTTCAATCCGGCCGCCATTTCGGCGGCGAATGCGCGCGGCCTGCTGCAGCTTCTGCCGGGAACGGCCCAGGCGGTGGCCAAGCGCCACAACATCGCCTATTCGAAGGACAAGCTGACGGCCGATGCCGGCTATAACGCCACTCTCGGTGCGCATTATCTCGGCGAGCAGATCGACGCCTTCGGCGGCTCCTATATCCTCACCTTCATTGCCTATAATGCCGGACCGAAGCGGGTGCCGGAATGGATCGTCCGCTACGGCGATCCGCGCGGCAGGTCGATCGACGAGATCGTCGACTGGATCGAGCGCATCCCCTTCCCCGAAACGCGCAACTATGTGCAGCGGGTGATGGAGAATTACGAAGTTTATAAAGCCCGTCTCGGCCAGCCCACCGACATCGAGCGCGATCTGATCGGCGGACGCAGCGCTTCCTGAAGCCGTTTGGCGCGGCTCGAAAAGCAAGCTACATCTTCGGGATCAAACAGGTCTCGAGGATGCGATGCCGGATACAGATGCAGGCGGTTTCCAGGAACGATTTTACACGTCTTCCGATGGGCTGAGGCTTTATGCCCGCGACTACCGGCCCGACCAGGCGGTGACCGCCGGACGGCTGCCAGTGATCTGTCTGCCCGGCCTGACCCGCAATGCGCGGGATTTTCATCCGCTGGCGCTGCTTCTTTCCCGGGACACAAGAGTGCCACGCAGGGTGATTGCGCTCGATTCGCGCGGGCGGGGGAATTCGGCTTGGGACGAGAACAAGGCGAACTACAATCTCGCCATCGAGGCTGGCGACGTCATTGCCACCTGCACGACGTTCGGCATCGAGCGGGCGATCTTCATCGGCACATCGCGGGGCGGGCTGATCCTGCATCTGATCGCGGCGACACGGCCGGATCTTCTCGAAGCCGTCATCCTCAACGATATCGGGCCTGTACTCGAGGCTGAGGGTCTGGCGCGGATCCGCGACTACCTCAACAGCGGCAGGAAGCCGGAAGACTGGAACGAGGCGGCCGGTCTATTGAAGGAAAATCATGGCGCGTCGTTTACCGCGCTTGCGGAGGAAGACTGGCGCGAGATGGCGCTTGCCCTTTATCGCGATATCGATGGAAAGCCTGTCGCCGACTTCGACCCGGCGATCGCGGAGGCAATGAAATCGATCGATTTCAGCCAACCTCTGCCTGATCTCTGGGGGCAATTCGAAAGCCTGAGCCGGTTGCCGCTCATGCTGATCCGCGGCCAACATACGTCGCTGCTTTCACAGGAAAGCGCAGGCGAAATGGCACGGCGGCATTCGGGCTTGATCCGACATACTGCCGAAGGGCAAGGACATGCCCCGCTGTTGCATCTAGATAACATCCCCACAGCCATTCGAGCTTTTCTCGCCACCTGCCCATAGCCTCATCGACACCGGGTAGTTGGCATTGTGTGCCATTCGTCCAAATACAAAAAGCCCGGCTCGAGAGCCGGGCTTTCCTGACTGACCGAAGTCAGATCAAATTAGAACGCACGCTGCAGACGGAAGTAGCCCGTCGTGGTGTCGTCGCCATCTTGCGGATCGAGCCACTGAACCGAAGCCTTGGCGTAGAAGTTTTCGACGATCTGGTAATCAACCGTCAGACCAGC
>NZ_LWBS01000047.1 GCF_001652265.1 Rhizobium leguminosarum
CGATCTGCTGCGGCTTCAGCATGATGAGATCGTCCGACGCCATCAGCCGCGCCCGGATATTGGCGAAGACTAAGGGATCGTCGACGTATCGATGCAGCGCCTTGGCGATATCGCGCTCATCGAAGGTGGAGCGTTCGTTGCCGAGCTGCTTCAGCAGGAGCTCCGGTTCGGCCAGCAACCGGTCGGCCATCTCCTGCCGACGAGCAAGATCGGCCGGCGCGAAGTAGAGCTCCCTGCCCTTCCTGGCCAGTGCTGCCTTCTCCGGACCGAGATGTCTTTGGGCAATGCCATCGAGCCCCTGTTCGGCATAGGAGCGTCCGTCGAGCCGGATCTCGTGGCCGGCAAGCGCCAGGTGCCGGTTGGCCGTTTCCGCCCAGGCGATCTTCCACGCTTTCATGGTTTCCTTGTCGCCGGCCCAGAGCTTGTAGACGATCCTGCCGTTCGGACGATCCGGCGTGACGACCCGCAACGGGGTGCCGTCTTCGCCGGTGACCGCCACCTTCTTGCGTCCAAATCCCTCTTCCGTCAGCGGTCTTAGCGTCGTCATCAGATGGATGTGTGGATTGCCGTCCTTGTCGTGATAGACCCAGTCCGCGACCATGCCCTTTGAGGTGAGATTGTCCCTCACGAACTCGCGCACCAGCGCAATATTCTCGACCCGCGTCAGTTCCTCCGGCAAGGCGAGAATCAGTTCGCGAGCGAGCTGCGCGTCCGCCCGTTTCTCGAAAGCATCGACGGCGTTCCACAGCGCCTCGCTCGCCGCTGCAACGGTGCGACCGTCGATCGCCGCGCGCAGCCAATCCGGCGTCTGGTCCGGAAGCGCCAGTTCCTCGTGCACCAGCTCGGACGCCCCGCCGCGATAGCTGAACGACGAGCCAGCCTGTTCGTCCATCATCCGGGCGCGGTGGCGATAGGCGGCGGCCGAGACTATGCTGCGCCCCGCCCCTCTGCTGATCACCTGCGCTCTGACGAACATGATCGCCACTGCCGTCTCCGCATCGTCCAAGCACGTCGCGCCAGCGACGTATATTGCGCCCTCAAACCGATCGGACCGAAGGGCCCGATGCCGCTTTTCCGGAACACGACCATCAGCCGGAATTCCAGCCCCGACATTTTCTGGTTGTTGCAAAATAGCCTATTTAACTAATTTATTCTAGTTAGTATAAGGAGCGCATTGAGATTATTTTCAGGAAGGGAGAATCCCACGATGGCCGTCAAATCATCGATTTCTGATCTCGATGCCCAGATCGAGAAGCTCAGAGAACGCAGGAGAAGTTTGATCGTTAAATCCGCCGAGCGGTTTGCCCGTGCGGCGATGAAGTCCGGGCTGGCGGAAATGGAGACCGCCGACGAGGAGATCGACCAAATTTTCGAAGAGATCGCTGCGCGATTTCGCAAAGAGGAAAAGAGAGGGCCTGATGGCGCGCCTCATCAAACACGTCGACCGGCAGATCGTGAGACTGGAGCGCCGTCGGAGGTTTCACATGACGGCTGACCGAAAGAGGCAAGTGCGCCAGAAATTCCTGCTTGGCGGTATCGTCGTCAAAGCCGGCCTGTCAAAGGCCGACCGGGCATTTCTGCTCGGCGGTCTCACCGAGCTGGCGAGAGTAATACCGGGTTCAGCGGAACATAGGCGGTTGCGCGATATCGGCGAAGAGGCTTTCAAGGCCCCTTTGTTCGATCCTTCTTCGCCATGCGTCGAGGAGAACTCTGGATGGCGCTGAAGGGTCGCTTGCATCCGGGCCTGCTGCTCGTTCTCGTGCCGGTCGGGGTCACCGCCATAGCTGTCTATATCACCGGTTGGCGATGGCCGGCACTGGCCCACGGCCTTTCTGGCAAATCCGAATATTGGTTCATGCGAGCCGCACCGGTGCCGGCGCTTCTGTTCGGGCCGGTCACTGGGCTTCTGACCGTCTGGGCGTTGCCGCTGCATCGCCGGCGGTCGATAGCCGTCGCCAGTCTCCTGTGCTTTCTCGTCGTGTCCAGCTTCTATGTTTTGCGGGAATATGGACGTCTCGCGCCATCGGTGGAGAGCGGCACGGTCTCATGGGATCGGGCGCTTTCCTATCTGGATTTCGTTGCAGTCATCGGCGCGCTGGCGGGCTTCATGGCCGTGGCGGTCGCCGCCCGTATCTCTGTCGTCGTGCCCGAGCAGGTCAAGCGTGCAAAGGGCGGAACATTCGGCGATGCGGATTGGCTTTCGATGTCGGCGGCGGCAACGCTCTTTCCGCCCGACGGCGAAATCGTCGTCGGCGAACGTTATCGCGTTGACAAGGAAATCGTCCATGAGTTGCCGTTCGATCCGAACGATCGCAACACATGGGGACAGGGCGGCAAGGCGCCGTTGCTGACCTACAGCCAAGACTTCGATTCCACCCATATGCTGTTTTTCGCCGGATCGGGCGGATACAAAACGACCAGCAACGTCCTGCCGACCGCGCTGCGTTATACCGGTCCTCTGATCTGCCTCGACCCTTCCACCGAAGTCGCACCGATGGTGCTCGAACACCGTACCCGCGCCCTCGGACGCGAGGTCATGGTGCTCGATCCGACCAATCCGATCATGGGCTTCAACGTGCTGGACGGCATCGAGACATCGAAACAAAAGGAGGAGGATATCGTCGGCATCGCCCACATGCTTCTATCCGAAAGCCTGCGCTTCGAATCCTCGACCGGCTCCTACTTCCAGAATCAGGCGCACAATCTCCTGACCGGTCTGCTCGCCCACGTCATGTTGTCGCCGGAATATGCCGGCCGGCGGAACCTGCGTAGCCTGCGCCAGATCGTTTCCGAGCCGGAGCCGTCGGTGCTCGCCATGCTGCGCGACATCCAAGAACACTCGGAATCTGCCTTCATCCGCGAAACGCTCGGCGTCTTCACCAACATGACCGAACAGACCTTCTCGGGTGTCTATTCGACGGCGTCGAAGGACACGCAATGGCTGTCGCTCGATAGTTATGCCGCGCTCGTCTGCGGCAATGCCTTCAGGTCGAGCGATATCGTCGCTGGCGGGACGGACGTATTCCTCAATATCCCGGCGTCGATCCTGCGCTCCTATCCCGGCATCGGGCGCGTCATCATCGGCTCTCTGATCAACGCCATGGTCCAGGCCGATGGCGGCTTCAGCCGCCGAGCGCTCTTCATGCTCGATGAGGTCGACCTGCTCGGCTATATTCGGGTGTTGGAAGAGGCGCGCGATCGCGGTCGTAAATACGGCATCAGCATGATGCTGCTCTATCAATCGGTCGGACAGCTGGAGCGGCACTTCGGCAAGGATGGCGCGACGTCATGGATCGATGGCTGCGCCTTTGTCTCCTACGCCGCGATCAAGGCGCTCGATACGGCGCGAAATGTTTCTGCCCAATGCGGGGAAATGACCGTCGAGGTTCAAGGGCGGTCGCGCAATATCGGCTGGGACACAAAACGCGGCGGTACGCGCAAATCCGAGAGCGTCAATTTCCAGCGCCGGCCGCTGATCATGCCGCACGAAATCACCCAGTCGATGCGCAAGGACGAGCAGATCATCATCGTGCAGGGCCATCGCCCGATCCGCTGCGGACGGGCGATCTACTTCCGGCGGCAGGACATGAATGCGGCAGCCAAGGCGAACCGTTTCGTCAAACCGGTGCCGTGAGTGACGGTTCCCGCGCCCCCTCTTCACCGGCGCCTTTGTCGATCCTGCCGACGATAGTGGAAGGTATTGCTCGTGGGTAACCGGGCGGGCCGGAGCCAAAGGAAAGGAGATGATCGAGACTTTCGACGGGCGGAGCAGCGGAGACTATTGCGACAGCTGCAGCAGGAAGAAGGCCTTGCTGAAGCCGCCGGTTGGTGGCTCGGGCTCAAGGTAGAATGAGTTTCCAACGATGTCGGCATTGAACTCATCGAAGATATTCCAAAGCCTGCGACCGGCATCCAGGCCGGCGCGGCGCTTTTCGATCGCTGGCAATTCCACAGCAAACCGCGACGCCTCCGGCTGCTTGGTGGTGATGGGAAAGAAGTGAACCAGATCACGCCGACGGCGACTGGCCGCTCCTTGCGTCCTTCCGTCTCGCGACGCTCAGCCTCTCGCGCCCATAGGTAAGGATAGCGTATGACGCTTGCGTCTGGATCAGCTCATAGTCCATGAGCGGCCTGCATCGTCCTCGCCGGCGTAGGCCTCGACGGCGTTTTCGAACTCGGCAAACAGTTCTTCGGGCATCGTTTCGATGATCCCGACGGTGCGCCGGTCCGATTGCTTCATCAGCCGCTGATAGTCTTCGATATTGAGGAGAACCAACCGCGGTTTATTCTTCTGGGTGATGGTCACTGGATGGGCGCAGGGCCTCGGCGACAATGTCGCCAGATCTACGCGAGAGATCGCTGGTTGAATAGGAACCGCTTGATCTAGACATATGGGTTTCAATATTTACAGCAATGCTGCAACTTTGTTCACAGTGCTTGAGCATCACCCAGTAAGAGGCGGCGGCATCCACCGCCTCTCTCGATCCGAGCGCCTTTACCACTAGGGTTGAAGGGCGCGCACCGCATGAACGGGAATTCCAGTTTCCTGCGTGATTTCCGTTACGATCGACGACAGCGAGCCCAGCTGCTCCTTGGTCAGCGCGGCCAGCTCCGGATAGGCGATATCGATACCACTATTATCCGCCGTCAAAGCGTTGATCCAGTCGCTGCCATTGATGCGGTATTCGTGGGTGTCGAAATCGATTTCGAGGTCGTCCAGCAGATTGATGGTGAAGTGCCCGAATATCTCTGTCTCGCCCTCCAGCTGATAGGCCATGCATTCGTCATCTCTGACGAGAAGGTTTCGTACCAATTCCATGATGACCCGGATCCGCGCGATTGCCGCCTCGAGTCCTTCAATCAGGCGGTCGTGACGTTCTCGCGAGAAGTCGGCGTCGCATCCCAGGCGATTTGCGAGGACGACGAGCCGGAAACCGGCAAGCTTGCTGTAGAGCATGAGGTTCTGGTCGGATGTCATAATGTGATCTCCTTCATGTTGATGACGGAGATCGGCCACTCTGTTGCAAAGAGGGGTCCAGGACCGCGGAACGCGGCTCGCAAGCGGGGGAACCGATTTTGTCGCTTGCGGCAAAATTGGGGGAGACCGCGCCGTCCTTGACGCCGGAGTGCGACCTGAAAGTCGCATGAATCTCTGTTTCGAGAGGAGAACACGTGATGTGAACTTTACGAAACCGACCGTTCCATCGGTCGTTCCCTACCCGAACATGCGAAGTTGGCAACGACTCC
>NZ_LWBS01000048.1 GCF_001652265.1 Rhizobium leguminosarum
GGCCAGCCGCAATTCCTTGACCAGCCGATCCTGCAGCGTCCGGTTCATCCGCTCGACGCGGCCCTTGGCCTGGCTTGAGTTTGCGCAGAGAATCTCGATGTTTAACTCTGAAAGCGCCCGCCCGAACCGGGTCATGCCCTGGCCACCCTTGGCATCCTTCTTCGTCACCCGGAACACCGAGTGCTTGTCGGAATAAAACGCCACCGGCGCCCCGTGATCCTGCAGATAGAGTTCGAGCGCCGCGAAATAGCTGAAGGCACTTTCCGAGCGGACAAAGCGCAACTGCATCAACCTGCCCGTCGCATCGTCGATGAACACCAAAAGCGTACACGGTGGCCCACGATCTTCGAACCAGCGATGCTCGGAGCCGTCGATCTGCACCAGCTCGCCATAGGCCTCGCGCCGCAATCGTGGCTGATGGAAGGTGCGACGCTGCTGCCGCGATCGCCAGATACCGGCCGCCGTCATCCATTGCCGCAGCGTCTCGCGCGACACATGCAATCCATCGCGCTCGGCAAGCTTCTCGGCTGCCAAGGTTGGACCGAAATCCGCATAACGTTCGCCAACCAGCGTCACCGCATAATCCCGAACACCATCGCTGATGCGGTTGTTCGACGGTCGGCCGATCGCCTTATGCCGGATCGACGCCGCACCGGCCGTTCTGATCCGATCCAACAGCCGTCGCACTTGGCGCTCGCTCAGATCAAGCACATGCGCCGCCGACACCAGCGTCATCCGGCCGGCGATCACCTTCGATAGAATCTCGATCCGTTGCAGGTCGCGCGCGCTCATCGCTATCAGTCCCATCCGCAATCTCCACCGTCATCAAACCCGGGGAGTGTGACATTCCAACTTTGCAGAAACAGGACACTTTAACTTTGCGGTGGAGAAGCTAACCCAAGTGCATCATGCCAGTTTTGCAGGATAGGGGATCACCTATCTTCGCGCAAATGCGCCATAAACATCTCGGTCGGTGTCCTGTATCCGAGGCATTTGCGCGGTTGATCGTTGATATGGCGCGTGAGGTGGAGAAGGTCGTGTTGCGACACAGCCGCCAAGTCTGTGGTGCCTGGCAGGAATCGTCGAATGCGCTTGTTGGTGTTCTCAACGGTTCCTTTTTGCCAAGGCGCACTTGGGTCGCAAAACCAACTGCACGCACCGATCCCTTCTTCCAAAGCCCTGAACCCGGCAAACTCGGTACCGCGATCAAAGGTGAAGCTTTGACGCGCGAAGGCCGGCAAAGGAGAAAACGCTTTGATGATCTTGTCCATGATCGGGCGCGAATGCCGGCTCGGATTCTTGATGAGAACGGTATAGCGGCTCTTGCGCTCGACGAGGGAGGTGACATTGGCTTGGCCGAGTGGACGTTCGAAGATGAGGAGGTCGCCCTCCCAATGCCCAAACTGCGATCTATCTCCAATAAAATCAGGCCGTTGGGATATGCGGCGGGTGGCTGGAAACGCACCGTCCCGCGGCTTCCTGGAGCGCAGTGGACGACGTTTGCGGCGTGCTTCCGGTAGATACTGATAGAGACAAAGCCCATAATCTTCCTTGCTGTAGATAAAGCGATAGATTGTCTCCTTGCAAAGGCGAACACGACTGAGACCGTCCGACAACAGACGTCCGGCAATCTGTTCCGGAGACCAGCGAGCCTCCAACTGGTTGATGATCTCTGTTCGCAAATTCGGGTGACGCCGAAGCTTTTTCAGCCGGCGACGTCGGTCCTGCGCAATGTCGTTCGCAACCGTGCTGTAGTAGCCGTCGTAGTCCGGCAGTTCACGATCGCGAAACGTGTTGCGCTTGATCTCGCGGTAAATCGTCGAGCGATGACGGCCAAGCCGACGTGCCATCTCGCTTACCGGAACTTTTGCCGCCACCAAGTGATGCAGGCGTCGGCGATCGGCGAGGGTGATCTGCGTATAGCATCGAGACATGCCAAAATCTCCAAAGTGAAGCCATTGTAATCATTGGCATGTCGCACTTAGAAATAGAATGTACCCGGCTACATAAATTTGCGGCATAACGGTACTTATGGAACACCTGAGCGGTTTTGGTCCTGTCGATTAATGCTCCCAACCGCCGCATACGAAATTGTGAACCACTTCGGTAAGCCGCGGTTTCGACGGTTGCTCTTTCAAGGCTGCGTTGATGCATTCGCGCGGGCTTAGGAGCGCGGGGCTAAATACTGGTCATTCTTTGTTCTTCATCATTGCCGCCTGAAGCTGATCATATCAACGAGGTCATTGCCCTGGCCCCAACTACGCTGGAACGGGACCAGCGATTTCCTTTCCGTAGTTAGTTCCTGCTATGGAGCGGCGACCTTTGCTGTAGTTTACATCACACTATAGCCGCCTTGCTCAAGTGTCGCATCGTACGCGACGGCATATTTCGCGATCTTACCCGCATGATCCGTTCCATTGATTACATGGCGAGCGCCGATGAAGTTGGTTGTGCCAAGGTTAATGTAATCAGAGAGTTTCTTGCCGGTAAACCAGCCTTCCTTCAAGCCCATGACAAGCACCTTCGCCGCAATTTCCGGTATCAGTGCTTTTGCTGGAAAGGACACGAGATCGATGCCGAGCTTGATGCTGACCGTGCGGTAGTTGTTCTCGTGCGTGAGTTGGGCGTATCCTCTTCCAAACCAGCCTTGACGCCAATATGGGGAGGAGACCCAAGGCAGTTTGCCCTTTGCCCATGCGCTGTCAAGACGGGCAATCGCCTGATTGTCAGATGTCGCGCAAGTCTCTCGCACCGGCATCATAAGGCCTCCAGTCTCATGAAATGCTGTAGCCAACACGTAGGCACATTGGGTGCGTAGTAATGCGTGCAACTTGCATTCCGAAATTAGAAGCCTGGTGTCCCCGCGATCGAGGTCGCCGACGCCGCTTTTGGCGGCAAACGCCACGGCGACGCAAAGAGAAATAATCCGGCATGCTGCAACGAGTCTTCTGAGCATCGGCTCCGCTTCCCGTTCAGGTGTCGCATGAGTGCGCCACCGATGCAGTCGGAGGCGTCTCGTCCGTGTTCTACGTCTGATGAGGGGCGGTACTCGCCACGGTAGTTAGGCTATCTGCATCGCTTACTCCCGAAATATCCTAAGGATGAAATCGAAAGACGCCCGCATAGGTGCACACCTCGAATTCAACCTCCTAAACAACAGGTTAGCTGTACATTGCGGACTGAGGAAAGCTGGCGGCTCTTGGCGGGTCCCGCTCTGTCAATCTTACTACTGAGGCGTTGTGGCCAAGGGAAAGAGAGTAAGCGCGATTTTCCATACGCATTGACGAGCGCGGTATCGCTGGACCGGCCCCGCCTCGGTAACGATATCCGGCTTTATTGGGCCGCAGAGGTTTTGGAGAAGTTGAACGGTAGCAGGTCGCCGATGTCGGCCGCTTCTTCGCGCTGCGGCAACTCAGTGAGCACGTGGTGCAGCCAGGTGAGCGGGTCGACGCCACAGGCGCGGCAGGTCAGCATCAAACTGTAGATCACTGCGCTGGCCTTGGCTCCGTCAGCGGTGTCGCTGAACAGCCACGATTTTCTGCCGGTTGCAAAAACTCTGATGTCGCGTTCCAGAATGTTGTTATCGACCGGCATTCTGCCATCGCTTGTGTAACGTGTCAGATAATCCCATTGGTTCAGGGTGTAGGACACGGCTTCGCCGAGCCTGGTGTCCGGCACGACCTTCGGCGCGATGGCGTCGAGCCACACCTTTAGGGCGTTCAGGACAGGCAAGCTGTGCTGTTGCCGGAAGCGGTGAATGCGGTCGGCCTGCGTTTCACCGACGTCGGGCTTTTCATCTCGCGCCTTCCTTTCGATCCGGTAGAGTTGTTCGAAGAACCGGAGCGCCTGTTCCGGCGGTCCGCCTCCATTCTTCCTGGTTTTGAGGGCCTCGACAAAGCGCCGCCGGGAATGGGCCATGCATCCGACATGGGTGGCACCATCCAATGTGCGCCAGGCGCTATAGCCATCACTCATCAGTATGCCGCGGTATTTGCCAAGGAAGGTCTGGGGGTGAATCTGACCGCGGCCCGGCTGATAATCGAGAAGCACAATCGGCTCGCTACTGTCCTCGCCGCTGCGGTATGCCCACATATACGATGTGCTGGTGGCTTCCTTGTCCTTTTCCTTCAGGACCTGAACTGTCGTCTCGTCACCATGAATGAGATGCTGCGACCGAAGTCGCAGTCGCAGCGCATCGTAGATGCGGTGAAGATGCTTCTCGCTCGAGCCGATCACCCAGTGAGCCAGAGCGCCTCGGCTGATCGGAACGCCGGCCCGCTCGAATGTCTGAGCCACGCGGTAGAGCGGTGTGCCATCGACGTATTTGTGAACGAGCGCGAAGGCTAGCGTCGAGGCGGTGGCGATGCTGCCCGGCAAAGGCTGCGTCGGCATCGGTGCGATCACGACAGGCGTGTTGATCCCGGTGCGGTCGCAATGGCGGCAGGCATATTTGAACCGCACATTCTGCAGGACCTTTGCCTTGACCTCGATATGGAGCTGCTCGGTCACGGCCTCGCCCATGCGATGCATTTGGCTGTGGCAGCAAGGGCAGGCCTTCTGATCGTCGGGTAGATCGTATTCGACACGCTCGCGCGGCAAATCTTCCGGCAAAGGTCTGCGGCCACGCTTCCTTCCCGTCGTGCTTTCGACTGCCGGCAGGCCTGTATCGGGAAGATCAACGACGTGGCCGTCGTCACGGTCCTCGTCCGCGGCCTCTTCGGCCTCGTTGAAGATGCGATCGATGTGCTTTTCGCTACGCGGGGCAAAACGATGGAGCCTTGCGAGCGCCAGTTCTTCTTCCAGCTTGACGACCCGTTGCGAGAGCGCTTCCTTCTCAGCTTTGAGCGCAGCGATTTCGGCGGCGTTGGCCGCCAACTGCGCCATCAGCTCTGCAACGCTCGGTTCGCCGGTTTGGGTCATCCCAGTTTTGAATCTGAGCCGCGTCGCCGCGTCAACAGATCAATACGCCACCTCAGCCGGCTATCTGATATCGCCGCACGGGATGGCGGATCATCGCATCGATATCGATCCCGTCGAGCGAAGGCGTACAGAAATATCCCTGCTTGTGAGTCTGACGAATCATCACCGGACAAGATCGAGGTGCTGGATCCGAGCCATCCGTTATTTGGACGCTCCTTTAGTGTGATCCGTGAGGTGGGACGTA
>NZ_LWBS01000049.1 GCF_001652265.1 Rhizobium leguminosarum
GCCGAGCGCTCCGTTGACGCCTTGTGGGATACCGTCGGCAAAATCGTCACGCTCTTCAAACCGCAGGAATGTGCAAACTACTTCGCAGCAGCCGGATATGACCCCGATTAAAATGGACGTGCTCTAGGTGAGCAGTGAAATCGCAATGAGGCTAACGAAAGCCGCTCCAATGGAGTGGCGAGTCGAGTTGTTGCCGGAGGGATATCCGCAGAGTGTTGACTAAAGCGAGCAACCGACGTAGGGACGAGACGGTGTAGTAGCGTCAGATATATTTATTCCGTCACGGAGGTATTTATGCCACAACATGGGTACGTACGCCTTGAAGAAAATTCGGCGTCGAAGTGCGCTCGTCGTCATGTCGCCGATCTGGGGAACGGCTTGTACGGATCGGATTTGGGTAGCCCGCCCATTCGGAAGTGGCACATCCCGATCCGCGCCGACACGCCCCAGCCGAAACGGCCGGGACCAACCACAGTTACACATCGCTTGAGAGATCGCAGATCCCGGGGAGCCACGTTGATCAGTCATATTTCTTTTGACGTCTGGAACACTCTCGTAACAGCGAATGCAGGTCATGCGCCAATGAGGACCAAGTTTCTCGCCACCTGTTTTGATACAGAAGAAGCTGCTGTGAGGAATGCATACGCGGAGGTCAAGAAGTGGGTTAACCAACACGCGATCGAAACGGGGTACGCGCCATCCCTGTCCGAAAATATTCGCCTGGTTATGATGCGTTGTAATGTTCAAAAAGATCCAGGCTTAATCGCAAAGGCGTTTGAGCACTGATTATAACCGGCAAAATTGCGGCTGAACGAAAGTGCCGAGATGAACCACAAAAAGAAAATCTATCGCGTTGCGGAAGCTGCACGTCTAGCGGGGGTTTCTGCATCGACACTTCGGCTTTGGGAGAAGGTGGGTCTCATCGTACCGGATCGCTCGGAAAAGGGCCACCGGCGGTACGACGCTTACCACGTTACGCGGTTAAAGCTTGTCGCATCGCTCAGAAAAGAAAACACCATCGCGGGGATCCGCAAATATCTCAGGAAGTCTCCGCCAGAAGCGGGCACGCCTCGGGACGCGAGTGATGCCATTCCGGAAATGAAGAAGCGGAAGCAGCTAGAAGACGAAAACGCCCGGTTGAAACGGATTGTCGCAGAGCAGACGCTGGAGCTCAATATGTTGCGGGAGGTCCATTCGCCGAAACGTCCAAGGCCTGCTCGGAAGCGGGAGGGGTGAAGGACATGTGCCGGGATTAGATGGTCTCGATCCGGCGTGCCTGTGGGCCGTTGAACTTCGATCGGACCACCTACCACTACACCTCTCTCCACGCCGATCAGGCCGGTCCGGAACGTCGTATTCGTGCGATCTGCGAGACGCATGTGCGGTAAGGCTATCGTTGCTTGCATGTGCGGCGTCGCTGGGTTCGGTCATGGCTCATCCCTCTCGTGGTTGGGTGGCGACGCCGCCTGCACCTTCGGCCGCATCGCGCTGTGCCCTGAGGCGCGCAGCTCCCGCCTCAGTTCCGTGATCTGGCGCGTCAGCTCGTCGAAATCCCGCTGGCTCCGAACGCCGAACAGCTTGGCGACGCTGTCGGTCATTTGCTGCTGGCGGCGCGCAGCAAATCGCGCTGCGCGGCGAGGAAATTCTCCGAGCGCTGGTTGCTGATCAGTTCCTCGTTGGCGATGGCGCTCCACGCCTTGAAGGCCTTGCGCCAGCCGAAATCCTTGGCGTCTTCTTCCTTCGTGTCGGCGAGCGTCGCGCTGTAGCGTTCATAGGCCTTGCTCCACGGCACGGAGGCGATGGCGTGATAGGTCGCCATGCGTTGGCTCACGTCCATCCAGGCCGCCATCAGCGCGTAGACCTGCCGGTCGAGGTTTCACATGTCGGCAAGGCGCGGGGCTTCCGCCATGCGCTTGATGGCTTCCGAAATCTCGCCGCCCGGCGCGACGGCAAACAGGTTGTCGGCCGCGCGCGTGGTGAGGAAGGGCATCATCGAGTTGAACCACATTTTTCCAACTTCCCCTGCCTGCTCCATGTTGCTGCGCCACATTTCCGACATGCGCAGCAGCTCCAGCTTCTTCGTGAACAGACAGGCTCCTTGTCCGTCATGCCAGATCACCTTGATCAGACCTCCACCGCGCCCCCGGAACACGAACAGATGTCCGCACATCGGATCGCGCTTCAGCGTCTCCTGCACCATCAGCGACAGACCGGGGAAGCCTTTGCGCATGTCCGTGTGACCGGTCGCCAGCCAGACCTTCACACCACTCGGAACCGGGATCATCTCCGCCCCAGCACGACATCGAGAATGCGGCCCAGCGCGTCCGTGTCGATGTCGCTGTCTACGCGGATACGACGGTCCCGACCGAGTTCAATCGTCACCTCGCTGCGCTTCCGGCGGGACTGCGATGGGGCGGGTGGCCCCGAGGGAATAGGCGAGGCTGGAAGCGCGGCCTCGGACACGACCACCGGCACCAACGTGCTCGCTGTTTCTGTCCTCGGCTCCTCGATTTGGCAAAGCTCCTTGCGCCAACGGAAGAGCTGGCTGACATGGGTACCGGCCGATCGAGCAATCTCGGAAAGCACTGCACCTGGCTCGAGACAGGCTGCAACGAGCCGCTCTTTATCCTCCTGAGACCAGCGCCGTCGGCGCTCGACAGACGTGATCACTTCAATCTGATGCTTCGTCATAGGACTACTCCTAGTGTTTGCACTAGGACTTCCGATGTTCGTCTCAACCTCGCAAGACGGCCCTGACCGAAAGCTTACATTACTTCCGTGGAATTGGCAGCCACAAGGACTGAACGCTCAAGCAGCCTAACCTGCGGCCTTCACCGGATGCATACCTTCGACGCTTCGAAAAACATGGCCCGATTTTACGCCATTTCAATCGAGCCGACGTTGTTTGGGGAGGCCTGCTTGACGCGGCGCTGGGGGCGCGTCGGCTCTGGTGGCAAGAGGGAAGTCCACCATTTCCCTCGGGAGGAAGAGGCGGTCGCACGGATACAAACCGAAACCCCAGTGCGGCCAGAAAACGATGGCCTGATTGGCGACCGGATCAGGCGGCCGCCTTCACATCGAACTCGAAATGAAGCTGGTCATAGGGGAATTCGACGCCGGCGTCAGTCCGGTCCAGGACACCCGCGTTGACAAGCGTCGTCACGTCCTTATGGACGGCCTGCACGTCCCGGCCGACACGTCGGGCGACTTCCCGTATCGCCAGCGGCCCCTGCCCTGCCATCGCCTTCACGATCGCAAGCCGCGGCGGCGCAAGAGCCCTGTGCAAGTCGTCGTAGCTTGGAAAATTCACCGACGGCGTAGCGGGAACGACGACGCCTTCCAATGCCTTCTGCCCCGCATTCACGAAGCGGGCCTTGGCATCGGCAATCGAGCTTAGTCTGATGACGAGCGTCCTCATGCGAGTATCCTTTCCATGTCCGCCTGAAACGCATCGAACAATGCTTCCAGCGTTGTGAATTCCATCGGTTCCTCGATATCACCGAGATGGCGATGATCGCCCTTGCCGCGCTCATTGTCATAACGCATGACGCACTCGCCGTTGACGATCAGCGCCAGACGATATTTGAAATGGTGGTTGCTGCCGGGCACGGGTATCGGCACATGCCACAGAACCGTTTCGAAAAATGCCGTATCGCTGACGGCGGTTCTGGATTTTTCGATCAGCACGGCTTCCATGTTGTTTTTAATAACATCACCCATCGTTGTTGTCAAGAACAACAGCGATGGGCTGTCTTGCGCAGCAAAGCCGGCGCCGGGGTTCGACGCCCCGATGCAGGCTCCAGGAGCGCGTGTTTCGGCCAAAACCGCTCCTCTCGAGAAGAGGCCGGTTCCGGCCTTCCTCTCCTGATCCTCGATCATCCCCGTCAATTCCCCGCGTCATCACCGGGAAGGTCGCCGTTGGTTGATCGCGGCGGCGAGCTTGTCGATACCCTGCGCATCGAGGGCGGCGAATTCGCCAACCCGCATGACAGATATTCCAACTCGTCCGGGCGGGTTTCCGCATCGCGCCAGAAGATCAACGCGGCGGTAATGGTGGCCCGGTCCATGGGGTCAAGATCGATGCGCACGTTCGCAATGTCGGCATGGGCGATCCTCCTATGAGCGCTTCGAAAAGAGCGGCATGATGCGCTTGCGCGTGAGGCGGCCGCGGGTGGTCGTGAGCATCGAGTCATCCCATTCCCGCCATGTTTCGCAGCCGTTGATGGTGGTGTGTCCACGGCGTTTGCGGATCGGCGGCAGGACGCTGCGCCTGCTGCTCAGGCGTCAGGTCTTGAAACCGCTCGATCTCGTAGTCGGGCATCCAGCCGTCTTGCAAAGGGTGCGGCGCGTTCCGATAGCGATGCTCGATCGCGGGACCGCCGAATAGGTCGGGCTGTATCCCGGCACGCCGTCGCTGATGTTGCGCCTTCCGATAGTCGGCACGCCATTGACCGTCCGCGCTCAAGGCGGGGCGGTCAGGTTCGTTTTCGGTTCCGTGCCGCCGATGGGAGTCCTCTACGCTCTTATCACCCATGATGAATGTCCTGCAGATCGAGGGATAGCTGCGCCGCGCCGGCCGCAAGGGCGGCGTGCTCGCGGTCGATATGAAGCTCGGCGGCGCGATGACCGGACGGACGCTTGCACCATGTTCCCGCCTTCACATGGCATGTGGGGCAAGGGACGCGGGTGTCGGGATGGTCAGGCCACCCCTCCCCGCAACGGGAGCAACGAAACCGCATAGCCAGAACGCGAAAGCAGCTTGGCCGCTCGCCTCCGTGTAGGTGCGCCGGCAAATTGCGGAAAGATCGCGATTCCCGGTGGTGTCCGCGCATCACCAGAGCACCGGCAACTCCTCGAACCCGCCAGTGATGATGTCCTTGCGCAACTTCAGTTCTCCGGACGCCACGGCCAAGCGCAGCGTGGGGAAGCGCTGGAAGATCGAACCGAACACCACCTTGAGTTCCAGCCTGGCAAGCGCCTCGCCAATGCAGTAGTGCGGCCCGTAGGAGAACGCCAGGTGCGGTTTTTCGGCGCGTCCGATGTCGAAGATTTCCGGGTCGTCGAAATGGCGTGGATCGAACGACGTCGCCGGCAGGCCGACCAGCACCTTGCTCTCCGCGGGAATATGCAC
>NZ_LWBS01000050.1 GCF_001652265.1 Rhizobium leguminosarum
CTGCGGAGACCCATTATGCGGCGACCAGGTGTCGACCGCGCAGACAACCCTGCTCCCGGCGCTGGACAGCTTTGAAGACAACATCGCCCAACCCATCGAATACGTCGCGTTACGCGTTCTCCAAAAACAGAGCCAATGCCGAATGACAAAACAAAACAGCCTTGACTAAGGCAATGCGATTAGACAACCGCTGCACACTTTTGCGCGACATGCTTTAAGCCTTGCCGGAATATTGCTCGTCGCTGACCTTTTCCATCCAGTCGACGTGGCTGCCGTCCAGCGCCTCATGAATGGCGATGTGCGTCATCGCCGTGTCCGGGGCAGCACCATGCCAATGTTTTTCGTCCGGCGCGAACCAGACGGTATCGCCGGCGCGGATTTCGCGGATCTCCCCGCCCCAGCTCTGGGCGAGACCCTTGCCTGATGTCACGATCAGCGTCTGGCCGAGCGGATGCGTATGCCAGGCCGTGCGGGCGCTGGGTTCGAAGGTGACGGCGACCGCCCTCGCCCGGGCCGGCGCCGGCGTCTCCATCAGCGGATCCTGACGAACGGCGCCGGTGAAATAGTCGGCCGGTGGCTTCGTCGAGGGGCGAGAGCCGGCGGGTTTGATCTCCATGATCTGTCCTTTTCCATCCATGCGGTTGAAGCCTTGTAGCAGAACGATATTTCATCGGGGCGACCAATCAAAGCCTGATCGGCAATTGCCGCGGAGTCACCCGGCTGATAGTGCCAGTGTCTTTCATCAGCGCGTTGCATCTTGCTTGAATCATGCGAGGCGCTTTGGCTCTTTGTTTTATGCATGTCGTTGTCCCCGCACACTTCCGGCGACATGCAGTAGGGAGGATTTTTTCATGAAACACCACGCTTTTGGCCGCATGGCCTTCACCGTCACCAATGTCGGCTTCGGCGCCTGGCAGATCGGCGGCTCCTGGGGCGACATCAGCGAGGCCGACGGACGCGCGGCGCTGAATGCCGCGCTCGATGCCGGCATGACATTCATCGACACGGCGGATGTCTATGGCGACGGCCGCTCGGAGAAAATCATTGCCGACGTGCTGAAGAGACGCGGCGGCGAACGGCCGATGGTCGCCACCAAGGCCGGCCGTCGCCTCAACCCGCATGTCGCCGAAGGTTACACCAAGGCTAATCTCGAAGGCTTCATCGACCGCAGCCTGACGAATCTTGCCGTCGACAGTCTCGACCTCATACAGCTCCACTGCCCGCCGCGCGACGTGCTTTACCAACCTGAGGTCTTCGCGGGCCTGGACGCGCTGCAGAAGGCCGGCAAGATCAAGGGTTACGGCGTCAGCGTCGAAAAGGTCGAGGACGGGCTGAAGGCGATCGAATATCCCGGCGTCGTCAGCATCCAGATTATCTACAACATCTTCCGCCAGCGCCCCGATCACCTGTTCTTTCAGGAAGCACGCCGCAGGAATGTGGCGATCATCGCCCGCGTGCCGCTCGCCAGCGGTCTTCTCTCCGGCAAGATCAACCGGGACACGCACTTCGCCAGCGACGACCACCGCAATTTCAACCGCAACGGCGAAGCCTTCGATGTCGGCGAAACCTTTGCCGGCGTGCCCTTCGAGGTCGGCCTGCAGGCGGTGGAAGAGGTGCGCAAGCTGGTGCCCGCGGGCGCCACCATGGCTGCCTTCGCGCTCCGCTGGATCCTGATGAGCGATGCCGTCACCGTCGTCATCCCCGGTGCCCGCAATGGCGAGCAAGCCAGGGCCAACGCCGCCGCCGCCGACCTTGCGCCGCTTTCGGCCGACGTCATGGCGGCAACGCGCGAGATCTATGAGCGGCTGATCGCGCCGCATGTGCATCAGCGCTGGTAGGGTCGGAATGCTGATTCTTTGCTGGGGGGCCAGATGGCCCCTCATCCGGCTGCCGCCACTTTCTCCCCGCTCGCAGGGCGAAGGGACTAAGCCGCGACCTCTCCGTCCCACGCCGAGCTTTCGCAGGGCACGTCCCCTCTCCCGTTTTTACGGGGAGAGGGCTAGGTGAGGGGCAATTTTCAGTTTGTCGCGCTCAGCTCGACCGGGAAGAACAGGGTCTCGCCGGAGGAGTCGCTGACGCCGTCATTGTCGGTGACCGCGTAGGGCTTGCCCGACGCGTCGAAGGTGAAGCCTTCAAGCTTGTCCAGCACATAGCCGTTGGTGGCAGACTTCAGCTCGCCGAGGAAGTCGTGCGCTTCGGTCTTCTTGACGACCGGCAGCGCACCGCCGAGCTTGGCGGGCTTCAGGTCCGATATCGCGACCTTGTAAAGCTTCTTCAGCCTGGCGGCATCACCGACGAGGTTGTCGCGCTCGATGATGTAGACGCTGTCGCCTTGAGCCGAGATTTCCGACAGGCCGACCCAGCCGCTTTCCGTCTTGTCGAGCGGATAGCGAACCGCACCCCATTCCTTCTTCTTCGGATTGTAGGAGACGAGCTTGACGAAGCCCTTCTCATCGTCGCTCCACTCGCGCTGGACCGCCATCCAGAGCGTCGCATCGTCGCCGGTGCCGATAATGGTCACGCCTTCGAAGCCGTAGCGGATTTCGCTGGCGACGAGCTCCTTCGGCAGGGCGATCTCGGCCTTGATGTCACCCTTGGCATTGACGTTGTAGAGCGCGTGCGGAACGAGACGCTCGCTGTAGCCTTCCGAGGCGAGCCAGAAGGAGCCATCGGCGGCAACCGCGATGCCTTCGATGTCGAGCTTCTGGGCCGGAGCACCGTCACGCTTGACGACGAGGGCGTCGGTGATGACGGCCGGCTTCTGGCTGGCATCGATCGTATAAATCGTCGGCTGCGAGCCCAGGACGCTGTCGCTGACGGCGTAGAGCATGCCCGGCTTGCCCGGAACGGCGGCGAGACCCGAAAGGGCGGCGAAGCCGATCGGATTGCCGTCCTTCTCGGCGGAGACGATCTGCGGATAGGCCTTCTCGCCTTCCGAGCGCTCGTAGATCATCACATGCGAACGCGCGCCGCCGTCCTTGCCGAGGTCGAGCTCGTTGGCGGTCGCAAGAAGGTTGCGCGCGGGAATGGCGATCGCGCCTTCCGGCGAAATGCCCGACGGCAGCAACTGGACGAGTTCGGGATCAGCGCCGGTATCTTTGTAGACGCCGACGACCGAGGCACGCTCGGCGAGCAAGAAGAAATACCGATCATCGCCGAACTTGGCGGCTTCAAGGCCTTCGGGCTCGACGCCCTTCGATCCCGAACGGCTTTCCGGATAGTGGCCGATATGGGCAACTGCGCGTTCGAAGGAGGCGCCTGATTCGTAGAGAAGCTTGCCCGTCTTGTCGAAGATGGTGAAACCACGCGAGCCCCCCTCGTAGTCGCCTTCATTGGCGACGACGAGGCGGTTATCGTCCAGCCACTTCACAGCGTCGGGCTCGCGCAGCACGCCCTTGGCTTCGCCCGAGAATTTCAGGGCGCCGTCACGCTTGGTGTCGATACCGGAGAGATCGACGCTGCCGGCGGAGAAATGCGTCTTCACGGCAGCCGTGTTGGCGTCGATGATGACGATCTCATTGTTCTCCTGCAATGTCAGGGCAATCTCGTTCAGGCCGTTGAAGGCGACGAATTCCGGCTCCGGATCTTCAGGGGCGACGCCGGTAAGCCCGGTCAGCGCCACGTGCTTGATGGTGCCGCAATCGACGGTGCCGTTCTTGACCTGGAAGACGACGAGGTCGCCGGCCGGCATTTGCGGGATCTTACCGTCATTGACGTCTTCGTCGCGCTCGTTTTCGATTGCGATGGCGCCGAGCGTCTTGTCCTTGTTGAGGGCGATCGAATCCGGCTGGCCGCCGAGATCGCAGGTGTTCTCGATCTTCTTGGTCGCCACGTCGACGATCGCGAGACGGCCCGATGGCTTCGCCTTGCTTTCGGAGGTGTTGACAGCAACGAGCGCCTTGCCGGCGCTGGAGGTGACCGATGTCGGCTCGCCGTCCATCATCACCGCGCCGCCGGCCTTCGGTGCCTTGGCGTCGGTAATGTCGATGAAGCCGATCGCGCCGAGCGGGCTGTCGCTATAGATCAGCGTGTTGCCGTCGTCGGTCGCGGTGATGATTTCGGCGGAGCTCGCCGACAGCTTGTCCTTGTCGGCCGGCAGGTTCGCCGCAACCGGGAAGGAGGCGATGCGGTTGAAAACCGGTTCGGCCGCGGCCGGAAAAGCGACGGATGCGAGAAGCACGGCAGCAAGCGCTGCCTTGCGCGATGGAATTGTCATGAAATCCCCCATGTGTCGAACATTCGAAACAAGAGTTTTCTGCGCGCGCGGCATGACAGAGGCATGACAGATGCGGCATTTTGCACCTGATCACGTCAGGCTGGTTTGCGCTCCCGGTGCATCTCGTTTCGCATGATCGGCCCAAAATCCTCCGGATCTAAGTCAAAAAAAGCAGAGCATGATGTCGTCCGAAAACCGCTCACACTTTTCGGCATCATGCTCTAGGTGTTTAGTCCCGGCATTTGATGGATAGGATCGATGATGAATCGATCTGGCTCGGAAGTCCATCTTTTGCAGATGAACTCGTAGGGGGTGAGGCCCTTTAGTGTCTTGAGCCTGCGTCCAAAATTGTAGGCGTCGATGAAGTTGGCGAGATGCTTTTTCAGTTGTGCGTGATCGTCGTAGTGGAAGCGCTTGACAGTAGCTTCCTTGATCGTCCGGTTCATCCGCTCGACCTGCCCATTGGTCCATGGGTGCTTAACCTTTGTCAGGCGATGCTCGATCTCGTATTCCTCACAGACTCGGTCGAAGATGTGGTGGAAAGCATTTTGGTCACAGGCCCGGTTGGTGAACTGGATGCCATTATCGGTCAGGATAGTATGGATGGTGTAGGGCACCGCCGCGATCAGGTTGCGCAGGAACTGGGCGGCATTCATCTTGCCAG
>NZ_LWBS01000051.1 GCF_001652265.1 Rhizobium leguminosarum
ATCTTTGCGATGTGATGACGACGATCGGCGTTGTGTTTGTACGGCATGGCACTCGGATCAAGCTGATTGCGATCCTGTTTGCCTATCGCCGAACCGTTCAGAAACTATTCATGCACCAAAGCCCATCTCAACCGAATTATCCGCCACCCGTTAAGTTGCCGACAACGTGACATCGCCCCAAAACTCATCGCAGGTGCCAAATTCCAGGACGGAATCGAGGTCATCGAATCGAAGCCACAGAGCGCCGCTTGATCAACCTCGTCACCCAAATTCCAGCATAGCTCCTTAAGAACACGGACGGCGTTGTCACGTGGTTTGAATGTGGCCGCGCGTGAGGATCTTGCCTTAAAAATGACACCCGCTCAAGGCCTTAGGATCTATCTCGGACGGCTGCCTAGCTCGCCGTAAATTCTGGCACGGCCTTTGCAACTTTAACCTCGAACTGCGTGAAGAGGCGGCAGGAGGACATCGACAGACAGCCATGTGACGGCAATGCGGCAAGTCCGGACAAAAGCGCTCGATCTTGCGACGGCGAAGCTGTGCCCGCACCTGCGAACGGCCGACCGATATTTTTGAGGAGGAAGATGATGAACAATCAGAACCAGAATTTCCTGGACACCGAACGCTGGCAGGGGCGTGCCTTCTTTGCCGACTGGCAGACGACGGCAGCGGGCGTCATGGATGTGACCGATCCGGCGACCGGCGCGGTGATCGCCTCGGTCGGCGTTGGTGGCGCCGCCGATATCGCCCGTGCTGCCACCGAGGCACGCGCCGCGCAAAAAATCTGGGCCAAGACATTGCCGACCGAGCGGGCGCGCATCCTGTCCAAAGCCGCCGACCTGCTCGAGCAGAATGGCACGGAACTGATCCCCTGGATCATGCGCGAATCCGGCTCGATCTATCCGAAGGCCAGCATCGAGATCGAGCATGGCGCACTCTTCATCCGCCATGCAGCATCGCTGGCCACAGCACCGATGGGGATGATGATCCCGTCGATGGACGGCCGGACCAACTATGCTAAGCGTGTGCCACATGGCATCGTCGGCGTGATCTCGCCCTTCAATTTCCCGCTCGTGCTTTCGATCCGCTCGATTGCCGCAGCGCTGGCATTCGGCAATGCCGTGGTCCACAAGCCCGATCCGCGCACGCCGATTTCGGGCGGCATCATCATCGCCCGCATCTTCGAGGAAGCCGGTCTGCCCAAGGGCGTGCTGCAGGTGGTGCCCGGTGGAGCTGACGCCGGCGAGGCGATGTGCACCGATCCCAATATCGCGATGATCTCCTTCACCGGATCTGCCAGGGGCGGCTCGAAGGTCGCCGAGATTGCCGGCAAGCACTTCAAGAAGATTCAGCTAGAGCTTGGCGGCAAGAACTCGCTTATCGTGCTCGACGACGCCGATCTCGACATCGCTGCTTCCAATTCGGCCTGGGGCGCCTTTCTGCATCAGGGCCAGATTTGCATGGCGACGGGCCTAATCCTCGCCGATGAAAAGATCGCCGAAGCCTTAACAGCCAAACTGGTCATGAAGGCGTCACACCTCCCCGCCGGCGATCCCTCCACCAATCAGGTGGCGCTCGGCCCGATCATTTCGGATAGTCAGGTGGCGAGCATTCAGGCGATCGTAGAAGATGCGGTGGCCAAGGGCGCGAAGCTGCTGGTCGGTGGCACCCATGACGGTCGCTTCTATGCTGCCACCGTGCTGTCTGGCGTCAAGCCCGGCATGCGGGCCTTCGATGAGGAAGTCTTCGGCCCGGTCGCCTGCATTGTCACCTTCGCAACCGAAGCAGAGGCGATCGAACTCACCAATAACAGCGACTACGGCCTCGTCGCCGGGGTAATTTCCGCCAATACCGGCCGCGCAGTGCGGATCGCAGACGAACTCGATGTCGGCATGGTCCATGTCAACGACCAGACGGTCAATGGCGGCCCCTTCGCTCCCTTCGGCGGCCCGCGCAAATCCGGCAATGGAACCCGCATCGGCGGGCCGGCCGACATCGAGGAATTCACCACCTGGAAGTGGATCTCGGTCAAGGACGTCGCGACCCCCTATCCCTTCTGATCACTCCCAGGACCGGGATGCGAGCGTCGTGGCCCGCATCCCCCGCGCTTGCCAGTTCATGTCGGAGATTGCCATGCAGATAAAAGCTGCCATTGCCCGCGCGCGAGGCGCCAACCTCAGCCTCGAAACCGTCGATATCGAGGAGCCGAGGGATAGCGAAATCCTCGTGAAGGTCGTGGCAACGGGTGTTTGCCATACCGACATCGTCGTGCGTGACGGCATGCTGCCGACGCCGCTGCCGGTGGTACTCGGCCATGAGGGGGCCGGCATTGTCGAGAAAGTCGGCCGCGCCGTCTCGAAGGTGAAGACCGGGGACAAAGTGGTTATGACCTTCAATTCCTGCGGCCACTGCCCGAGTTGCCTGGATCACTACATCAGCTATTGCCATGAATTTTTCCCGCGCAATTTCTTTGCCGCACGCACGGATGGCTCGAGCGCGCTTTCGGCAGGCGGCGAGCGCATTCACGGTAACTTCTTCGGCCAGTCATCCTTCGCCACCCACGCCATCTGCCATGAGGTGAATGTCGTGAAGGTTCCGGATACGGCGCCGCTCGAATTGCTGGGACCGCTCGCCTGCGGTATCCAGACCGGTGCGGGCGCAGTCATGAACGCGCTCAAGGTTTCGGCGGGCAAATCCTTCGCCGTATTCGGCTCCGGTTCGGTCGGCCTCTCCGCCCTGATGGCCGCCAAGGTCGTCGGCGCGACAACCATCGTCGCGGTGGACATGAATGACGAGCGGCTAGCCGTGGCGCGCGAACTCGGCGCCACGCACACGATCAATCCCGGCAAGGTGGATGCGACAGCTGAGATCATAGCGATCACGAGCTACGGGTTGAATTTCGCGCTCGATACGACGGGGATTTCTAGCGTTATCCGCAGCGCGGTGATGGCGCTGGCGCCGATGGGCGCCTGCGGCATTCTCGGCGCGTCGGCCATGGGCACCGAGATCAATCTCGACGAAGTGCACTTCATGAGCGGCGGTCGCCGACTGATCGGGATCGTCGAGGGCGAATCCAACCCGGACACCTTCATTCCGATATTGGCCGAGCTCTACGCCCAGGGCCGCTTCCCTTTCGACAAGCTCGTGAAGTTCTACGACTTCGACGAGATCAACCAGGCGATCCACGATTCCGAGAGCGGCAAGACCATCAAGCCGATCGTGCGCATGCCGTAGCCGAGGCGGATGGCCGCGCCGGCCCTTCCCATCCGACATTTCAGGTAAGAAACCATGTCAAAAGCCCAACTCGATTTCATACTCAATATCAGCGCCCAAAACCCGCCGCCCAAAAACGCCTGGCCTGCCATGATGCGGGAATGGTTCGAGGGCATCAACGCAGAAACGCCGATCGCCGACGGCTCGATGATCGAGCGGGTGCCGGCCGGACCCTGCGGCGGTGAGCTGATCCGGCGTGACGAGACTGACGAAAGCAGACTGGTCATCTACTATCACGGCGGCGGTTTCTTCTTCGGATCGAGCCGGTCGCATCGGGTGATCGCAACCCATCTCGCCCGGACGTCGGGCGCTGCTGTGCTGGCAGCCGACTATCGGCTGGCGCCCGAAAACCCGGCGCCGGCTGCACATGACGACGCGTTCGCCGTCTACAAATGGGCATTGGCACAGGGCTATGATCCTGCGGCGATTGCGCTGATCGGAGACAGCGCCGGTGGCAATCTCGCGCTCTCTGTCGCCGTCCGGGCGAAGAAGGAAGGCCTGCCGCAGCCCGACGCTCTTGTGCTGATGTCGCCTGCGCTCGACCTCGCAAGTGAAGGCGACTCTCATCATTCCGTCACCGATGCGCCGCTGCTGACACCACAGCTCATGGAACTTTTCACCATGGTCTATGTCGGCTCCGGCGACCGCAAGTCGGAGATGGTGACGCCCTTCTACAGCGATTTTACCGGCCTGCCGCCGACGCTCGTCCAAATCGGGTCCTGGGAGATCCTGCGCGAAGACTCGGTGACCGTCGTCGAAAGGCTCAAGGCCGCAGGCGTGTCCGCCGAACTCAATATCTTCGAGGGGATGGTGCATTCCTGGCAGCTCTTCGCGCCGATGCTCGACGAGGGCATGCAGTCGATCGAGGAAGCCGGCGGCTTTCTCCGCAACCGCCTGCGATCCAGCATGGAGAGAGAGGTCGCGATCTGACGATTTATCCAACGCTCTAGTATTTGCCATACCGGCGAGCGTCCGCAATTCCTTCGCCTCGGGTGGCAATACGATCAATGTCGCCTGGGCGAACGCCCGATCTTCTGCACAGATGCGAAGCTCAATGGCGTGTCCGCGATGCGTCTCTTCGCCGACAACTTCCAGAGAATCGCCATTGGCGATCCGGAACATCTGCTCAACAATATCTACGCCTGTGATAGCTTCGGTCACGGGATGCTCGACCTGAATGCGGCCGTTCATCTCGATGAAGTAAAAACGTCCCTCAGTATCGAGCAAAAATTCCTCCGTGCCCGCACTTGTATAGGAAGCGGCTTTCGCAAAGGCGACGGCCTTCAATTCAGCACTGTTGCATGGATTAGACTTTGGACGAGGCAACCCTATCCATTGCATTTTTTCATGCAACGCGCTCGAACTTGGGCCGGCCAAGTTTTGTCATCCTGTTAAGAACACGGACGCCAATCTTCGCTTCAGTCTTCTGATTGTCAAAATCTCGCGTTTTGAGTTTGGGCCCGATCACAGCCTTCCATCGACCCATCTGGGTCTCAGCGCGACTGCGCTTGTTGTAGCCGGCGGATTTCTGCCATGCCATCCGCCCTTTGGTCTGGATTTCTGCAATATGGCGA
>NZ_LWBS01000052.1 GCF_001652265.1 Rhizobium leguminosarum
CCCCGAACATCTCCTCGATATCCCGATAGCTGAGCGGATAACGAAGGTACCAAGCGACCGCCTGTACAATCAGCCAGGCCTCGAAATGCCTGCCTTTGAAATCATCCTTCGACTGGCGCTTCAGCTTTTCGGCAATGGCATTCAGAATCATCGGTTCGCTCCGCAACTTTCGGAGCGGCAAATTCTCTGCGGATGGTCAACATAGGGTTAAGCGGAAAAATTTGCGACAGGCCCATCTAACGCGTTTCCGACCCCGAAAGCCGACGGACGGCTCATGGCCCCAATTGGTCGTTCCTCCATGGCCGGGCGAGGTTACCTGGATGTGCAATCTGAAATGAGGCCCCTCTGTGAGCAGTTGGGTGAAGGCTCGGATTTCATCAAGACGCCCAACTCGAACCTGCACTTAATTCATTTCTTCGGGACTGGTTTCGGTTTCGGTTGATACAGACGGCGTTTGACGTTTGAGCGCAGAGCGTTTCGGAGATCCTTATCCACAGTCGACAGGTCGAACCATTCGGAATCAAAATAGCCGCCGCACCACCGGATGGTTTCGACATATTCTGGATCTTCCCCGTCTGCGATGATCTCCAAAAACCGCTCATACCCTGACACGCCACCGACATCTTCGGGCGGTCGCGCCCTTTCGCCGGCGACGCAGCTCCCGTGTTTGGGCGTAGCGGCGAGCGTCAAGAACTCCTCGACCGCAACGGTGTGTCGCCAGCCATCCCCGAAATCATAGTGGTAACTGAAGACGGCGCCTTGCTCGAAGTCCAGCAAGCGAACCTCTCTCTGATCGAAGACTCGAGGATCGTCATCGGTCGAATCCTCCGTCAGGATCTCGACTTCCCCATACCGCAAACCACCAATCCGGAATTCATAGAGGTGATAGTTCCACCAGTTAAATGCTGCCTGAATACCGAGATGCAGATGCTCCAGGTTCCAATGCACAGGCAGGACCAATCGGCGCCAGACGTCCGGCTGGATCTCGTCGATGGAAACTCTGACCTGCACGGCGTTTGCGGGTTTGAACATGGCACGAATGAACAAGGTCAGGCGACGATCGTCAAGAAGGCGCTCAATTGTGACACCGTATTCGAACTGGATCGTCCTTCACGGCATCTCTGCCGGCTTGTGCAGCCCTAGAAGCTTACTATCTCTGGTATAACCGCGACTGGAGCATCGCCATGGACCGAAACGCGGCCGATATGCTGTCGGAATTCTATATTGAAATTCTTCTGCCGGACCGCGATGACACGTATGCGTCGGATGCTACGACGTGTCCGTGCTGTCAACGGCCACGTCCGGCCTCGAGCATGGATGACGATGGCTGCGGGATTTGCGACGAATGCCTGGAACCATGACAGCCAACGGCCGAACACCTTCATTAATTCAGGCGACGTTCGAAGACGCGCTAGCGAAATTGCCGGACGGCTATGTCGACGGACATTTTGGTAATCGACCATGGGGCGTGACCGTCAAGCGGTCGGAAGATGGCAAACGGACCTGGCTCTATGGCGAGGAGCTTAGCGGAACCGATATCGTCAGCTTCAACCTCTATCGATTGGCTGGACCTGAGCCGACCCTGAAGCCGTGCGAAATGTCCTCCGCCAAGGTGATCGATTTCGTTCTCGGTTTCGAGCCCAGCACAGTGAAAGCCGCGTCTCGCTCACAATGGTCGAAAAAATGAGCACAGGATTCATATTGCATTGCAACAAACGCATGGCTGCACTGCGATCTGAGCGCTGGCGGTCGATGCAGCCTCTGATATCTTTGGATCAACGAAGCAATGCACCTCCTCCCGCAGAGCTTCGTGTTTCAGGCGACCCACTCCTCCTCCCAAGGGGAGCCTGACGGAACAACGGCACTCCTCCTCCCAGCCGTTGTTCAATTCTTTCGAAAAGCCTGCCGCACCTCCTCCCGCGGCAGGCTTTTTCGTTTTCCGATACATTCAAGCTCTGGGTCCAGGCGTCAAAGCAGACTGCCCTGTTCCACCGGCTCCCCGGATTTCGACACGATCGTGGATCCGTACGGTTCGCGGGACGAGATAATGATCGCGTCGTTGGGTAGCGGGCGGGCCAGTTCCTTGGCCTCTTCCAGGGCGCCCGCATCCAGATGTCAGTCTCTTCCTTCGTCAGCAAAAGGACGGGCATGGCCTTGTCGTGGATCGGCTTCACAAGGTCATTCGCATCCGTCGCTAGGAAACCATAGAGATCATCGGTCGTCAGGCCGTCCCTGACTTTTTGGACACTCTGCCATTGCGGCACATGGAGGCCGGCAAAGAACATCAGCGGCTTACTTTCGTCGCGGGCGAACCAGGCATTGGGCACGTTCCCGCCATCCTCCTGGCTGGCCGGATCCGGTTCCGCGAAACTGGTGACCGGGACGAGGCATCTGTTTTCAACGCCAAACCATCGTTTCCAGTGTGGAAAACTGAGCTTACGCACGTTGGTCGTGCCGCGGTCGGCCTCGATGCGGATCAGTTCTTCGAGATCGAAAGGTTTGCCCTTGGCCGCCAGTTTCTCGGCCTTGGCTTTGGCCGCCTTCTCAAATGCGAAGCGCGGCGAGGGCAATCCCCAGCGCGCATGGACCAGTCGCTTCTTTCCGTCGGCGGTGTTGCGGACGATCGGCCCCATCTGATCGGGGTTCATCTGGTAGGCTGGCATCAGATTGATCAGGCTCTCAGCGTCCTGGGCCCATATGGCAACCCGGTCTCTGTCTTCACATCTAGCCTTGCGCCGCCGCCCTGAAGAAGGCCTCGAACTCGGCCAGGTCGCCCGCGGCGACATCCGAAATCGCCCAGAACACGAGCTCGCCATCCGACCATTGCGTCATGTTGTAGCCGTCATGCACCGTCGTCGTCTGCGCGGCCGATGCCGCCGGCCAGATGAACAGGTTGATGACATGGCCATGGCGCCGGTAGACGAGCGCCGCAACGGCGCGACCACCGATATAGTCGACACGTCCGCCGACCAGCGGAAAGCCATCCTTGGCGAGATCGCTGACCGGTGGCGAAAAATCGATCTTGCCGTTGAACCAAGGTTTTACTGTATGCTGATCCGAGGTCAGCACGTCGGTCAGATGATCGGCCATCATCGACCTAACATGGCTTGCCATGATCTGGTCCTGCAAAAGCACGGTCTGCGACGGCGCGTTGACAAATAGGATGGCGCCTGCCGCCAGAACCGCGAGCGAAGGCACGAAGCTCCATTGCCGAATGAAATCCAAGGCGCGGCGCCAGACAGGCGCCTGGCGTGGCGGGGGCAGGCTGGCCGCCGCCGCTTCCTGTTCGAATGACAACATCGACAGGACCTGCGAACGCAGGGCCTCCGGCGGTCGCCACTTGACGCCATCCTGATCGATGATCTCTCTCACGGCACGGACCCTTTCCATCTCCGCCTTGCAATGCGCGCAGGTGGCAAGATGATCCTCGACCTGCGCTGCATGGGCGGAATCCAGTTCGCCATCGACAAAGCCGTGCAGCATGACGCGCCATTCCGGGCAGCCTTTCCGTTGGGCTTCACTCATCCTGCGGTCTCGCTCTTGTTGCATGCATCCCAGGCTTCGCCAAAGTCACGCCGCGCCCTGGCAAGCCGCGACATGACAGTGCCAATCGGCGCATCGATGATCTCGGCGATCTGCCGGTAGGAGAGATCCTCAAGCTCGCGCAAGACAAGAATTTCCCGCATCGCCTCCGGCAGCCGGCTGATAACAGCGCGCACGCGCTGCTGCTCGCTTCGCCGGATCGTTTCTGTCTCCGGCGAATCCTCCTCCGAGGCGATCTGGTACTCACCACCCTCATCAGGGTCAGCGTAACCGTCATTGCCCATAGGCTGCTCGAACCGCGCTTTGCGGCGATCCTGCTGGCGCCAGACGTGGCAGCAGTTCCTCACAATGGCAAAGAGCCAGGCGCGCGGATCGCCGCCACGATAGGTTTCGAAATTGCGGTAGGCGCGCAGGAACGCTTCCTGAACAATATCCTGTGCGGCATCGGCGTCGCGGCTGAGGAAACGAGCAAAATTATAGGCCGCGTCAAGATGCGGAACGATCATGTCCTGAAAGCGCTGCATGAACTCGTGCTGCATGGTCGCATCCGCCGTCGAAGCGATCGGATCGCTGCTCGATTTTTCCGAGACCATGAGGTGCAATAGTCGGCCCACGCTGCCGAGAAACACCGCTAGCGGTGATGGTCGAATGCGGGTTCTTGACGCGTGCCGGGCCAACAGCAGCATCCAATCGGTCGATCCGACGGGATAGGTGATCTGAGCGTTTGTCATCATCCTCCCTGCCTCAACAGCAGCCGAATTTAGGCGTGAGACCGGCAGGCATGCAATGCGGTCCCTGCCGTCTAGACCGATCGGCGCGCGGTTTTATTCCACGCCGGCGCCGATTTTTCTGCATGCAGCGGGATACTGGTCGCGCGCGATAGAAATCACGCTTGTTTTTCAATCAATTGAAGAAATGACGCTCAAGATCGGGAATAAGCGTTCCTTGCCGGCGATCTAGTTCGTCAGCGAGGACGTCTGAGCAATAGCCGTCTTCGCCACCATAAATGCCATCAACAAGAGGAGGCATATTCATGTTTACCATGTCACGTCGCGCCGTCCTGGGGTCGGCTGCTGCGGCTGCTGCATTCGGGCTGTCGTCGAAGCTTGAATTCGTCATGCCGGCATTTGCTGCAACACCGCTGGAGCGCGTTGGTGCACGGATCGTTTAGCGGTCGTGGTGTAGGCGATCGGCAACCTCAATAACCGATCTGTGACCTTGATGCCTTTCAAACATAACGCCGCCCGCCACCATCGCATCGGCAGGATGAAATT
>NZ_LWBS01000053.1 GCF_001652265.1 Rhizobium leguminosarum
AGAAGGCGGGTTTTATATCTCGCGTGCCAGGCGCCGCACGCAGCATCCAACTTCTCATCCCACCAGAAGCCCTACCAATTCTACGATAAGACAAACCGTCATAATCTCTGTGGCGTGGTACTAGTCGTCAGGGGAAATCCGTGCGTTGCCACAGAGCAGGGCAGTGGGTGTGTCGGCACGTAGAAAATGTTGGGCTGCTTGAACGAGACCTGTATGAGCACTCACCGTCGCTCGCACCGTCCACCCAGTTGATTGAACGCGTGACAATCCACCTCGCAACAAATGCCGATAGTCTCGGAACCTGGTTTCTCGTGGCACTTTCCGCATTTGCCAAATCCTCAAACTATCTTCTGGACGTTGTTATTGATGACGAGGGCCACACGGCTGATTGGCTAGAGCGCGGGCGGGTGATTGCGGCTGTGACAGGGAGCGAAAGGCTGGTTCCCGGATGCCGCCGCACCGCCCTCGGTTCGTTGCGTTACCGCGCCACTGCAAGCCCGGAATTCGTTGAGCGCTATTTTTCCGGAGGCATCAGCGGCGAGGCATTCCGCACTGCACCGGCCCTGACTTTCAACCAGAAAGACAAGCTTCAAGACCGATGGATCGCCCAGACACTTGGCGAAGAATTCATCTGTCCGACGCATTTTCTTCCATCCACGCATGCTTTCGTTGACGCTAGCGTGGCAGGTATTGGCTGGGGCATGAACCCCGAGTGTCTCGTCCGCCCACATCTTCAGAAAGGAACACTGGTGGAGTTGATCCCCGACAAGCCGCTCGACATCCCACTTTTTTGGCAGATCAACAGGCTTGCTGCAGACCGGTTCGCGACCCTCACCGACATTGTGATCGCAGTCGCCAAGCAGCACCTCGACGATTAAAGCCGACTCCTTAATCACGTTCCGTGAAGTAGATGAACAGCTAATGTCGTAGCCTTGGCTTCGCTCGGTCGCGACGGCAATCGCCGCGTCGATCCCACCGGCACGCGTAAACGTGTGGCCAATTGCGCCCGCCGAGCGGCATCGAGAGATCGATGAATTCGGTGCAAAGACTCGGCAGGCCTCGATCGAAAAGGCGGACGTACGCGGCCCTGTCGCAACACCTATTTCAGAGAGATGTATGCCGCCGGGTCAAGAACAGACAACCGTACCGCAACTGGCCTATTGACGACATCTGCAATCGATTTCTGGATTTTCGCCGCAGGGTCGGAAAGTACCGGGGGGTGCGGTCAGGTTTGGGCAAGATGGCGATCTCAATGTTCACCACGAGTTGGTCAGCCATACCATAGGCGGGCAAAATGACAAGCTAGCAGGCCGCACTTTCGACCTTCAGCGTATGGCAGATGATGTCTCTCAGAGGCGCCAGGTTCTCGCGAAGGCCGAGTTGCGTGTGCTCAGGAAGCCCCTGATCGATATAGATCTTGATGTTTGGCACGGCTGATGCTCACCTTGGATCGAGGACCGAACATTCCATGCTTAAACACACGATTTTGGCTCATCTTGCCCTTCCCCTGCAGCGACACGACGGGCAGTGATGTCTGGTATCTCGACGAGGTTGCGCTTTGGATCAATGGCAGGCGATGCTGGTTGTGGCGGGCTGTCGACCAAGACGGATATGTGCTCGACGAAATCGTGCAGGTTCGCCGCAATACCAAGGCTGCCAGACGTTTGGTGATGCGTCTGCTAAAAAAGCAGGGGATGGTGCCGAGGCGCATGATCACTGACAAGCTCCGCTCCTATGAAGCGGCAAAACGTCAGGTCATGCCGGGTGTTGAGCATCGCTCACACAAGAGCTTGAACAACAGGCGGAGAACTCGCATCTGCCGTTTCGAAAACGGGAACGAATGCGCCAGGGATTCCGATCAATCGGGAGCCTGCAACATTTTGTTTCGCTGTTCTCCGCCGTTCGCAATCTCTTCGTTCCAGATCACACAAAACCTTCTGCCAACCAAATTCGCAATCACCGACTGCATGCCATGGCCCAGTGGAAAGCCGTCAGCGGCCAACTCGTCCGAAAGTTGTCCGCACGGCTTTGATTCGTGCCCATGCTCAAGGCTTCCAGACGAGTTCGTCAGAAGCGAAAGTTAATGCCCGCCTCAATTACATTATCGTTGAGGTCGGACTTCGAGCTGATGCCTCCGCTCGTCGTCGGGACGGCGTTGTTAATGACGTAGTTGTACTCGATCTTTGCCGACACGCCGCCCGAAAACGCGTGCTCGACGCCGCCGCCGAAGAGGTAGCCCTGTTTCCAGCTATCCGGTCCGGATTTCCACTTGTCCGATCCGGATGCGGGGCGGCGGCCCTCGAACTCGGTCGTTGTGACGCCCGCGGTGCCGTAGACGAAAGTGCGGTCAAAGCCCAGACCAGCCTTGGCCTTCGCGGCACCGCGGAAGCGGCTTTCCACCTTGCCGCCAGGCACACGCACTTCGTTGTTCATGTAAGAGCCTTCCAGTTCTGCACCGAAAACGCCTGGCCCGGCCTGGAAATTGTAACCTACCTGAGCGCCCACCGCTGGAGCGCGATCATTGTTGAACGGGTTGAATTTGGAGGCCGCGACACCTCCGTGAAGACCGGCGTAAGCCCCGGCCCACGAGAAGGTTCGCGGTGCGTCATAAGAGGGGGCGCTCGGAACGCTGTGGTCAGCTAGATCGGCCGCCGACGCGCCGCATGCCATTAGGATCGAGACGCCCACGGAGAAGATTTTTCTTTTAATTAGCGACATATATAACTCCATAACGAGCGGAAACTAACATCCGGTGCTGGGCTGGACGCCCAAAGGTCTGCAAACCCCGCCTGACCCGCGATAGCCGCGGAGAGGGCATCATGAGCTTCCATGAGAAGAGCCAGATCGCTCGACTGGATCAAGTTTCGCATCGCGTCCGTTGGGTCTTGTGTCGACCCGACGCTTTTCGGGACATAGGGGCGTTGTCCCCTGCTGTGCCGGAGCCTACCTCCTGGACCATAGCCCCCGACGTTCTTCCCTGCGACAGCCCTTCGCCTGTTGAATATTCCAGCGTTGTCATACCTCCTTCATAAGCAGACTCTCTACAAATACGTGATTCAAGACAAGAGACGCAGCGGATATATTCAATAGTATATTCGTTTAGTCTATGTAAAAGAACGGTAATGCATTGATAGTCCACCAATAACTGGAAAAATATACAAAAATATATTTACGAATATATTCTGGTCTATTTTTCAGCTGGTGGCACTGGCGCCAAACGATTTGCCGACAACGATCCCGCTGGCGAAAACGCGCACGTTTATTCGGGCGACCAACTTGACCTGAAAGATGCGCTTTTTGGTTGTATGTATCAAGGGTATCTAATATGGTTTTTAGAGTTTAGCCGCCCACCGAACTGGGCACTCACTGCTTAGATGTGACGACGTTAATCTTGCGCCGAACCGGGAGGTTGTCGTGAAGGAAGAATCCTCAACGGTCTCGAATCTGGTGTTCGATTTCCTGTCAGAGTCAGCCAGTGCAAAGAGCAAAGACGATGTGTTACTCTTACTTGGCAAAATTTCACAATATTTCGGGTTTAGTTATTTCGCGATATCCGGAATCCCCTCGCCTCCGGAGCGAATTGATCCCTATTTCGTTTTGGGCAATTGGTCAGCCGTGTGGTTTGATCGCTATCGTGAAAACAACTATGTCCACGCTGACCCCATAGTGCAGCTTAGCAAGACATGTGATCACGCATTTGTTTGGTCGGAAGCTCTGCGAGATCAAAAACTCACTCGGCAGAGCCGTCGCGTCATGAATGAGGCACGCGAATTCAAGTTGATTGACGGCTTCAGCGTTCCTTTACACACTGCCGCTGGGTTTCAATCTATTGTCAGTTTTGGAGCGGAAAAGGTAGAGCTCTCAACCCGCCACCGAAGCGCGCTCTATCTGATGGCGGCTTACGCGCACAGCTTGCTCCGCGCCGAAATTGGGAATGATGCCAGTCGAAAAGTTCAGGCCTTACCCATGATCACAACGCGAGAGCGCGAAATCATCCATTGGTGTGCCGCAGGCAAAACAGCAATAGAGATCGCAACGATTCTCGGACGATCCCATCGAACCATCCAAAATGTCATTTTGAACATCCAGCGAAAGCTTAATGTGGTTAATACACCTCAGATGATTGCCGAAAGCTTTCGTCTCAGAATCATTCGCTGAAATATATGGAGTTTTCGGCCACTTCAAAGATCGGGCCCGTTGGATCACGACAGCCATCATGACCAGATAGTAGCCCGTTGAAATGCAGAGCTAAATCGGCGCTTGAATTGATAGACAGGCGCAACACAGTTTTCGGTAGGTCGAGCAGAGAGCATCCCTTGGGTGGCTGCGAGGACGTGCTTTGAATTTGTTTCCTCAGACGTCGTCCAATGACCGCCTACCGCCAGACGGCCCCCCCGAATTGACCAGTCGCGTCTTTTGGGGTGATCCCCGACAGATCGCAGTGGTTGGCATTTTCTGGTCGGGCAGCTTGGATTAGCCGCGCACTTTTGACCGGCGCATTTATCACGCAATACGCGTTAAAGCGTGCGGGTAGCCCTGGCAATGTATTCGCCCGGTTGCCATTTGGCCTGCAGTTGACGCTTGCCCCCTCCAAACGTCCGGATGGATCCACGGGCTCACCGCTGAAGTCGCATGTTTTCCCGGTGTACGCATCCGAGTTGGGCCGCATTGTGGAGTGAGTGAGAGTGTGGATGCTCTGTCTATATAGACGGCAATATAGACGGTGCTTCACACATGGACTTGATGAATGATCTCACCGGGCATTTTAGCCG
>NZ_LWBS01000054.1 GCF_001652265.1 Rhizobium leguminosarum
ACACGGCTGCGAAGATCATCGCTTAATGCACGTGACATCCCTATCTCCCTGATTCGAAGGCAGCGAATCACGGCAAACAGCGACTGTCATCTCAATTCCGATTCCGCGTTCAACGGACGCGCTCTAGTCGCGCGTATAAAGGTCCGTATCGAGTTGCTGCGGACCCAGAAACAGCTTGACCAGTGCAATATGCAATTCACCACCATACTGGAAAGTATAGGTCAGGGTGCCTGCTTGTTCGACGCTGACCAGCGGCTGGTACTGTCCAATCGCCGTTATGCCAAGGTGTATGGCCTTGCTCCGGAGATAATCCGGCCTGGAATGACTTTAAGCGATATAACCGAGCTGCGCTATTCCGTCGGCGCTTGTCCCGCCGTGGCGTCCGACGACTATCTGGCCTGGTGCGACTCGATCAATTCCAGTTCATCGACCCAGGACTGGTCGATGGAACTGAAGTCGGGCAAGGTCATTCGCGTTCACCACGAAAGAACATCCGATGGTGGATGGGTTTCTACCCACGAGGATGTTACCGAGCACCGAACCGCCGAACGCAAAATAGCGCATCTGGCGCTGCATGATCCGCTAACCGATCTGCCCAACCGTGCCGCACTGAAGCAGAAACTCGACGCGATGCTCGAACAGCACCGGACGCAAGGATCGCCGTTTGCGGTGCTGTGCCTCGACCTGGATCGTTTCAAGGAGGTCAACGATGTCTTCGGCCACAATGTCGGAGACCTGGTTTTATGCCTGGCAGCCAAACGTCTGAGCGCGGTCGCGCAGGGTGCCTTCGTCGCACGCTTGGGCGGTGACGAGTTCATGGTCTTGGTTGAAGCCGATGCCAATTCCATAGCGCAGCTCGCCGACCTGATTATCTCCGCGCTGAGCGAGGACGCCGAAATCGACGGGACCCGGATCCGAATGGGGACGAGCCTTGGCGTAGCAGTCTATCCAGCCGATGGGGACAGTGCCGCCGACCTCATGGGCAACGCCGACGCCGCTCTCTATCGCGCGAAAGCTGACGCACGAGGCGTCGCCCGGTTTTTCGAACCGCAAATGGATAAGTGGCTGCGAGAACGGAGAGCATTGCAGCGTGACCTGCAGGTTGCAATTTCGCAGCGACAATTGTCGGTCTTTTATCAACCACAGGCTAACATCGGCGGGGACGTCACTGGTTTTGAAGCCTTGCTGCGGTGGAATCATCCGAGCCAAGGCAATATCCCGCCGTCCGTCTTTATTCCGATTGCAGAAGAGAGCAGTCTGATGATCGAGATTGGCGCGTGGGTGTTGCGGGAGGCTTGTCGTGAGGCGGCCTCGTGGCCGCGAAGGCTTTCGGTCGCCGTCAACCTCTCTCCGGTGCAATTTAAGCATGGCGATCTGACCGGGCTTGTAAAGTCAGTGCTGATTGAAACCGGACTTGAGCCCGAACGGTTGGAGCTTGAGATTACCGAAGGCGTGCTGATTAATGATCATGAACGGGCCATTTCCACGTTGGGGCACCTCAAGGCGCTGGGCGTACGTATCGCCATGGATGATTTCGGAACCGGTTATTCGTCGCTGTCCTATCTGCAGTCCTTTCCGTTCGATAAGATCAAGATTGACCAGTCTTTTGTACGCAACATCGGGCTTTCCCAGTCTTCGGCGATCATACGAGCCGTCATCGGACTTGGGCGTGGACTAGATCTGCCGATTATCGCCGAAGGCGTGGAAACAACGGATCAACTGGCGTTCTTGACCCGTGAGTTGTGCGATCAAGTGCAGGGCTACTTGGTGGGCCGCCCCCGCCCGATCTCCGACTACGCCAAGCATGTAGGACGAGCGGACGAGCAGCCAGTATCCATTCCTCCCGATATGCTCGGTCATCCGGTCGCAAGCGGCACCTACAGCCCAAGGCGGGAGCACCAGTTTTGGGGTGCCTGCCCAGAGCCTAACGGTGGTCATTGACGTACGAACCCGTCAAGAGCTGACGAGACGCGATCGACATTTGGCCTCGCCGATCGTCTCAAATGCAGGCGATGGGCGTGTCGTCAGTTCACTGTAATCTGCGGATCCCATTGGAAATAGCCGTAAAGTTTTTGCGTTTGGCCGTCATCGGCCAGCTTATAAAGAGCGAATCTGACGTAGAGTTTCGCCGTCCCGGAGCATCTCACCCCAGCGTCATAGGTCGAAAACGTCAGTTGCCTGTGACGCGCAGGCAGGCCGTTTCGCGAATTGGCGTCAGGTACCGCCGCCTTGTTTCGGGTGGCGGAATTCACCTGGAACCGGTTAAATAGCTGGTCACCACTTGCATGCGTAATGCCGCAGAGAATAATGGCGTCATCCGAATTGTTGTGAACGGACGTGCCAGCAAATGATACGCTGTCACCGACATTCGCATGAAAAGAGAGAGCCGAGCTGCACTGACCTGTGACTTCGCCGCGCGATCCCGTGCAGATCATAAATTGGCTTTGGTGATTGATCGGTTGTGGGTGGTCCGGATGATTGTTGGGCTTATGATGTGCCCTGACGTTTACGGTATCGATCACGGTCAGCAGGCCGATCTGCTGCGCGCTCGCCGGGAGAGTGTCGATCGCCATGGGTTCCTCCGCCCGGCAAAACCGGGACGCGGCATCGCTGAATGGTTTGAGCTTCATAAATCGAGGCGGCGGCTTTTCATGTCGCCACCTCCAGCCAGTAGATATCACGGGACTATGATCTGCGGATCCCAGCAGTAATAGCCATACAGATTCTGAGACTGGCCGTCGTCAGAGAGCTTGTACAGGGCAAAATAGACGTAGAAATTTTCTTTACCAGAACGTGCAACCTTTGCGTCGTAGGTCGCGAACGTCATCTGTTCTTGCAGCGGCGGAAGACCGTTCGACGTCTCCGGATTGGGAAAAACCGCCTTCTTCCGTGTCACGACGTTGGGCACGAACTGATTGAAGACCTTGTCGCCATTCCAGTACTGGATACCGTAGATGATCACGGCGTCATCTGAGTTGTCGTAGATCGAGACGCCGGTGAACGACACGTTGTCGCCGACATTCGCCTTGAAGGAAAGATCCGCGGTGCCTTGGCCGGTGACGGCGCCGCGCGAGCCGGTGCAGATCATAAATTGGCTATTGTGGTCGATTCCTGGAGGTTTGTCCGGGCTACTGATGCTACTGTTGGGCGGATAGTGGGCCTTGACGTATTCAGTGTCGATAACCACCAGTATATTGACCTGCTGAGGGCTGGCGGCGAATACGTCGTCTGCTTTGGAATTTTCTGGGGCAGTTGCCATGAGTTTCTTTCCTACCGAATGGTGACGCGAGCACAGCCCAAAGGGACCGCACGCACATTGCCACTATCCTATAGCGTGTAGTTTGTAAACTAAAATCGCAATGATTGCATACGCAGGGCGCTGAAACGCAAGCCTCGCTGCCGCAAAATAGTCGCTACGGTAGCGAACCCGGCACCAAATTCTACAGCGGCCTTTCCAACCAATATGGCTACCACAGCATCTTGCCGATCAGTCCGAACCGAGAGCGAGGCCGTTTATGTACTCGACGGTCTGTTCGACCATGACACGATCCTGGAAATAGACCGAACCAGCTTTTCTCTGACCGCATATACGCCGCCTTGTTTTTTGGACACTCACACGGATCACGATCCAACAACGTCGCGACACCAAATCACGCTTCTGCTTTATTTCGGTGACGCGGGAAAGCAGACGGAACAAGCCGGTTTGGTCTTCGATTATCGCGGGAAAAGGTCGCTGATTCCGGCGACTCCAAATCGGGCGGTACTGTTTGTCCCCTCACCTGAGACCAACCACGGAATTCCGCGTACGAACTTAGACATGGCGCCGGATTATTGCCGCCTCGCATTCTCGGGCTGGCTGATCTGAATGAAGCATAAAGATGCCGAACACGGCTGGAAGCTACGCCTTCTCGCCCTTATAGGTCGCGAATTTTGGTTACCATACTCGGTGACCTTGACGCTGGTGATAGCCTCAACGGTTCTCTCGGCCGTCTCACCGCTGCTTTTGGGAAAAATCGTCGATATTCTGGCATATAAATCCGAGACGTCGCCATCGAATGTGCTTCTGCTGGTCATCACATATCTACTGATTCAGCTCACCTCCTCAGGACTGAAAGAAGTTTCGAACTACCTCGCCGCTTCTCGCAGCGAGATCATTTCTCATTTCTTGCGGACTGGTTTAACGGACAGGATTTTTCACAGGGACGCGCGTCGCTCGGCGAAACTGATGGAAGATCGTGGCAAGATGCTATCGCTGTTTAGCCGGGATATCGAATCTCTATGGGACCTGTTCGGGTTCGCTCTCGTCGATATTGTTGCATCATCGATTATGATTTCGACTTTATGCATTGTGGTATTTTCGATCAACGCCTTACTCGGCATAGCACTGTTGCATGGATCAGACTTTGGACGAGGCAACCCTATCCACTGCATTTTTCATGCAACGCGCTCGAACTTGGGCCGGCCAAGTTCTGTCATCCGGTTAAGAACACGGACGCCAATCTTCGCTTCAGTCTTCTGATTGTCAAAATGTCGTGCTTTGAGTTTGGGCCCGATCACAGCCTTCCATCGACCCATCTGGGTCTCAGCGCGACTGCGCTTGTTGTAGCCGGCGGATTTCTGCCATGCCATCCGCCCTTTGGTCTGGATTTCTGCAATATGGCGA
>NZ_LWBS01000055.1 GCF_001652265.1 Rhizobium leguminosarum
CCAAGACGATCTTCGGCAGCGCATCCTGCAGCCGGCCCCTAAGCCGGATCGCCGTCGATTGCCGCGGCGTCAGAACCGGATCGGTGGTCGCAACGGTGCTCATGGAATGTCGTCTCCTCCCCGCAATCGGCCCTGGATGATGTCGGGTATCATCATCTGGGCATGATTGTCCGCGCATGATCATCCCTGATGATCGGCGCGGAGCCTGAAGCTTCCCCGCGAAGCCCGCGGGGAAGCATTGTCATCACACCTGGTCTCAGCGGGCGTCGTCGATCGCCTGGACGAGCTGTTTGACGGCTTCGTCGGAGGTCTTGATCTGGCCGTGGACGAACTTCGAGACGACATCCTTATAGGCATTGGCGATCGCCGGCGGTGCGCCGTAGCCTTGCGCCAGCGAGCCGAACAGCGTGCCGCCTTCATTGGCTGCCTTCAGGTCGGCGATGCCCTTCTTGCCGCAGGCGTCGAAGTCGGTATCGGGAACGTCGGTACGAGCCGGCACCGAACCCTTGACGACGTTGAAGGCCGACTGGAAGCTCTTCGACAGCGTTGCCTTCGCCAGCGCCACCTGCGCCGCCTTGCGGTCGTCCGGAACGTTGAACATGCCGAACATGTCGGAGTTGTAGACCACGCTGCCGTCGGTGCCGGGGAAGCGGTAGCACAGGAAGTCGGTATCCGGCGTCTTCTTGGCGGCGACGAATTCGCCCTTGGCCCAGTCGCCCATCACCTGCACCAGCGCGTCACCCTTGATGACCATGGCGGTTGCCAGGTTCCAGTCACGGCCCGAGAAGTTCGGGTCGACATACTTGATGATCGTGGCGAGGTTATCGAACGACTTCTTCATCGTGTCGGACTTCAGCGATTCCTCGTCGAGGTCATTGAAGGCCTTTTTGTAGAACTCCGGACCGCCGGTCGACAGCACGATGGAATCAAACATCGTCGCCTCCTGCCAGTTCTGGCCGCCAAGCGCCAGCGGGATGACGCCAGCGGCCTTGGCCTTGTCGAGCAGCGCGATCAGTTCGTCGAAGGTCTTCGGCTGGGTGCCGCCGATCTTGTCCATCACAGCCTTGTTGATCCACAGCCAGTTGACCGAGTGGACGTTGACGGGGGCTGCAACCCACTTGCCGTCATAGACCGAGAACTTCTGCAGCGCCGCCGGAACCGACTTGTCCCAGCCTTCCTTCTTGGCCGTCTCCGTCAGATCACCCATGACGCCGGCCTGAGCATAATCGAGCACGGTATAGCCCAGCATCTGGGAGGCTGTCGGATAGGTGCCGGCCGCAACCATCGCCTTCAGCGCCGTCATCGCCGCATCGCCGCCACCGCCGGCAACAGGCACGTCCTTCCAGGCAAAACCTTCCTTGGAAAGATCCTGCTTCAAGACGTTCAGTGCCGCTGCCTCGCCGCCAGACGTCCACCAGTGCAGCATCTGCACTTCCTTGACGTCAGCAGCGCGAGCGGACACACCAGCGCCGGCCAGAGCCAATGCGATTACGGCAGTCGTAGTCAGAAACCTATTCATCGAAGAACCTCCCAGTTCCATCTTGGAAGATGCGGGACCTATTCCCGCACCGATCACCCGCCCTCCTCAGGCGTAGTTTGATTACCGGCTAAGCCGGCTTTCCGTCTGCGGCATCCACCAGCTGGTGCGCTTGCCGATATGCATGTTGAGTGTCTTGGTCTCGGTGTAATCCTCGACCGCATGGCGGCCGAGCTCACGGCCGAGGCCGCTTTGCTTGTAACCGCCAAAGGGAAGTTCCGGGGCGCCGTCCATGAAGGTGTTCATCCAGACCGTCCCTGCCCGCACCGACCGGCCGATCGTCAGGCACGTGTCGAAATCGCGGCTCCAGACACCGGCTGACAGGCCGTAGTCGATGGAATTCGCAATCCTGATCGCTTCGGCTGATGTTTCGAACGTCAGGACCGAAAGAACCGGACCAAAGACTTCCTCGCGCGCCACGGCCATATCAGGGGTGACCGCTTCGAGGATCGTCGGCGACATGAACTGCCCCATGCCGAGGTCAAGCGTCTCGCCGCCATGTGCGACCCGGGCACCGTTGCTCCTCGCGCCGGCGACGTATCCTGATATCTTCTCCAGATGCTGCGGCGTGATGATGGCGCCGACCTGCGTCGAAGGATCGAGCGGGTCACCGACCTTCACTGCCTTCGACAACTCGGCAATCCGCTTGACGACATCGGAAGCGATTGATTTGTGAAGGATCAGCCGCGAGCCGGCATTGCAGCACTCGCCGGCATTGAAGTAGGCGCCGAAGACCGCGGCATCGATGAAGGCATCGAGATCGGCATCCGGGAACACGATCTGCGGGTTCTTCCCACCCAGTTCCAACGAGACCTTCTTCAGCGTCTGTGCGGCATTCGACATCGTCAGCTTTCCGACGCCGGTCGAGCCGGTGAAGGACACCATGTCGACGTCGGGATGCGACGTCATGACTGCGCCGACCTCTGGTCCCGTACCGGTGACAATGTTGACGACGCCATCCGGAATGCCTGCCTCCTGCAGGATCTCTCCCAGCACCAGCGTCGATCCCGAGGTCAGTTCCGAGGGCTTGACGACGGTCGTGCAGCCAGCGGCCAAGGCGAAAGGCAGCTTCTGGCCGACGATCAGGAACGGAAAGTTCCAAGGCGTGATGATCGACACCACGCCGATCGCTTCGCGCAGGACGACGCCGAGCGTGCCATCGCCGAGCGTATTGTAGCTCTCTCCGTGGAGGTCGCGGGCAAGAGCAGCCGCGTAGCGCCATATGTCGACGGAGCCTGCAATTTCTCCCCGCACCTGTGTGATCGGCTTTCCTGCCTCGATCGCATCGAGAAATGCCAATTCCTCTGCACGCGCCGCAATCAGATCGGCCGCCTTGAGCAGGATGGCGGAACGTTCGGCAGCGGTCATTCGGGGCCACGGCCCGCGGTCGAACGCCTTGCGTGCCGCGGAAATCGCACGCTCGGCGTCCTTCCTGCTGCCGGTTGGGAACCGGCTGACCACGACACCATGGCTTGGCGCGACACGCTCGATCGGATCAGAACTGCCTGCCTCCCATTTGCCATCGATGAGCATCTTGAAATCACGCGCTTTGTGGGCGCTGAGCGCGGTGGGGTTGACGAGGACCGTCATTACCATTCTCCCTTGAACATTGCCGGGCGCTTCTCGCTGAAAGATGCGACGCCCTCCTTCAGATCGCCAGTCTTCGCAGCGAGGATCGAGCCCAGGGCTTCGACCGCGGTTCCATTGTCTTCGCCGTTTGCCGATGCGATCATCAACTTCGCGATCTCGATGGCAGCCGGCCCCCTTGCGGCAATCCGCCCAGCATATTCCCTGGCAGCAGTGAGCGCGTTTCCGGTGGGAACGACCGCGTCTACGATCCCCAGCAGGCGTGCCTCCTCGGCGATGAATAACTCGCCGCCCAAGGCCATGCGTCGGACGGTCTGCGCCCCGAACCGGCGGACAAGGCGCTGGGTCCCGGACCAGCCAGGCACCATGCCAAGGCCGGTTTCCGGCAGACCGATCTTAATCTGTTCCTCTGCGAGGCGAATGTCAGCGATCCCTGCAAGTTCAAGCCCTCCCCCGAGCGCATGGCCATTCAGAGCCGCGATCAGCGGCATCCGGAGCGTCGCCAGTCTTTCGAAGACACGGTGGCCGTGCCGAACCCAGAGATGACCGAACTCCTGAGGCAACATTCCGCCCCAGGCCTTGATATCGCCTCCGGCGGAAAAGCCCTTTCCTTCGCCGGTGAGAATGGCAGCGCGCACATTGGCGTTCGCCTCCACCTCGTCGGCTGCGTCCGCCAGCGCTTTCAGCATATCCAGGTCGAGCGCGTTCAGCTTCTCCGGACGAGAAATCGTCAGCGTCGCAACATGTCCATCGACGTCAACCCTGACGGTTCCGCTAGCCATGGAAGCTGCCCTCCAGCGTCCGTGCCTTTTTTTCTGGAAGCGACAGGCCGATGTTTGCCTCCGCAAAGAGCGCCGCGTCCATGACCTTCAGGTCGGGCGCCACGATCAGCGGAAACTCCGACTGATCGAGGATGTCGGACTGGAGATCGACGCCGGGCGCAATCTCGGTGAGGACGACGCCATCAGGCGTCAGCTTCATCACGCACCGCTCGGTGACATAGGTGATGTCCTGCCCCTGCTCGATCGCGCGCCTGCCGCTGAAGGTGACATGTTCGACCTCGTTCACGAGCTTCTTCAGCTTGCCTTCCTTCTCGATCAGAAGAGCTCCATCGGCGATCGAAAGCTTTGCTCCGGCGTTGAACATGCCGGAGAAGACGATCTTCTTCGCCCGCGCCGTGATGTCGACGAAGCCTCCGGCGCCAGCCGTCACATGCGGCCGGAAGGAGAGCTTGGAGACGTTGACCGAACCGTCTTTGCCGATCTCGAGGAAGGACAGCAGCGACGCATCGAAGCCTGCCCCCTGGAAATAGGTGAACTGATAGGGAGACGGCATGTAGGCGTCCGCATTGGAGGCGCAGCCAAAGGCGAAATCGAGCAGCGGCACCCCACCGACCGCACCTTGCTCGATGACCCAGGTGACCGCGCCGTGAAGCCCTTCCTCCAGCAGAATGCGCGGCACGTTGGCCGATATGCCGAAACCGAGATTGACGCAGCTTCCCGCTTGCAGTTCCTGCGCGACACGGCGCGCGATGACTTTTTGGACATTGAATTCCGGAACGCTGAAGCTATCGAGCGGACGGAAGATCTCCCCGGAAATTGCCGGATCGTACCCCGTCTGCGTCGTCTGCTTCTGTTCCGGATCGACGACCACATAATCGACCAGCATTCCAGGCACGCGGACGTCATGAGGCTTCAGCGAGCCCTCCTTGGTGATCCGCTTGACCTGCGCGATGACGATGCCGCCGTTGTTGCGTGCGGCAAGCGCCTGATCGAGGCCGCCGAGATAGGCGCCTTCATGTTCGTATGTCAGGTTGCCGCGCTCGTCGGCGGTGGTGGCGCGGATGATGGCGACCTCAGGGACGATCGAGGGAAAGAACAGCCAGTCATCGCCCTCGAAGCGCACGCGCTTGACCACCGGATGCTGCGACGCCAGGCCGTTCATCGCGCAACCCTGCCGCTCGGGATCGACGAATGTGTCGATGCCGATCTTGGTCAGAACACCCGGCCGCTTGGCGGCGGCCTCGCGATGAATATCGAAGAGGATACCCGAGGGAATGTTGTAGGCCGGGATTTCGTTGTTGGTGATCATTTGCCAGATCAGCGGCGGCTCAGACGACGACGGGCCGGACGGATAGGAGCCACCGATGATGCGCTTGAGCAGGCCCTTCTTGGCGATATGGTCGACGCCCTTGATGCCGCTCATGTCGCCGGCAGCGATGGGATGAAGGGTCGTGATATCACGAGGATGGCCGGTCGCATCGAAACGCTCGCCAATCGCCTTCAGCATGAGGTCCGGGCAACCGAGACCGCTCGAGGACGATACCGTTACAACAGCGCCATCCGGGATCAGCGCGGCCGCTTCGGTCGGGGTGAGATGCTTCTTCATGGGCCTTACTCAGAGTCCTGTTTCGATTTTCACGCTCTTGCGGGCTCCGCAGCTCTCGCGAACAACCAGCCGAACCGCTGTTGTCACCGTCTCCGCCTCGGCCTTGCCCGCATTGATCTGTTTGAGAAGCAGCTGCGCGCCGCGGCGCCCAATGCCCTGCGGATCGACCGAGACCGTCGTGAGCGCAGGAACCGCTGCCTGAGCCTCGATGACGTCGTCGAAACCCACGACCGCGAAGTCGGAGCCGGGCTCCAGACGGCGCGCACGCAATCCGTCGCAAACACCGAAGGCTACGGCATCGTTGAAGCAGACGGCTGCCGTGGGTTTGTCGGCAAGAATGATTGCTTTTCCGATCGCCTCCACCCCACCGGCTCGCGAAGGCGCAGACGAGATGACAAGTTCTTGGTGATAGTCGAGCCCGGCTGCCTCCATGCCGTTTCGGTAACCGGCAAGGCGATCGTCGAAGACAGCGGTGTCGGGAAAGCCACCGAGAAAAGCGATGCGCTTGTGACCGAGATCCGCCAGGTGCTTGACCGCGGACATCATGCCCGCCTGGTTGTCGGAGACGACGGACGAGACTTTGGCGCCAGGCAGGTTTCTGACGACGACCACCACCGGAATCCCTGCGGCGACAAGCGGCTTGAAGTCTGCGGCATCGGTGGCGCGCGCCGGCGACACGATGAGCCCCGAAATGCCATGTTCCCGCATCGATGCGACAACCTCGCGCTGCCTATCGATGCTCTCACTGGTGTTCGACAGGAACTGCACGAATCCGGCCGACTGAACGACCATATCGACGCCGACTGCCAGCTCCGCGAAGAAGCTGTTCGTCAGGTCGTTGACGACGACCCCGATGATCCTCGACTTGGCACTGGCCTGCCGAAGATTGGCGGCGCCGCGATTGTAGACATAGCCCAGCTCGCGCATCACCGCATTGACCTTGGAACGCGTCCCCTCATTGACCAGGGAGGAACCCTGAAGCACCAGCGAAACCGTCGATTTCGAGACGCCTGCGGCTTTCGCAATGTCGATGACGGTTACCCGCGCCTTTGTCATTTCCCCTCCCGACGCCAACGTCGACTGATCATTAAATATTTGGAACGTTCCAATTCTGTCAAGAGAAATTTGTACGGATTGTTATTAACTAGCTATTCTTTGGCAAATTTCGGCCTTCTCCTACCGCCGGAATCCCATCGTATAAATTGGAACGATCTAAAGGTTGACCTTGGCTGAGAAGCCTATGTCGATGTTTTTTGACTGGAAAATCGTAGGTGGCGCACGACCGACAGATGCGTTGGCTGCAAAAATGTGGAAAATTCGGGCTCGTCCGTTATTTCCGTGGAAGCGACAAGACCTTCTGAGAAAAGCAGGGGGGCTTCTATTCTGTGTTGATAAACTTTGCGACAAACCCAGTGGAGGACATGGCGACATGAAACTGCGCGCCGAGCTGACCGTTCTGCCACCACGCGAACAAGCACGGCGCTTGGCAGCCGTCGCCGCGTCCTTGGTCGCACAAATCGAGCGCACCGAACCCCACGCGCCCGAAGCCGAAGCCGCCTTGGCGGCAATCCGCACTTGGGGTGATGGCGCACACCTGATGGGCCGATACTTCTCCGATCTTATCTACAGTGACGATGAGCGCGGGACGCTCCGTCGGCTCTCCGAGGCAGCCGGAAAACCCAGCGAAGACGGCTGGAACGCCCTGACGACGGCAACCATGTATGTCGCCTGGCTTGTTTACCAGGAGACCGGCGAGCCCATGCCGAGTGACGTCAACGAGGTCGGAGAGGACAGCCTTGACCTTCTGGACAAGCAACTGGCCAAACTCGGCTAAAACCAAGCGCGCGATCCCCTCTCGAAACACATCGGCTTTTACACGAATTCGTTGACATGTCGGGAGGGGGTCATCCCACGCCTCTCGATGCGAGCTCGAACATCCCGGAACGCTGGTTCGCCTATCGCAAAACGATAGGAGGGTCTCCAGGTTTCCGTCGAGGAATTCCCGACGATAGCCATTAGCGAAACTTTATCGTTTGTGACGAATGCTACGGATACGTGCAACGCGCCAGATCTGAAGCAGGGCCGGATGATGTCACACTCGTTTGAATCCATTCTGGAGAGCCTGCCTCAGGGCATTGTTCTGCTTGATCCTGCCGGTACGGTGACGGCTTTCAATTCACGCACGCTTGATATTCTCGGCCTTCCGGAAGGCGCTATCCGCAAAGGCATGAATATCGACGGATTGCCGGGCACCGCAGACTGCCGCGCAGTGGCATCCCGCCGGTCGATGGTCGGTGGACCGCCCACGTCTCAGTTTGCCCTTTCAGACGGAGGCATGGTCGCACTGACCTGCGCCCCGTCGAAGGATGGGGGCTGGATCCTCAGTTACGAAGACATCTCGACCCTTATTCGTGTCGAAGACAGCCTGACTGAACAACATCGCCGGTTCGACGCAGCCCTCAGCAACATGCCACATGGGCTGTGCATGTTCGATTCGACCAAGAACCTGATATTGTGCAACGCCTCCTACGCGCGGATGTACAATCTGCCGGACCTTCTGACGCAACCGGGCACGCCACTTGTGGATATCCTTGCCTATCGCAGCCGGGAGGGAAATGGCCCCGCCGATACCACGACCTATTTTGATGTGGTCTTTGAAGCGACAGTCCGCGGTGCGCCGGCCAGCCAGAACATCGTCCTGGCCGATGGGCGCGTTATCAAGATCACTCACAATCCGATGCAAAACGGTGGATACGTGGCCACCCATGAGGACGTCACCAAGACCGTCCGGCTGGCGGAAGAGCTGCGCCGGCATCACGATCAGCTCGAAGCGACGGTTAAGAGCCGCACGGCGGAAGTCGAGCGGCAGGCGCTGGAACTCGAGCGCATGCTGGCGCAGGAGCGGAACATCAACGAATCGCAGCGGCAATTCGTGGCGATGGCATCGCATGAATTCAGGACGCCGCTTGCAATCATCGACGCTGCAGCCCAGCGGCTGCTGCGAAAGAGGGGGGCGATCGAGCCCGAATTTCTCAGCGACAAGGTCGATCAAATCCGCGCATCGGTGAACCGGATCGTCGATCTCATGGAGAGCATCCTGTCAGCCGGACGCCTCGATACCGGCAAGATCGATATCAGCTACGACGCCTGCACATTGAGATCATTGATAAAAACCTGTTGCGAGCGGCAGTCGACGATCGCAAAGTCGCACAGCTTCGTCTTGAATATCGATGAGCTGCCGGAGTTCATCGATGGCGATCCCCGCACTTTGGCACAGGTCTTTACCAACCTGCTTTCCAATGCCGTCAAGTACGCGCCCGGAACCTCCGAAATTCGCGTTACGGCATGGACAGAGACGGGAAACGTCAAAGTTTCGATCAGCGATGATGGAGTGGGGATCGATGCCGAAGACGTGCCCCGGCTGTTCCAGCGCTACTTTCGTGCCCGGACGTCGACCGGGATTGCCGGAACGGGTATCGGCCTCAACCTGGTGAAGCAGATCGTTGAACTGCATAGCGGCTCGATAGAGGTTCGAAGCGCAAGAGGATGCGGATCGACGTTTACCGTAACCCTTCCCATCAAGAGAAGTGGTAACGCTTCTGCGAGCAGCGATGCTGCCTGATATTTCAGGATTGCTGTCCTGCATATCTACCCTATCCTTCTCACAATAGAGGAGGATCATGCCATGGCTTTCATTCACACCCCCAATGCATCCGCCAGCGAGAAGACGACGTCGATGTATGCGTCGGCCGAGGCGAATTATGGTTATCTGCCGAACATGTACCGGGCCTTCGGCCATCGGCCGGAGGTGATGGAGAGCTGGGCGGCGCTGCTTTCGAGCATTCGCGGCCATATGAGCTTGCGGCGTTACGAACTGGTGACGCTGGCGGCGGCCAAGGAGCTCAAATCCTCGTATTGCATGCTGGCGCACGGCTCGGTGCTGCTGCGCGAGGGTTTCACCAGCGACGGGCTGACGGCTGTCGTCAACGAGACGGAGAAGGCGCCGATCGATGCCGGCGAACGCGCGATCATGGCCTTTGCCGCCAAGGTGGCGCGCGATGCGACATCGGTGACGCAGCAGGATATAGACGGGCTAAAGAAACACGGGCTGAGCGATGCCGATGTCTTCGACGTCACGGCGGCGGCAGCGGCCCGGTGTTTCTTCTCGAAAATGCTGGATGCGCTGGGTGCTGCGCCCGACCACGCCTATATCGAGCGGCTGGAGCCGAATGTGCGAAAGACGCTCAGTGTCGGCCGAGAGGTCGAGCGGCCTCTGGCGCCGTCTCGCGCGCAATGATGCGATGACGGAGGCGCCAGGACGCCTGGTCCTGCGGCCCCTATTCCTGCGGTTTGTCCGCAAAATGCCGGATCGCAAACTCGGCGATATTCTGGCTCGACCGATCGGCATCGTCGAGCAAAGAGGGAAACAGCTGCCACTGATGGGGCATGCCCGGCCAGACCTCGGTGGTAACATCCACGCCCGCCTGGCGCGCCTTGTCGGCAAGCCGCAGCGTGTCGTCCAGCAGGACTTCACCGGAGCCGACCTGCAGCAGCAGCGGCGGAAAGCCGGTCATGTCGGCATAGAGCGGTGATGCCTGGGGATCGATCGGAGACCGGCTGCGGAGATAAGTCTTGCGCAGCGTCTCGATCTCAGCCTTGCCGAGCAGTGGGTCGTTTCCGGCATTTGATGTCATCGAGCCGCCTGTCGCGGCAAGATCGGTGATGGGGCTCAGGGCAATTACGGCCGCCGGCAGCGGTTTCGCCGCCTGCATCTGCCGCAGCACCGTCTCGATCGCGATATTGCCGCCGGCGCCATCTCCGGCGACGATGATGTTCTCGTCGCGATAGCCGTTGTCGAGAAGCCAACGATAGGCCGTCAGCGCGTCGTTGATCTGCGCGGGATAAGCATATTCGGGCATCAGCCGATATTCGACGAGAAGAACGTCGCTGGACGCGGCCTTGGCGAGAGATCCCGCGAGCAGGCTGTGCGTGCGGATCGAGCCGCTGGAAAAGCCGCCGCCATGAATATAGAGGATCACCCTTTGGCCGATCGGGTGATGAAGACGCGCGGGCCACATCAGCTCGGCATCGACGCCGTCGGCATCGACCTGCCGAACCTGGATGCGCGTCGGCCCCGGCGTCGTCTCCATCAGCGTCCTGAAGGCTGTCCGCCGCTGCTGCAGGCTATCGGCACCGGCAAAGTGATCTTTCCACAGGCCGATGAATTTTTCGACCTGCTGGCGCGAGATTTGGCTTTGCGGTCCGATGTCCTGCCCGACCGCCGCCGAGGCGAGCAGCAACAGCGCAGCCAATGCGGGAAATAGACCGCTGGGCCGCTTTGGTCCCCTTCGATTGGCAGTTGGCAAAATCTGACAGTTCATCAACCTCTCCCGATGATGCGGGCCATGACGGCCATGCCAGCATCTTTGGCCAGTTCAGGCGTCGGAGTCAAAAGGGTGACGGATGCGAATCCCGACCTTTTTACTCGGCTCTCATCGCGTCGATGACTGCCCTGAAACCCGCCGACATGTGGCGACGGCTCGGATAGTAGAGATAGAGCGGCTCCTCCGGCTGGCACCAGTCGTCCAGCACCTTAATCAGCTCGCCGCTGGCGATCGCCTTCTCCACGCGCGGCTCCCAGATATAGGCAAGGCCGACGCCACCAAGCGCTGCCTGCATCATCAGCTCGTGATCGTCGAGCGACAGCGGTCCGCTCGGCTGGAAGCTCACCGTCTGGCCATCCTTCTCGAATTCCCAGGCATAGCGCGCACCTGACGGAAACATGTTCTGGATGCAAAGATGACGCTTGAGTTCGTGGGGTGTCGCCGGCTTCGGCCGGGTCTCGAAATAGGCGGGCGAACCGACGACAACCAAACGGATGCGTGGCTTGATGCGCAGCGCGATCATGCCCTCGGTGACGCGCTCGCCGAAGCGGATGCCGGCATCGAAGCCCTCCTTGACGATATCGACCAGCCTATCGGTCGCGTTGATCTCCAATTGCAGATTGGGATTGCTTTTGAGCAATGGGCCGATGATGCGGCCGATGACGAAGGGGCCGATCGAGTTCGGCACATTGATCCTCACCTTGCCGAACGGCGTGTCGCGGTAGCGGTTCAGAGCATCGAGCGCTGCTGCCATCTCGCCGAAGGCGGGATCCAGATGCGAGATCAACAGTTCGCCGGCTTCCGTCAGCGAGACGCTGCGCGTCGTGCGGTTGAGCAGGCGAATACCGATCCGGTCTTCGAGATTGAGCACGGCATGACTGATTGCGGAAGCGGTGACGCCCCGCTCCTCGCCCGCCTTGCGAAAGCTCTTATGCCGCGCGACAGCCGCGAAGGCCGCAAGTTCGGACAGTTCGGTGGCTCGCATTGCTGAACTACACTCATCATAGTCTCAAGAATAACAAATCTTATACAGCAACGGATTTTCGGTCAAATTCAACCCGTCAGCACAGAGATGCGACGCCAACCGAACAGTTATCGAGAGGAATCCGTCATGAAAGTCTGGTTCATCACTGGTGCATCCCGCGGCTTCGGCGCGCTGATGACCAAGGAAGCCCTTGCATCAGGCGATGCCGTCATCGCCACCGCCCGCAACCCGAAAACCGTGACCGAGCAGTTCGGTGATCATCCGAACCTGCTTGCCGTCGCGCTCGACGTCACCAATGAGGCGCAGGCCAAGGAGGCCGCGGCTGCCGGCATCGCCCGCTTCGGCCGCGTCGACGTTCTCGCCAACAATGCCGGCTACGGCCTGCTCGGCGCTGTCGAGGAAGCCACTGCCGAAGAGATCGAAAGGCTCTATGCCACGAACGTCTTCGGGCTCCTGAAGGTGACGCGAGCCGTGCTGCCCTATATGCGCCGCCAGCGCTCCGGCCACATCCTGAACTTTTCCTCGATCGGCGGTTACTTCGGTTATCCCGGCTGGGGCGTCTATGGCTCGACGAAGTTCGCCGTCGAAGGCTTGTCCGAATCGATGGCCGCCGAACTCGAACCTTTCGGCATCAAGGTGACGATCGTCGAGCCCGGCTTCTTCCGCACCGACTTCCTCGCCGACACGTCGCTGGCGATCAGCCCGGCCTCCATCGCCGACTACGAAGGCACGCCGGCCGGCAACATGCGCAGTTTCGCCGCCGACGCCAACCATGCCCAGCCCGGCAATCCCGCGAGGCTCGCCACCGGCATCATGACGATGGTCAACTCGGCCAATCCGCCGCTTCGGATGCCGTTCGGCAGCGACACGGTGGCCATGATCGAGCAGCAGCATGCCAGCGTTGAAAAGGAACTTGCCGCCTGGCGCCAGCTCGCTCTGTCCACGGATTTTCCGAGCGATGCAACGACCTCGGCCTGAAGACCGGGCATTGTCCGCCGCATCCCCGATCTCGGGTATCCGGCGGCAGCGCCGCTGTGACCGCAGGAAAGCGCATCATGCGGCAAATTAGCATTCGCCTCACGCCTGGAATGACCTAGATCTAGGTTCGATCACCACCATGAAGACGCGAGCATGTCCATCAACTCCATCTGCATCTATGGCGCTGGCGCACTCGGCGGCGCTATCGCCGCCAAGCTTGCGAGCCAAGCCGGAAACGACGCCACCATCTCCGTCGTCGCGCGTGGAGCGCATCTCGACGCCATCCGCTACAACGGTCTCAGCCTGCGCGAAGCCGATGCAGAAAGGCCGCTCAATGTCCGCCTGACTGCGACGGACGATCCCAGCACATTGCCGCCGCAGGATCTCGTCATCACCGGCCTCAAGGGGCATCAGCTGGCACCCGCTGCCGAAGGCATTGCAAGCCTCCTCAAGGAAGGTACCCGCGTCGTCATGATTCTTAACGGCATTCCGTGGTGGTATTTTCACCGCGATACCCAGAGCCGGCATGCCGAGTTGCAGTTCGACGAACTCGATCCCGGCGGCAGGCTCTGGCGGCTGATCGGGCCGGAACGCGTCATCGGCTGCGTCGCTTATCAGGGCGCAGAGGTGATCAACCCCGGCGAGATCCAGCTTGCCAACAACGGCCGCTTCGTGCTCGGCGAGCCCTCCGGCGAAATGTCGCCCGATCTCGAGGCGATCGCCGCGGTACTGACCGACGCCGGCCTCAACATTGCGACGACGCCTGTTATCCGCGACGAGATCTGGAGCAAGCTAATGGGCAATACTGCCTTCAACCCGATCAGCGCGCTGACCAGGGCGCTGATGACCGACATCATGGCAGATCCGTCACTTTCGACCACGGTCGGCAAGGTGATGAACGAGGTCCGCGCCGTCGGCGAGGCCTTGGGCGCGCGTTTCAGCATGACCGTCGAGCAACGGCTCGAACAATCGCGCCATATCGGCGCCGTGCGCACGTCGATGCTGCAGGATCTGATCGGCGGCAAGGCGCTCGAAATCACGCCGCTGGTCGGTATGGTGGTGGCGCTCGGACGCCTGAGTGCCGTGCCGACGGCGGTCTCGGAAACGATCCTGGCGCTGGTGACGCAATTGGATCGGGAAAACCAGCGCGGCAGCTGATCGCAGAGGGAAAGGCGGCCGGGAAAGCCCGGCCGTATTCCCTTACTTTCCGACCTGCTCGGCCCAGTTCGGCGCCTTGCCGCCGCCATCGAGGAAGGTCATCGCCATATTCGCCATCAGGGGCGAGGCGAATGTCTCGTAATGGGTGAGATCAGGCAGGATCGCCAGCCGGTTCTTCGACATGTTTTCCCGCATCCAGCCCGCATCGCGCAGACCGCCGCCGAGCTTGTGGTAGAAGTCGATCATATGCTCGGGCCGGATCATGTCGGCATCGCCATAGATCAGCATAACCGGCATGGTGAGCTTGGCGACGGCATCGCTATAGTCGATAGGTTCGCGCATCAGGGCGCCCATGGCGTCGAGCAGCTTCGGAAATTCGGAAACGTCAGGCGCCACCGCCTTGTAGGAGAGGAACATCGGCGTGTCCTTCATCATGTCGGCCATACCGGCGCCGACGGACGCCTGCTGCGGCAACATCTCCGGGAAGAAGCCGTTCTGCGCATAGGGCGCCGAGAGTATCACCAGCCGGCGCACCCGGTCGGGCGCGTTCGCCGCCATGTTCAGCGCCACCCCGCCGCCGAAGGAATAACCGAAGACGTCGACCCTGTCGTAGCCGAGCTGCTTTACCAGGATCGCGAGATCGGCGCCGATGGCCGGAAGCTCGATCGGCCGCTTGCCGAGCGGGGTGCGGCCATGGCCCTGCAGATCGACGGCGATCACCTGCCGGTGGTCCGTGAAGACAGGCATGACGGGCGCGAACATCTCGATCTGCCCGAGGCCGCCGTGAAGGAGCAGCAGCGGTTCGCCCACTCCACGGATCTCGTAATAATAATCGATGCCGTTGACCGGCAGACTTTCCTTCCTGACGATCGGCGCTACGGCCTTGTTGCCCTCGCTCGCCGGCGTGCCACCGTCAGCACCTGATATATCGGGCGCGGCCAAGAATGCGGCGGCCGTTGCGATCATCGAAATCAGCGGCATCTTCGGCATGTCCTTGCTCCGTGTCTGCATCGATACCGCAAGGACGGCGGCGCTCATGTCTTTCCGACATCACGCTTCGAAATTTCTCGCATCGGCCTTTTATGCCATTCCTTTATTTCCGTGCCCCGCTCCGAATGGATTTCCTATCGCCCGCAGCAGTAGACTTTCGCCATCGCTGCAAAGGTCAAATGCCATGCGAAATGTCATATCCTCCGGTTTTCAGTTCCCTCGCCCACACAGGATCACCCGCGGCAGTAAGCAGATGCGCGAGAAGCGCACCGCCCAGGCGCTGATCGTCTTTGGCGTAGTGCTCGCCTGCGTCGAACTCTATGTCGTTCTCGGCGTGCTCTGAGGCGGAGCGCGAAGACGTGAGCTGAAAGGCCGAGTTCCAACTTTTCCTTAACCGACATACTGGTAAAATCGCGTCGCAAAGACTTCAGACGCCACGAGACCGATGAAACCGAATTTCCGCTTCACCCACTACGATCTCAAGGAACAACGCGCCGGAACGATTATCGAGGTATCGTTGAATGCGGTGAACAATGTCCGCCTGATGACGGCGCCGAATTTCCAGCGGTTCACCGAGGTTCTCGATTTCAAATATATCGGCGGCGTGGCGCGCAAATCGCCGATCAAGATCGCCGTTCCGGAAAGCGGTCATTGGCATGTCATCGTCGATATGGAAGGTCATCACGGGCTTGCGGAATCTTCCGTCAAGGTGATCGCCGCGCCGGCAAATCAGAAGACGCCGCGCGCCTCCTGAGGTTCGCCGGGTTTCAGCGCGGATTGCGCTCCTTGCGAAGTTTTGCCCACCATTCCAGCCGCTTGCGGATATCGCGCTCGAAGCCGCGCTCCGGCGGATCGTAGAAGATCTGGCGACCCATCTTCTCCGGGAAATAATCCTGGCCGGAAAAGGCATCCGGCTCGTCGTGGTCGTAGCGGTAGCCGTCGCCGTAACCCTCACCCTTCATCAGCTTGGTCGGCGCATTGAGGACATGCTTCGGCGGCAGCAGCGAGCCGTTCTGCTTGGCGGCCTGAGTGGCAGCCTTGAAGGCGGTATAGACGGCGTTCGATTTCGGCGCGGTGGCGAGATAGACGCAGGCTTGCGCCAGCGCCAGTTCGCCTTCCGGCGAGCCGAGATACTCATAGGCATCCTTGGCGGCGTTGCAGATCACCAGCGCCTGCGGATCGGCAAGACCGATATCCTCCACCGCCATGCGCACCAGCCGCCGGCCGAGATAGAGCGGGTCCTCGCCGGCATCGAACATGCGGGCGAGATAATAGAGCGCGGCATCGGGATCCGAGCCGCGTACGGATTTATGCAGTGCCGAGATCAGATTGTAGTGGCCATCCTGCGCCTTGTCATAGACCGGGGCACGGCGCTGGACGATGCGCGTCAGGCCTTCTGTGTCGAAGCTCTCGCCTTCGCGCGCCGCGCGCCAGACTTCTTCGGCGAGCGTCAGCACCGCGCGGCCGTCGCCGTCGGCCATGCGGATCAGGCTGACGCGCGCATCCTCCGTCAGCGGCAGCGGCTTCTGCTCGATCGCCTCGGCGCGCTTCAGCAGCTCCTCGAGGCTCTCCTCGTCATGCGACTTGAAGGTGAGCACACGGGCCCGCGACAGCAGAGCGGCGTTGAGCTCGAAGGATGGGTTCTCAGTGGTGGCGCCGACGAGGATGACGGTGCCATCCTCCATGACGGGCAGGAAACTGTCCTGCTGGGCGCGGTTGAAACGATGGATCTCATCGACGAAGAGCAGCGTCTGACGGCCGTCCATACGCCGCAGGCGGGCTGTCTCAAACACCTTTTTCAGATCGGCGACGCCGGAGAAGATCGCCGATATCTGCTCAAAGGCCAGCCCCGCCTCGCCCGAAAGCAGCCGTGCCACCGTCGTCTTGCCGGTGCCGGGCGGACCCCAGAAGATCATCGAGCCGAGCGAGCCGCTTTCGATCATCCTCTTCAGCACGCCGTCCTCGCCAGTCAGGTGCTCCTGACCGGTGACATCGGCAAGCGTCTTCGGCCGCAGCCGGTCGGCAAGCGGCCGCTTGGCGGCCACCTCCTCCGGAACACGCGGCGCGAAGAGATCGTCGCTCATCGAAAGAACTGCCGGATATGCTGGCCGTCGCGTTCGATTTCGACCCGCCAGAGGCCGGGGTCGCTGTCGGCGATCTCGGACAGTTCGTTTGTTGTCTTCACATCCGTGCCGTTGATCGAGACGATGATGTCCTTCGGCTCGAAACCGAGACGGGCGGCAGGCGAATCCTCCTTCACCTCGGAGACGACGACGCCGGCCGATTCCGGCGGCATGCGTAGCTCGTCGGCGACACGCGGCGACAGGTTCTCGACGACGGCGCCGGTAAAGGGCGTATGTCCGTTGATCGTGCGCTGGTCGCGTGGCGAGGTTTCCGGGGCTCGGGCAAGCACCAGCGGCAATTGCTCCTCGCGGCCATTCTCGACGACGGTGAGCTTGACCGAGTTGCCGAGCCCGGCCGTCGTCAAGCGGTAGAGCAGCGCATCCGGATGCTCGACGGAAATTCCGTCGACGGCGGTGACGATTTCGCCAGCCTTCAGCCCGGCCTTGGCCGCCGGCCCGCCTTCCGAAACCTTGACGACGAGGGCGCCGCGAGCCTTGTTCAAGCCGAGCGCTTCGGCCACCTCCGAGGTCACGGCATCGAAGCTCGCGCCGACATAGGGCCGCTCGAAGGATTTGACGCCGGCATCGGCGGAAGTGAGGAAGACCTTGACCAGATTGGCGGGGATGGCAAAGCCGATGCCGTTCGAGCCGCCGCCGCGCGAGAAGATCGCCGTGTTGATGCCGATCAGCTCGCCCTTCATGTTCATCAGCGCGCCGCCGGAATTGCCGGGATTGATCGAGGCGTCGGTCTGGATGAAGAAGCCGAACTCGTTCCTGACCACCTGGTTGCGAGCAAGTGCGGAGACGATGCCGCTCGTCACCGTCTGGCCGACGCCGAAGGGGTTGCCGACCGCCAGCACGAGATCGCCGACCTCGACCGCATCGGAATTGCCGATCGGCAGCGTCGGGAAGCTCTCCTTGGTATCGATCTTCAGGACGGCAAGATCGACGCGATCATCGCGCAGCACCACCTTGCAGGGGAATTCGCGGCCATCCGACAGCGCTATCTTGATGTCGTCGGCGCCCTCGATGACGTGATTGTTGGTCACGACAGTGCCGTTCGCCTCGACGATGACGCCGGAACCGAGCGAAGACTGCTTTTCCGAACGGTTCGGCATCTGCTGGCCGAAAAACTGCTCGAAGAAGGGGTCGCCGGCAAAGGGCGACTGGCGCTGGACGGTCTTCTCCGCATAGACATTGACGACGGCGCCTGCCGTCTGTTTGACGAGCGGCGCGAAGGAGAGCTGCATCTGCATCTGGCTTTCGGGCACTGTCTTTGCCGTCTGCGCATGGGCGACAGCCGGCAGTACGAGCATCAGAGCGAACAGCGAGACGGAGGCGCGCTTAAAAAAGCCTTGCATGGGTATTCCTTTTGAATCCTCTTGAGGAACGTTGTAGCGCCCGACGCTAGAAAGGAAAGAGGGCGGAAGCATGGAAGAATAAGGCAACGGAACGTCGCGGAAGTGCCACTTAAAGCGATTGCGAATTTGATTCAGGAAGTACGGCCATGCAACTGATATCAAAAGCCAAAATCTGGGCGAAGTCACTGAAGCGTGACATCGTGGCATTGTGGCTTGCCGCCCGTGACGCCCGTGTGCCGTGGCACGCGAAGGCAGTGGCGGGCGCCGTTGCCGCCTACGCACTGTCGCCCATCGATCTCATCCCCGATTTCATCCCCATCCTCGGCTATCTCGACGATCTCCTGATCGTGCCGCTCGGCATCATGCTGGCGATCCGGCTCGTTCCGGCAGAGGTGATGAACGAGCTTCGCATGGAGGCAACAAGGCGCATCGAGCGTCCCTCCAGCCGGGTCGGACTGATCTTCATCCTTGCCGTCTGGCTGATCTGCATCATCTTCCTGGCTCTGGCACTGCGCAAGCTCGCCTGACCGGCGGCAACAGGAACATTTGAATGATCACGACAAGAACGACGATAGCGGCCCTCGGCGTTGCGATCCTGCTCATCGCATCGGACCTGGCACAGGCAGCAAGCTTCGATTGCGATGCGAAAGAATTGAAGCCGGATGAAAAAGCGATCTGCGACAACCGCGCGCTCAACGACGCCGACGTGAAGATGGTGACGACCTTCGAGCTGCTCTCCGGCCTGCTGGCGATGGGTTCGCGCGGAACATTGCAGGACGAACAGACGGCCTGGCTGAAGAAACGGCAGGAATGCGGAGCGGATGCGGCCTGTATCAAGGCTACCTACGACGAGCGGCTGAAGCAGCTCGGCGAGACCTATAAAAACATCAACCGGCCGCTTTGAAAGCGACCGGTTGGAAAAGCAGCTGACTCTGGGGTCTTCGGTTCGAGCGACTCAGCGGGCGTTCAGATCCCGCACGGCGCCGCGATCCGCGCTCGTTGCGAAGGCCGCGTAGGCCTTCAGGGCGGTCGTGACGTTGCGCTTGCGGACTTCTGTGGGATGCCAGCCCTCGGCGTCCTGCTCGGCGCGGCGGGCGGCAAGTTCGGTCTCGCTGACACGCAGGCTGATCGTGCGGTTGGGGATGTCGATGTCGATCATGTCGCCTTCGCGCACCAGGCCGATCGTGCCGCCATTTGCCGCTTCCGGCGAGGCGTGGCCGATCGAGAGGCCGGAGGTGCCGCCGGAGAAGCGGCCGTCGGTGATGAGCGCACAAGCCTTGCCGAGGCCCTTCGACTTCAGATAGCTCGTCGGATAGAGCATTTCCTGCATGCCGGGGCCGCCCTTCGGGCCTTCGTAGCGGATGACGACGACGTCGCCGGCCTTGACTTCGTTGGCAAGGATCGCCTTGACCGAGGAATCCTGGCTTTCGAAGACGCGGGCGGGGCCGGAGAATTTCAGGATCGATTCATCGACGCCGGCCGTCTTGACGATGCAGCCGTCGATCGCAAGATTGCCCTTGAGCACGGCGAGACCACCATCCTTGGAGAAGGGATGCTCGACCGAGCGGATGACGCCGTTCTCGCGGTCGGTGTCGAGATCGTCCCAGCGGGCTTCCTGGCTGAAGGCGACCTGGGTCGGGATGCCGCCGGGTGCGGCACGATAGAAGTTGCGAACGGTTTCGCTGTTGGTGCGGGTGATATCCCAGCGATCAATCGCATCGCCCAGCGTCTCGGCATGGACCGTCGGGCAATCGCGGTTCAAGAGACCGCCCTTGTCGAGTTCGCCGAGGATCGACATGATGCCGCCGGCGCGGTGGACGTCTTCCATATGAACATCGCTCTTGGCGGGGGCGACCTTCGACAGGCACGGCACCCGGCGCGACAGCGCATCGATATCTGTCATGGTGAAATCGATCTCGCCTTCGTGAGCGGCAGCAAGGATGTGCAGGACCGTATTGGTCGAACCACCCATGGCGATGTCGAGCGCCATGGCATTCTCGAAGGCCTGCTTGGAGGCGATGGTGCGCGGCAGCGCCTTAACGTCGTCCTGCTCGTAGTAACGGCGGGCGAGATCGACGATCAGATGGCCGGCCTCGACGAAGAGGCGCTTGCGGTCGGCGTGGGTGGCAAGCGTCGAGCCGTTGCCGGGCAGCGACAGGCCGAGCGCTTCCGTCAGGCAGTTCATCGAATTGGCGGTGAACATGCCGGAGCAGGAGCCGCAGGTCGGACAGGCCGAGCGTTCGATGGTCTGGACGTCCTCGTCGCTGATCTTGTCATCGGCTGCTGCGACCATGGCATCGACGAGGTCGAGCGCATGCGTCTTGCCGTGCAGCACGACCTTGCCGGCTTCCATCGGACCGCCCGAAACGAAGACGGTCGGGATATTGAGGCGCAGCGACGCCATCAGCATGCCGGGGGTGATCTTGTCGCAGTTGGAGATGCAGACCATGGCGTCGGCGCAATGGGCATTGACCATGTATTCGACGCTGTCGGCGATGAGCTCACGCGAGGGCAGCGAATAAAGCATGCCGTCATGGCCCATGGCGATGCCGTCATCAACGGCGATCGTGTTGAATTCCTTGGCGACACCGCCGGCCGCCTCGATCTCGCGGGCAACGAGCTGGCCAAGGTCCTTCAAATGCACGTGGCCGGGCACGAATTGGGTGAAGGAATTCACCACCGCGATGATCGGCTTGCCGAAATCCGAATCCTTCATGCCCGTGGCGCGCCAAAGGCCGCGGGCGCCTGCCATGTTGCGGCCATGGGTCGTGGTTCTGGAACGGTAAGCTGGCATCGGTGTCTTCCTCAACGTGTCGGAATTATCAGGCAAAGCCGGGCGGCATGGAGCCTGCGGGCCGGGCAAACGCTGCTTTTTGGAATTGTCCTAATCCAATCAACGGGGGCTGTCACTACCGGGAAGCCCAAATCCGGTACGCCGGGGAGAAGCGCCATGAGACCCATCGATCATATACGCTTCGACGCGACGTTTTGTTACAGCCTATTCCATCACGACCGAACACAAAAAATTGGCTTCCCGTCAGCAATATTCAAGGCTTAGACACTATAGCGCCGCACGTCTTTTCAGACGCGCACAGGACGCTGTAGCACTTTGAATTGCTGCATAATTCCTAAATCGATTCTGATCAGGAATTATGCAGCAATATAGACATGCCGGCGGTTCGTTTAAGGGCTATATTTCAGGATATCCGCCGAGGAGGTTTCGACATGCCAACCTATCGCCCACCGAAGATCGCGTCGTCGGAGATCACGCCGCGCCAGATCTATGTGCGCCGCCGTGAATTCCTGGGCGCGGCAGCGCTTGGCGCCATGACCCTCTACGGCGCTGGCAAGGCAAGCGCTGCGGCCCTCTCCGCCGTTGAGAGCAAGTACAAGGTCGACGAGAAGGCGACGCCGATCAAGGACGTCACGACCTACAATAATTTCTATGAGTTCGGCCTCGACAAGGGCGATCCCGCAGCTCTTTCCGGCGATTTCAAGCCGCTGCCCTGGACGATCAAGGTCGACGGCATGGTCAACAAGCCAGGCACCTTCGACCTCGAGGCGCTGACGAAGGAATTCCCGATCGAGGAGCGCACCTATCGGATGCGCTGCGTCGAAGCCTGGTCGATGGTGATCCCCTGGGACGGCTTTCCGCTGGCATCGCTGCTCGACAAGGTCGAGCCGCTCGGCAGCGCCAAATACGTCGCCTTCGAAACCGTGGTGCGGCCGGAGGAGATGCCTGGGCAGAAGGGTTTCTTCCAGTCGCTTGACTGGCCCTATGTCGAAGGTCTGCGCCTGGATGAGGCGCGCCATCCGCTGACGCTGCTGGCCGTCGGGCTCTATGGCGAAACGCTGCCGAACCAGAACGGCGCGCCGATCCGCCTCGTCGTGCCGTGGAAATACGGCTTCAAGGGCATCAAGTCGATCGTCAGGATCACGCTCACCGATCAGCAGCCGAAGAATACCTGGCAGGTCACCAACGCACAGGAGTATGGCTTCTACGCCAACGTCAACCCTGAGGTCGACCATCCGCGCTGGAGCCAGGCCAGCGAACGGCGTATCGGCGAGAGCGGCTTCTTCGGCGCGAGCCGCCATCCCACCCTGCCCTTCAACGGCTATGCCGACGAAGTGGCAAGCCTTTATGCCGGCATGGACCTGAAGGCGAATTTCTGATGGCGGAACTGTCGCTCGCCATCCCGAAGCGCTGGCAACCCGCCTCCGTCTGGCTGCTTTATGTCGTCGGGCTCTTGCCTGCGGCCTGGACGTTCTATCTCGGCGCGACCGATCAGCTCGGCGCCGATCCGGTCAAAACCTTCGAGCTTTTCCTTGGGCTCTGGACGATCCGTTTTCTGATCGCAACGCTTGCCGTTTCCCCTGCCCGTGAGCTCTTCGGCTGGAACTATCTGCGCTATCGCCGGGCGCTTGGCCTGCTGACTTTCTATTACGCGCTGATGCATTTCACCGTCTACATGGTCCTCGACCAGGCGATGGATATTCCTGCCGTCATCAACGACGTGCTGAAGCGCCCCTTCATCATGTTCGGCATGGCAGCCCTTGCGATGCTCATTCCGCTGGCGGTGACATCCAACAATCTCTCGATCCGCCGCCTCGGCAAGAACTGGATCTGGCTGCACCGCCTCGTCTACATCATCGCCGCCTGCGGGGCGTTGCACTTCGCGCTCTCTACCAAGATCCTCGACCTCGAGCAATATATCTATGTCGGGCTGATCATCGCGCTCATCCTCTATCGCTCCTACCGGCCGATCGCACGCAACAGGCAGAAGGGCAAAGGGCGGACGCGCAATCGCGCAATGGCGTCGGCCTCGTGAGATGGCAGGTTTACCCCAGAGTGCCGATCCACCATATTTGACGACGATGAAGGGCAGATCGGCCGTATAGCCGGAGCACCAGCCCGAGAACGACAACAAAACAGGGCGACCAGACGAAGAAACTGCGGAGAGCGAACCTGAATGATTTTGCGCAATGGAGCCGGTCCCGTCACTATATCGGAAACAAAAACAGCCGGGCTTTGCAGCCCGGCTGTTTTGTTTCCGCCGGAGCGGAAGATTAAGCGGCGACGGCCTGCTCTTCAGCAGCGACGCGGGCCTTGTCGGCAGCGCCCTTGGCATAGGCGTCGCGATCAACGAATTCGATCACGGCCATGGCGGCATTGTCGCCCTGGCGGAAGCCGGCCTTCATGATGCGCAGGTAGCCACCGTTGCGGGTGGCGTAGCGCGTTGCGATCGTGTCGAACAGCTTCGAGACGACAGCGGCATCGCGGATCTGCGAGATCGCCTGACGGCGAGCATGCAGGTCGCCGCGCTTGCCGAGCGTGACGAGCTTCTCGACGATCGGACGGATTTCCTTGGCCTTCGGCAGGGTCGTGACGATCTGCTCGTGGGTAATCAGCGAAGCCGCCATGTTGGCGAACATCGCCTTGCGGTGGCTTGCAGTTCTATTCAGCTTGCGGCCGGCTTTACCATGGCGCATTGCTATTCTCCTTTAATGCAGGTGCCCTTACGCTAAGTGGGCCTGCCGTTTCCTGGCACATGCAGGCGATCGGCCTGCTGTTTGACGGGGAAAGGCAGCCGAAAGAGCCTGCCTTTTGTTTTTTCAGTATTGATCTTCGTAACGCTTGGCGAGATCTTCGATGTTCTCGGGCGGCCATGCCGGCACTTCCATGCCGAGGTGCAGGCCCATTGAAGCGAGAACTTCCTTGATTTCGTTCAGCGACTTGCGACCAAAATTCGGCGTGCGGAGCATTTCTGCTTCGGTCTTCTGAATGAGGTCGCCGATGTAGACGATGTTGTCGTTCTTCAGGCAGTTTGCCGAACGGACCGACAGTTCGAGTTCGTCCACCTTCTTCAGGAGAGCCGGGTTGAAAGCGAGTTCGGTGACTGCTTCCTCTTCGGTTTCCTTCTGCGGCTCGTCGAAGTTGACGAAGACGCCAAGCTGATCCTGGAGGATACGCGCCGCAAAAGCGACGGCGTCTTCGCCGGTGATCGAGCCATCGGTTTCGATGGTCATGTTCAGCTTGTCGTAGTCGAGAACCTGTCCTTCGCGGGTATTTTCAACCTTGTAGGACACCTTCTTGACCGGCGAATAGAGGCTGTCGACCGGGATGAGACCGATCGGAGCATCTTCCGCACGATTGCGTTCGGCCGGAACGTAGCCCTTGCCGTTGTTGACGGTGAATTCCATGCGGATCTCGGCACCCTCGTCGAGCGTGCAGATGACATGCTCGGGGTTGAGGATCTCGATATCGCCGACCGTCTGAATGTCGCCAGCCGTGACAACGCCCGGGCCCTGCTTACGCACGACCATGCGCTTTGCATCGTCGCCATCCATCTTGATGGCGATTTCCTTGATGTTGAGCACGATGTCCGTCACGTCTTCGCGGACGCCCGGAATCGAGGAGAATTCATGCAGCACGCCATCGATCTGCACCGCCGTGACGGCAGCACCGCGCAGCGAGGAGAGCAGAACGCGGCGAAGCGCGTTGCCGAGGGTCAGGCCGAAGCCGCGCTCCAGCGGCTCGGCAACAAGCGTCGCCCTGGTGCGCGAGCTCGAGGAGAACTCCACCTTGTTCGGCTTGATCAGTTCCTGCCAGTTCTTCTGAATCATGAGTTTGCCTTCCGTTCGTTGCCACCATCCAATCGTGGCAACCGAGCTTGAAAACCACCGGAAGCGCGTAAGCGCTCACCGGTGACGAGAGCGATGATCAGACGCGGCGCTTCTTGCGCGGACGGCAGCCATTGTGCGGGATCGGGGTCACGTCGCGGATGGACGTGATCATGAAACCTGCAGCCTGGAGCGCGCGCAGAGCCGATTCACGACCCGAACCCGGACCGCAAACTTCGACTTCCAGCGACTTCATACCGTGCTCCTGGGCCTTCTTGGCGCAGTCTTCGGCAGCGATCTGGGCAGCGAACGGGGTCGACTTGCGCGAGCCCTTGAAGCCCTTGGCGCCAGCCGACGACCAGGCGATCGCATTGCCCTGCGCATCGGTGATGGTGATCATCGTGTTGTTGAAGGTCGAGTTGACATGAGCGACACCCGACGAGATATTCTTGCGCTCGCGACGGCGAACGCGGACGGCTTCCTTAGCCATGGTATTCCTTTCGTTGATCTCTTCACCGCCGTAATGCCAGCGGCTACACCGGAACGGCGCCTATATGGTCCCGCTCCAAACTCAAAAGAGGCCGGCGCAGACCGCCAGCCTCCCTACCCCGGTTTCCCGGAAATTACTTCTTCTTACCAGCGATTGCCTTTGCCGGGCCCTTGCGGGTGCGGGCATTGGTGTGCGTGCGCTGACCGCGGACCGGAAGGCCGCGGCGATGACGCAGGCCGCGGTAGCAGCCGAGGTCCATCAGGCGCTTGATGTTCATCGCGGTATCGCGACGAAGATCGCCTTCGACCTGATAGTCGCGGTCGATGGCTTCGCGGATCTGAAGGACTTCTGCGTCCGTCAGCTGATGCACACGACGTTCGGCCGGGATACCGACCTTTTCGACGATTTCCTGTGCGAATTTCGGACCAATCCCGTGAATGTAGGTCAGCGCGATAACAACGCGCTTCGCAGTCGGGATGTTGACGCCAGCGATACGTGCCACGCCTGTTCTCCTTGCATTCCAGTTGCCATCCGGCAAGTGGGCTTCGTTATGCGGCTCTTGAGAACCGCCCGTTCAGATTTACGTCCGTAACATGTCAAAACGACCGCACCCGGACTTCCCTGGGAAATCCGCGCCGATCGCATAGAATGTCGCGAGTTGGCGCGGTGTTTAGCGGAATCACTGCTGAAAAGCAACCGTTCCGCCAAGTTTATTTTCAAAGCCTTAAAGCTTGGAAAGAATGCTTTCGACCTCGGCCGTCACCTGATCGATCTCCGCCATGCCGTCCACGGACTTGAGTTTGCCCTTGGCATGGTAATAGCCGATCAGCGGCGAGGTTTCCTTGTAGTAGACCTGCAGCCGAGCCGTCATGGTCTCCGGAGTATCATCAGGACGGCGCTTGAAGTGCGTCGAACCGCACTTGTCGCATACACCCTCAGCAGCCGGAACCTTATCGGTATCGTGATAGACGCTGCCACACTGTGCACAGGAGTAGCGACCGGCAACACGTCGGATCAACTCATCATCGTCGACACGGAATTCAATGACGACGGAGAGGCCGAGACCCTTTGCCTTCAGCATCGCCTCGGTAGCATCAGCCTGGACAAGCGTCCTGGGGAAACCGTCGAGAATGAAGCCGTTGGCGCAATCTGGTTGATCGATACGCTCGGAAACGATGGCAATGACGATCTCATCCGAGACGAGCTTGCCGGCGTCCATGACCGCCTTCGCGCGCTTGCCGACATCCGTGCCGGCGTTGACCGCTGCACGCAGCATGTCCCCCGTGGAAAGCTGCGGAATGCCGTGCTTTTCCACGATCCGCTGGGCCTGGGTTCCCTTACCCGCGCCCGGCGGCCCCAAAAGGATAAGTCTCATCGCCCCCTCTTTCCTCCACGCAACTTCGATTTCTTGATCAGGCCTTCGTATTGCTGCGCGATCAGGTGACCCTGGATCTGTGCAACCGTATCAAGAGTTACGCTAACCACGATCAAAAGCGAAGTCCCACCAAGGGCTAATGGAATGCCGGTTTGCGACACCAAGATCTCCGGCAGGATGCAGACGAAGACGAGATAGAGCGCGCCGATCACCGTGATGCGGGTCAGCACGTAGTCGATATATTCGGCGGTGCGTTCGCCCGGACGGATGCCGGGAATGAAGCCGCCATGCTTCTTCAGATTGTCGGCCGTGTCCTTCGGATTGAAGACGATGGCCGTATAGAAGAAGGCGAAGAAGGCGATCAGCGCGCCGTACAGCGCCATATAGAGCGGTTGACCGTGGCCGAGAGCCGCGACGATCGATGTCACCCAGGAGGGCATTGCCGAGGTGTTGGCGAAACCGGCGACCGTTGCCGGCAGCAGCAGCAGCGACGACGCGAAGATCGCCGGAATGACACCTGATGTGTTCAGCTTCAGCGGCAGGTGCGAAGTATCGCCCTGGAACATCCGATTGCCAACCTGACGCTTCGGATATTGAATCAGCAGCCGGCGCTGGGCGCGCTCGACGAAGACGATGATGCCGATGACGGCGATCGCGACGATGATGACGAGCAGGATGAGGAAGGTCGACAGCGCCCCGGTGCGGCCGAGTTCGAGCGTGCCGGCAAGGGCAGTCGGAAGGCCGGCCGCGATGCCGGCGAAAATGATCAGCGAGATGCCGTTGCCGATGCCGCGCGAGGTGATCTGCTCGCCGAGCCACATCAGGAACATCGTGCCGCCGAGCAGCGTCAGAACAGTGGAAACACGGAAGAACCAGCCGGGCTCGACGACGAGGCCCTGGCCGCTTTCAAGGCCGGCGGCAATGCCATAGGCCTGGAGCGCACCGAGGATGACGGTACCATAGCGGGTATACTGGTTGATGATCTTACGGCCCTGCTCGCCTTCCTTCTTGAGGTTTTCGAGCGCCGGCACGACCGAGGTCATGAGCTGAACGATGATCGAAGCGGAGATATAGGGCATGATGCCGAGCGCGAAGATCGCCATGCGCTGAACAGCGCCGCCCGAAAACATGTTGAAAAGGCCGAGAATGCCGCCTGCCTGGCCGCGGAAAGCCTGGGCATAGGCTTCGGGATTGAGACCCGGAAGCGGAATATGCGTGCCAAGTCGATAGACGAGGAGAGCTGCCAGTGTGAACCACAAGCGCTTCTTCAAATCCTCGGCTTTGGCGAAGGTCGAAAAATTGAGGTTGGATGCCAATTGTTCCGCTGCAGAAGCCATGCGTTTCTCCGCGCTACCAATTCCGGCGTCTCTGGGGGACAGACCGGACCCGGAATCAGTATGAAATTATTCAAAACCGGGCTCAGGACGGATTGCGGCGCAACCCCATGCCTCACCCTTGTTTTCGAGTCTTACCGGCATGACGCGGGCGCGCCAGCCAAGTTTTTGTGAGGCCCACATATGGGAGCAAAATCGCCCGGTGTGAAGCACCCCGGGCGATATATCATCAGATTATTATTCGGCTGCAGCCGGAGCCGAAAGCAGCGTCACGGTGCCGCCGGCCTTTTCGATCTTCTCGACGGCAGGCTTGGATGCGCCTGCAACGACGATAGTGATCTTGGCCTTGATCTCGCCGTCGGCGAGAACGCGAACGCCGTCCTTGACGCGGCGGATGACACCAGCAGCCTTGAGGGCAGCTGCGTCAACGGTCGTCTTCGCATCGAGCTTGCCGGCGTCGATCGCCGTCTGGATACGGGCTAGCGACACGACAACAAAATCGGAAGCGAAAATGTTGTTGAAGCCGCGCTTCGGCAGGCGACGATAGATCGGCATCTGGCCGCCTTCGAAGCCATTGATGGCGACGCCCGAACGGGACTTCTGACCCTTCACGCCGCGACCACCAGTCTTGCCCGAGCCCGAGCCGATACCGCGGCCGAGGCGCTTGCGGCTGTGGGTCGAGCCTTCATTGTCCTTGATTTCATTGAGTTTCATGAGCGTTTCCTCCGTCTCACTTCTCGTCGACGACGCGAACGAGATGCTGGACAGCACGGATCATACCACGAACGGAAGGGGTATCCTCCAGCGTGCGGCGACGGTGCATCTTGTTCAGTCCGAGACCGATCAGCGTGCGCTGCTGGACATCCGGACGGCGGATCGGGCTGCCGATCTGTTCGATCGTGACAGTCTTCGCTTCAGCCTTCTTAGTAGCCTTGGCCATCTGTCAAACTCCTCTTATTCTTCAGAGGCGTTGCCGGAGGCGCCACGACGAGCCTGCAGCGTTGCATACTTGATGCCGCGCTGAGCTGCGATGTCCTTCGGGTGAACCTGGTGCTTCAGAGCGTCGAAGGTGGCGCGAACCATGTTATAGGGGTTCGACGAACCGGTCGACTTGGCGACGACGTCATGCATGCCGAGCGTCTCGAATACGGCGCGCATCGGACCACCGGCGATGATGCCGGTACCAACCTTGGCCGAGCGCAGCAGAACCTTGCCGGCGCCATGGCGGCCATGAACGTCGTGATGCAGCGTACGGCCGTCACGCAGCGGTACGAAGATCAGTTCGCGCTTGGCGGCTTCGGTTGCTTTGCGGATGGCTTCCGGCACTTCACGTGCCTTGCCATGGCCGAAGCCGACGCGGCCCTTCTGGTCGCCGACGACGACGAGTGCTGCGAAACCGAAACGACGGCCGCCCTTGACGACCTTGGCGACGCGGTTGATCGCGACAAGCTTGTCGACGAATTCGCTATCGCGCTCTTCACGGCTCTGGCGGTCGTCCCGCTGCGGCCTTCTTTCCTGTGCCATTGTCCTCTTCCTTTTTCTTTTCCGGGTGCAATCGGCAAACAAATGTGGACCGCATCAGCCTCCCCTTTCGGAGAGCGCCTGCGGTCCGGCGAAAATCCGGCCGGCGCCTGAGGCGTCCGGCCGGAAACTGATCAGAAGGTGAGACCGCCTTCGCGGGCCGCTTCGGCGAGAGCCTTGATGCGGCCGTGATAGATGAAGGCGCCACGGTCGAACACGACTTCCGTAACACCGGCCTTGGAGGCGCGCTCTGCGAGGAGCTTGCCCACAACGGTAGCGGCGGCGGTATCGGCACCGGTCTTCAGAGAACCGCGCAGATCCTTCTCGAGGGTGGAGGCAGACGCAAGCGTCTTGCCGGCCACGTCATCGATGACCTGGGCGTAGATGTTCTTCGAGGAGCGATGAACCGACAGGCGCGGACGGCCGTTGGCCACCGACTTGAGATGACGGCGCACGCGGTTGGCACGACGTGCAAGTGCTTCTTTCCTGCTAGCCATTTCGCGTGATCCTTACTTCTTCTTGCCTTCTTTGCGGACGATCCGCTCGTCAGCGTACTTGACGCCCTTACCCTTGTAGGGCTCAGGACCGCGATATTCGCGGATTTCGGCAGCAACCTGACCGACCTGCTGCTTGTCGATGCCGCTGACGACGATTTCCGTCGGCTTCGGAACAACGATCGAGATACCGACCGGCGGCTCGTAGATCACGTCATGGCTGAAACCGAGGGCCAGCTGCAGGTTCTTGCCCTGCATGGCGGCGCGGTAACCGACGCCGTTGATTTCAAGCTTGCGCTCGAAACCGTCCTTGACGCCCTTGAAGATGCCTTCGATCATCGTGCGGGACATGCCCCACTTTGAGCGCGCATCCTTGGTCTGGTTTACCGGCGTCACGACGACGGCGTTATTTTCAAGCTTGAGGCTGATTTCGTCGTTAGCAACGAAAAACAGCTCGCCCTTCGGCCCCTTTGCAGTCACCTTCTGGCCATCGACCGTAGCCGTGATCCCAGCAGGCACCTGAACGGGCTTTTTACCGATACGAGACATGTTTCAATCCTGTCTGTTCGCTATGGAGATCCCTGCCCGATCTTAGAAGACCGAGCAAAGAACCTCGCCACCAACGTTCTGTTCGCGAGCCTGGTGATCAGCCATCACACCCTTCGGAGTCGAAAGGATGGTGATGCCGAGACCGTTCGCGACCTGCGGAATGGACTTGACCGAGACATAAACCCGGCGGCCCGGCTTGGACACACGGCCGATCTCACGGATCACCGATGCGCCTTCATAATATTTCAGCTCGATGCTGAGTTCCGACTTGCCATTGCCGAAATCGACAACGGAGTAGCCACGGATGTAGCCTTCGGACTGCAGAACATCGAGAACACGTGCACGGAGCTTCGAAGCAGGCGTCGAAACCGACGACTTGCGGCGGGAAGCGCCGTTACGGATGCGAGTGAGCATATCGCCCAACGGATCAGTCATTGTCATGTAACCTGCTCCTTACCAGCTCGACTTGACGATACCCGGCACCTTGCCGAGATTGCCGAGTTCACGCAGCGCAATACGCGACATGCGCAGTTTGCGGTAATATGCGCGCGGACGCCCCGAAACTTCGCAACGATTGCGAATACGGGTCTTCGATCCATCACGCGGCAGGGATGCCAGCTTGATCGAGGCCTTGAACCGCTCTTCGATCGGAAGAGCCTGGTTCATGATGATCGCCTTCAACCCAGCCCGCTTAGCGGCCTGGTTAGCGACCGTAGTACGGCGGCGCTTGTTCTTTTCAACTGCGCTTGTCTTCGCCATGTCAGGTTCCTTTTCTACGCTCGTCGTTACGGTTATTGACGGAACGGGAAGCTGAACTCTTTCAGGAGAGCCCGTGCTTCGTCGTCGGTCGTCGCCGTCGTGCAAACGATGATGTCCATGCCCCACATCTGATCAACCTTGTCGTAGTTGATCTCAGGGAACACAATGTGCTCCTTGATGCCCATGGCGAAGTTGCCACGGCCGTCAAAGCTTTTCGGGTTCAGGCCGCGGAAGTCGCGAACGCGCGGGAGCGCGATGTTCACGAGACGGTCCAAGAACTCGTACATGCGGGCGCCGCGCAGGGTGACCTTCGCGCCGATCGGCATCTGTTCGCGGACCTTGAAGCCTGCGATAGAGTTACGTGCGCGGGTGATGACCGGCTTCTGGCCGGCAATCGCTGCGAGGTCGGCGGCAGCTACCGTCGGCTTCTTCGAGTCAGCGGTCGCTTCGCCGACACCCATGTTGATCACGATCTTGTCGAGTTTCGGAATCATCATCTCGTTGGCGTAGGAGAACTGCTCCTGCATCGCCTTGCGGATGCGCTCGACATATTCCTTCTTGAGCCGCGGCTCATATTTTGCCTCAGCCATCGATCACTTCTCCAGAACGCTTGGCCACACGGACCTTCTTGCCGTCAACAACCTTGAAACCGACGCGGGTCGGCTTGCCGTCCTTGTCGATGATTGCAACGTTGGACAGGTGAACCGGGGCTTCCTTGTTGATGATGCCGGCTTCCTGGGTCTGCGTCTGGCGCTGGTGGCGCTTGACGACGTTGACGCCACGAACAACGGCACGATCTTCCTTCGGCATGACCTGGACAACTTCGCCGGTACGGCCCTTGTCCTTGCCAGCGAGCATGACGACCTTGTCGCCCTTACGAATCTTCTGCATCGCTTCGCTCCTTACAGTACTTCGGGAGCCAGCGAGATGATCTTCATGTGGTTCTTGGCGCGAAGTTCGCGCGGAACCGGTCCGAAGATACGGGTGCCGATCGGCTCTTTCTTGTTGTCGATGAGGACTGCTGCGTTGGTGTCGAAGCGGATGACGGAGCCATCTGCACGACGGATGTCCTTGGCGGTGCGAACGACAACCGCCTTCATCACGTCACCCTTCTTCACGCGGCCGCGCGGGATCGCTTCCTTGATCGAAACGACGATGACGTCGCCGATCGAGGCATACTTGCGCTTCGAGCCGCCCAGCACCTTGATGCACATGACACGACGTGCGCCGGAATTATCCGCGACGTCGAGGTTTGTTTGCATCTGAATCATATCAGGTCGCCTTCTTGGTTTACCGGAATGGTTGGGCTAGCCCCCTACTCCGGCTTATGAAAATTTTCGCCGGCCGAGCTGCCGTAAGGCAGCACAGACTCGGCAATAGCTGAATAGCGCGGGATCGATCGTGCCAGGGTGGTTTCCCGAACGGGACCTTCCGTGCGCTCAAAGCAAAAGAACGCCCGGCATTCGAGCGTTCTGACGCTGCTTCATACAGATATTTTGGCGAGACGCAAGGCCTCGCGCAAAATTCTGTTACTTGCCCTGGGCGGAGATCACCGTCCAACGCTTGTCCTTGGAGATCGGCGCGCATTCCTCGATGGATACGGTATCGCCGATCTTGTACTGGTTATTCTCGTCGTGGGCCTTGTACTTCTTGGAACGACGAACGGTCTTCTGGAGCAGCGGGTGAGCGAAACGACGCTCGACACGAACCACTACCGTCTTCTCGTTCTTGTCGCCAACGACGACGCCCTGCAGGATGCGCTTCGGCATATTTTTCTTCCTTTAGGCCTTAACTTCTGCCGCCTTCTGGCGGGCAATGGTTTTCACGCGGGCGATGTCCTTGCGGACTTCGTTGATGCGCGAGGACTTTTCGAGCTGGCCGGTTGCCTTCTGAAAGCGCAGGTTGAACTGCTCCTTCTTCAGCTTGGCAAGCTCGTCCTTGAGTTGGTCAGCGCTGAACGCGCGAACGTCTGAGGCTTTCATGAGCTCAATCCCTTACTCTGCAATGCGCTGAACGAAGCGCGTCTTGACCGAGAGCTTGGCAGAGCCGAGGCGAAGCGCCTCACGGGCGATTTCTTCGCTGACACCGTCGATCTCGAACATCATACGGCCGGGCTTGACCTTGCATGCCCAGTATTCAACGGAGCCCTTACCCTTACCCATACGGACTTCGGTCGGCTTTGCGGTTACCGGAACGTCCGGGAACACGCGGATCCATACACGGCCGGCGCGCTTCATATAACGCGTGATCGCGCGGCGGGCCGCTTCGATCTCGCGCGCGTTGACGCGGTTGGGTTCCTGTGCCTTCAGGCCAAATTCGCCGAATGCCAGATCAGAACCGCCCTTGGCGACGCCCTTGATGCGGCCCTTGAACTGCTTGCGGTACTTGGTACGCTTTGGCTGCAACATTTTCTTATTCTCCGAACTTCTCTGCCACGCGCGCTATCAAGCGTTGTCGCGGCGACGGTCTCTGTCGCGGTCACGATCACGGCTTGCCGGACCCTGGGCGTCACCTTCCATCGCGCGGCGCTCGGAAGCCATCGGATCATGCTCAAGGATTTCGCCCTTGAAGATCCAGACCTTGATGCCGCAGATGCCGAATGCGGTTTCTGCTTCAGCCGTGCCGTAGTCGATGTCGGCGCGCAGCGTGTGCAACGGCACACGGCCTTCGCGGTACCATTCCGTACGGGCGATTTCAGCGCCGCCGAGACGGCCGGCGCAGGTGATCTTGATGCCTTCGGCGCCAAGACGCATCGCAGACTGGACGGCGCGCTTCATGGCGCGGCGGAAAGCCACGCGACGCTCGAGCTGCTGGGCGATCGACTGAGCGACCAGCGTCGCATCGACTTCGGGCTTGCGCACTTCGACGATGTTGAGGTGCGTTTCCGAATTCGTCATCTCCGACAGCTTCTTGCGGAGCTTGTCGATGTCTGCGCCCTTGCGGCCGATGATCAGGCCCGGACGTGCCGAGTGGATCGTGACGCGGCACTTCTTGTGCGGACGCTCGATGACCACCTTGGAGATCCCGGCCTGCTTCAGTTCGCTCATGACGAACTTGCGCATCTTCAGGTCTTCGTGCAGCAGCTGGCCGTACTCGGCATTGTCCGCAAACCAGCGGCTATCCCAGGTACGGTTGATTCCGAGACGGAAACCGATTGGATTGATTTTCTGACCCATTATGCGGCCTCCTCTGCTGCCTGCACTTCACGAACGACGATCGTCAGGTGCGCGAAGGGCTTTTCGATGCGCGACGCGCGACCGCGGCCACGAGCGTGGAAACGCTTCATGACGATCGACTTGCCGACATAGGCCTCGGCGACAACCAGCGAGTCGACGTCGAGATCGTGGTTGTTCTCGGCGTTGGCGATCGCAGATTCGAGCGTCTTCTTGACGGCGCCTGCGATGCGCTTGCGGGAGAACTCCAGCTCAGCGAGTGCGCGCTCGACCTTCTTGCCGCGGATAGCCGCAGCAACCAGGTTGAGCTTCTGGGGGCTGACGCGGAGCGTGCGGGCGACTGCTTGCGCCTCGTTGTCCTTCAGCCGGCGTTCGGCTTTTGCCTTGCCCATTGTTACTTCCTCTTCGCCTTCTTGTCCGCGCCGTGACCGTAGTAGGTGCGGGTCGGAGAGAATTCACCGAATTTGTGGCCGACCATGTCTTCATTGACGCTGACCGGGATATGCTTGCTGCCGTTGTAGACGCCGAAGGTGAGACCGACGAACTGCGGCAGGATCGTGGAGCGACGGCTCCAGATCTTGATCACTTCACTACGACCGCCTTCACGAACCTTCTCAGCCTTCTTGAGAAGATAGCCGTCAACGAACGGACCTTTCCATACTGAACGAGCCATTGGAGACTTCCTCTCTTACTTCTTACGCTGATGACGCGAGCGCATGATCATCTTGTCGGTCGACTTGTTCGACCGGGTGCGCTTGCCCTTGGTCGGCTTGCCCCACGGTGTCACCGGATGGCGACCACCGGAGGTGCGGCCTTCACCACCGCCGTGCGGATGGTCGACCGGGTTCATGACGACACCGCGGTTATGCGGACGCTTGCCGCGCCAAACGGTACGACCGGCCTTGCCGTCGTTGATGTTGGCGTGATCAGGGTTGGAGACGGCGCCGATCGAAGCAAGGCAGGAGCCATGAACGAGACGCTGTTCACCGGAGTTAAGGCGAAGGATCGCCATGCCCTGGTCGCGGCCGACGAGCTGTGCGTAACCACCGGCGGAGCGAGCGATCTGACCACCCTTGCCCGGCTTCATTTCCACATTGTGGATGATGGAGCCGACCGGGATGTACTGCAGCGGCATGGTGTTGCCGGGCTTGACGTCGACAGCCTTCTCGGAAGCGATAACCTTGTCACCGGCAGCGAGACGCTGGGGAGCGAGGATATAAGCCTTCTCGCCGTCAGCATAGTTCACCAGCGCGATGAAAGCCGTGCGGTTCGGATCGTATTCGATACGCTCGACCGTGCCTTCGACGTCGAACTTGCGACGCTTGAAGTCAATCAGACGATAGGTGCGCTTATGACCACCGCCGATGAAGCGGGCGGTGATGCGGCCGAGGTTGTTACGACCGCCGCTCTTCGTCAGACCTTCCGTCAGCGCCTTGACCGGCTTGCCCTTGTAGAGGGCCGAGCGGTCGACGATGACCAGCTGGCGCTGGCTCGGGGTGATCGGATTGAAAGTTTTCAATGCCATTTTCTTATACCTCAGAGACCGGTGGAGACGTCGATCGTCTGGCCTTCAGCCAGCGTCACAACAGCCTTCTTCACGTCCTTCTGCTTGCCGACGAAACCGCGGAACCGCTTGGTCTTGCCCTTGCGCAGCAGAGTGTTGACAGCCGTAACCTTGACGCCGAACAGCGCCTCGACCGCAGCCTTGATTTCCGGCTTCGTCGCCTGCTTGGCGACGTTGAAAACAACCTGGTTGTTTTCGGATACCAGCGTGGACTTTTCGGTGATCGCCGGAGAGACGATCACATCGTAGTGGCGAAGATCGGTCACTTGAATCGCTCCTCTAGCGCTTCAACCGCAGCCTTGGAAAGCACGAGCTTGCCGCGGCGCACGATGTCGTAAACGTTGATGCCCTGGATCGGCAGAACATCGATGTTCGGGATGTTCTGAGCTGCGAGCTTGAAGTTTCCGTCAAGCTCTGCGCCGCCGATGAACAGGGCGTTGGTCAGGCCGAGCGTCTCGAAAACGGACGCGAGAGCCTTGGTCTTGGCTTCAGCGGCAACCAGGTTGTCGATGACGATAACGTCATCGGCCTTGATCTTGGCCGAAAGGGCGTGGCGAAGGCCGAGTGCACGAACCTTCTTCGGAAGATCGTGCTCGTGGCTGCGGACGACCGGGCCGTGAGCCTTGCCGCCGCCGCGGAACTGCGGAGCGCGAGCCGAATGGTGGCGGGCGCGGCCCGTACCCTTCTGCTTGTACATCTTGGCGCCAGTGCGCGAAACTTCCGCGCGGCCCTTAGCCTTGTGCGTGCCCTGCTGCTTCTTGGCAAGCTGCCAGCGGATGACGCGGGCGAGAATGTCTTCACGGGGCTCGAGGCCGAAAATCGCGTCCGAAAGGGAAACCTTCCCGGCGTCTTTTCCCTCGAGGGTCTTGACGTTGAATTCCATTGATCTGGCTCCCTTACTTCGCGGCCGACTTGACGGCGTCGCGCACGATGATCCAAGCACCCTTGGAACCAGGAACAGCACCCTTGATCAGGATCAGACCACGATCTTCGTCGGTCGAAACTACTTCCAGGTTCTGCGTCGTGACGCGCGTCTGGCCCATGTGACCAGCCATCTTCTTGTTCTTGAAAACCTTGCCCGGATCCTGGCGCGAGCCGGTCGAACCGTGCGAACGGTGAGACACCGACACACCGTGCGTGGCACGCAGACCGCCGAAACCGTGGCGCTTCATGGCGCCGGCAAAGCCCTTACCGATCGTCGTGCCCGTCACGTCGACGAGCTGACCGGCTGCAAAGTGACCCGCCTTGATCTCAGTGCCGATCTCGAGCAGCTGATCTTCCGACACGCGGAATTCCGTCAGCTTGGCCTTCGGCTCGACGTTGGCGATGGCAAAGTTGCCACGCATCGCCTTCGACGTGTTCTTCACCTTCGCCTGGCCGGCACCGAGCTGAACTGCGGTATAGCCATTCTTTTCGACAGTGCGCGTGGCGACGACCTGGCAGCCTTCCATACGCAGTACCGTTACCGGGACATGCTCGCCGGCGTCGTTATAGACGCGGGTCATTCCCACCTTCTGTGCAATCACACCTGAACGCATCGGTTCAATCCTTCTCACTCAGCCCGAAGACCCGAGGTCTCAGAGCTTGATCTCAACATCGACACCGGCGGCGAGATCGAGCTTCATCAGCGCGTCTACCGTCTGCGGGGTCGGGTCAACGATATCGAGAAGGCGCTTATGCGTGCGCATCTCGAACTGTTCGCGGCTCTTCTTGTCGATGTGCGGGGACCGGTTGACCGTAAACTTCTCGATGCGGGTCGGAAGCGGAACGGGGCCCCGGACGCTTGCACCGGTGCGCTTAGCCGTCGATACGATCTCGCGCGTGGAGGCATCGAGAATCCGGTGATCGAACGCCTTCAGGCGGATGCGGATATTCTGGCCGTTCATTCGACTTTATCCTTGTGTCTGTTATCCGCGTGTCACCGCTTAGGGACACGACTTACCTTCAGTTACGTTAGCGGGCCACCGGTTTCAAAGATCGAGAGGGACACCGAGATCGGCGTCCCTATCCTTTCCTTGGGCCAGGTGGCCCAGCCGCTAATTACTCAACGATCGACGCGACAATACCGGCGCCGACGGTGCGGCCGCCTTCGCGGATAGCGAAGCGCAGCTTTTCTTCCATCGCGATCGGAACGATCAGCTCGACCGATACCGTGACGTTGTCGCCTGGCATCACCATCTCCGTGCCTTCCGGCAGCGTCACAATGCCCGTCACGTCGGTCGTGCGGAAGTAGAACTGCGGACGGTAGTTGGTGAAGAACGGCGTATGACGGCCACCCTCTTCCTTCGTCAGGATGTAGGCTTCTGCCATGAACTTCTTGTGCGGCTTGACCGAACCCGGCTTGCACAGAATCTGGCCACGCTCAACGCCGTCACGGGTGACGCCGCGGATCAGCGCGCCGATGTTGTCGCCAGCCTGACCCTGATCGAGCAGCTTGCGGAACATTTCAACGCCGGTCACCGTCGTCTTCGTCGTCGGGCGGATGCCGACGATCTCGACTTCTTCGCCAACCTTGACGATGCCACGCTCGACGCGGCCGGTCACAACCGTGCCGCGGCCCGAGATCGAGAACACGTCTTCGATCGGCAGCAAGAACGGCAGGTTGATCGGACGCTCAGGCGTCGGGATGTAGGCGTCGACAGCAGCCATCAGCTCGCGGATCGAATCCTCGCCGATCTTCTTGTCCGAATCTTCAAGAGCAGCAAGCGCCGAACCCTTGACGATCGGGATTTCGTCGCCCGGGAAGTCGTAGGACGACAGCAGTTCGCGAACTTCGAGCTCGACCAGTTCGAGAAGCTCGGCGTCGTCAACCTGGTCGACCTTGTTCAGGAACACCACGATCGCCGGAACGCCAACCTGGCGGGCCAGCAGGATGTGTTCACGCGTCTGCGGCATCGGGCCGTCAGCGGCCGAGCACACCAGGATCGCGCCGTCCATCTGGGCAGCACCGGTGATCATGTTCTTGACGTAGTCGGCGTGGCCGGGGCAGTCGACGTGCGCATAGTGGCGCGCCGGCGTCTCGTACTCGACGTGCGCCGTCGAGATCGTGATGCCACGCGCCTTTTCTTCCGGAGCCGCGTCGATCTGGTCGTACGCCTTGTACTCACCGAAGTACTTCGTGATCGCTGCCGTCAGAGACGTCTTGCCGTGGTCAACGTGGCCAATCGTGCCAATGTTGACGTGCGGCTTGTTGCGCTCAAACTTACTCTTTCCCATTTTCGGGTCTCCGTTTTGCTAGTCCCCGAAGGGATCTAATTCTTGTTATCGGTCAATTGGTATTCCGGTCACTTCTGACCGGAATACTTTGCCTGGATTTCAGTTGCGACGTTCGACGGGACCGGCGAATAGTGATCGAAGGTCATCGTGTACTGGGCGCGGCCCTGGGACATGGAGCGCAGGTTGTCGACGTACTTGAACATGTTCGCGAGCGGGACGTTCGCGTTGATGACGACCGCGATACCGCGGCTTTCCTGGCCCTGGATCTGACCGCGACGGGAGTTCAGGTCGCCAATAACGTCGCCGACGTAATCTTCCGGGGTGACGACTTCGACCTTCATCATCGGCTCGAGCAGCTGTGCGCCGGCCTTCCTGGCTGCTTCACGGAAGCAGGCACGCGATGCGATTTCGAAGGCGAGAACCGAGGAGTCGACGTCGTGGAAGGCGCCGTCGATGAGGGTCGCCTTGACGCCGAGCATCGGGAAGCCTGCGAGCGGACCCGAAGACAGAACACTTTCGATGCCCTTCTGGACGCCGGGAATGTATTCCTTCGGAACGGAACCGCCGACGATCTTCGATTCGAACTTGAATTCGTCGCCGTCCGGGTTCGGTTCGAAGACGATCTTGACGCGCGCGAACTGGCCGGTACCACCGGACTGCTTCTTGTGCGTGTAGTCTTCCTCATGCGTCCGGGTAATGGTTTCGCGGTAGGCAACCTGCGGCGCGCCGACAGTTGCTTCGACCTTGAATTCACGACGCATGCGGTCGACGATGATGTCGAGATGCAGTTCGCCCATGCCGGCGATGATGGTCTGGCCTGACTCCTGGTCGGTCTTGACGCGGAAGGACGGATCTTCAGCAGCCAGGCGGTTGAGCGCGAGGCCCATCTTTTCCTGGTCGCCCTTGGTCTTCGGCTCGATGGCGATCTGGATGACCGGCTCCGGGAATTCCATGCGCTCGAGGATAACCGGCTTCAGCGGATCGCAGAGCGTGTCGCCCGTCGTGGTTTCCTTGAGGCCGGCGAGAGCCACGATGTCGCCTGCGAAGGCTTCTTCGATGTCTTCACGCGAGTTGGAGTGCATTTGCAGCATACGGCCGACGCGCTCGCGCTTGTCCTTGACCGTGTTGATAACCGACGTACCCTTTTCGAGCTTGCCGGAGTAGATGCGGGCGAAGGTCAGCGAACCGACGAAGGGGTCGTTCATGATCTTGAAGGCGAGCATGGAAAGCGGCTCGCTATCGTCGGCATGACGCTCGATTTCGGCTTCCGTCTTGAAATCGATGCCCTTGATGGCCGGGATGTCCATCGGCGACGGCAGGTAGTCGACGACGGCGTCGAGCAGCGGCTGCACGCCCTTGTTCTTGAAGGCGGTGCCGCAGAACATCGGGTGGAACTTGACGTCGATCGTGCCGCGGCGAACCAGCGCACGGATCTGATCGTTATCGGGCAGAATGCCCTCGAGGTAAGCTTCGGTGGCGGCTTCGTCGATGTCGACGACCGTCTCGATCAGCTTTTCACGATATTCTTCAGCCTTGGCCTTCATGTCCTCGGGAATCTCGACGACATCCCACTGGGCGCCGAGCGACTCGTCGCGCCAGATAAGTGCGTTCATCTCGACCAGGTCGATGACGCCCTTGAATTCGGTCTCCGCACCGATCGGCAGCTGCATAACGACAGCCGTTGCACCGAGACGGGTCTTGATCATCTCGACGGAGCGGTAGAAGTCCGCACCGGTCTTGTCCATCTTGTTGCAGAAGATCATCCGCGGGACATTGTACTTCTCGGCCTGACGCCAGACGGTTTCCGTCTGCGGCTCAACACCGGCGTTGGCGTCGAGCAGCGCGATGGCGCCGTCGAGAACGCGCAGCGAACGCTCGACTTCAATGGTGAAGTCGACGTGGCCGGGAGTGTCGATGATGTTGAAGCGGCGCATTTTGCCGTCACGACCCTTCCAGTAGGTCGTGGTGGCAGCAGAGGTGATCGTGATGCCACGCTCCTGCTCCTGCTCCATCCAGTCCATGGTGGCTGCGCCGTCGTGGACTTCGCCGATCTTGTGCGACTTGCCGGTGTAATAAAGAATACGCTCGGTGGTCGTGGTCTTGCCGGCGTCGATATGCGCCATGATACCGAAATTGCGGTAGTCTTCGATCTTATATTCGCGAGCCATGGTGGACTGCCTTTCGATACCGTTCGGAATTACCAGCGATAGTGCGAGAACGCGCGGTTGGCATCAGCCATCTTGTGCGTGTCTTCGCGCTTCTTGACGGCGGAGCCGCGGTTGTTGGACGCATCGAGCAGTTCGCCGGAAAGGCGGTCAACCATAGTCGTTTCATTGCGCTTGCGGGCAGCAGCGATCAGCCAGCGAATAGCCAGAGCCTGGCGGCGCTCCGGACGAACATCGACGGGGACCTGATAGGTCGCACCACCGACACGACGCGAGCGAACTTCAACGTGCGGGGCAATGTTCTCAAGCGCAGAATGGAAAACCGTGAGCGGCTCCTGCTTGGCCTTGCCCTGGACAACGTCGAACGCACCGTAGACGATGTTTTCAGCAACGGACTTCTTGCCGTCGAGCATGATGGCATTCATGAACTTGGTGACGACGAGATCGCCGAACTTCGGGTCCGGATTGATCTCGCGCTTTTCTGCTTTATGACGTCTGGACATATTTTGTCTCTTCAACCGTTAAGGCGCTTCATGACGCGGAGGACCTCGCGCAGCGCCGGATTATTCAAAAAGCCGAATTACTTCGGACGCTTCGCGCCGTACTTGGAGCGGCGCTGCTTGCGGTTCTTGACACCCTGGGTATCGAGAACGCCGCGGATGATGTGATAACGGACACCCGGAAGGTCCTTGACGCGGCCGCCACGGATCATGACGACGGAGTGTTCCTGAAGGTTGTGACCTTCGCCGGGGATGTAACCAATGACTTCGAAGCCGTTGGTCAGGCGGATCTTTGCGACCTTACGCAGAGCCGAGTTCGGCTTCTTCGGCGTCGTCGTGTAGACGCGCGTGCAAACGCCGCGCTTCTGCGGGTTCTCCTGGAGTGCGGGAACCTTGTTACGCTTTACGTTCGCCTGGCGAGGCTTGCGGATCAGCTGGTTTACGGTAGGCATTCAACCATCCCTTACGTTTTATCTCAGTACCCTTGCGGGCTTGAACTCGCGCCGTCTCCGGCAGTGCCGTACGCTTTCCGTCAATGCGCAAAATATGGCCCGATCCGCTTCCGCAGATGGACCACAAGGAGCAGAGGACGCATAGGACATGCGTCGTGCGTGCAGCATCATGACTTCAACGTGCGTTTAGAACCTTGTTTGAGGTGAACTTCAGGGCGAGTCGCCCCGAACAGCCAAGCCTCACATGGGATCTGATGGCCGGGGTACTACTGGTTTCCACCCGTCTCGTCAAGGCCGGTTAAGAAATAAACTCGCCGTATCGCCTTGATATGCCGGCCGAACGCCCTGTTTCATCCTTCTAGATGAATTCACGGCTGTGCTCGAAGATAAAAACTTGGGCATTGCAGCAAAAGCAGTTAAGGAATCAGCAATTGCGGCGTTCGGCCCTCACAGCGGGATTCGAGCGACCGAATCGTCAAAGAGCCGAAGGACAGGCGATGATAACGACACCTGATAACGACAATAATTTCGACGGCCCGATGATCTTCATCATCATCGGCAAGGGCTACGAGTCCGACGCCAGCGAAGGTATCGACCTGCACATCATGCTGAAGGCGCCTGACGACGACACTGCCGTACGCGAGGCCTTGAACGCCCTAGCCGAGGAAGGCTTCATCGAGGCCGATCTCGACCAGATCGGCATGCTGACCGAGATCCCGGCCGAAGAGCCGCACGCCTCTGCCTACCAGGGAGCCGTCGAGGGCGAAGTCGCGATCATCCGGTTCAACTGAACGGAGCCGCCGCTGACGCTGTCAAGGCAGCATAAGCGAAAGCAGCCTCCCTCCTCGCCCAATCAGCGCAAACTAAAAATAAAAAAACCGCCCGGATCGCTCCGGGCGGTTTTTCAATTCGTCGACTTCAGCCGCGGATTATTCCGCAGCCGGAGCTTTTTCAGCCATGTCCTGCAGCATCGGCGTGGCAACGGCAGCACCCGTGCCCTTGCGGCGCTCTTCGAGGATCATCTCGTCGCGCGACGTGGCGATGCGGCGGATCTGGGTCATGGTGCCGCCGGTACCGGCCGGGATGAGGCGGCCGACGATGACGTTTTCCTTCAGACCCTGCAGACCGTCTGTCTTGCCGGCGATTGCAGCTTCCGTCAGCACCTTGGTCGTTTCCTGGAAGGACGCGGCCGAGATGAAGGACGGGGTCTGCAGCGACGCCTTGGTGATGCCGAGAAGAACCGGATCGCCATAGGCTGGCTTCTTGCCCTGCTCGATCAGGTGATCGTTGACGTCTTCGAGCTCGATCCGGTCGACATTGTCGCCGACGATATAGGTCGAGTCGCCCGCATCGGTGATCTCCACCTTCTGCAGCATCTGACGGACAATCACCTCGATGTGCTTGTCGTTGATGACGACGCCCTGCAGGCGGTAGACTTCCTGGATCTCGTTGACGAGGTAAGAGGCCAGAGCCTCCACGCCCTTGATCGCCAGGATGTCGTGCGGAGCCGGGTTACCGTCGAGGATGTAGTCACCCTTTTCGATATAGTCGCCTTCCTGAAGGTGGAAGGGCTTGCCCTTCGGGATCAGGTATTCGACAGGCTCGACACCGTCTTCCGCCGGCTCGATGATGACGCGACGCTTGTTCTTGTAGTCGCGGCCGAGGCGGATCGTACCATCGATCTCTGCGATGATGGCGTGGTCCTTCGGACGGCGGGCTTCGAACAGCTCGGCAACACGCGGCAGACCGCCGGTGATGTCCTTGGTCTTGGCGCTTTCGAGCGGCGAACGGGCGAGAACGTCACCCTGGGAGACCTTCGTGCCCGGCTCGACCGACAGGATCGCATCGACCGAGAGGAAGAAGCGGGCGTCACCACCACGGGACAGCTTCGCGATATTGCCGCTGGCATCCTTGATGACGATCGCCGGCTTGAGGTCTGAGCCGCGCGGGGTCGAACGCCAGTCGATAACCTGACGCTTGGTGATGCCGGTCGATTCGTCGGTCGCTTCCAGAACGGAGAGACCGTCGACCAGATCTTCAAACTGAACGGTACCAGCCACTTCCGTCATCATCGGACGGGTGTAGGGGTCCCACTCTGCCAGGCGCTGGCCGCGCTTGACCTTGTCGCCTTCGTCGACATGCAGCTTCGAACCGTAGGCCACACGCTGCGACGACCGCTCGACACCACGTTCGTCCAGGATCTGGACGGTCATGTTGCGGCCCATGGCAACGAGGTTGCCATCGGAGTTGCGCAGGATGTTGCGGTTCTTGATCTGCACCGTACCTTCGTACGAGGCTTCGAGGAACGACTGGTCGACCACGGTTGCCGTACCGCCAAGGTGGAAGGTACGCATGGTGAGCTGGGTGCCCGGCTCGCCGATCGACTGAGCAGCGATGACGCCGACGGCTTCGCCCATATTGACCGGCGTACCGCGCGCGAGGTCGCGGCCGTAGCAGACCGAGCAGACGCCCGTCTGGATTTCGCAGGTCAGTGCCGAGCGGATGCGGATCGACTGGATGCCGGCCTTCTCGATTTCGACGACGTCGGGCTCGAGGATCATCCTGCCGGCATCGACGATGCGCTCACCCGTGACCGGATGATCGATGTCGTCGAGCGCCGTGCGGCCGAGGATACGGGCGCCGATCGAGGCAACCACCTGGCCGGCATCGACGATGGCGGTCATGGTGAGGCCCGTCTGCGTTCCGCAATCGACGTGCGTGACGATGCAATCCTGCGCGACGTCGACGAGACGGCGGGTCAGGTAGCCGGAGTTGGCGGTCTTCAGGGCGGTGTCTGCCAGACCCTTGCGGGCGCCGTGGGTCGAGTTGAAATACTCGTTGACGGTCAGGCCTTCCTTGAAGTTCGAGATGATCGGGGTCTCGATGATTTCGCCCGACGGCTTGGCCATAAGGCCACGCATACCACCCAACTGGCGCATCTGGTTCGGAGAACCGCGGGCACCGGAGTGGCTCATCATGTAGATCGAGTTCATCGGCTTCTGGCGACCGGTCTTCTCGTCGAATTCGACCGCCTTAATGCGGGCCATCATCTCTTCGGCGACCTTTTCGGTCGCCTTGCCCCAGGCATCGACAACCTTGTTGTACTTCTCGCCCTGGGTGATGAGGCCATCATTGTACTGCTGCTCGTATTCCTTCACCAGGTTTTCGGTGTCGGCAACGATCTTGGCCTTGGCATCCGGAATGACCATGTCGTCCTTGCCGAACGAAATGCCGGCGCGGCAGGCATGGGAAAAGCCGAGCTGCATGATGCGGTCGCAGAAAATGACCGTGTCCTTCTGTCCGCAATGGCGATAGACCGTGTCGATCATCTTCGAGATGTTCTTCTTGGTCATTTCCTGGTTGCAGATATCGAAGGGCACCTTGCCGTTCTTCGGCAGCAGTTCGCCGATGAGCAGACGGCCAGGCGTCGTCTCATAGATCTTCGAGTAAGGCTTGCCATCCTCGTCGACCGACTTGAAGCGGCCACGGATCTTGGTGTGCAGCGTCACGACCTTGCTTTCGAGGGCGTGATGCAGCTCGCCGAGATCGGAGAAGGCCATGCCTTCGCCCGGCTCGTTCTGGTTGAGGATCGACAGATAGTAGAGGCCGAGAACCATGTCCTGCGAGGGAACGATGATCGGCGCGCCGTTGGCCGGGTGCAGGATGTTGTTGGTCGACATCATCAGCACGCGGGCTTCGAGCTGGGCTTCGAGCGACAACGGCACGTGAACGGCCATCTGGTCACCGTCGAAGTCGGCGTTGAAGGCCGTGCAGACGAGCGGATGCAGCTGGATTGCCTTGCCTTCGACCAGGATAGGTTCGAAGGCCTGGATGCCCAAGCGGTGCAGCGTCGGTGCGCGGTTCAAGAGAACCGGATGCTCGCGGATGACCTCGTCGAGGATATCCCAGACTTCCGGCTTTTCCTTCTCGACCAGCTTCTTGGCCTGCTTGACGGTCGAGGAGTAACCCTTGGCGTCGAGGCGGGCATAGATGAATGGCTTGAAGAGCTCGAGCGCCATCTTCTTCGGCAGGCCGCACTGATGCAGCTTCAGTTCCGGACCGGTGACGATAACCGAACGGCCGGAATAGTCGACGCGCTTGCCGAGCAGGTTCTGACGGAAGCGGCCCTGCTTGCCCTTCAGCATGTCGGAGAGCGACTTCAGCGGACGCTTGTTGGCGCCGGTAATGACACGGCCGCGACGGCCGTTGTCGAACAGCGCGTCAACGGATTCCTGCAGCATGCGCTTTTCGTTGCGGATGATGATGCCAGGCGCACGAAGCTCGATCAGGCGCTTCAGACGGTTGTTACGGTTGATGACACGGCGGTAGAGATCGTTCAGATCCGACGTCGCGAAACGGCCGCCGTCGAGCGGAACCAGCGGGCGCAGATCCGGCGGGATGACCGGAACGACCTTCATGATCATCCATTCCGGACGGTTGCCCGACTCCATGAAGTTCTCGACGATCTTCAAGCGCTTCATCAGCTTCTTCTGCTTGAGATCCGACGTGGTGTCGGCAAGCTCTGCGCGCAGGTCGCCAGCGATCTTTTCGAGGTTCATCGAGGCCAGCATCTCGTAGATCGCCTCAGCGCCGATCATCGCGGTGAACTGGTCTTCGCCGTATTCGTCGACAGCGAGCATGTACTCTTCTTCCGAGAGGAGCTGGTGCTCCTTCAAGGCGGTCAGGCCCGGCTCGGTGACGATGTAGTTTTCGAAGTAGAGGACGCGCTCGACATCCTTCAGCGTCATGTCGAGCAGCGTCGAAATGCGGCTCGGCAGCGACTTCAGGAACCAGATGTGGGCAACGGGAGCGGCGAGCTCGATATGGCCCATGCGCTCACGGCGAACGCGCGACAGCGTGACTTCGACGCCGCACTTTTCGCAGATGATGCCCTTGTACTTCATACGCTTGTACTTGCCGCACAGGCATTCGTAGTCCTTGATCGGACCGAAGATGCGCGCGCAGAACAGACCGTCGCGTTCCGGCTTGAACGTACGGTAGTTGATGGTTTCCGGCTTCTTGATCTCACCGTAAGACCAGGAGAGGATCTTCTCCGGAGACGCGATCGAAATCCGAATGGAATCGAAATTCTGTGCAGGCACCTGCGGATTGAAAAGATTCATGACCTCTTGGTTCATGCCTGTCTCCTTCATGGGCTAAAGCGCCCTCAAAATGCGATGGTCGGCGGCAAATTCCCGGGAGCCGCCTCCCTCGCTTAAACGAGAATAACCGCTGGATGCGGCGAAACTTCCCTTCCGGGCCGACACGGATACGGCGCCCGGCGGGACCGGCGTGCGCCGCATTGGCAGCGCACGCCCTATCAAGTGCTTACTCGGCCGCGTCGGGCAGCTGAGCTGCCTGCGCCTCGTCAAGCTTGGTGTTCTCGAGCTCGACGCTGAGGCCCAGCGAGCGCATTTCCTTGACGAGAACGTTGAAGCTTTCCGGAATACCGGCTTCGAACGTGTCGTCTCCGCGGACGATGGCTTCGTAGACCTTGGTGCGGCCGGCGACGTCATCCGACTTCACCGTCAGCATTTCCTGCAGCGTGTAGGCCGCGCCGTATGCTTCGAGCGCCCAGACTTCCATTTCGCCGAAGCGCTGGCCGCCGAACTGCGCCTTGCCGCCCAGCGGCTGCTGGGTCACGAGCGAGTAAGGACCGATCGAACGAGCATGGATCTTGTCGTCGACCAGGTGGTTGAGCTTCAGCATGTAGATGTAGCCCACGGTCACCTGGCGGTCGAACTGCTCACCGGTACGCCCGTCATAGAGCGTCGACTGACCGCTATCCTTAAGACCTGCCAGACGCAGCATGTCGTTGACGTCGGCTTCATTCGCGCCGTCGAAAACAGGCGTCGCAATCGAAACGCCGCGCTTCCACTGGTCGGCGAGACGCAGAACCGAGTCGTCGTCGAACTCGTGGACCTGTTCGGCCTTGGGGCCGTCTCCGACGACATCGCCGATGGTCTTGCGCAGCGGCTCGATGTTGCCATTGGCCTTGTATGCGTCGATCAGTTCGCCGATCTGGCGACCCATGCCGGCGCAAGCCCAACCCAGATGGGTTTCCAGGATCTGGCCGACGTTCATACGCGAAGGCACGCCGAGCGGGTTCAGAACGACGTCGACATGCGTGCCGTCTTCGAGGAACGGCATGTCCTCCACCGGCACAATGCGCGAGACGACGCCCTTGTTCCCGTGACGGCCGGCCATCTTGTCGCCTGGCTGGATCTTGCGCTTTACGGCGACGAAGACCTTGACCATCTTCATGACGCCAGGGGGCATTTCATCGCCGCGCTGGACCTTTTCGACCTTGTCCATGAAGCGCTGTTCAAGGCGCGACTTGGATTCGTCGTACTGACCACGGAGCGCTTCGAGCTCGCTCTGGACCTTTTCGTCTTCGACCGCGAACATCCACCACTGCGAGCGGGGATATTCGGAGACGACGGCGTTCGAAAGCTCGCTGCCCTTCTTGAAGCCCTTCGGGCCGGCGATGGAAGCCTGGCCGCGCAGCATCTCGATCAGACGGCCGTAGACGTTACGGTCGAGAATCGCCTGCTCGTCGTCACGGTCCTTTGCCAGACGCTCGATCTCTTCGCGCTCGATCGCCATCGCGCGCTCGTCCTTTTCAACGCCGTGGCGGTTGAAGACGCGAACTTCGACGATTGTGCCGTAGGTGCCTGGCGGCATGCGCATGGACGTGTCGCGCACGTCGGAGGCCTTTTCGCCGAAGATGGCGCGCAGAAGCTTTTCTTCCGGCGTCATCGGGCTTTCGCCCTTCGGCGTGATCTTACCGACGAGGATATCGCCCGGCTGAACTTCGGCGCCGATATAGACGATGCCGGCTTCGTCGAGGTTCTTCAGCGCTTCTTCCGACACGTTCGGAATATCGCGGGTGATTTCCTCAGGACCAAGCTTGGTGTCGCGCGCCATCACTTCGAATTCCTCGATGTGGATGGAGGTGAACACGTCGTCGGCAACGATACGCTCGGAGAGCAGGATCGAGTCTTCGTAGTTGTAGCCGTTCCAGGGCATGAACGCGACGAGCGCGTTGCGGCCGAGCGCCAGGTCGCCGAGATCGGTCGACGGGCCGTCGGCGAGGATGTCGCCGCGGTTGACCTCGTCACCGACAGTAACCAGCGGGCGCTGGTTGACGCAGGTGTTCTGGTTCGAACGCTGGAACTTCTGCAGACGGTAGATATCGACGCCGGACTTGCCGGCTTCGAGGTCTTCCGTGGCGCGGATAACGATACGCGTCGCGTCGACCTGGTCGACCACGCCGCCGCGGCGGGCGCCGATGGCGGCACCCGAGTCACGGGCGACGACCGGCTCCATGCCGGTGCCGACGAACGGAGCTTCGGCACGCAGCAGCGGCACTGCCTGACGCTGCATGTTCGAGCCCATGAGCGCGCGGTTGGCGTCGTCGTTTTCCAGGAACGGGATGAGCGCGGCTGCGACCGAAACGACCTGCTTCGGCGAGACGTCCATCAGGTTCATGCTGTCGCGCGGGGCGAGCATGACTTCACCGGCATGACGGCAGACGACGAATTCGTCGACGAAGGAACCGTCAGCGTTCATCTCGGCGTTGGCCTGGGCGACGTAGTACTTCGCCTCTTCCATGGCGGAGAGGTAGAGCACGTCGCTCGTCACCTTGCCGTCGACGATTCGGCGGTACGGGCTTTCGATGAAGCCGTACTTGTTGACGCGGGCAAAGGTCGCAAGCGAGTTGATGAGACCGATGTTCGGGCCTTCCGGCGTTTCGATCGGGCAAATGCGGCCATAGTGGGTCGGGTGCACGTCGCGGACTTCGAAGCCGGCGCGCTCACGGGTCAGACCGCCCGGGCCAAGAGCCGAAAGACGGCGCTTGTGGGTGATTTCCGAGAGCGGGTTGACCTGGTCCATGAACTGCGAGAGCTGCGAGGAACCGAAGAATTCGCGCACGGCGGCGGCTGCCGGCTTGGCGTTGATCAAATCCTGCGGCATGACCGTGTCGATCTCGATCGAGGACATGCGTTCCTTGATCGCGCGCTCCATGCGCAGCAGGCCGAGACGGTACTGGTTTTCCATCAGCTCGCCGACCGAACGGACGCGGCGGTTGCCGAGGTTGTCGATGTCGTCGATCTCGCCCTTGCCATCGCGCAGTTCGACCAGCATCCTGACCACGGCCAGGATGTCGTCCTTGCGCAGGATGCGGACGGTGTCTTCGACGGTCAGGTCGAGGCGCATGTTCATCTTGACGCGGCCGACGGCGGAGAGGTCGTAACGCTCCGCATCGAAGAACAGCGAGTTGAACATGGCTTCGGCCGATTCCATGGTCGGCGGTTCACCCGGACGCATGACGCGGTAGATGTCGAACAGAGCGTCCTGACGGTTCTCGTTCTTGTCGGCGGTCAGGGTGTTGCGGATATAGGCGCCGACATTGATGTGGTCGATGCCGAGAACCGGGATCTCGTCGAAGCCGTTCGCCAGGATGATGCCAAGCGTCTTCTCGTCGATTTCGTCGCCGGCCTCGAGGTAGATCTCACCCGTCGAGTAGTTGACGATGTCGCCGGCAAGGTAGTTACCATAAAGATCGTCGTCGGCAGCCTTGAGGGCCTTCAGACCCTTGTCGGAAAGCTGGCGCAGCAGGCGCGGGGTCAACTTCTTGCCGGCTTCCACGACGACTTCACCGGTATCGGCGTCGACCATTTCGGTGATTGCCTTGGCACCCTTCAGCGTTTCCGGCTTGAAGGGAATGCGCCAGCCTTCGCCGTCGCGCTTGTAGAGCGACTTCGTGTAGAAGGTGTCGAGGATTTCCTCGCCGTCCATGCCGAGCGCCATCAGCAGCGACGTCACAGGGATCTTGCGGCGGCGGTCGATACGGGCGTAGACGATGTCCTTGGCGTCGAATTCGATATCGAGCCAGGAACCGCGATAGGGGATGACACGCGCAGCAAAGAGCAGCTTGCCGGACGAATGGCTCTTGCCCTTGTCGTGGTCGAAGAAGACGCCCGGCGAACGGTGCATCTGGGAGACGATGACGCGCTCGGTGCCGTTGACGATGAACGTGCCGTTGTTGGTCATGAGCGGCATGTCGCCCATGTAGACGGACTGTTCCTTGATGTCCTTGATCGACTTCGCGCCGGTATCCTCGTCGATATCGAACACGATGAGGCGCAGCGTCACCTTCAGCGGCGCCGCATAGGTCAGGTCGCGCTGACGGCATTCGTCAACGTCGAACTTCGGCAGTTCGAACTCGTAGGACACGAATTCCAGCATCGATGCGCCGGAGAAATCGGTGATCGGGAAAACCGACTTGAAGACGGCCTGAAGACCCTCATCGGGCCGGCCGCCCTTCGGCTCTTCAACCATCAGAAACTGGTCGTAGGACGCCTTCTGAACCTCGATGAGGTTCGGCATTTCTGCGACTTCGGGGATCTTACCAAAAAACTTGCGTACGCGCCTGCGACCGTTGAACGAAAGGGTCTGAGCCATCGTCGCTCCTTCAAAATCTTGCACCCGGGCCTGCAACGGACGGGAACCGATGGCCAGTCGATCCCGTCAATCAATGAGTAGTTCAATCTCGTCCGACCCCGGAAAACGCTCAGCTCGGATTGCTGTGCTGCCCTCGGTGGGAGACCATCCTTTTGAAGAACCCATTACCCAAAAGCCGTTTCGACGCGGCTTTTGGGTAATTCGTTCAGAAAAACGGCAAATGGGAGGCAGTAGAAATACTGCCTCCCAAAAGCAGTTTAGGATTACTTGACGTCGGCCTTGGCGCCAGCGTCTTCAAGCTTCTTCTTGATGTCAGCGGCTTCAGCCTTGTTGACGCCTTCCTTGACAGCCTTCGGAGCAGCTTCGACGAGGTCCTTGGCTTCCTTGAGGCCGAGACCGGTGATGGCGCGGACTTCCTTGATGACGTTGATCTTGTTGGCACCAGCTTCGACGAGGATGACGTCGAATTCGGTCTTTTCTTCTTCAACGACAGCAGCAGCAGCACCGCCACCAACGGCAGCAACAGCTACCGGAGCAGCTGCGGAAACGCCCCACTTTTCTTCGAGAAGCTTCGACAGTTCTGCAGCTTCCAGAACGGTCAGCGAGGAGAGGTCGTCAACGATCTTTGCGAGATCAGCCATTTTACTAGTTCCTTTTGTTCGGTTCGAACCGGTTGATTATAAACAGCGAAAAACCGCCTTACGCGGCTTCGTCCTTCTTGGCGTAGGCCGCAAACACGCGGGCAAGCTGGCTTGCCGGTGCTGCAACAACCCCAGCGATGCGGGTAGCCGGTGTCTGGATCATGCCCAGCAGCTTCGCACGCAACTCATCGAGCGAAGGCAGGGTCGCAAGCGACTTGACTGCATCGGCGTTGAGCGTGGTTGTTCCCATGGCGCCGCCCAGAACAATGATCTTGTCATTGGTCTTGGCGAAATCCATGACGACCTTCGGAGCGGTGATCGGATCGGTGCTGTATGCAATCAGCGTCTGACCCTTGAAGAGATTGGACATCCCTTCCGCTTCCGTACCCTGAAGGGCAATCTTGGCCAGGCGGTTCTTCGCGACTTTGACGGTACCGCCAGCTGCGCGCATCTTCGAACGAAAATCGTTCATCTGCGCGACTGTGGCACCAGCATAGTGGGCCACGACAACTGAGCCCGAAGCCTTGAAGACTTCGTTCAGTTCCGTGACGAATTCGCGTTTTTCCGCTCTTTCCACTGCCTATCTCCAGTTGGCGGGACCGAAAATGGGCCCGCCGGTTGCCTTTTGCCTCCTGGGATCATGCGAGATCCCAAGCGACGCTTGAGGATCCTGTCCCCCCGCGCTCTCGCGCCAATCAAGGCTAAAGAGGCACAAGGCATCCAAGGCTCGAACCGAGTTCCTAGAAGCGAACTTCATGCAATTCGGGTCTTACCCGTCTCATGCAGGCACAGTGATTAAGGGAAAACCACCTGCAATCTCGGACAGGATTCCGGATTTCTCCGGAATATTCCGGCCCCTTGCGAGGCCGGAAATTCAGTCACCGGACTTAAAGCCCGGCATAAACTTATGCGGTCGGCGCTCCGGTGACCGAGCCGGGCTCGATCTTGACGCCCGGACCCATGGTCGAGGAAATCGCCACGCGCTTGACGTAGTTACCCTTGGCGCCAGCCGGCTTCGCCTTGATGACGGCGTCAGCAAAGGCGCGGATGTTTTCTTCCAGGGCCTTGGCTTCGAAAGAGGCCTTGCCAATACCGGCATGAACAATGCCAGCCTTCTCGACGCGGAACTCGACAGCGCCACCCTTGGAAGCCTTGACAGCTCCAGCGACATCCATCGTAACGGTGCCGACCTTCGGGTTCGGCATCATGCCGCGGGGGCCGAGAACCTTACCGAGACGGCCGACGAGCGGCATCATGTCGGGGGTGGCAATGCAGCGATCGAATTCGATCTTGCCGCCCTGGACGATTTCGACGAGCTCTTCGGCACCGACGATATCGGCACCAGCGGCCTTGGCTTCGTCAGCCTTGGCGCCACGAGCGAAGACGGCAACACGAACCGTACGGCCCGTGCCGTTCGGCAGGTTGACGACGCCGCGGACCATCTGGTCCGCATGGCGCGGGTCGACGCCGAGGTTCATCGAGACTTCGATGGTTTCGTCGAACTTGGCAACAGCCCGTTCCTTGACCATGCCGATGGCCAGGGTCAGAGCGTAGAGCTTGGTGGGATCAACACCTTCGTTGATCTTCTGCGTGCGCTTACCAGCCATGATCTTAACCCACCACTTCCAGGCCCATGGCGCGGGCGGAGCCCTCGATCATCGCCATTGCACCTTCGATATCCGCTGCGTTCAGATCCTTCATCTTGGCTTCTGCGATCGACTTGATCTGAGCCTTGGTGAGGGAGCCGGCCTTGGCGCCCTTGCCGGGTGTCTTGGAACCGGACGTGATCTTCGCTTCCTTCTTCAGCCAGTAGCTGACCGGCGGCTGCTTCATCGCGAAGGTGAAGGACTTGTCCTGGTAATAGGTGATGACGACCGGGATCGGCATGCCCTTTTCCATTTCCTGCGTGGCGGCATTGAACGCCTTGCAGAATTCCATGATGTTAATGCCACGCTGACCAAGCGCCGGACCAATCGGCGGGGACGGGTTTGCCGATCCTGCCTTGACCTGAAGCTTGAGCTGGCCTGCAACTTTCTTAGCCATATCTCTCTGCCTTTCATGAACGGCCGGTTGCCCGGCCCGTGATGCCGGATCTCTCCGGCGGCTGCGGTTGCGTGGTGCGGATCGTTAGGGTCCGGCTAAGACCCCTCACCTTCCACGCGGGTGCGGACAAAGTCCGCAGGAAACAGGCCACAAGGGCCAGCCTCCAGTTTCTGCAATCAGACCTTCTCGACCTGAGCGTATTCCAGCTCGACCGGCGTTGCGCGGCCGAAGATCGACACTTCCACCTTCAGGCGCGAACGTTCTTCGTCCACATCCTGAACCGTGCCGTTGAACGAAGCGAACGGGCCGTCGGAAACGCGGACCTGCTCGCCGATCTCGAAGGTAATGGAGGCCTTCGGCCGCTCGACACCTTCCTGGACCTGGCCGAGAATGCGCTCGGCTTCATAATCCGGAATCGGAACGGGCTTATTGTCGGAGCCGAGGAAACCTGTGACCTTCGGCGTATTCTTGATCAGGTGATAGGCTTCGTCCGTCAGATTGGCACGAACCATGACATAGCCCGGGAAAAACTTGCGCTCGGAATCGACCTTGCGGCCGCGACGCACTTCCACCACCTTTTCAGTCGGCACGAGGATCTTCTCGAACAGGTGCTCAAGCCCCTTCTGGCGAGCCTTGTTCTCGATGTCTTCAGCCACCTTCTTTTCAAAATTGGAATACGCGTGGACGATGTACCAACGTGCCGCCATTTTTATCTCCACCCGTATCAGTTGCCGGTATTCAGCACGAAGCTCAGAGCCCAGCCGATCAGCTGGTCAGCGGCAAAGAAAAACAGCGCGGCGAAAACCACCATCACCAGCACCATGACCGTCGAGATCATGGTCTCGCGGCGCGACGGCCATGTAACTTTGGACGTCTCGGAGCGAACCTGCTGCAGAAACGCAAACGGATTGGATTTGGATGCCATCGACTGCCCACGCAATTACGGCGCGTAAAGCTGAAACTATCAGCCCCACGCACCGCGTGTCTGTTGAACCCTAAATAAACACCGATTTCCGAATACACAAGAGGGAAACCGAAGTTTAACGAAATTACTTACCACCAATCAATCCCCGGCCGGAAATGCCGCGAGCATGTGCGCGCTGTCCCGCATCCAGGAAAATGGCAGGGGCAGTAGGGCTCGAACCTACGACCTGCGGTTTTGGAGACCGCCGCTCTACCAACTGAGCTATACCCCTTCATACCGATCATTCAGCGCCTGAGCCAAGGCCCGCAAATCGCTGCTGAAAAGCATGGCGCTCCCTTTAAGACGACGACACGGGATTGGCAAGCACGATTTTCGATTTTCAAAGCCATTCTCCTGATATGCGAACGATCGGCCTTTCAATTCAATCGCATAACCACGATCCGTTCAGACCTTCACGTACTTGCGCCAATCGTGCTCTTCCTTAAAGCCCAGCACCTCGCGGATCTTGCGGTTGGAGAGCAGGCCCTCATATTCGCCGATCTCGCGGGTGAAGGGCACGTTCGGAAAGAATCGCTTCGCAAGCTCCGTCGATGGCGTATTGGCCGAGACGGTGTCGTTGGCGGCATTGAAGACCTGATAGCCGAGACCGTCCTTCTCGATGCAGAGATGGCAGATCTGCCCGAGGTCGCGGGCGTCGATATAGCTCCAGGCGATGCGCTTGCGCATCTCGGGATGGGCGAAATAGGTCGGGAACTTCTCGTATTCGTCAGGCTCGATGACGTTGCCGATGCGCAGCGCATAGATGTCGAAGCCCGAACGTTCGGCAAAGGCGCGCGCCGTCTTTTCGTTGACCACCTTCGAAAGGCCGTAGGAATCCATCGGATTGACGTCGTAATCCTCCTCCAGCGGAAACTGGTGGAAATCGCGATGGCCTTCGGCAAAGCAGACGCCATAAGTCGTCTCGCTCGATGCGACGATAATCTTCCGGATGCCGAGCTTCACCGCCGCCTCGATGACATTATAAGTGCCCATCGTGTTGATGCGGAAAGTTTCGTTGTCGGGCTTGATCAGGATGCGCGGGATGGCGGCGAAATGCACGACGGCGTCGAAGGGCTGCACGCCCCTGCCCGCATCGAGATCGGGAAAATCGCGATGCATCGAGAGCGCATTGAACACCTGACCGCTATCGGTGATGTCGGCGATGAGATTGGTGACGCCGGGGCTATCCAGCGGAACGAGATCGAGGTTGTGAACCTCGTAGCCGGCATTGACGAGCCATGGCACAGCATGGCGACCTGCCTTGCCCGAACCGCCCGTGAACAGAATACGTCTCTTCATGGAATATCCTCCGCGTCATGAAATCGGAGGCATAGATAGACGCTTCCGCGCGAAGAGCAAGCGAGCGTCATGCAAGGGTTCACCCCCGCGTCGCCAGGAGCATCCTATCCGGGAGCACCTGGCCGATCATTTCCGATCATCGCAGAACCCTGCGATGCTCGGCAAAGGTCGTCACTTGACGACACTTACCTCGCCAATCTGCACTCCGGCAGACTGAACAACTTCTTGCGGAATTGCAGCGATGAAAAACATCGTGAAAACATACATCGCGAATATCGTCGCAGCGAATGTGGCCTTTGGAATCATCCGGGCTCTCCTCTTTGCAAGAAGGAGTCTGGACTACAATGGTCCAATCACAAACCTGTTTCTGAACGTGAGATGAACAAAATACTGTGACAGGCCAATTTAACGATATTTTTACAACACCTGTTAAACCTTACAGGAAGCCATGAAAATGAAAAACCCCGCTGTTTCCAGCGGGGTCTTCATAATTGCGGATAACTGGAAAGTTACTCGACGATCGACGCGACGATACCGGCGCCGACGGTGCGGCCGCCTTCGCGGATAGCGAAGCGCAGCTTTTCTTCCATCGCGATCGGAACGATCAGCTCGACCGATACCGTGACGTTGTCGCCTGGCATCACCATCTCCGTGCCTTCCGGCAGCGTCACAATGCCCGTCACGTCGGTCGTGCGGAAGTAGAACTGCGGACGGTAGTTGGTGAAGAACGGCGTATGACGGCCACCCTCTTCCTTCGTCAGGATGTAGGCTTCTGCCATGAACTTCTTGTGCGGCTTGACCGAACCCGGCTTGCACAGAATCTGGCCACGCTCAACGCCGTCACGGGTGACGCCGCGGATCAGCGCGCCGATGTTGTCGCCAGCCTGACCCTGATCGAGCAGCTTGCGGAACATTTCAACGCCGGTCACCGTCGTCTTCGTCGTCGGGCGGATGCCGACGATCTCGACTTCTTCGCCAACCTTGACGATGCCACGCTCGACGCGGCCGGTCACAACCGTGCCGCGGCCCGAGATCGAGAACACGTCTTCGATCGGCAGCAAGAACGGCAGGTTGATCGGACGCTCAGGCGTCGGGATGTAGGCGTCGACAGCAGCCATCAGCTCGCGGATCGAATCCTCGCCGATCTTCTTGTCCGAATCTTCAAGAGCAGCAAGCGCCGAACCCTTGACGATCGGGATTTCGTCGCCCGGGAAGTCGTAGGACGACAGCAGTTCGCGAACTTCGAGCTCGACCAGTTCGAGAAGCTCGGCGTCGTCAACCTGGTCGACCTTGTTCAGGAACACCACGATCGCCGGAACGCCAACCTGGCGGGCCAGCAGGATGTGTTCACGCGTCTGCGGCATCGGGCCGTCAGCGGCCGAGCACACCAGGATCGCGCCGTCCATCTGGGCAGCACCGGTGATCATGTTCTTGACGTAGTCGGCGTGGCCGGGGCAGTCGACGTGCGCATAGTGGCGCGCCGGCGTCTCGTACTCGACGTGCGCCGTCGAGATCGTGATGCCACGCGCCTTTTCTTCCGGAGCCGCGTCGATCTGGTCGTACGCCTTGTACTCACCGAAGTACTTCGTGATCGCTGCCGTCAGAGACGTCTTGCCGTGGTCAACGTGGCCAATCGTGCCAATGTTGACGTGCGGCTTGTTGCGCTCAAACTTACTCTTTCCCATTTGAATGCTTCCTGTGAACGAAAATGGTGGCCCCGGCGAACCGGTTTAGTGCCGCCGTTTAAGGCTTTCGGCGACATTGCGCAAGACTTAATTGCAGACGCCATTCTTGGCCTGACAGCGCATATGGGAGACAATTCGCCGCCTGCAAGGCGATTCGCCAAAGCCCCCTCGAAAATCGCTGAAATCTTAAAGAAAATCGCATGGACCGCCTGCGACGCGCCATAGACGTTCGGCGCCGAGCGCCCTTCCCTGCCAGCCGATAACCGCAATCGTCAGCTTCTCCGCCAGCGCCGGAGACATCTCGGGACGACCGCTGCAGCGGTCGTATGAAGTGGCTTAACGGAAACTGGAGCGGGTAGCGGGAATCGAACCCGCGTATTCAGCTTGGAAGGCTGCTGCTCTACCATTGAGCTATACCCGCGGGGTGGTCCGATCCGATGACGAATGGTGGAGAGAGTTGGATTTGAACCAACGTAGGCTGAGCCAACGGATTTACAGTCCGTCCCCTTTAACCACTCGGGCATCTCTCCAGTTTTTCGTCCGGATCGCAAGACCAAGTTCGTCAGACTTCGAAGCGTTGCGGCCCGTCGTCTGCGCCGCGTATATGACCGGAGCATTTCAGTCTGTCAACACGATGACAACGGAAAAAACACGAAAAATTTCATTCGCCACCGAAAGCCGGCATATGAAAGAAAGCCTATGCGGCAGCGAGCGCCATGGCTATAAAGCCGCATGAGCAAAGACAACAAATCCGGCGGCAAGACCGCGACAGACCCATCCGCCAAGGATACGCATTACGCCACTCTGCGGCGCGCCCACCGCGACGCCAAGCGCGAACGCGGGGAGATTCCGACGCCTCAGCCGCAGAAGCGAAAGCGCGGCGGCGACGATTGGAAGCCGCCGGCGCTTGCGCCCGACCACGTGCATCTCTATGGCCTGCATACGGTGCGCGCGGCGCTCGACAATCCCGAGCGCAAGAAGATCAAGCTGTTCGTGACGCAGAACGCGCTCGCGCGGCTCGAAGTCGACGTCGAGGCGCTCGGCATTCCCTTCGAGATCGTTTCGCCGCAGGAGATCGACAAGGTGCTCGGCCCGGAGGCGATCCATCAGGGCGTGATGTTGGAAACACGGCCACTTCCGGTACGCCGGCTCGAAGCGCTGAAGGACAGCCCCCTCCTGCTCGTCCTCGATCAGGTGACCGATCCGCACAATGTCGGCGCGATCATGCGCTCGGCCGTCGCCTTCAACGCGGGTGCGGTCATTACCACGCAGCGACATAGCCCGACCGAATCGGGCGTGCTCGCCAAGTCCGCCTCGGGCGCGCTGGAACTGATACCTTATATACAAGTTACCAATCTCGCCGATGCGCTCGGCGAATTGCACAAGCTCGGTTTCTCCACCATCGGCCTCGATTCGGAAGGGCCGGCACCGCTCGAAGGCACCTTCTCCGGCGAGAAAGTGGCGCTGGTGCTCGGCTCCGAGGGTAAGGGGCTTCGGCAAAAGACGCGGGAAACCGTCAACGCACTTGCCCGTCTCGACATGCCAGGCGCGATCAAATCGCTCAACGTCTCGAATGCGGCGGCGATCGCGCTTTATGCGGCGCGGCTCCACTTGAAGGTATAGGCCGGCTGCGGCAAAGGGTAATTGTCATGGTCCGTATCATCCCTAGACTGATGGCTCCGGCAGCGGTGCTGCTTTCCTGTGGACTGGCATATGGACAGGGTATCGACCCCGATATTCTCAAAGCGCAGGCCGGAACCTATCTCGTTGCCCCGGAGGACGGTGCGAGCGGATGCCGGTTGACGCTGGAAACCGGCGAAGCGATCGGCGGCTATTCGGTCTCCGGTCAGGCCTCCTGTATCAAGCCGCTGCCGGCACTTGCCGAAGCCTATTCCTGGAATTTCGATGGCAATGGCGGCGTCATCCTGATCGATGCGACGCGCAAGGTGCTCGCTCGCTTCGTCGAGAACGAAGGTTCGCCGATGAAGACGGAGGATGGTGCGCCGCTGTTGCTGATCGCCGCACCTGACGGCGTCGATCACCTGCCGAGCGTCACCAGCCTTGCCGGGATATGGACGATGCAAAGACCGAACGGCGAAAGGCTTTGCGGCGTGACACTCAACGGCCGTGTCGATGCGGAGGGCAACGCGCCTCTGTCCCTTTCGGGGGACTGCGTTGCCAACGTCGCCAGACTGAAGCTCGCCGTCTGGCATATTGAGGGTTTCGGGCTGACGCTGATGAGCCTTGACGGTTCGTCGCTTGGCTTCGACATGCGCGCTGACGGCAATTTCGACAAATCGAAGGAGGAAGGCGGCAAGCCGCTTTCACTCGTTCGCCGCTAACCCATAGTCAAGTCGGCTCCGATGCCAGAAAAATCCACTTTTGCCTTGGAATGACGCCCCGGAGCACTATGATCGGGCAATGATCGGTTGCCGCAACCGGCTCAGAAGCAAGAAGGAACGATCCCTATCATGGCCATTCGACCGCTGATCTTCGGTATCCTCTTCATCGCGGTCTTCGTCGTGATTATCATCAGTATCATCTGGGTGGACACGTCGCACCCCATCCACCAGCCCGATCCTCTGTCGCCGACGGCGCCCGGCCCGGCGACGCCGGGACAGGTACAATAATTACTGGCAGGAACGCGGACGGCGATCATGCGTTAATCCCGGAATCGAACGAGGATTGAACGCTTATGCGCATAATGATCGCCGTCGTCGCCTTCATGGTCGCCTCCGTGCTCAGCATTGCGATGATGTCGCCCTCCGGCGTCGGACAGGCCGGCAATGGCGACAGGATCGAGGCGAGCGTCAACGAACCCGTCACTCAATGAGTAACGGCCCGGATGATCCGGGCCGTTATCGTCAGCTGCGGTAGAGCCAGAACGGCATGCCGCGATCGCGATCACGCCACTCACGGCGTTCCTGCCAACGCTCGGCGCGCCACCGCCGCCAGTGACGGCGATCATCACGCCAGTCGGAGCGACGCCAGTCGCGCCCATCGCGCCAGCCACGGTCGTCACGGTCGCGATCACCTCGCCAGCCACGGTCGTCGCGGTCGCGATCACCTCGCCAGCCATCACGGATTTGAACGACATCGCCCTGCGTCGACACCGCCGGCCGCTCGGCCGGCATGGCGGTGGCCGGTGCGACGGACGCGAAAGCCGCACCGACGGAAATGGTTGCGGCGAGAAAGAGATGAGCGAGCTTCATGGCTGTTTCCTCATTGATGATGAGGCGAAGATATGCGGGCGCGCCTGAATTGGCGCTGAAGCAGCCCTTCACGCGCGGTTCATCAAGCGATGCGTGCTATCTGAAAAGATCTGCCGGTGCGAGATTGAGCGAAGCAGCGTCGAACCCAGGCTATGAGTTGGCAGGCCGTATCGCGCGGAAAAGAATGGTGCCCCCGGCAGGGTTCGAACCCGCGACCCCCTGATTACAAATCAGGATGGAAAGGCTTATTTCACAGTGATTCTTCGGCGTTATGCGCCATTTGTGCGCCACCGGGCGGCCCGGCACCGAAAATCGATGACGATATGCTGTCCATGACGTTGCGGTGGCTGTCGCTAGGGAACATGTGCCCGTATCGGCTCATCGTGACGGCAAGTGACGAATGACCGGCGAAGGTTTGCACGGTTTTCGGCTGCATTCCGGCTTCGATCCATGTGCTGATAGCGAAGTGGCGGAGAGCGTGCCAGTTGAAAGCCTTGAACTTCCTGCCTTCCGTCTCTGCCTTCTTGGCAGCGGCGATCAGCAGCGGCCGGAACTCGCGTTTCAGAACGTTCTTATGATTCAGGAACCCGCCGCGTGCATTCGGAAAGATCAGGTCATCCGCCTCTTTCTTGGTTGCCGCCTCGCGCCATGCCCTCAGATCCGCAAGCATGGCCGATGACAAAGGCACCTGCCGGATACCGGCTAGAGATTTCGTGGTGTCTTCGTTCTTATATGCATCAACTCTGCCATCGACTGTGAGCTCGCCAGCATTAAACGCCACGTGCCTCCATCGGAGTGCGTAAAGCTCGGAGGCGCGGACGCCAGCCGACGCGGACAGCCTCATCCGAACTGCAAGGCTTCCCTTTGCCTCTGCCAGAGCCGCGGCAAGGTTTACCTTGGATGGCGGCACGACCTTCTTCGGCCCCTCGCCTCGCTTGCCGGTTACTCTGATGCCCACGGCTGGATTGGCTGCCATCAAATCGCGGGAGACGGCATGCCGCAAGGATCTCGACAAGCTCCCGATAATACGGCGCGTCGTGACGACGCCAACGCCAGCATCGCGCAGTTTGTCCTTGAATTCGGTCACGGTCTTCGCGGTGCACAGTGATAGCTTCACTGAACCGATACCGCCCTCGAAGATTATCCTCGACTTCTCCGGTTGCTTGGCCCGATGCTCATCCGTCGGCGCCACGTAGTTGCGCAGTTGCCCCTCTACGGTCCTGTAATAATGCTCACCAACATGCTCGCCTCGATCGCGACGGGCCGTTAAGCTTTTCAGGTAGTCGGTAACGGCATCCTCGACCGTTGTGCTGGCGGCATCCGCACGATACGTGCCGCTGACAACCTGGTGCGTGACCTCAGTGCGGCGACCCTCGGCATCCCGCTTCTTTTCATACTGCTCCTTATGCCGCTTGCCGCCTGCATCGGTATAGGCGAGCACCCACGCCTCGCGTTCAACGCCCTTGCTTGTCTTCCATTTCCGTTTCGTGATTGTCGCCATTCAATGACCTCCTGATTTGGATGGAGCATGAAAGCATGGCGCACGGCGGCAAGCAAGGTAAACCTTGACAAACAATGTAAAATGATATAAGGGAGCGGACACAGTAATCCATTCATAGGAATACCCTGTAAACTGAACAGTGTCAACCCCGATAGGAGAAAAAAATGCAGGCAGCGAATGATAATGTGATTGAGGGCGATTTGCTCATGGGCGCGAACGCAATCGCGCGCTTCCTCGGCGTCACTCCCCGGCAGGTCTACAGGCTCACATACGGCGAGCTCGTCCCTCACTTCAAACTTGGCGGCACCGTCGCTGCCCGCAAGTCCACGCTGTCCAAATGGATGGCGGAGCAAGAAGCGGCTGCATAGCCGCATACCCCCAAACAGGAGCATTGATGGAAATCCTATACCTTGAACCGTGCCGCGGACACGGCGGCGGCGGAGCGATGATGGTCGCCCGCTTCTCAGTGAAACTCACTCCATACCTTCAACTGCACAATCTGCGGCTCCTGGAGACCCCCAACGGCCCGAAAGTCCACTTCCCCGCCATCACCGGCGGCGGCGGGAAGGTCGCCACGATGGACCCGTCTTACGCTCGCCAAATCGCAGAATCGGCCATGGCCGCATATCACCGGAGGCTAACAATTGCCGACACCGACATTGACGCAGCTTGATACCAATCTCGAAGAACTACGGGCCATGGGCTCGCGGGAAACGCCGGCATCCGATAGCCGCGAGGCAATGACTTTCGGCGTATATGATCGGCTTCTTGACCACGGCCATTGCAGCGCCGACGTGGTTCTGGCTCCGGCCGACGCGGACGGCGAACCTGATTGGGACAACACTGGCCCGGCCAATGTTTCCAGCCTGCCGGCTGACGAATGGCCCGACGACGAGCTTGCCGCAAGGCGGGCGGCTGTCATTGTCGACAACATCGACGGATGCTCCGAAGAGTCGTCCTTCATTGTGGCCGTTCAGGATGACTATCCTCAGATCATCCAGATCGCCGGCCCTGAAGCTGACCGCGACATAGCCCACGCGATTATCGCGCGCGACATCGGCGCAGCGCCTCTCGTTCGTCCGCCGTCGAAATTTGCTGAAGGCTTAGCCAAGCTTCGCGAGGAGCTGTTCGCTCCAAAAGCCCCTCCCGTTGCAGCGAATGACAACAAGCCGAAGGCAGCGCCGGAAACGGCTGGCATCCGCCTTCTATCCTTTTCTGAGTTCAAGGCGCAGGAGAACTCGACCGCCGACGCCCTCATCAAAGGACTGGTACGGACCGGCACGCTGATTGCGATCGGCGGACGGCCGGGCGCAGGCAAAACCGCGCTCACCCTTGCCATGGCTGGCGCCCTCGACGCTGGCGAACCTTTCCTTGGTCGGGAGACGAAGCCAACCACCATTGTTGTGATTGCTGCCGAGGACGGTGGCGACGTTGCAAACCGCCTCGAAGCCATGGGCAACGATCGGATCAAGATTGCGAAGCTGCCCGAAGGCTTGCCGCTCACGAAGCCGCCGAAAGCCGCTGCCGTCACTCGCGAAGTGATCCGGCAGGCGAAGGCACTCGACCCCAACCGGCACGTAATGATCGTTGTCGACACGCTGCGAGCCGCCCTGGGCGGTGTTTCCGTTCTTGAGGACAAGACCACTTCGCCGGCCTTGAACGCCTTGCGTGAGGTCGCGGAAAGCGAAGGTGCAGTCGTCGCAATCCTCAATCATACCAACCGCGAGAACAACAAGGCGACGAAGGGCGAAACGCTGGAAGCTGTCGCAGCGCTTGAGATTGTCCTGCTCGAAGGCGAAGGCGACTGGTTCACCATCTACGTCGGCAAGAACCGAAGCGGGCCGGGCCACAGGAATATTGGCAAGGTCAAATACACCTCTGCCGAAGTGGGCGGCGTATCGGCCGCCGTGGTCGACGAGCTGGTAGCAGACGAGACGATCACAGACGGCCCGAAAGAGCGCGGCCCGTCCGGCAATGCGAAGATCCTGCACGGCATCATTCAAACTGCCATTCTCGAGTCCTCAGAAACACGTAAGCCGTTCGGCATCGAAGGCCCGCAGGTCAAGGTGGTGTCCGTCGAGGCTATCCGCACATCCTTCTATGAGCGGAAGGAAGGCTCGACCGATACCAAGCTCAAGGCTTTCAATCGGGCCATTGCCCATTGGATCGAGAAGCAGTGGGTGGTGCGTGGCGAAGGGCAGGATGGCGGACTCTTGTGGTTTGCCCGCGTCCGTGACGAAAAGGCCGGACAGCCGGACGGACATTCCCCTAACCAAGCATATGTCCGTCCTGTCCGGTTGGAAGAAGACGGACGGACAGGACAGGTAGATAGGGATTGTCCTGTCCTGTCCGTCTCGGAAGCATCATGACCGCTTGGCCCTATGGCACGCCCCAATGGCGCGGTCTGCGGAATGCTAAGCTGTCGATCCAGCCTCTTTGCGAAGCTTGTCTTCGCAGAGAGGTAGTCGAGCCTGCTACCGTGGTCGACCACATCATAGCCATCAACAAGGGTGGAGATCCGTTCCCGCCTCTGTCCGGTCTGATGAGCATGTGCGAGCCCTGCCACAATACCAAGACCAATGCAGTCGATCATCCCAATGCATCGGGCTTCAGGCGGGCGATCAAGGGCTTCGACGTGGATGGCAACCCGATTGCCGATGAAGCGTGGGAACGCGCTGGCGGCCCGCCCTGTGGCGATGCAGGCCCATGGGCCTTCGCAGGACGGGAACCGCCGGCCGCGGAACCGGCGATTGGCAATGATAAAGACTTAGTTTTACAGGAGGCGAACCGATGGGTTTGAGAGGCCCAGGCGCGAAGCCGAAATCCGGCAAGGTCGCAGCCAACGATAACCTTCGGAAAGAGCTTCCATGGGAGGTTGAAGGCCTGTCTCGCCTAGAGCGCGTCGTTGCGTTCATGGAGGATATGCCGGTCACCCAGGGCAAGCTGGCAGGCACGAAGATGATACTGCGGCCTTGGCAGATTGAACAGTTCCTCGATCCGATTTTTACGGAAGATGATGACGGCAAGCGGAGAGTTCGCACGGCAGCGCTCTCCATGGGTCGCAAAAACGGAAAAACCGGCATCTCGGCTGCGCTGGCTTGCTGTTTCCTTTTAGGCCCTGAAGCCGAAGAACGCGGCGAAATCTATTTCTGCGCCATGGACAAGGCACAGGCCGCAAAAGCCTGGGCGGAATGCAAGGCGATGATTGAAGGACACGCCGAGCTATCGCAGCGCGTCAACATCATCCGGTTTTCGAAGGAAATCGAAGTCCTCGAAGGCCAGGGCAAAGGGTCCGTCCTTAAGGCACTGTCCGCTGACGCCGACTCCAAGCTCGGCTTGTCGCCTTCATTCGTGCTCTGCGATGAAATCGGCTACTGGCCGAAGCGCGATCTATTCGACGCGATGGACTCCGCCCTCGGCGCGCGTGACGAGCCGCTGATTGTTGCCATCTCGACGCAAGCCAAGGATGACACGCATTTCTTCTCCGAGATGATCGATTACGGCCTGAAGATCAAAGCTGGCGAAGTCGAGGATGCATCTTTCCACCTGGCCATGTTCGCGGCTGGCGTGAATGATGACCCTTGGGATCCAGCTACATGGGAGAAGGCCAATCCGGCGCTCGGCGATTTCCTGTCTCTTGAGCAGGTAGAACGGCAGGCCATGCAGGCGCAGCGCATCCCCTCGAAGGAAGCTGACTTCAGAAACAAGGTGCTGAATCAGCGGATTGACGGCACGGTGCGCTTCATCGCGGCCAGGGAATGGAACGACTGCAATCTGGCGCCGATCGACGACAAGGAACTGGAGGGCCGCGAATGCTTCGGCGCGCTGGACCTCTCGGCGGCACGTGACTTGACGTGCTTCCTGCTTGTGTTTCCTGAGGAAGACGGCCGCTACACGGTCCTGCCGCGCTTCTTCCTTCCTGAGTTCGATATCGACGGCAAGAGCGACACAGACCGCGTCCCCTACAATGTATGGGCACGGCAAGCGGACGCTCGGCTAACGTTGCTGCCTGGCAAGGTCATCGATCCCGCGCTCGTCGCAGAATACATCGCAGACGACGCGGCCCGCTTCGATATCAAGGAAATAGCCTTCGACCGCTGGCGGATTGAAGACCTGAAGCGCGAGTTGGAAAAGCTGTCCGTTGACCTGCCGCTAGTACCGTTCGGACAGGGCTACAAAGATATGTCACCGGCCGTTGACGTTCTGGAAGTGACGGTCGCCCAGCAGAAGCTGAACCACGCCGGCAACGCGCTTATGCGTATGTGCGCCGCCAACGCGGTTGTCACAGTCGATCCGGCCGGCGCGAGAAAGCTTGACAAGTCCAAGGCGAGTGGTCGCATTGATGGTATCGTTGCGCTTGCAATGGCTCTAAAAACTGCGCAGGGCCACGAAGAAGAAACACTGCCGGCCTGTTTGATGGCGGCATAACTGGGAGATGAGAATGGAATCGAACTGGCATAGCGATTGGCTCAGGACTGGACGGCTGCCTGATGGTCGAGAGTGCTTCGAGGTTTATACCGACGCGGACAAGATCCACGTCTGCTGCGATCCAATAGTGCTTGAGCGCACGAGGAAGGGCTTGAGCGTGCCTTGGCCAGGTGAAGTTGCAGAAGATGGGTTTGTCACGCCCTGGGAAGAGCTGAAGCTTTAGTCTGTAACATAAATGCAACGCCCTGCCGCTACGTGATGGCGGCAGGCCAACTATTTTCCGCGGAAAGGTCGGAATTGTGCGTTCTCGTGGGGTGTATATATAGAGGGGTGCGAAACATTGGGACGCAATGAGACCCTATACCTGACTTTTAGCAGTTTCGAAGAGAGTATAGTGAAGCGGTAGCGCGTGCGCTGATCTCCTTGAGTCCGATAGGACCCCCACGCCGTCCCAGGTCCCTAATGCTTGAGTACGTACTGAAACCGCATCCCGTGCGGTAGGTATGAGACGCAATGAGAACCATTGCGACCGTCTCCCACGCGCATTCAAGTCCCCGAGGGATGAGAGCCCCAACAATCTGAACATTTAGCCCTGCCGCCATGCGGTGGGGTTTTTCATTTTCGCACCACGTGCGGAAAGCGCCGGACCATGGCCGGCATAAACCGGCGGCAAGACCGCCACCTTACTTCCAATTGGAGACTACAACATAATGAACCTTGCTCATTTGCAGGAAACCCGCTCCGCCAAGATCGCTGAGATGCGCGCCGCCACCGGCAACGCCGAACAGTTCGACAAGCTCGAAGGTGAAGTCCGCGCCCTCGACAAGGATATCAAACGCGCCGCTACGCTGGCCGAATTCGAACGCCATGCCGACGCACAGCCCGACGCCAACGCTGAACGCGAACTGCGCTCTTACAGCGTTGCGCGCGCCATTCAGGGCCAGCTTTCCGGCAAGCTTGACGGCCTCGAAGGTGAAATGCACGCCGAGCTCTCTAAGGGTCGTGAATCGCGCGGCGTCATGATCCCGACTTCGGTTCTGCTCGAGACCCGTGACCAGACGGTTGGCACAAGCACTGCCGGCGGATACACGGTCGCAACGAACCTTGGCGGCCTTATCGATCGCCTTCGTCCGACGCTGGCCGTGCAGGGCCTGGGCGCAACGGTCCTTTCAGGTCTGACTGGCTTTCTGGATCTCCCGAAGCTGACGGGCGGGCCGACCGCCTATTGGATCGGTGAGGACGCAAACACCACCGAATCCGCTTCGACTTTTGGTATGCTGTCCATGTCGCCCCATACCGTTTCCGGCGAGATGCAGCTCAGCCGCAGGTTGATGCTACAGAACGCCGTTGCGCTGGAAAGTGTGCTGCGCGCTGACCTCGGCTTCGTGCTCGCCCAGGCGCTGGACAAGGCCGCAATCGCAGGCACCGGCACCGGCGGACAGCCGACCGGCATCCTCACGCAGATCGCCCAGGACGGCACTGCGAACACCTCGATTGAACTCGTTGCGGCGGATCTCATTGCCGCGCTCGAAATCGATGACGTTTCTGGCACGTCGGGCTTCCTGACGAATCCGAAACTGATGTCGCGTGCCCGCAAGCGGGTTGATACCAATACGCGATCTGTCCCGATCAGCGAGACGTTCTACGACGAGAATGTCGTCGCGACCAATCAGGTCGCTTCGATCTCCACCAAGGAGCCTCTGATCTACGGCCACTGGTCGGACCTCGTCATCGGCTACTGGAGCGGCGTCGACGTGCTCTTGAATCCGTATCACGTGGACGTTGCCAGCAAGGGCGGCGTCAAGCTGCACGCCTTCCTCGACGCGGATATTGCCATCCGCCACGAAGAAGCGTTCGCCTGGAAGGCCGTCTGATTTGACTGAGGTTAGTCTCGCGGAAGCGAAGGCGCATCTTCGTATCAGCTTTGCGGCTGACGACGACTATGTGACTTCGCTCCTTGAGGCGGCCGAAGGGTATGTGTCCGAGATCGGGGTGGCGATTGCCGCCCCGGTTCCGGCGCCCATCAGGCACGCCGTCCTCCTCCTAATCTCGCACTGGTACAACGCGCGCGAAGCCGCCGCGACCGAGCCGCCCCGCGCCATAGCGTTCGGCGTGGACGCCTTGCTTCAGCCTTTCAGGGAACAAACACTATGATCGAAAAACGAACCGCGACCGAAGTCCGCGCGGAGGGCCGAAAGCTGTCTGGCTACGCGGCCACATTCGGCCAGGAAACACGGATCCTGGACTTCAATGAGACGATCGCACCCGGCGCATTCTCTGCCAGCCTTTCCGGCCAGCCGGATATCCTCGCATTGGTCGACCATGATCCCGGGAAGGTTCTCGGCCGCACGAAGTCCGGCACGCTTCGCCTTTCCGAAGATGCCCGCGGGCTGCGGTTCGAAATCGAAATTCCCGACACGTCACTGGGCAGGGACATCCTGGCGATGGCGGTTCGTTCCGACCTTGGCGGCATGTCGTTTGGCTTCACCGTGCCGGAGGGCGGCGACGAATGGCGCGGCGATAAGCGGACGCTCCGCAGTGTCGTCTTGCACGAAATCAGCGTTGTGCAGTCGTTCCCGGCCTATGGCGGCACGTCCATTCAGGCGCGCGCCCGGCAGCATCGCACCGACGCCGATCGGCGGCTGGCAGTTCTAGAATTGGAGGCTGCGCATGTGGCCCTTTCCTAAAGCCGAAAAGCGCATCGCTTCGGATGATCCGTTCCTCGGCCAGTTCCTCGGCGCACGTGCTACGGGCCGTGCAGACATCGAAAAAGCCAGCGGCCATGCCGTCGCTCATCGATGCATTTCCGTCATCGCTGAGAACCTCGCCAGCGTTCCGCTTGCGGTCTATCGCAAGACCGAGGACGGCGGCCGCGATAAGGCTACGGAGCATCCGCTCTATGGCGTCCTGCATGACGAGACTGCCCCCGGCCTGACTGCCTTCGAGGCGCGCGAATGGCTTCTGTCGTCCGCCCTGACCTACGGCAACGCCTATGCCAAGATCGGCCGGAATGGTCGCGGCCAGGTCACGTCTCTCTCTCCGCTGGTTGCGGGAAGCGTCACCGTCGAAAAGCTGAAGACCGGCCGTTTGCGCTACAAGGTGGCGAAGGCGGACGGCGGCACGGAAGTGTTGCTGCAGGATGAAGTGCTGCATATCCGCTATCGGACGAAGGACGGAATCCTCGGCCTGTCTCCGATCCAGATTGCAGCCGCTGCTTTCGGGCTTGCTCTTGCGCAACAAGATCAGGCTGGCGCGGCTGCGGAGAACGCTTTCCGGCCGGCCGGCGCATTGGTGTTTCCTGACAAGCTGGCGGGCACCGGCAAAGATAGCGTCATTGCAAAATTCAAGGAACGCTTCATCGGTTCCCTGAAAGCGAACGAGGTGATGATCCTCGACGGCGGCGCGAAATTCGAAACCTTCCAATTCAATTCGAAGGATAGCGAATTCCTCGATAGCCGGAAGCTTTCAAATCTCGATATCTGCCGCGTGTTCGGCGTCCCGCCTTCTGTGGCCGGTATCACCGATGACGCGACCTACAGCAACATCGGCGAGGAAAGCCGCGCTCTTGTTATGCGCTGCCTGGCACCATGGGCAAAGCGTGTCGAGATGGCCATGACAATCCAGCTCCTTTCGCCGGAGGCTCGCAAGACGCTCTTTATCGAGCACGACTTGAACGCTCTCACCCGCGGCGATCTGGCAACCCGCTATGGTGCCTATCGCATCGCACGTGATGGCGGCTGGCTTTCTGCGAACGAAATCCGGGCTTTCGAGAATATGAGCAAGATCGAAGGCGGCGACACGTATGCCGAGCCATTGAACATGGGCGTTCTCGGCGCGAACGATAACCGATCGAAGCTGGACAATGCGGCATGACGGGCGCGGGAGATCTTCGTGAAGTCATCGAATTTCAGACTCGCACCGAGGCGGATGACGGTTTCGGCAATGTCGTGACTGGTCCCTTCGCGACCGTCTGGGCAGCGCCGGCCCGTATCCAAATCCTACGCGGCACTGAAACAGTCATGGCTGGCCGCCTCGACGGAAAGCAGACAGTCGCGATTAGCATCCGGTGGCAGCCCGAGGTTGCCACCATCACAAGTGCTGCTTGGCGGGCCGTGAATGGCCGGACAGGCACAATCTACAATATCCGCAGCATCGAGCCGGACGAACGGCGCGCCTTCGTAAACATCCTCGTCGAAAGTGGAGTGACCACATGAAAATTGAAATTCGCAGCGTAAAGCTTTTCCACGATGACGACGGCCAGCGCCCGTTCCGTAAGTTGGCATTCGCTGAAGTTACCCTGCCGGAAATCTCGATGCAGATCCGCGACGTCACGCTCACGTGGAGCGAGGCGGAGGGATACATTGCAGTCGCGCCGTTCGCGGAGACGAGAAGCAAGGCGCGTGCCGTCACCTGGCACCATCAGTCGGACTTCGGGAAGGCGTTGGCTCAGGCCATCGTGAAGGCGTGGCGCGGCATTGGTGGCGTCAATCCGTCCGAGCCGTTGCCGGTAAAGCCGCAGCCAATCGAGCGGCGCGTCTTCCCGGCCAGTTTCACCGTGCATGACGAGGCGAGCGACGCAGAAGCCGTAGAAGGGCTTGCGCGGACGCTCAGTGTTGAACAAGAGGAGGTTAGACGTGTCCTTAGTTGACTATACCCCTAGAGGGCTGCGCCGCGAGGATGCGGCCAAATATATCGGCGTGTCGCCATCCTTATTCGATCGACTGCGCAAGGAAGGCAAAGTGCCCGAACCGCGCGGCCTGTTCGGTCTGATGGTCTGGGATAGAACCGACCTTGATGCAATCTTCGAGCGGGCTTAGCGGCCCGCTTGACAATTTCCGCGAGTTCAAGCAGAGATTGCACGCGGTCACCAACCGCAGCGGCTACCAACCGCACGCATGCCACCACAGTAGGAGACGAAGCATGGCAACGGTTTTAACCGGCCGACTTCGCTCGGCCTATTTGTGGAGTATTAGGCAGTGCGTGAACGGATTGAAAATCTCATTGAGCAACTAATCGAACTGCTGGACCGTCTCGACGGCGATCCTGATATTGAGCTCGATCCAGCGGAAGACGGAATAGCCGACTTCGATGGCTTGATTGAGCAGGTCGCACTTCCCGGCTTCCGCGAGGCAGCCGTATGAAGCGGGCCGTCATTCTCGAAATCAAAGAATTGGCTGCCGAGGCTGGTGCTATCAGTTGGGAGCTTGTCCGAGAGGGCAAACATCTGATTATCGATTTCCGATTCTCTGACAGGACCGTCCGGCAGGTACTTGCCGCCACGCCATCGGGACCGCGCGCACGTCGAAACGAGGCCGCTTGGCTGCGCAGGAAGGCAGTAGCATGAGCCGTCATGCGCCATCCATGTTCCACGGAATCCCCGCTACTCTAGGGAAAAGCCCGGAAAACATGGTAATTCTGGTTAAATCTGTGGCGCATGAAAAACCCGCCAACTAAGGGCGGGTTAGTCATTAAGTCATTGATATGACTGTGAAATTTTGGTGCCCCCGCCAGGGTTCGAACCCGGGACCCCCTGATTACAAATCAGGTGCTCTACCAACTGAGCTACAAGGGCGATAGTTGCCCAACTAGCAGATTCTGTGATTCTGTAAAGGGAAAATCCGCGGCCGCGCCGACAAGTCTGCTGCAGCTCAAAACGCTTCGCATAGAAAACGTCCTTGTCGCACAAGGCCTTTATCCTTTAGCTAGGGCAGCATCATAAAGGGCATTGCATGGGCCGTTCATTTCAGACGCTTTCCTTTCTCGCCTCACCAACGACGGAGGCGCTTGCCGCGCGCGAGGAGTTGATTGGCATCTATGGTGACGTAGCGGCTGACGAAGCTGACGTCATTGTCGCGCTCGGCGGCGACGGTTTCATGCTGCAGACGCTGCACAACACCATGAACTCGGGCAAGCTGGTCTACGGCATGAACCGCGGCTCGGTCGGCTTCCTGATGAACGACTATCGTAGCGAACGACTTCAGGAGCGCATCTGCGCCGCCGTTGAAAACGTCTTCCGGCCATTGCAAATGACGACGGCCAATGCCGACGGGACCAACTCGACGGCGCTCGCCATCAACGAGGTCTATCTTTTCCGCCAATCCTATCAGGCGGCGAATCTGAGGGTCACGGTAGACGGGCGTGTTCGCCTGGAGGAACTGATCTGCGATGGGTTGATGGTGGCGACCCCTGCCGGATCGACGGCGTATAATCTTTCCGCCCATGGCCCGATCCTGCCGCTCGAGGCGCCACTGCTCGCCATGACGCCGGTCAGCGCTTTCAGGCCACGGCGCTGGAGGGGCGCACTGCTTCCAAACAAGGTGACCGTCGATATCGACGTCCTCGAGCCGGTGAAGCGGCCGGTGAACGCGGTGGCCGACAATACCGAGGTCAAATCGGTGCTGCATGTCCGCATCGCCCAGTCGGAGCATATGACGGCACGCATCCTTTCTGATCCCGACCGCTCCTGGTCCGACCGTATCCTCGCCGAGCAGTTCAAGGATTGAGACGATGGCAATGCGACGGGTATTAATGACGAGCCTCCTGCTTGCGGGATGGAGCATTGCAGCTGAGCCCGCTCCGGCACAGGATGCCATCCTGCCGGCATCGGTGATTTTCGCGACCAGCACCGGCTACTGGGAGGATGACGGCAACGCACCGGCGATTGAGCGCGCGCCGACGGGCGCCGAGAGCGTTGCCGACCCCGAAGGAAAGGCCGCGCAGCGCCACGGCTACTACAAGCTCTTTGCCGTGCGCCAGCCTGACAGGACTTCGAAGGTCTATCTGCAGCAGATCGCCCAGACCGAGACCGGCCCGGCGATCGCCTCGACCATCGAGCTGCAGGAGTTCAGCGACCTGAAGCCTTACGTGACCGATATCCGCCCCGAGAATTCGAACGGCATCATCAAGGAACCAGGGCTCTTCGCCACGGTCTATCTGAAGACCGACCCTGCCGCGGAGCCGGACGGCTGGACCGTGCTGATCGACGAATTCGGCGACATCACCGTGGAGAAGGCGACGAATTGAACGGCTGGGACTTGTTCAGCGGGGGCATCCAAAAGATGAAACTGGGCTTTCGCGACGGCGTCCTCTACGACAAGAGAAGGTCGAATTGGGACGCAGCCGGCCCCCGACCCATCAACTGGTCCCTCTGGTATCCCGCTGCCGATGACGCGCGGGAAAGCGACCTCCCGGAAAGAAGCTGGTTCCAGAAAGCGGCCGTCGCCCGCGATGCGTCCATCCGGCCAGAAGCCAGGCCCTATCCCCTCGTCCTTCTGTCGCATGGCACCGGCGGATCCGCGGCCGGACTGGAGTGGCTGGCGCGACGGCTGGTCGATCGCGGATTTGCAGCGCTCGGCGTCAGCCACCATGGCAATACCGGCAACGAGCCCTATCGCGCTGAAGGCTTTGCCTGCCTTTGGGAGCGGGCGCCGGATCTAAGCTACATGCTCGACCACAGCGATGCATGGCTGCGCGATCTTTCGGGCCATATCGATACAACTCGTGTGTTCGCAGCCGGATTTTCGGCCGGAGCCTATAGCGTGATGCTGCTGCTTGGCGCTGTCGCCCAGTTCTCGCAGTTCGAACCGTCCAGGATGAAGCCGGGTGGCGCGCGCGGACCCAGGGAGTTTCCCGACCTTGCCGATCATATTCCGGCATTGCTGCGCACCAGCCATGTGTTTTCCGATTCATGGTCCCGCATGTCGAAGTCCTACCGAGATGACAGAATCAAGGCCGCGCTCATCTGCGCGCCGGGCCGGTCCGTTCTCGGTTTCAGCGAGGAAAGCCTGAAAGCTGTCGAAGCGCCCGCGCTCATCCTGGTCGGTGATGCCGACAGGGCGGCACCGGCCGAAGAATGCTCATCATGGCTGCATGCGCGGCTCCGGCGCAGCGCTCTCAAAATCTTCGGCGGCGGCCTTGGGCATTATGTCTTCGTGCCAGAGGGAACGGCGCTCGGTTTTGCCTTTGCGGCAGAACTCTTTACCGATCCCCCCGGCATCGAGCGCGCGGCCGTTCACGACGAGATTGCCGATCTGTCGGCAGCGCTGTTTCAAAACGTCGATAAAGCCGCGATTGCTTGAGCAAAACAAAAGCCCCGTCTCCGGAGCTTTTGTTGTCTCAATCCATCGTCAATCCGATCAGTCGACATCCTCGACAACCGCGTCGGCGGCGCCGCTGATGCGGTGAGCGAGTGCTGCTTCCATGAACTCGTTCAGGTCGCCGTCGAGCACATCATCCGGCGCGCTGCTGGCGACGCCGGTGCGCAAGTCTTTGACCATCTGATAGGGCTGCAACACGTAGGAGCGGATCTGGTGGCCCCAGCCGATCTCGGTCTTGGAAGCGGCTTCGGCGCTGGCGGCATCCTCACGCTTCTTCAGTTCCGCTTCGTACATGCGGGCGCGCAGCATGTCCCACGCCTTGGCGCGGTTCTTGTGCTGCGAGCGCTCCTGCTGGCACTGCACGACGATACCGGTCGGAATATGCGTAATGCGCACGGCCGAGTCGGTGGTGTTGACGTGCTGGCCGCCGGCGCCTGAGGAACGGTAGGTGTCGATGCGGCAGTCGCTTTCGTTGATCTCGATCTGGATCGAGTCGTCGACAACGGGGTAGACCCAGATCGACGAAAAGGACGTATGACGACGCGCATTGCTGTCGTAAGGCGAGATGCGCACCAGGCGGTGCACGCCCGATTCCGTCTTCAACCAGCCATAGGCATTGTGTCCCTTGACGAGCAGGGTCGCAGACTTGATGCCTGCCTCTTCCCCGTCATGGACTTCGAGAAGCTCTACCTTGAAACGCTGGCGTTCGGCCCAGCGGGTGTACATGCGCAGAAGCATGTTCGCCCAGTCCTGGCTTTCGGTGCCACCGGCGCCGGAATGGACTTCGAGATAGGTGTCGTTGCCATCGGCTTCGCCGGAGAGCATGGCTTCCACCTGGCGGCGCGCGGCCTCGGCCTTCAAGGCCTTCAGCGTATCCTCGGCTTCCTTGACGACGCTCTCGTCGCCCTCTTCCTCGCCAAGCTCGATCAGCTCGATGTTGTCGTTCAGCTGCTGCTCGAGCAGCTTCACGCCGCTGATGCCGTCATCCAGCTGCTGGCGCTCGCGCATCAGCTTCTGCGCTTCGGAAGCGTCGTTCCAGAGGTTCGGATCCTCTGCCTTGTTGTTCAACCAATCCAGCCGTCTTATCGCCTGGTCCCAGTCAAAGATGCCTCCTCAGCAGGGTGATGGCCTGCTTGGTTTCATCGACCACGTTTTCGATTTCCGCTCGCATTATCCTGCTTCTCTATCTCGGTATTCTCAAGTGCTGGTGACATAGAGACGCCCGCCGCGGATGTAAAGGGCCGTGGCGGGCGTTCAAAATTCGGCGACGATCAGAACAGACCGGGCGTGCCGGTCTGGACGGCCTGGTTCGCCTGCGGCGAGGTCTTCAGGATCTCTTCCGGCGCCATGGTGCTGTCCATGCCGATGACGGAGAAGCTATCGGCCGGGCCGGTGCCGGGCTTGAAAGCCTCGATGATCGTGTTCGGATCGCCGTCGACGGCCGCCATACCGGTCTTGCGGTCGATCGAGATCAGATTCATGCCTGATGGAATGACGAACTTCGATTCCGGCATGTCCTTGACGGCGGTCTGCATGAATTCGTTGAAGATCGGCGCCGAGAGTACGCCGCCGGTGCCTCCGCGGCCGAGCGGGGCCGGCGTATCGAAACCCATATAGAGGCCGGCGACCAGATCCGGCGTGAAGCCGACGAACCAGGCATCCTTCTCGTCATTCGTCGTGCCGGTCTTTCCGGCGACGTCGCGGCCGCCGAGATCGACCTTGCCGGCAGCCGTGCCGCGCTGGATGACGCCCTGCATCATCGAGGTGATCTGGTAGGCGGTCATCGGATCGAGCACGGTTTCGCGGTTGTCGACGATATTCGGCTCTTCCTGGTTCTGCCAGTCGCCGGCATTGCAGCCCTCGCACAGACGCTCCTCATGCCTGAAGATGGTCTTGCCGTAGCGGTCCTGGATGCGGTCGATCAATGTCGGCTTGATCTGCTTGCCGCCATTGGCAATAACCGAATAGGCCGAGACCATCCGCAGCACGGTCGTGTCGCCGGCGCCGAGCGACATGGAGAGAACCGGCAGCATGTGATCGTAAATGCCGAAGCGCTCGGCATATTCGGCGACGATGTTCATGCCGAGATCGTTTGCGAGGCGCACCGTCATCAGGTTGCGCGAATGCTCGATGCCCGAGCGCAGCGTCGACGGGCCGCTGACTTCACCGCCGTAGTTTTCCGGCTTCCAGACCTGGCCGCCCGATACGATCTCGATCGGCGCATCCATGATGACGGAGGCCGGCGTATAACCGTTGTCCATCGCGGCCGCATAGACGAACGGCTTGAAGGAGGAGCCCGGCTGGCGCATCGCCTGAGTGGCGCGGTTGAATTCGGACTGGCCGTAGGAGAAGCCGCCGACCATGGCGAGCACGCGGCCGGTCTTCGGGTCCATGGCGACGAGACCACCCTGCACCTTCGGCGGTTGACGCAGACGATAGGAGGTCGACACGTCGTCGCCGAGCTTCTCGACATAGACGACGTCACCGGGAGCTACGGCGCCGACCGGCGATTTCGCGGACTTGCGGGCGCTATCTGCCGAACGGAAGGCCCATTGCATGTTCTTGGCGTCGATCGTGCCGCGCTGACGGTCGGCAGCAACCTTGCCGCTTCCATCCTTGGCCGGTTGCAGGCCGATGTCGACGGCCGAATCGGAGACGGCGAGCACGACGGCGAGCCGCCATTCCGGCACATCGGACAATGCCGGAATATCGGCAAGCGCCTTGCCCCAATCGCCGCTTGCATCGATCTGCTTGATCGGGCCGTGGAAACCGCGGCGCTCGTCATAGGTGACCAGGCCGTCCTGCAGCGCCTTGCGGGCAGCGAGCTGCATCTGCGGATCGAGCGACGTGCGTACCGAAAGGCCGCCCTCATAGAGGACTTTTTCCCCGTACTGGTCGATCAACTGGCGGCGCACGGCTTCGGCGAAATAATCCGAAGCAAAGAGCGAGGGGCCGGTGGTGCGGGCGGTGACGCCGAGCGGCTGTTTCTTAGCTTCCTCGCCGTCAGGCTGGCTGACATAGCCGTTCTCGACCATCCGGTCGATCACCCAGTTGCGGCGATCGAGCGCAGCTTCCGGATGGCGGAAAGGATGATAATTGGCAGGCCCCTTCGGCAGCGATGCCAGATAGGCGGCTTCGGCGACGGTCAGTTCGGTGACGGATTTGTTGAAATAGGTGAGTGCCGCGCCGGCGATGCCGTAGGAATTCAGACCGAAGAAAATCTCGTTCAGGTAGAGTTCGAGGATCTTGTCCTTGCTGTAGGCCTGCTCGATGCGAAAGGAGAGGATTGCTTCCTTGATCTTGCGGTCAATCGTCTGGTCCGAACTCAAAAGGAAGTTTTTGGCCACCTGCTGGGTGATCGTCGAGGCACCGACCGGGCGGCGGCCGGAACCGAAATTCTGCAGGTTGACGAGGATTGCACGGCCAAGGCCGGTGAGATCAACGCCCGGATGATTGTAGAAATTCTTGTCTTCGGCCGACAGGAAAGCGGCCTTCACGCGGTCGGGAATGGCCTGGATCGGCAGGAAGAGACGCTTTTCCTTGGCGTATTCGGCCATAAGCGCGCCGTTGCCGGCATGGACGCGGGTCGTCACCGGCGGCGCGTAGCTGTTCAGAACGGCATAATCCGGGAGATCCTTCGCGACATTGGCAAGATAGATGGCAACACCCGCCGCCGCGACCAGAAACAGGACGCAGGCCATTCCGAAGAAATATCCAAAAAGTCTAACCATATTTCAGCTACCGGTCTCTTCGATCTTCAATCGGCGCAGCCGCAACGATTGCACAGATCAAGGCAATTTGCACGTTGCGCGGCTTACTCTATGAGCGCAACCGCCACAAGCCGATTTCGCGCCTCAGGCTGCGAAACATAAGCCGGAGTAACGGCGCGAATGTGAGCAAAATAGGGCTGTCTGCGCCGCATTCACCGCTGCGGCCGCGTTTCATTAGGACTGTCACATCCAAGCAACGCCCGCCGCCGCAGCGAATCTGAGGCATCTTGGTCAGACCTTGATTCAAGCGACCTACTTCAAGTGTTTGTTTCTATGCATGTCGTCGAGCTGCAACCGCTACGGATTTCGGGCAGCGTGCATCAGCCGCCATTCGCCATGACGGCGGCACGGTATCGCTTCACTGCATCGGTCAGAAGACCGGCGATCTTGCCGCGCCAGGCCTCGTCGAGCAGCAGTTTCTCGTCTTCGGCATTCGAGAGGAACCCGATCTCGAGAAGGATCGAGGGCACGTCGGGGGCCTGCAGCACGCGGAAGCCGGCATGACGGTGCGGATTGTTGATCGTGCCGACCTGATCCTTGAAGGAATTCAGCACACTCTCGGCCAGTGAGATCGAGAAAGCTTGTGTCTCGCGCCGTGTCAGATCGAGCAGGATGTCGGCGACCTCAGGCGGCTCGGCAACCGTCTCCTTGCCGGCGATCTGATCGGAGAGGTTTTCACGGTCGGCAAGATCGGCGGCGAGCTTGTCGGATGCCTTGTCGGAGATCGTGTAGACGGTGGCGCCGCGGATATCCTTCTGCTTCAGCGTGTCGGCATGCAACGAAATGAAGAGGCCGGCATGGTTCTGGCGGGCGATCAGCACACGCTGCGAAAGCGAGAGGAACTCGTCATCCTCACGCGTCAGGAAAGCCTTGATGCCCGGTTCCTTGTTCAGCCGGTCGGTCAAAGCCTTGGCGAAGGCAAGCGTCACCTGCTTTTCCTCGGTCTTGGTATCGACGCCGATCGCGCCGGTATCAATGCCGCCATGGCCGGCGTCGACGGCAATGACGAAATCGCCGGGGGCGGCTCTTTCCGGTGCCGGAATGGCGCTCGTCGTCTGCGCCGCCTCAGTCCGATCGCTCCAGGATTGCGTCTTCACCAGTTCGGCAAAGGCCTTCTTGTCGATCATCTCCGCATCGAGCACGAGGCGATGGCCGTTGCCCGTCTCATCGGCCTGCACCTTGGCAAGCGCCAGCTTCACCGGCCCTGCCGTCGTCAGCACGATGCGGGCGCTCTCTTCGTCCATCTTGCCGTAGCGGATATCCTTGAACAGACCGCGGGCTGCAAGATCCTTCGCCGGAAAACCGAAGGCGGTCGCCGGCAGGTCGACGACGATGCGTTCCGGATTGGCGATATAGTGGACCGAAAAACGCGGCTCGCGATCGAAATCGATGACGATGCGGGTCCTTGCATCGTCGCCGACGATGCGCGCGCCATAGGCAAGCAGCGGATCCCTGGCCTCGACGGAGCTCGCAGCGACCGGCAGGAGACTGGCGGCCAAAAGCGCCGCCAGAACCCGCCTTGCGATTGTCGATCGCCGCGCTGCGGATTTCGCCGCGATCCGAGCCCTCTTAAACAATAAACCGCCACACCCTATTTGTATTGCGATGGACCCGACGCGGCTGCCGCCAACGTCCCTGTGACGAAACACCCGCTGCAGCCTGCCGAATCGCGATCACTTTATCCCCAGCTTCTATGCGTTGCGAAATCCATCAATATTATGGCACATTTGGCTTTTCCCTTGCTATTGTGACACAGAAAACATACAACGAATTTCAGGGTAAAGTGTTGACGGGATAGAGTCGCCGCAAAGGCTGCCAGCCAGATCAGGACCTGGCGCCACACCGGTCATCGTCCGCCGTCTCATGCGCTTAATCCCTAGAACTGGATCCTGATTTTCCGGCTTATTGTCGGAATTCATTGGTGGATCAGCCACCACGCTCTCAGGGAGCAAACTCATCGGACCCGAACGGGTCTTCGTATTTGTCGATCACGCTTGGTTGTTGATGGTTTCGCAGCAGGTTTTATCTGAAGTGTACAGGCCCCGGACCGAAATGGTTCCGGCTGCGGTCTGGCTGCTGCTCTCCCCCTCGCATCAGGCGCGACTTTCATTATCCGGCGCGGCCACTGCGGACCGCATTCTTTCTGTCTCAACAGCAGTCGGGAATGCGCTCTCGCGGCCACGCCGAGGAGCTCAGCTTACATGGCAGACAAAATGCTTATCGATGCGTCTCACGAGGAAGAGACGCGCGTCGTTGTCGTTCGCGGGAACCGCATAGAAGAATTTGACTTCGAGTCACAGCACAAGAAGCAGATCCGCGGCAACATCTATCTTGCAAAGGTAACGAGGGTCGAGCCCTCGCTGCAAGCCGCCTTCGTCGATTACGGCGGCAACCGGCACGGCTTCCTGGCCTTCGCCGAAATCCATCCCGACTATTATCAGATACCGCTTGCCGACCGTCAGGCGCTGCTTCGGGCCGAAGCCGAAGAGCATCGCCGCGACGAAGACGTCGAGCATGTCGAAACCGCGCCGATGGTCGATCTTTCCAAGCAGGATCAGCCGGATGTCGGCATCGTTCCGACAGAGGCGCCGGAAACGGCTGCCGTAACGGAAGAGACCGCAGCGGTAGAGACCGCGGCGTCGCCCGCGGGCGCCGAGGAAGCGCCTGCGAAGAAGGCAAGGCCGCGCCGCAGCCGCAAGAAGGTCGTAGAACCGGCCGCCGAAACGACCGCGACCGAAGACGCCGTTCCCACAGACGTTGAAGCTGAAGGCGCTTCAACCGTCGACAATGAGGATGACGGCTCGACCGGCGGCGCGATGGCCGCGATGGTGGAAACCGACTCGATCTCCGAAGACGTCGATACCAGCAAGCGTCGCCACGATGATGACGACGATGATGACGATCACGGCGAAGAGGAAATCATTGAATCCGTCGGCGCCGAAGACGCGATGGAAGAAGTGCCGGACCGCGTGCAGCGCAAGCCGCGCAAGCAGTACCGCATCCAGGAAGTCATCAAGCGCCGCCAGATCCTGCTCGTGCAGGTCGCCAAGGAAGAGCGCGGCAACAAGGGCGCAGCCCTTACCACCTATCTCTCGCTCGCCGGCCGCTATTCCGTCCTGATGCCGAACACGGCGCGCGGCGGCGGCATTTCCCGCAAGATCACCAATCCCGCTGATCGCAAGCGCCTGAAGGAAATCGCGCGCCTGCTCGAGGTGCCGCAGGGCATGGGCGTCATCCTTCGCACCGCCGGTGCCAATCGCACCAAGGTAGAGGTCAAGCGTGACTTCGAATATCTGATGCGCCTGTGGGAGAACGTGCGCACGCTGACGCTGGCATCCACGGCACCCTGCCTCGTCTATGAGGAAGGCTCACTGATCAAGCGCTCGATCCGCGACCTCTACAACAAGGATATCAGCGAAGTCATCGTTTCCGGAGAAGAAGGCTATCGTGAAGCGAAAGACTTCATGAAGATGCTGATGCCGAGCCATGCCAAGGTGGTTCAGCCCTACCGCGACATCCATCCGATCTTTTCGCGTTCCGGCATCGAGGCTCAGCTCGACCGCATGTTGCAGCCGCAGGTAACGCTGAAGTCCGGCGGCTACCTGATCATGAACCAGACCGAAGCGCTGGTCTCGATCGACGTCAACTCCGGCCGCTCGACCCGCGAACATTCGATCGAAGACACCGCGCTGCAGACGAATCTCGAGGCTGCAGACGAAGTCGCCCGCCAGCTTCGCCTTCGCGACCTTGCCGGCCTGATCGTCATCGACTTCATCGACATGGAAGAGAAGCGCAACAACCGCTCTGTCGAGAAGAAGCTGAAGGAATGCCTGAAGAACGACCGCGCCCGCATCCAGGTCGGCCGGATCTCGCATTTCGGCCTGCTCGAAATGTCGCGACAGCGTATCCGCGCGTCGGTTCTCGAATCGACCACGCAGGTCTGCTCGCATTGCGGCGGCACCGGCCATGTGCGCTCGCAGTCCTCCGTCGCGCTGCATGTCCTGCGCGGTATCGAGGAATATCTGCTCAAGAACACCACCCACAACATCACCGTGCGCACTACGCCTGACATCGCGCTCTACCTGCTCAACCACAAGCGCCAGACGATCATCGATTACGAAAGCCGTTTCGGCGTCGCTATCGTCATCGATGCAGACGGTTCGGTCGGCGCACAGCATTTCGCGATCGATCGCGGCGATCCGGTGGAAAACCCGGTCAAGATCGAAACGCTCTTCAACTTCGCAGCCATTCCCGAGGACGAGGACGACGACATCGTCATCGAAGTGGATGAGGAGGAAGACGAGGAACTCGAGGAAAAGCCGGCCGTTGCCGAACGGCCCGTCGCAGCACGCGCGGAAGGCGAAACTGACGGCAACCGCAAGCGCAAGCGCCGCAGGCGCCGCCGCGGCCGCACCGGCAATGCCGAGCAGCCGGCATCGGCAGCAGGCGAAGCCGGCGACGAGGATGAGGACGGCGACGACGAGGGCGGCGAAGGTGATGAAAACACCGAGGCTACGCCTGAGACACGCGCTGAAAGCGAGGAATCGCAGCGCCGCAAGCGGCGCCGTCGCGGCAAGCGTGGCGGCCGTCGCAATCGCGCCGAAGATGGTTCCGAACTGGCGGCTGGCGAAGCCGGAGAAGACAATGGCGGCGATGAGGACGAAGGCGACGACGTTTCGAACGACGGAGCTCCGAGCGAAGCCGTCGCGATCGAGGCGATTGCCGAACAGGCCAATGAAGGCCAGGCCGCGATGGCGGCCGTCGAGAGCGCAACCGTCATAACCGAAGATGTGAAGCCCGCCCGCAGCCGCGGCCGCCGCAAACCGGCCGCAACGCCGGTCGAGGAACCCGTTGCAGAGACGGCACCTGCGGCTGAGGCCGAACCAGAATTGGTTGAAGCCTCCGCCGATCTCGAAACATCCGTTCAGGAAGAGGCAAAGCCGGTTCGCGCCAACCGCGAATCCAACATCTCCTCCTCCGAGCCGACGGTGAAATCCACCCGCGTCGAGAATGGCGAAGGCGATGACGGCAAGCCGAAGAAAGCCGGCTGGTGGCAGCGCCGTGGCTTCTTCTGAACGCTGATTTTCGGACGTAAACACTGAAATCCGGCCGCGGCGACGCGGCCGGATTTTTGTTTGTGCTGATGGACATCGTTGCCGAACTTGAACCGCCGTGACGTCGATGTGTATCTTTTATCATGATCATACACATGAGGCGCGATCATGCGGACGAATATCGATATCGATGATGCCTTGCTCGACGCGGCAATGACCGCCGCGGGATTGGCGACGAAAAAGGCCACGTCGAGCAGTCTTTGCGAAACCTTGTCGACAAAACACCGGCGGAAAAATGCGATCGCAAATCTCGCGGGGATAGGCTGGGAAGGCGACCTCGACGAGATACGTCGCGACCGGTCGGACGATACAAGACGATACAAGATGATCGTCGTCGACAGTTCGATCCGATAGCCGAGCGTCTCAGCCTTGGGATCGCCTGACCCTGATTGCGATCAGGCGGCCGGCGGATAGAGCAGGTCGACGATGTAGCTGGCGTCGAAGCGGGAATCGAGCATGCCGTATGTGGAGCGCCAGCCGCCGGCAAGACGCGTCTCGATGAAGGCATCGGCAATGCGCCCAGCGCCCAGCCGATAGAGTTCAGCGGCACCGGCGGCGAGCGCCAGCTGTTCGACGAGCAGGCGCGCGGCGCCCTCATCCTGTTCGCACAGCGCGATTGCGGCGCGCAGCACGTCGATCGTTTTCTTGCCGGCTGGGCCGAGATCGCGGGCAAGGCCGGCGAAGACCGTCTCGAACAGATCCTTGCCGCGGTTGAGCACGCGCAGCACGTCGAGCGCCATGACGTTGCCGGAGCCTTCCCAGATGGCGTTGACAGGAGCCTCGCGGTAATGGCGGGCGATCGGGCGTTCTTCGATGTAGCCATTGCCGCCGATACATTCCATCGCCTCGTAGATCAGCGCGGGCGCGATCTTGCAGCACCAGTATTTGGCGACCGGCGTCATGACGCGGGCATAGGCCGCTTCCTCGGCATTGCCGCGCGCCTTGTCGAAGGCGTCGGCCAGACGGAAGGACAGTGCCGTCGCGGCGGCGACGTCGAGCGCCATGTCGGCGAGCACGCGCGTCATGATCGGCTGGTTGACGAGCATCTTGCCAAAGACGCTGCGGCCGCGGGTGTGGTGCACGGCTTCGGCGAGCGAGGCGCGCATCATGCCTGACGAGGCCAGCGCGCAGTCGAGCCGGGTCAGCGTCACCATGTCGAGGATCGTGCGGATGCCGGCATCCGGACCACCGAGCAGGAAACCGAACGTGTCGGTGAACTCGACCTCGGTCGAGGCGTTGGAGCGGTTGCCGACCTTATCCTTCAGCCGCTGGAACTGCAGCCCGTTGGCGGAACCATCCTCCAGAAGGCGCGGCACGAGAAAACAGCCCATGCCCTCCTTCGTCTGCGCCAGCATGATGAAGGCATCGCTCATTGGCGCGGACATGAACCACTTGTGGCCGGACAGCCGGTAGATGCCCTCGCTGACCTTTTCGGCAGTGCTCTTGTTGGCGCGCACATCCGTGCCGCCCTGCTTTTCCGTCATGCCCATCCCGATGGTCACGGCGGATTTCTGCATTGCGGGCTTGTTCGACGAATCATATTTGCGCGAGAGAATTTTGGGCGCCCAGTCCTTCTGGACCGCGGGCGAGGCCGAGAGCGCCGCGACGGAGGCGCTCGTCATCGTCAACGGGCAGAGATGGCCGGACTCCAGCTGCGACGTCAGATAAAACCGTGCGGCGCGAACTCTATGGGCCTCGTCCTTGGCCTCGGTATCGGCCTGGGGGTCCCAGACGGAGGAATGCAGGCCGACCGACATGGAGCGGCGCATCAATGCATGCCAGGCGGGGTGAAACTCGACGACGTCGAGGCGCTCGCCGCGTGGACCATGAGTGCGCAGCTGCGGCACGCCCTGGTTTGCCATGCGCGCCATCTCCTGCGCCTCCGGCGAGGTGACGTAGCGGCCCATATTTTCCAGGTCTTCGCGGATGCCGCGCGGCAGAGCCGCCGTCAGATCGACGATCAGAGGATCGGATCGATAGGCGTTGATGCCGGACCACAGGCTCGGCTGGTTGAGTTCTGCGAGTTTGTCGTCAATCCGGTTGGCGGAGGTCATAATTCGCTTCTAGTGTAAGAACCCGGCAAAGGGAAACCGGAAGTTATGATTCGGTTCATTCTGCTCTATCGGAATTCGGGCGAAAATGCATGGGGACATAAGCCTTTGCCCACAGCGCATGCTTGCCCCGGCGGGCAGCACTCTTTATAGACCCGCCAGAGACAGCAAGAGGCAGGGTCATGGTCTTTTTCCCCCACCGCCACCTCATCGGCATCAAGGGCCTCACCGAGCAGGATATCACCTATCTTCTCGACAGGGCGGACGAGGCCGTCAAGATCAGCCGCCAAAGAGAGAAGAAGACGTCGACGCTGCGCGGATTGACGCAGATCAACCTCTTCTTCGAGGCATCGACCCGCACCCAGGCCTCCTTCGAGCTTGCCGGCAAGCGGCTCGGCGCCGACGTCATGAACATGTCGGTCGGCAATTCCTCGGTGAAGAAAGGCGAAACGCTGATCGACACGGCGATGACGCTGAATGCGATGCGCCCCGACGTGCTGGTGATCCGCCATTCGAGCGCCGGTGCGGCCGCCCTTCTCGCCCAGAAGGTCTCCTGCTCTGTCGTCAATGCCGGTGATGGGCAGCATGAACACCCGACCCAGGCGCTGCTCGACGCGCTGACGATCCGCCGCGCCAAGGGCAAGCTTTCGCGCATCATCGTGGCGATCTGCGGCGACGTGCTGCATTCGCGGGTGGCGCGCTCGAATATCCTGCTGCTCAACGCGATGGGCGCCCGCGTGCGTGTCGTCGCGCCCGCGACCCTCCTGCCGGCCGGCATCGCCGAGATGGGCGTCGAGGTCTTCCATTCGATGCAGGAAGGGCTGAAGGACGCCGACGTCGTGATGATGCTGCGGCTGCAGCGCGAGCGCATGTCCGGCGCCTTCGTGCCTTCGGTGCGCGAATACTTTCACTTCTACGGTCTTGACGCCGAAACGCTGAAAGCGGCGAAGGACGATGCCCTGGTCATGCATCCTGGCCCAATGAACCGCGGCGTCGAGATTGCCTCGGAAGTGGCGGACGGGCCGCAGAGCGTGATCGCCGAACAGGTGGAAATGGGGGTCGCGGTGCGCATGGCTGTCATGGAGACGCTGCTCGTCTCGCAGAACCAGGGTCCCCGAAGCGATGGAATGATGGCATGAGCAACCCGATCGTCCTCAAGAACGTCCGCATCATCGACCCGTCGCGCAATCTCGACGAAGTCGGGACGATCATTGCCGAAGACGGCGTGATTCTCGCCGCCGGCCATAAGGCGCAGAACCAGGGCGCGCCTGATGGCGCGGTCATCCGCGATTGCACGGGCCTTGTCGCGACGCCTGGCCTCGTCGATGCGCGCGTCCATGTCGGCGAACCCGGCGGCGAACACCGCGAGACGATCGCCTCGGCGAGCCGGGCGGCAGCCGCCGGCGGCGTCACCTCGATCATCATGATGCCGGACACCGATCCCATCATCGACGACATCGCGCTCGTCGAATTCGTCAAGAAGACGGCGCGGGATACGGCCGCCGTCAACGTCTATCCTGCAGCCGCCATCACCAAGGGCCTTGCCGGCGAGGAGATGACGGAGATCGGCCTCTTGATGCAGGCCGGCGCCGTTGCCTTCACCGATGCCCATTCCAGCGTCCATGACACACAGGTGCTGCGCCGGATCATGACTTATGCGCGCGAATTCGGCGCCGTCGTCTCCTGCGAGACGCGCGACAAATATCTCGGCGCCAACGGCGTCATGCATGAGGGGCTTTTCGCCAGCTGGCTCGGGCTTTCCGGCATTCCAAAAGAAGCCGAGCTCATCCCGCTCGAACGCGATCTCAGGATCGCGCAGCTGACGCGCGGCCGCTATCATGCCGCGATGATCTCGGTGCCGGAATCAGTCGAGGCGATCGAACGCGCCCGCAGCCGCGGCGCCAAGGTGACCTGCGGCATCTCGATCAACAATCTGGCACTCAACGAAAACGACATCGGCGAATACCGCACCTTCTTCAAGCTCTATCCGCCGCTGCGCCCGGAAGATGACCGGGTGGCCATGGCCGACGCCCTTGCGAGCGGCGCGATCGATATCATCGTCTCCTCACACGACCCGCAGGATGTCGATACGAAGCGCCTGCCGTTCGGCGAGGCGGAGGACGGCGCGATCGGCCTCGAAACCATGCTGGCGGCAGCGCTCAGGCTTCACCATGGCGGCCAAGTGAGCCTGATGCGCCTGATCGACGCCATGTCGACCCGCCCCGCTCAGATTTTCGGCCTGAATGCCGGCACGCTGAAGCCGGGCGCTACGGCCGATATCGCGCTGATCGATCTCGATGAGCCTTGGCTTGTCGCCAAAGACATGCTTCTCTCCCGCTCAAAGAATACGCCGTTCGAGGATGCGCGCTTCAGTGGGCGGGCGGTCGCGACATACGTCTCGGGAAAGCTTGTCCACGCAATTTAGAACCGGCACTATCGCCGTCCCTCCCCCAGCGGGAGAAGGCTGACTCGAGGATAAGCCACGGAGAGGCTGAGGGGGCATATGTTATCCAATCTCATGTCATGGCAGATCACGCTACCGATCGCGCTTGCCGCCGCCATTATCGGCTATCTCTTCGGCTCGATCCCGTTCGGCCTGATCCTGACGCGCGCCGCCGGCCTCGGCGACGTGCGCAGCATCGGCTCCGGCAATATCGGCGCGACCAATGTGCTGAGAACAGGAAACCGGACGCTCGCCGCGGCGACGCTGTTGCTCGATGCGCTGAAGGCATCGGCCGCGGCTTGGGTCGTCGGCTATTTCCTCGGTGAGGAAGCCGCGATCATTGCCGGCTTCTTCGCCTTCATCGGCCATCTCTTCCCGGTTTGGATCGGCTTCAAGGGCGGCAAGGGTGTCGCCACCTATATCGGCACCCTGCTCGGCGTCGCGCCGATCATGGTCGCACTCTTCGCCGCTGTCTGGCTGGCGGTCGCCTTCACCACCCGATACTCCTCGCTGTCGGCGCTGGTCGCTATGCTTGTCATTCCGGTTGCGTTGTGTATACTGGGTAACGAAAAGGTTGCGGCTGTCATGGCGATCATGACCCTCATCTCCTACTGGAAGCACAAGGCGAATATTTCGCGCCTGATGGGCGGGACGGAAAGCAAGATCGGGGCAAAGGGATAATGGATGCGCTGAGCGTCGGACCAAAAGGCGTCGTGCTGACCGAACGGCAAAGAATTGCCTGGCTGCGCCTTATCCGTTCCGACAATATCGGCCCTGCCACCTTTCGCGACCTTATCAATCATTTTGGTTCGGCCGAGGCAGCGCTTGCCGCACTGCCGGAGCTTTCGGCGCGCGGCGGCGCCACGCGGGCAATCCGCATCGCCAGCGAGGCCGAGGCCCATCGGGAACTGGAGGCGGCGCATCGCTTCGGCGCCCGCTTCGTCGGCATCGGTGAACCGGACTATCCGCAAGCGCTGAAGCAGATCGACGGCGCGCCGCCGCTTCTGGCTGTCAAGGGCGCGCTTGCCGCTGCCAAACGACCGGCCGTCGGCATCGTCGGCTCGCGCAACGCCTCGATCGCAGGCGCGAAATTCGCGGCGATGGTGGCGCGCGACTGCGGTCGGGCGGGTTACACCGTGGTCTCTGGCCTGGCACGCGGCATCGACACATCAGCCCACCGGGCAAGCCTCGACACGGGCACGATCGCGGCGCTCGCCGGCGCCCTCGACCAACCCTACCCGCCGGAGAATATCGGCCTGCTCGAGGAGATAACCGGCGGCAACGGTCTGGCGGTGAGCGAAATGCCCTTCGGCTGGGATCCCCGCGCCCGCGACTTCCCGCGCCGCAACCGGCTGATCGCCGGCATCGCGCTCGGCCTCGTCGTCATCGAAGCGGCGGCGCGTTCCGGCTCGCTGATCACCGCACGGCTGGCCGGCGACTTCGGCCGCCTGGTTTTTGCGGTGCCCGGCTCACCGCTCGATCCGCGCTGCCATGGCACCAACGGCCTGCTGAAGGACGGAGCTTCGATCGTCACCGCACCTGCCGATGTCGTCGAGGCCCTGGCGCCGCTTGCGCAATTCGACCTGTTCCCGTCATCGATGGCAGAGGAGCCTGCGCGTGACGGCAAGCCCATATCGGTACCACCAGGCGATTCCGATCGAACCCGCGTCGTCGATGCGCTCGGGCCGACACCGGTCGAGATCGACGACGTCATCCGCCATACCGGCCTGTCGGCATCCGCGGTCTATCTTATCCTTCTGGAACTCGATATATCAGGCAGGCTGCACCGGCATCAGGGCGGTCTCGTCTCGCTTTCCGATTGAACCTGGGTACGACATCAGGCGGCGGCTTTGCGAATTGCCGAACCCTGAGTCGAAAACCTTCGATAGACTGCCTCTAATTGCATTCTATCGATGCTCTCCCTTCGGCTGCAGAAGACACAAGAGGTAAAATTGTAGCAAACCCCTTGACCGCGGCGATTTCCCTGTCCATGTCGGAGGGCCGATATCCATGTTGCGGTGTGTGTCGCGCTGGCTTCAACGCTGGCGTCGTTTCCTTTTTAGAGAATCATCATGAATGTTGTAGTGGTGGAATCGCCTGCCAAGGCCAAGACGATCAATAAGTATCTGGGTCCGGGATACAAAGTGCTCGCCTCCTTTGGCCATGTGCGCGATCTGCCTGCCAAGGACGGCTCAGTTCTTCCTGATCAGGATTTCGAAATGCTTTGGGAGGTCGATAGCGCCTCCGCCAAGCGGATGAAGGACATTGCCGACGCGGTGAAGTCCGCGGATGGCCTGTTTCTCGCGACCGACCCGGATCGCGAAGGCGAAGCGATTTCCTGGCACGTTCTCGACATGCTGAACAAGAAGCGGGTGCTGAATGGCAAGCCGGTCAAGCGCGTCGTCTTCAATGCGATCACCAAGAAGGCGGTGCTCGACGCAATGGCCGATCCGCGCGACATCGACGTGCCGCTGGTCGACGCCTATCTCGCGCGCCGCGCGCTCGACTATCTTGTCGGCTTCAATCTTTCGCCGGTGCTGTGGCGCAAGCTGCCCGGCGCACGTTCGGCCGGCCGCGTCCAGTCGGTGGCGCTTCGCCTCGTCTGCGACCGTGAATCCGAGATCGAGCGCTTCATTTCGGAAGAGTACTGGAACATCTCGGCGCTTTTGAAGACGCCGCGCGGCGACGAGTTCGAGGCACGACTGGTTTCGGCGAACGGCAAACGGCTGCAGCCGCGGGCAATCGGCAACGGCGAAGATGCCGGCCGGCTGAAGGCGTTACTCGAAGGTGCGAGCTACGTCGTCGATACGGTCGAGGCGAAACCGGTCAAGCGCAACCCGGGACCGCCGTTTACGACCTCGACGCTGCAGCAGGCGGCCTCCTCCAATCTCGGCTTCTCCGCTTCGCGCACCATGCAGATCGCGCAGCGGCTCTATGAGGGCGTCGATATCGGCGGCGAGACGGTCGGTCTCATCACCTATATGCGAACCGACGGTGTGCAGATGGCGCCAGAGGCGATCGACGCGGCGCGCAGCGCCATCGTCGACCAGTTCGGCGAGCGCTACATGCCTGACAAGCCGCGCCTATACTCGACCAAGGCGAAGAACGCCCAGGAGGCGCACGAGGCGATCCGTCCGACCGATTTCTATCGTTCGCCCGACCGTGTGCGCAAATTCCTCGATGCCGACCAGATCCGGCTCTACGAGCTGATCTGGAAGCGCGGCATCGCCAGCCAGATGGCATCGGCCGAGATCGAGCGCACGACGGCTGAAATCACCGCCGACAACAAGGGCGAGAAGGCCGGGCTTCGCGCCGTCGGTTCCGTGATCCGCTTCGACGGCTTCATCGCCGCCTATACCGACCAGAAGGAGGATGGCGAGCAGAGCGATGACGGCGACGAGGATGGCCGCCTGCCGGAAATCAATGCGCGCGAGGCGCTCGCCAAGCAGAAGATCAATTCGACGCAGCATTTCACCGAACCGCCGCCGCGTTATTCGGAAGCCTCGCTGATCAAGAAGATGGAAGAGCTCGGCATCGGCCGCCCCTCCACCTATGCCGCGACGCTCGCGACGCTGCGCGACCGCGACTATGTAACGATCGACAAACGCAAGCTGATCCCGCAGGCCAAGGGCCGGCTGGTGACGGCTTTCCTCGAAAGCTTCTTCACCAAATATGTCGAATACGATTTCACCGCCGATCTCGAAGAGAAGCTCGACCGGATTTCCGCCGGCGAGCTGAACTGGAAGCAGGTGCTGCGCGATTTCTGGAAGGATTTCTTCGCCCAGATCGAGGACACCAAGGAACTACGCGTCACCAATGTGCTCGATTCGTTGAACGAGGCGCTGGCACCACTCGTCTTCCCGAAACGAGAGGACGGCAGCGATCCGCGCATCTGCCAGGTCTGCGGCACCGGCAACTTGTCGCTGAAGCTCGGCAAATACGGCGCCTTCGTCGGCTGCTCGAACTATCCGGACTGCAATTACACGCGCCAGCTCTCCTCGGAAAATGGTGGAGAAGCGGACGGTGCTGCCCTCAACGAGCCGAAGAACCTCGGCACCGATCCGACCACCGGCGAGGAGCTGACGCTGCGTTCCGGCCGCTTCGGCCCCTATATCCAGCGCGGCGACGGCAAGGAAGCCAAACGCGCTTCGTTGCCGAAGGGCTGGAAGCCCGAGGACATCGATTATGAAAAGGCGATGGCGCTGATCTCGCTGCCGCGCGATATCGGCAAACATCCCGAATCGGGCAAGATGATCTCGTCCGGCATCGGCCGTTATGGGCCGTTCCTGCTGCATGACGGCTCTTATGCCAATCTAGAAACCGTCGAGGATGTGTTCTCGGTCGGCCTCAATCGTGCCGTGACGGTCATCGCCGAAAAAGCGAAACAGGCGCCGGGCCGGGGTGCGCGCGGCACGCCGGCAGCGCTGAAGACGCTCGGCGATCATCCTGATGGCGGCGCCATCACCGTTCGCGACGGCAAATACGGCCCCTATGTCAACTGGGGCAAGGTCAACGCTACGCTGCCGAAGGGCAAGGATCCCCAGGCGATCACCGTCGAAGAGGCGCTTGCGCTGATCGCCGAGAAGGCCGGCAAGGCCCCTGCGGGCAAGGCGGCCAAGGCGAAAGCCAAGCCGAAGGCGGCCGCCGCCGAAGCCAAGAGCACCAAGACGGCCGCCAAACCGAAGGCAACGAAGGCGAAAGCGCCCGCGAAATCGAAAAAGGGCTGACGTGAGCAGAATCCCTCGCGAGAGAACAAACCCTGCGGGCAAGCGCCCGGGCAAGACCGGCCGCGCCGGCAAGGATGCTCCCGCCGTCGAGCCGCTGAACATCGTCCACGGCGCGCTGCCTTCGCGCGAGGTGATCCTGCGCTTCATCGCCGATCATCCGCAGAAAGCGTCCAAGCGTGAACTCGCCAAGGCTTTCGGCCTGAAAGGCGATAGCCGCGTCGAGCTCAAGCAGATGCTGCAGGAGCTCGAGCAGGAAGGCATGCTGCAGAAGAACCGCAAGTCGCTGATCCGTCCCGGCGCGCTGCCGCCTGTCACCGTTCTCGATATCACCACACGCGACAAGGACGGCGATCTGATCGGCCGGCCGGCGGAATGGCCGGAGGATCAGGGCGTGGCACCCGCCGTCGCCATCCGCCAGCAATCGCCGGCAGGCCGCCAGGGTAAGGGCAAGGCGCCCGTCGCCGGGCTCGGCGACCGCATCCTGGCAAAAATCTTCCCGGCCATCGATCGCGGCGGGCCGGCCTATACGGCGCGGATCATCAAGGTGATCGACAGGCGCCGCGGCGCCTCGATGGGCGTTTTCCGCACTGCGCCGGGTGGCGGCGGCCGGCTGCTGCCGATCGAACGGCGCGGCGAGGAGATGGTGATCGATCCCGACTTCACCGGCGGCGCCACGGACGGCGATCTGGTCGAAGTCGAAATCGCCCGTCTCGGCCGTTTCGGCCTGCCGCGTGCCAAGGTGCTTTCCGTCGTCGGTTCCGTCGGTTCGGAAAAGGCGATCTCGATGATCGCCATCCATGCGCACGGCATCCCGCATGTCTTCCCGCCGGCTGTCGTCGCCGAGGCGGAAGCCGCCAAACCGGCCAGCATGTCGCATCGCGAGGATTGGCGCGACGTGCCGCTGATCACCATCGACCCGGCCGATGCCAAGGACCATGACGACGCCGTCTATGCCGAGCTCGATCCCTCGCCCGACAATCCCGGCGGCGTCATCGTCACCGTCGCGATTGCCGACGTCTCCTGGTACGTCCGCCCCAATTCGCCGCTCGACCGCGAGGCGCTGAAGCGCGGCAACTCCGTCTATTTCCCCGATCGTGTCGTGCCGATGCTGCCCGAGCGCATCTCCAACGATCTCTGCTCGCTGAAAGAAGGCGTCGACCGCCCGGCGCTCGCCGTGCGCATGAGCTTTTCCGGGGAAGGCCGCAAGATCGGCCACATCTTTCATCGCATCATGATGAAGAGCGCCGCCAAGCTCTCCTACCAGCAGGCGCAGGCGGCGATCGACGGAAACCCGGACGATCAGACCGGCCCGATGCTCGAGCCGATCCTGAAGCCGCTCTGGCACGCCTATGAGGTGATGAAGCGCGGACGCGACCGGCGCCAGCCGCTGGAACTCGATATGCCGGAGCGTAAGATCCTGCTGAAGCCCGACGGTACGGTCGACCGGGTCGTCGTGCCGCCACGGCTCGATGCGCATAAGCTGATCGAAGAGATGATGATCCAGGCGAACGTATGCGCCGCCGAGACGCTGGAAAAGAAACGCCAGCCGCTGATCTACCGCATTCATGACGGCCCGACGCTAGCCAAGCAGGAGATCCTGCGCGAGTTCCTGGCCACGCTCGGCATCTCGCTTGCCAAGGGCGGCAACATGCGCGCCAACAACTTCAACGGCATCCTGGCGAAGGCGGATGGCACGCCGCATCAGACCATGGTGAGCGAGATGGTGCTGCGTTCGCAGAGCCAGGCGATTTACGGTCCGGAGAATATCGGCCATTTCGGCCTCAACCTGATGAAATATGCCCACTTCACCTCGCCGATCCGCCGTTATGCCGATCTCATCGTGCATCGCGCGCTCGTCGGCTCGCTCGGCTTCGGCGAAGGCGGCATCACGCCCGACGAAGAGGCGGCGCTCGACGATATCGCCGCCGAAATTTCGACCTTCGAGCGCCGAGCCATGGCAGCCGAGCGCGAGACGGTCGACCGCCTGATCGCCCATCACCTCAGCGGCCGGGTCGGCGAGGAATTTGCCGGGCGGGTCTCGGGCGTGACAAAATCGGGGCTTTTTGTCGCCCTGCCGGACTATGGTGCCGACGGTTTCGTCCCTATATCTACGCTCGGCACCGATTACTTCATTTACGATGAGGCACATCAAGCGCTCTCGGGTGAACGAACGGGGCTCGGCTATCGCTTGGGCGACAGCGTCACTGTGAAACTTGCCGAAGCGATCCCGCTTGCCGGCGCGCTGCGCTTCGAAATGGTCAGCGACGGCCGCGAAATGCCGGCGGCGGTGCGCTCCTTCCACAAGGCAGGTCGCCGCGACAGGGGCCAGGTCCGCAAGAAGCCTGGAACAAGGCCACCACGCGGACGCCACTAAAGCATGTCGCGCAAAAGTGTGTAGCGGTTTTGCGATAACGACATGCGTAATAACAGGGACCTAAAGCGCGAGGAGCGAATCTGAAAGATCGCGACGCGCTTTAGAGCATCGCGCCGAAAGCGGGCGCTGGTTTTCGGCAAACACGCTGCAACAACGAGATCGTCGGTGTTGGATCTGGTTCACAAAACGAATCCGATGCTTTCTGTCTGAAAGAGGAACATGCGATGAGCACACCGACCGATCCGGCCCTCCGCTACGGGGACACGCCCGAGGTCGAGCGTCCGCTTGGGCGCTCAATCATGCGCGGGCTGATGAATCGTTGCCCGGCCTGCGGCAGCGGCAAACTCTTTCGCGCCTTCCTGAAGCCGGTCGATCTTTGCGCGGCCTGCGGCGAGGCGATGCATCACCAACGCGCGGACGACCTGCCGCCCTATATCGTCATCCTCGTCCTCGGACACGTCGTGGTCGGCGGCTATATGCTGACCGACATGACCTTCGTGCTGCCGGTCTGGGTCCATCTTGCCATCTGGGCGCCGATCACCGTCATGACAGCGCTTGCCTCGATTCAGCCGATCAAGGGCGGGGTCATCGGTCTGCAATGGGCGCTGCGCATGCACGGCTTCGGTGGCGAGAGTGATGGTCCGGACGATTATGACATTCCAGAACGGCCTGATTGAGCGCCTTCACCTTCCAGACATATTTAACGTGTAGTGCCAGCCCTCCACCGACCCACCGGGGTAGCCGACGATCCTCAACGACTTGACATGGTAAGCTTTTCTTGTCTGAACAGGCTTTACATTCCGCAGGTGGTCACTCACATCGGAAATACTGCGAAACGCTGTCCGTCACCTGGATTTGGCACGCCTGTGTCTTTCTATGCGAGGTGACCGGCCGATTCGCTCGCACAGCTTTCTAAGGATGCATAAATGTCTCAGCCGAGAAACGGCACACCGGGCGACGTCGAAGAAATCCATTGGCCTTCTCTGGTGGCAGCCATCTCGTCCATATCAGCCGTTGGCATAGCAATCGGCCTCGGTCTCCCGCTTCTCAGCATCATCCTCGAAAAACGCGGCATCTCCTCCACCCTGATCGGGCTCAACACGGCGATGGCCGGCGTCGCGGCGATGGCCGCCGCACCGATCACCACCCGTCTTGCCCATAAATATGGCGTTGCACCGACAATGCTCTGGGCCGTGCTGATTTCGGCGCTGAGCGCGCTCGGTTTCTATTACGCCGAGGATTTCTGGATGTGGTTTCCGCTGCGTTTCGCCTTCCATGGCGCGACGACGACGCTATTCATCCTCTCCGAATTCTGGATCAACGCCGCTTCGCCGCCTTCCAAGCGCGGTTTCGTGCTCGGCATCTATGCGACGGTGCTTTCTCTTGGCTTCGCGGCCGGACCATTGCTCTTTTCCATCCTCGGCAGCGACGGCATCTTTCCCTTCCTGATCGGCGCCGCCGCCATCCTGCTGGCGGCCATCCCAATCTTCATCGCCCGCGACGAAAGCCCGGTGCTCGAGGAAAAACCGGAGCTGCACTTCATGCGCTACGTCTTCCTGGTGCCGACGGCGACGGCGGCGGTCTTCATTTTCGGCGCGGTCGAAGCGGGCGGGCTGTCGCTTTTCCCGATCTTTGCGGTGCGCGCCCATTTCACCGAATCGCAGGCAGCACTTCTGCTCACCATGATGGGCGTCGGCAACGTCATCTTTCAGATCCCGCTCGGCCTGCTTTCCGACCGCATCGCCGACAAGCGGCCGCTTCTGGCCGGCATGGCGCTGATGGGCTTTATCGGCTCGATGATGTTGCCGCTACTGCTCAACAACTGGCTGCTGATGGCCGGGCTCCTGCTTTTCTGGGGCGGCTGCGTCTCAGGCCTCTATACGGTCGGCCTCAGCCATCTCGGCTCGCGGCTGACGGGCTCCGATCTTGCAGCGGCCAATGCTGCCTTCGTTTTCTGTTATGCGATGGGAACCGTGGCCGGGCCGCAAGCGATCGGCGCGGCGATCGATGTCGCTGGAAATAACGGTTTTGCCTGGGCGATTGCCGCTTTCTTCGGTCTTTACGCCCTGCTTTCCGGCATCAGATTGATGTTCATTCGAAAACGGACTTGACTTTTCGGGCGGGATTCGTAGTTTCGCGCCAGAATTTGCCGTGGAGCCCTCCGGCTTCCACGGCTTTCATTTTCTTAAAGGCAGGACGACCATGGCCAAGGCTACAACAATCAAGATCAAGCTGCTGTCGACAGCCGACACCGGTTTCTTCTACGTCACCACGAAGAACAGCCGCACGATGACGGACAAGATGACGAAGACGAAGTACGACCCGGTTGCAAAGAAGCATGTCGAGTTCAAGGAAACCAAGATCAAGTAATCACTTGGCCTGACGGCTTTCAAAAAAGCGCGCGCCCTCGGGTTGCGCGTTTTTTATTGCTCGGACTGATCGTCTTTAAAATGATAGCGCAAACAGAAAAACGCCGCCCTTCCATCTTCGGGAAGTGGCGGCGTTTTCTTGAAAGGGGGTCGGCCAGCATGCAAAACGGCACGAGGAACCGCTATAACTTGCCTACTAGCCGACCGACCCCACGACCCAGGAGATGCGGCGGACCTGAGCATCATGGGGTATCGACAACTCCTCAACGGGAGCGCTTCTCTTATGAGCCGATAATTTGCGCAAAAATGAAAGAAAATCAACAAATTCTTAATGGTAAATGTTTGCAGCTTGATTCTATGGTTAAAAGTCCAGATTTGGGACATACAAAGATTTATCGGTTCTGCTTGGGCTCGAAGCGTAGGGCCTGACCCTTCGAAGAAATTCTACAATATAGCTTAACAACTTACGCCTCCCCTTCCCTTACGTGAGGTGACGTCGCCGCAATCTATTTGACCCTGTCGGCGGCAGGCATTTTTTATAGTCTTCATTTCATTTCGAGCTGCGGCCTGATGCTCGCAAGACTGTCGCTTGCCAACATATTCGCAGCAACGCGGCGAGTCCATTTTTGGGCTATTGAGTTGCGAAATTTTCGCCCCCATTGCCCAGGCGAAGATTAAAAATCGGTAACAATTCGCTTACCGCAGTGGAAAACTCGCAAATGTCGCATATGGGGGCAAGTGATTCGTCACGCCGCCGCGGCGACCACACGGTTGCGGCCGGTATTCTTGGCCTCGTAAAGAGCCAGATCCGCCTGTTTCATCAGCTGGCCCGGGGTCAGCACCGACGCAATTCGCGAGGCGATGCCGAAGGAAGCGGTGACATTCAGCGCTTCCCCGGAGTGTTTCAGCATGAAGGGCGCGCTTTCGATCGCCGCGCGCAGGCGCTCGGCGACGGCGGCGGCAATTTCCGGCGAGGTGTCGGGCATCACGACGACGAATTCCTCTCCACCGTAGCGGCAGGCGAGATCGGCACCGCGGATGGTCGAACGGACGCGATTTGAAAATTCCCGCAGCACCTCGTCGCCGCCGTCATGGCCGTAGGTGTCGTTCACATGCTTGAAGCGGTCGATATCGGTGATCAGCACCGAAAGCGGCCGGCCGCGCGCCATCGAACGATTGAAGAGCACGTTCAGATGATTGTCGAGATAGCGCCGGTTATAAAGGCCGGTCAGCGGATCGGTCACGGCAAGCTCGATCGTCTGCTTGACGCTGGCGCGCAGGCGGTCGTTGTAGCGCTTGCGGCGGATCTGCGTCAGGCTGCGGGCAACCAGTTCGTTGGGATCGACAGGTCGGATGATGTAGTCGTTGACGCCGAGATCGAGCGCGCGCACGACCATGTCGTCAGCGCCCTGTTCTGTGATGATCAGGATCGGCAGGAAGCGGGTGCGCTCCAGCGAGCGCAGCTGCGAGCAGAGGCGAAGCGGATCGTAATCGTCGAAGTTGGCGTTGACGATAACGAGATCGAACGCGCTATCTGCTGCTTCGAAGAGGGCGGCCTGCGGATCGGAGAGGGCAAGCACGTCGGCGACGGGCTTCAGCGCCTTGACGATGCGTTCCTGCGAATTGGCGCGGCCGTCGACGAGCAGGACCTGAGCGGTCTCGTCGGCGCGGCCCTCGCCTGCCCGCGTGAGGTCGTCGATGCCCATCGTATGGGCGGTGTCGGCGCGGATGCGCAGCTCATCGCTCAACGTCTTCAGCCGTAGCAGGCTCTTCACCCGGGAGATCAGCTGCAGATCGTTGACCGGCTTGGTGAGAAAATCGTCGGCGCCGGCCTTCAGGCCGCGCACTCGATCGGTCGGCTGGTCGAGCGCGGTGACCATGACGACTGGAATATGGGCGGTCTTCTGGCTGGCCTTCAGCCGCTCGCAGACCTCGAAACCGTCTATGCCGGGCATCATGATGTCGAGCAGGATGAGATCGACCTGGTTGCGCTCGCAGATCGCCAGGGCCGTGTAGCCATCGGCTGCGGTCATCACGTCGAAATACTCCGCAAGCAGCCGCGCTTCGAGCAGCTTCACGTTGGCCGGAATATCGTCAACCACCAGTATTCGCGCAGTCATCAGCGTCTTTCCGATGCGTCAGGCATCGCCCAGATAGGTCTTGATCGTCTCGATGAATTTCGGAACCGAGATCGGCTTGGAAACATAGGCCTCGCAGCCGCCCTGGCGGATCCGCTCCTCGTCGCCCTTCATCGCGAAAGCCGTAACGGCGATGACGGGAATCACGTGCAACTCGTCGTCTTCTTTCAGCCATTTGGTGACTTCGAGGCCGGAGACCTCGGGAAGCTGAATATCCATCAGGATGAGGTCGGGGCGATGCTTGCGCGCCAGATCCAGCGCCTCCATACCGTTTCTGGTCTGGATCGTCGTATAGCCGGACGCCTCGATGAGGTCGCGAAAGAGCTTCATGTTGAGCTCGTTATCTTCTACAATCATCACCTGTTTGGGCATGACAAGCTGTCCCTACGTCCGTTCGCGCAGCGGTTCGTTCCATGAGAAAGGCACATGCGGACAAAAGCTGCGTGAAACCGATAGCGCACGCTACCGGTATTTGGTTGAAGAAAAGGTAACTTACCCAGCGAAATGCAAAGCAATTTCAAGACTTCGAAACAACAGGCCGCCGACCCGCATGAGACGGCGATCGCCGTGCTCGGCTGGCTTGCCGGCGATCCCGAAATGTTCAGCCGTTTCCTCGCCCTGACGGGTGTGGCGCCTGGCCAGGTGCGCAACGCCGTCAACGATCCGGGATTCCTCGCCGGCATGATGGATTTCCTGATGAACCATGAACCGACGGCGATGGCCTTCTGCGCCGCGAGCGGCATCAGCCCGGAGACGGTGACGGCGGCCTGGCAGCATTTCTCTTCACCGGGCCTCGATTCCGGAGAATACTGACCGTGGCCTCCGGGGAATTCGACATCTCGCATATCCGCCTCGGCGAACGGCCGTTGATCGTCTGTGACGTCGACGACGTCGTGCTGCAGTTCATCGGTCCCTTCCAGCTTTTCCTTCAGAGCCAGGGGCACGCGTTTCTGCCGCGATCGTTCCGGCTGCACGGCAATATCGTCTCGCAAGCCGACGGCGTGGAGATCGCGGATCCAGAGGTCAGCCGGCTGATCGAGGAATTCTTCGAGGCCCAAGAGCTGTGGCAGACGCCGCTCGACCGCGTCGTCGAAACGCTCGACCGGCTTTCGGAAGAGGCCGATATCCTTTTCCTGACAGCCATGCAGCCGCGGTTCCAGGACCAACGCCGTCGCCTGCTCGACAGGATGGGCCTGCTCTTTCCGCTGCTTGCCACCGAACAACCCAAGGGGCCGATCGTTCACGCATTGCATGCCAGCCGCTCCCTTCCCGTCGTCTTCATCGATGATATGGCGCGCAATCTGCATTCCGTCAGGGATCATGTCGCCGATTGCCTGCTGATTCACCTGATGCCGAACTCGCCCGTCCATCGTTTCGCGCCGGCCGCCTCCGCCGATATCACCCGCGCCAGCGACTGGACGCATGCGGCCGAGCTCATCGAGGCGCATTTTGTTTCCGGCACTGTCACGCACGCAGTTCCAGCCGCATGAGCGGACGGCCGTCCTTGCGCCGTGCTACCGTCTCGAAACCGGCGGCATCGAAGATGGCCGTCGAGCCGATGCAGAGCGTCACCGATTTCGACTGCTTCACATGATCGATCGGACAGGCTTCGAGCAGCCGCGCTCCCTGGCGCCGGGCGTAGTCGACCGCGCCGGCGAGCAGACGGTGGCCCATTCCCTTGCCACGCAGTTTGGGCAGCAGGAAGAAGCAACTGACGGCCCAGATGGATGGATCATGCGCATCGCCCTCCTCCAGCGGCCGCGAGACGGTGCGCGGCGAATTGAACTGCGGCACGTCGTGGCGCGGTCCGACCTGCACCCAGGCGACCGGCACGCCGTCGGCATAACCGAGGATGCCAGGCGGCGGACCCGCCTCGATCCGCTCCCGCATATGCGCCTTGCGTTCGTCGGCCGCCATCTCAGTCCTTATCGCATGCGGCAGGCGCAATGCGACGCACCAGCAGTTATAGAAGGCACCCTGCGGCCCGAACACGATCTCGAAGTCGTCCCAGCGTTCTGGCGTTACCGGCTCGAAACGAAGATCGTTATCCAAAGGCAAAGCTCCCAGCTTCTCTTGAGACTCGGAAGCTTAAGGCGTAATGTCCGACCGTTCAATCTTTGTTCTCATCATGACGCCCGCGCCTGACAAGACACCCGGCTTCTGTCGCGACTGCCTTGCCGAGCAGAAGGGCGAGGCGCGCCGGTGCGTTTCCTGCGGCAGTCCCCGCCTCGTGCGCCATCGCGAACTCTATGCCTTGACGCTTGCGCATATCGATTGCGACGCCTTCTACGCAGCGGTGGAAAAACGCGACAATCCTGATCTTGCCGACAAGCCCGTTATCATCGGCGGCGGCAAACGCGGTGTGGTTTCCACTGCCTGCTATATCGCCCGTATCCACGGCGTGCGTTCGGCCATGCCGATGTTCAAGGCGCTGGAGGCATGCCCTCAGGCGATCGTCATCCGCCCCGACATGGAGAAATATGTCCGGGTCGGGCGGCAGGTGCGCGCAATGATGCAGGATCTGACGCCGCTGGTGCAGCCACTATCGATCGACGAGGCGTTCCTGGAGCTCGGCGGCACGGAGAGGCTGCATCACGATCCGCCGGCGCGTACGCTGGCCAAATTCGCCCGTCGCATCGAAAGGGAGATCGGCATCAGCGTTTCGGTCGGGCTTTCCTATTGCAAATTTCTCGCCAAGGTCGCCTCCGACCTGCAGAAGCCGCGCGGCTTTTCGGTCATCGGCCGCGAGGAAGCGGTCGAGTTCCTGGCGCCGCGTCCCGTCACCACGATCTGGGGCGTCGGCAAGGCCTTTGCGGCGACGCTGGAGGCGGACGGCATCCGCACCATCAGCCAATTGCAGCAGATGGAGGAAAACGACCTGATGCGCCGCTACGGCAGTATCGGCCAGCGGCTCGCCCGGCTGTCGCGTGGCATCGATGACCGCGAAGTGCATCTCAACGATGCCGCCAAGAGCGTTTCGTCCGAGACCACCTTCTTCGATGACATCTCGCGTTATGACGATCTGGTGCCGATCCTGCGCAACCTCTCCGAAAAGGTCTCCTGGCGGCTGAAGAAAAGCGGCATTGCCGGCCAGACCGTAGTTTTGAAGATGAAGAGCGCCGATTTCAAATCGCGCACCCGCAACCGCAAGCTTGAAGACCCGACCCAGCTTGCCGACAAGATCTTCCGCACCGGACTCGAGCTTCTCGAAAAAGAGACTGACGGTACGAAGTTCCGCCTGATCGGCATCGGCGTCACCGATCTCGGCGATGCCGCCCGCGCCGATCCGCCCGATCTCATCGACCAGCAATCGGGCCGGCGAGCCGCGGCCGAAGCGGCGATGGACAAGCTGCGCGACAAATTCGGCAAGCGGACGGTCGAGACCGGCTATACGTTCGGCGGCAGCAAGCGCGATCACTAACGCGTGAGGCTTGCCAGCCAGGCGGCCCATAAAATCTTCCTTAAACTTCGTCCCATAATGTGCCGGGCAAGTATTGCGTATGGTTGGGTCTCATGTTCTCGCGTCTCGTCTTCGGCCTCGGCTTGCTGTCGGCCACCGCACTCGTGCACCCCGCTCTTGCCGCGGATGCGCGCACGCTGCAGATCATCGTCTCGAAGGACAAGCAGTCGCTCGTGCTCTATGACGGCGCCGAAGTCGTCGCGACCTCGAAGGTCTCGACCGGCAAGGACGGCCACACGACGCCGAGCGGCATCTTTTCTGTGCTCGAAAAGCAGAAATATCACGAATCCAATCTCTATTCGGCGGCGCCGATGCCGTTCATGCAACGGCTGACCTGGTCCGGCATTGCGCTGCATGAATCCAATTCCGTGCCGCGGTATCCGGCCTCGCATGGCTGCGTGCGCATGCCCGGCGCTTTCGCAAAAATGCTTTATGGGATGACCGACCCCGGTGTCCCCGTCATTATCAGCGACAGTGAACTGGTGCCGCAACCGATCGATCATCCGACCCTTTTCCATCCGGATGCACCGGCGGCGATGCCGCTACTTTCGGATGTCGAACTGCGGCCCTCCATGCCCGACAGCCCCGAAAAGCCGGTGCAGGTGGCGATGAACGATACCGCTGCGATGCCGATGCCGGCAGTGCAGCCGATTGCAGCGCCCGAACCCGAGCCGCCGTCCGAGCCGATCAGCATGCTGATTACGCGCCGGACGCTGCGCGAGACGGTGATCGACATCCAGACCCTGCTCAACCAGCTCGGTTTTCCCGCCGGCAATCCGGACGGCTTGCTCGGTTCGTCGACCGTACAGGCGATCAAGACCTTCAAGACGCTACGGCCGGCGGAATTTGCCGGCGACAGGAGCCTGGTCTCCGACACGCTGCTCAGAGAAGTCTATGCCGCGGCTGGCAAGGGCGAGCCGCCAAACGGCGTCATCATGGTGCGGCAGGCCTTCAAGCCGATCTTCGATGCGCCGGTGACGATCGCCGATCCGGGGCTGGCGCTCGGCACACATTTCTTCACGCTGCATGCAGTCGATGAAAAGGCCGGCACCGCCGACTGGCTCGGCATCACGCTCAACAACAGTCTCTCCCGCGAGACGATGAAGCGGCTCGGCATCACCAATCAGGAAAGCTCGATCATTACAGGCAAGCCGATCGCCCGTTCGCTCAGCCGGATTACCATCCCCGACGAGACCCGCCGCAAGATCGACGCCCTGATGGCGCCCGGCTCGACGCTGACGATCTCCGATACCGGCCTCGGCCGGGAGACCGGCGAAGGCACGGATTTCATCACGATCACCCGCGGGTGACGGGCATCACGCTCTTTGTTTTTATGCATGTCGTTATCCCGGAACCGCTGCACACTTCCGGGCGACATGCATTAATCAGACAAGCTCGACATCGACGACGCCGGGGGCGGCGCGAAGGGCGGCGGCTATCTCCGGGGTAATGCGGTATTTCTCCGGCAGCGCCACTTCCACCTCGCGTTTGCCCTCCTCCTTGATGACGATGAAGGAGACGAGGCCGTCGCCCTTGGCGTTCAGATGGCCGGCAACCATTCTCAGCGGTCCGGAATCGCGGACATAAACGCGTAGCGCCTTCTGCATCTGCAGCGACTTTTCCTCCAGCGACTGGATCGTCTGGATGCGCAGGCCAATGCCCTCCGGCCGCTCCTCGCCCGTCGCGGTCAGCACGAAGGATTTGCCTGACTCCAACACGTCGCGATACTGGTTGAGCATTTCCGAAAACAGCACCGCTTCGAACTGGCCCGAAGAATCGGAGAAGACGATGATGCCCATCTTGTTGCCGGTGCGAGTCTTGCGCTCCTGCTTCGAGATCACGGTACCGGCAAGTCGGGCATTGGCCGCACCCTGCTTGATGGCGGCGGAAAACTCGGCAAAGGTCTGCACCCGCATCTTCTGCAGGATATTGTTGTAGGAATCGAGCGGGTGGGCCGTCAGATAGAAGCCCAGCACCTGGAACTCCTTGAGCAGCCGCTCGGAGGGGAGCCAGGGCGAGAACGGCGGCAGGGAGATCTTCTCAGGCCCCGACGTCAACGTACTGCCGAAAATGTCCGACTGGCCGCTCAGCTTGTTCTCCTGGGCGCGCTGGGCATAACCGAGAATGCGGTCAAGGCCGGCTGCTAGCTGGGCGCGGTCCATGTCGAAACAATCGAAGGCGCCGGCATAGATCAGGCTTTCGAGCACGCGACGATTGACCTGACGCGGATCGATGCGCAGGCAGAAATCCTCGATGCTGGCAAAGGGCTTGTCGCCACGCACCTCGACAATGTGGTCGACGGCGGATTCGCCGACGCCCTTGAGAGCGGCGAGCGCGTAATAGATGCGGTTGTTGCCGGTCTCGAAATGGCGGAAGGAGGTCTGGACCGAGGGCGCGATCACCTCGATGCCGAGGCGCTTGGCATCCTGACGGAAATCATTGACCTTTTCCGTGTTGGACATGTCGAGCGTCATCGAAGCGGCGAGGAATTCGACCGGGTAATGCGCCTTCATGTAGGCCGTCTGGTAGGAGACGATGGCATAGGCGGCGGCATGCGACTTGTTGAAGCCGTAATTGGCGAACTTCGCCAGCAGTTCGAAGATATTGTCGGCCTGCGGCTTCGACACGCCATTCTTGACGGCGCCAACGACGAAGCGTTCGCGCTGCTGGTCCATCTCGGCCTTGATCTTCTTGCCCATGGCGCGACGCAGAAGGTCGGCTTCCCCCAGCGAATAGCCGGACAGTACCTGGGCGATTTGCATCACCTGTTCCTGATAGACGATGACGCCCTGGGTTTCCTTGAGCAGGTGGTCGATCATCGGATGGATCGATTCCAGCTCTTCGTCGCCGTGCTTGCGGGCATTGTAGGTCGGGATGTTCTCCATCGGGCCCGGACGATAGAGCGCCACCAGCGCGATGATGTCCTCGATGCAGTCCGGCTTCATGCCGATCAGCGCCTTGCGCATGCCGGCACTTTCCACCTGGAACACGCCGACCGTCTCGCCGCGCGACAGCATCTCGTAGGTCTTCTTGTCGTCGAGTGGAATGGCCGCGAGATCGACCTTGATGCCGAGCTTGGCGACGAAATCAACCGCGACCTTCAGCACGGTCAGCGTCTTCAGGCCGAGGAAGTCGAACTTGACGAGGCCCGCCTGCTCGACCCATTTCATGTTGAATTGGGTGACCGGCATGTCCGAGCGCGGATCGCGATACATCGGCACCAGCTTGGAAAGCGGCCGGTCACCGATGACGATGCCGGCGGCATGGGTCGAGGCATGGCGGTAAAGCCCCTCGATCTTCTGGGCGATGTCGAGCAGCCGCGCGACAACCGGTTCTTTCGCCGCCTCCTCCTGCAGCTTCGGTTCCTCCTCGATCGCCTTGGACAGCGGCGTCGGATTGGCGGGGTTGTTCGGCACCAGTTTGCAGATCTTGTCGACCTGGCCGTAGGGCATTTCCAGCACACGGCCGACGTCGCGAAGAGCGGCACGTGCCTGCAGCGAACCGAAGGTGATGATCTGCGCCACTTGCTCGCGGCCATATTTGGCCTGGACATAGCGGATTACCTCTTCGCGGCGGTCCTGGCAGAAGTCGATGTCGAAGTCGGGCATCGAGACGCGTTCCGGATTGAGGAAGCGCTCGAAGAGCAGCGAAAAACGCAAGGGATCGACGTCGGTGATCGTCAATGCATAGGCGACCAGCGAACCGGCGCCCGAACCGCGGCCGGGACCGACCGGAATGTCATGCTGCTTGGCCCATTTGATGAAGTCGGCAACGATCAGGAAGTAACCGGGAAAGCGCATGCGCTCGATGACGCTGAGCTCGAATTCCAGCCGCTCGCGATATTCCTTCTCCTCGTAACCCGGCGACATGCCAAGCGTGGAAAGCCTCATGTCCAGCCCTTCGACCGCCTGGCGGCGCAGTTCTCTCGCCTCGGCACGTTCGGCCTCTTCGGCATCGTCGGTCGCGCCAGTGAAACGTGGCAGGATCGGCTTTCGCGTCTTCAGCACGAAGGAGCAGCGCCTGGCGATCTCGATCGTATTTTCCAGCGCTTCCGGCAGGTCGGCGAAGAGTTTGGCCATCTCGGCCCGGCTCTTCAGATAGTGATCCGGCGTCAGGCGAAAGCGGCTGTCGTCGGAGACGATGGCGTTGTGCGCGACCGCCATCAGCGCATCATGGGCATCGTAATCGTCGCGCGTCGGGAAGAACGCCTCGTTGGTCGCAACCAGCGGCAGGTCGTGGGCATAGGCGAGCCCGATGATCTTCTGCTCGTGCCGCTTGTCGTAGGTGCCGTGCCGCTGCAACTCGACATAGAGCCTGTCGCCGAAGAGACGCTTCAGCGTGAGCAGCCGGGCTTCCGCCTGAGCGGGGTGGCCTTCCTTGATCGCCACGTCGACCGGCCCGGTCAGGGCGCCGCTCAATGCGATCAGCCCTTCCGTGCCTGCCTCCTCCAACCAGGAGGTGCTGATATGAACGGCTTGGTTGCTCTCGCCGCCGAGATAAGCCCGGCTGACGAGATCGACCAGCCGTTCGTAACCGGCATCCGTCGCAGCGAGAAGAACGATCGCCGGCAGCTTGACCAGGGCCTGTTGACCGCCGCGCTTTTCGGTTTCCAGCCCGTCTTCCATGTCGATCGAGACCTGGCAGCCGATGATCGGCTGCAGGCCTTCCTCCATCGCCTTCTGGGAGAATTCGAGGGCGACGAACAGATTGTTGGTGTCGGTAATCGCAATCGCCGGCTGGCTGTCACCGGTCGCCTTGTAGAGGATCTTCTTCAGCGGCAGCGCGCCCTCGAGAAGCGAATAGGCGGAATGGACCCTCAGGTGGATGAAACCCGGCGTGCCGGTCGCCTCACCCGTAGAACCCTTTGCCGTATCCGCCATGACATGCCTTCCCAATCACCCGAATGAATCGGACGCATTGTCGGCATAGAGGGCGATGATGTCCAGAAGAAGTCCCGCGTCCGGACTGCATGATTGCCATGCGATCCCCTGAAAACTTTAGAACGCCATGACGATGAGCGAGAAGCTGGCAACGAACATTGCGATGGAGGTGAATGCTGCGATATCACGGATCATGTCAGTCATCGGGCTCTCCTTTACTCGTTATGTTTTCAATTTGTTCCATGTATGTTCTGTTGTCAACAGGAATCTTTTCCTCCTTTCTTGTGTTTGAAAAATGCCGGGATGCCCACCTGCGAATCGCTGGGAGCCCAGCAGTCGATGAGATGGGCAGCAGCTTTGCCTTCTGGCCTGCCACAGATCGGTCATGGCGCCTAGACGGTCAGCCTCCTCGAGGCGACCCGTTTATTTCGGGTCAATGTTCCCTTTTTGTTCTTTACACATCGCAGCATATTTGCCAGCATCGGGCTGAGAGGAGAATGACATGTTGGATATTGCGATGCTGAACGAATTCGTCGTGGAGGCGAAGGCTGCGACCTATGTCGGCGGCGGCGTGGCGCGCGCGCCCTGCCGGCCGAGCTCCCACGATATCGGTTACGAACGCGGCGACTGGCGCTATCTCGACAGCTATTTCGGCGGGACCGATTTCGCCGGACAGGAAGTGGTGTGGCTTGCCGACGAGCCCGTCTGGGCGATGAATTATTTTGGCCGCGTCATTGCGCCTAATCTCATCGACGGCGCAGCAGCCGGGACGGTGATCAAGACAGCACTTTCGGCGATGTATCGAGAGGGGCGGTTTCTTGGCGGAATGGAATTCGACCATCCGTTCGGCCGCTATATCGACCGCAGCGAAGGCAGCTGCGAGCGGTTCAGCGGCAGTGAATGCATCATGGTCGATGGCCATAAGGCCTATGTGCTCGACTACCGCGGCGGGCTGGTCGTCCCCTGATCGCTGCCCACCGCTGGAGAAGCTAACCCAAGTGCATCATGTCCCGCCAGGAGGTCGGCGAGATCAGCCCCTCATCCGGCTGCCGCCACCTTCTCCCCGCTCGACGGGCGAAGGGACATACCGCACCCGCTTTCCGTACCCTCGACGCTGCGTTTGGCACGTCCCTCGCCCCGTTTTTACGGGGGCCCGCAGGACGGGTCGAGATCAGTGGCTCGACCCCGGTAGGTTAGTGTGAGGGGCAGCCATCGGCGCAAACCGGACATCCTGGACCGCAGTCTCAGAAATCGACGATCTTGCCGTCGGAGATCGTCACGCGCCGATCCATGCGGCGGGCCAGCTCGTGATTATGGGTGGCGATGAGAGCAGCAAGGCCGGACTGGCGCACCAGTGCTTCCAGCGCGTCGAAGACATAGCTTGCGGTCTCAGGGTCGAGATTGCCGGTCGGTTCGTCGGCAAGAAGCAGGGTCGGCGCATTGGCGACGGCGCGGGCAATCGCAACGCGCTGCTGCTCGCCGCCGGAAAGCTCGCCCGGGCGATGCGAGCCACGATGGCCGATGCGCATATAATCGAGAAGCTGGCCGGCCCGCTCTCCGGCTTCCTTCCAGGACAATCCAGCGATCAGCTGCGGCATCATGATGTTTTCAAGCGCCGAGAATTCCGGCAGCAGATGGTGGAATTGATAGACGAAGCCGATTTCGCTGCGGCGGATCGCAGTGCGTTTCTCATCGCTCAAGCCGTCACAGGCATGGCCGTTGATGTTGACTTCACCGCCGTCCGGATGCTCCAGCAGGCCGGCGACATGCAGCAGCGTCGACTTGCCCGTGCCGGAAGGGGCGACGAGAGCGACAATCTCCCCCTTCGATATCGAAAAATCCGCGCCTTTCAGGATCGAGAGCAGCGTACCGCCCTGCCCGTAATGGCGCTCGACGCCGGTAAGCTGGAGAACGACGTTGCGTTTCATGAAGGCGGCATTCCTTATTCGTAGCGCAGGGCCTGCACCGGATCGAGCCTGGAGGCACGCCAGGCCGGGAAGATGGTCGCGATGAAGGAGAGCGTCAGCGTCATGACGACGATCGAGATCGTTTCGCTGAGATCCATCTCGGCCGGCAGTTGGCTGAGGAAATAGACCTGCGGATTGAAGAGCACAGTGCCTGAAATCCAGGAGAAGAACTGGCGGACGGATTCGATGTTGACGCAGACGAGGACGCCGAGCAGCACACCGGCAATAGTGCCGACGATGCCTATCGCCGCCCCGGTCATGAAGAAGATGCGCATGATCGCGCCGGCACTGGCACCCATAGTACGCAGGATGGCAATATCGCTGCCCTTGTCCTTCACCAGCATGATGAGGCCGGAGATGATGTTCAGCGCCGCCACGAGCACGATCAGCGTCAGGATCATGAACATGACGTTGCGCTCGACCTGCAGCGCCGAGAAGAAGGTCTGGTTGCGCTGGCGCCAGTCGGTGACGGCGATCTGGCGGCCGGCCGCTTCCTCCACCTTGGACCTCAGATTGTCGATATCGTCGGGGTTGTCGACGAAGAGTTCAATCGACTGCACCAGTCCCTCAGCATTGAAGTAGAGCTGCGCTTCCTCGAGCGGCATGAAGATGATCGAGGAATCATATTCCGACATGCCGATCTCGAAGAGGCCGGAAATCTTGTAGGACTTGATGCGCGGGCTGACGCCCATTGGCGTAATGTCACCATCTGGCGACGTCAGCGTAATGAGGTCGCCGACACGCAGACCGAGTTGGTCGGCCATGCGGGTGCCGATCAGCACGCCGTCGCCGGAGGCATACCCCACCATATCGCCGGATTTGATGTTGTCGGAAATCGTCTTAAGCTTGGTCAGGTCCTCGGCGCGGGCGCCGCGCACCAGCGCGCCCGTGCTCCCGCCGGCCTGGGCGGAGGCGAGCACTTGGCCTTCCACCAGGGGCAGCGCCATCTTGACGCCGGGCACGGCGGCGAGCTTGCCGCTGAGAGCAGGATAATCGGTGAAGGGGCCGTCGACCGGCTGGACGATCATGTGGCCGTTAATGCCGAGGATACGCGAGACGAGCTCGGTTCGGAAGCCGTTCATCACAGCCATGACGATGATCAGTGTCGCAACGCCCAGCATGATGCCGACGAAGGAGAAGCCGGCGATCACCGAGATGAAGGCCTCCTTGCGGCGGGCGCGCAGATAACGCCACGCCACGAGGCGTTCGAAGGTGGAAAATGGCTTGCCAGCCGGACCCAAGCCGGATTTTGAACTCCGGTCCACTGCTGCCTCTGCCATTTCGCCTCCGTTTCCTTAAGCCACGAACCGGTTGATCGCCGCTTCGATGGTCATCGTTTCGCGGGCGCCGGTCTTGCGGTCCTTCACTTCAACTTCGCCGTTGGCGACCGCGCGCGGGCCGGCGATGATCTGGACGGGTACACCGATCAGGTCAGCGGTCGCGAATTTCGTGCCGGCCCGGTCGTCGGTATCGTCGTAGAGCACATCCTTGCCGGCCTTGCTCAGCGCGGCATAGATCAGCTCGCAGGTATCGTCGCAGGCCTGATCGCCCGCCTTCATGTTGATCACAACGATATCGAAGGGCGCGACCGATGCCGGCCAGATGATTCCGTTATCATCATGCGATGCTTCGATGATGGCGGGAACAAGGCGTGTCGGGCCGATACCGTAGGAACCCATATGAACGAAGTGTTCCTTGCCGTCAGGTCCCTGCACTTTCGCGCCCATCGGCTCGGAATATCTCGTGCCGAAATAGAAGATGTGGCCGACCTCGATACCGCGCGCCGACAGGCGGTCACCTTCGGGAACGGCGTTGAAGGCCGCCTCGTCGTGCATTTCCGAGGTCGCGGCATAGAGCGAGGTCCATTTGTCGAAGATCGCCTGCAGGCCCTCAACACTGTCGAAGTCGGTGTGTTCGCCAGGAATATCGAAGTCGACGAAATCCTTGTGACAGAAGACTTCGGATTCGCCGGTATCGGCGAGGATGATGAACTCATGGCTGAGCTCGCCGCCGATCGGGCCGGTGTCGGCGCGCATCGGAATGGCGCGCAGGCCGAGCCGGTCGAAGGTTCTGAGATAGGCGGCGAACATCTTATTATAGGAATGCTCCGCCGCCTCGCGCGTCAGATCGAAGGAATAGGCATCCTTCATCATGAATTCGCGCGAGCGCATGGTGCCGAAGCGCGGACGGATCTCATCACGGAACTTCAGCTGGATATGATAGAGATTGAGCGGCAGGTCCTTGTAGGACTTGACGGAAGAGCGGAAAATATCCGTCACCATCTCCTCATTGGTGGGACCATAGAGCATCGGCCGATCCTGGCGGTCCTTGATGCGCAGCATCTCCTTGCCGTAGGCGTCGTAGCGACCGCTTTCCTGCCAGAGTTCGGCCGATTGCAGGGTCGGCATCGACAGTTCGATGGCGCCGGCGCGGTTCTGCTCGTCGCGGATAATGGCGTTGACCTTGTCGAGCACGCGCTTGCCGAGCGGCAGCCAGGAATAGATGCCCTGCGACTGCTGGCGGATCATGCCGGCGCGCAGCATCAGCCGGTGGGAGACGATCTCCGCCTCCTTGGGGTTTTCCTTGAGGATGGGCATGAAATAACGGGACAGACGCATGGCGGATTCCGGAGCAGTTGTGATCCCGCAGCGGGCGGAATCGAAAGACCATTGTTAATGTCGGGAGCGTTCATAGCCGCTTCGCGGCAGGAAGGAAACCCGCAACGGATGCCGGCAACCTCTCGGAAGCGCATGTTCGCACCCGCAAAATGAAAGGGCATAAAAAAGCGCGTGTTTATAAGGACTTGAACGAAAATCTTGTCAACAGAAAAATTTTGCTAGAGTGTAGCAAAAATGCAAAAAAGCTGATGACAAAGCCCAATGTTTGAGCTAGTTTTAGCTCACAAAACAGGCAGGAAGTTAAATTCTTGCCGAATTCGCGGTCAAGTCTTGGGAGGATCAGATCTTAGGCGCGCTCGTCGCAGCCCCGGCAACGGTTACAGATCACGCGATACTTAAAACAAGGCTTTTAGCCTTGTTTTTTTTTGGCTTTTCCGCCTCCATCCCATCCAAAAATCCGACCGGCTTCCGTAAGGGAATAGCCCTCATTCCGTTACGCGAGCTCTATGCCGCAACGGCATGACGCTGGTATGACGAAACTCGCATTCAATAAGCTTACATCTGCCCAAAGTTTGAGCAAAAGCCACGATTCAATAGAAGCTAGGGCCGAGTTGCGGCAGGGCGTCGAAGCCCCAGCCGAAATAGGTGTCGCAGACGTACCACAGGCCGTAGACCAGGGCCGAAATCAGCGTCGTCAGCGAAAACACGAAAGTGGCGCGAAACCGGGTGGGCGCGCTCGGAACGGTGCCGAGCACGACGTCATTGTCGTCCGCCTGGGTGCGCAGGCCGATTGGCAGGACGGCAAAAAGCGTCATCCACCAGATGATGAAGTAGACGGCAAATCCCTGAAGAAAGATCTGGAGCATTATGGTTCCCGTTGGTGTCGCGCTGCTGCATTCCTTAAATCGGAATCGATTTAAGGAATGCAGCAATTTAAATTGTTACAGCGTCCTTTGCGCGTCTTAAAAGACACGCGGCGCTTTAATATCGCGTCCTTGTACGGCGGAATGGCGACCACTCAAAGCGGACGAACTGTTTTGGCCGTCTTCGGGTCATTCTGCCGCAGCAGGGCTCAGGCCTGTTCGAGTTCGATCAGCGTGCCGAAGAAATCCTTGGGGTGCAGAAAGAGCACCGGCTTGCCATGGGCACCGGTCTTCGGCTGGCCGTCGCCGAGCACCCTTGCGCCCGCCACTACCAGCCGGTCACGGGCGAGAAGGATATCGTCCACCTCGTAGCAGATGTGGTGCATGCCGCCGGACGGGTTCTTTTCGAGGAAGGCTGCGATCGGCGAGGTAGCCCCGAGCGGCTGCAGCAACTCGACCTTGGTGTTCGGCAATTCGACGAAAACAACGGTGACGCCATGCTCTGGCAGAGCCTGCGGCTGCGATACGGCAGCACCCAGCGTATCGCGATAGGCCGTCGTCGCCGCGGCCAGATCGGGCACGGCGATGGCGATATGGTTGACCCGGCCGAGCATGGTCAGACCTTGGTGACGAAGGCGGTGACAAGAGGTTTCTTGCCCCAGGTGTTGTTCGCGGCCGAGCGGATGGCGCGGCGCACGGCCTCCTGCAGCATGTCGATATCCTTGCGGCGGGCGCGCGGAATGCTCTCGATGGCGCTGACCGCCGCGTCGAAGAGCGTATCCTCCATATCTTCGCCCTCGTCATCGTAGGTCGGCAGGCCGATCGAAATGAGGTCGGGTTCGCCGACGATGTCATAGCGGGCGTCGAGCACCACGTTGACCGCGACATGGCCGACATAGGAGAGCTTCTTGCGCTCGCCGATACCCATCTCGTCGAAGTCGCCGATCAGCGTGCCGTCCTTATAAATCCGGCCATGCGGCGCCTCGCCGATCACCTCGACCGGACCCGGCGCCAGCCGCAGGATATCGCCGTTGCGCACCCGCGGCACCAGTGCGATGCCGGATTGCTCGGCAAGTTCCTTATGCGCCGTCAGATGTATCGCCTCACCATGCACCGGCACGACGATCTTCGGCCGCGTCCACTCATACATCCGCTGCAGCTCGTTGCGGCGCGGATGGCCGGAAACGTGGACCAGCGCCTCGGTATCCGTGATGATGTGAACGCCTTGCTCGACGAGGCCGTTCTTGATGTCCTGGATCGCCTTCTCGTTGCCGGGAATGGCTCGCGAGGAAAAGACGACGATATCGCCCGCCGCAAACGCCACATTGCGCATCTCGTCCCGGGAGAGCTTGGCAAGGGCTGCCCGCGCCTCTCCCTGGCTGCCGGTCAGGATGACGACGACCTTATCGCGCGGGATATAGCCGTACTCCTCCTCGGAGATGAAGGGCTTCACGCCTTCCATCAGGCCGATATCCTGGGCGACGTCGACGACGCGCTTCAGCGAACTGCCGAGCAGCAGCACTTCGCGGCCTGCCGCCTCGGCCGCCTCGGCTACGGTGCGGATACGCCCGACATTCGACGAGAAGGTGGTAATCGCCACCCTGCCCTCGGCATCCTCGATGATCTTGCGCAGGCTTTCGGACACATCCTTCTCGGAGGGCGAGACACCGTCGCGCAGCGCATTGGTGGAGTCGCACATCAGCGCCAGCACGCCCTCGTCGCCGAGCTGGCGGAAACGCGTCTCGTCGGTCAGGGGCCCGAGCGAAGGCTCGTGGTCGATCTTCCAGTCGCCGGTATGGATGACATTGCCGACCGGCGTGCGGATCATCAGCGACATCGGCTCGGGGATCGAATGGTTGACGGCGACGCCTTCGATGCTGAAGGGGCCGACATTGATCGTATCGCCGGCCTTGAACGGCGTCACCGGCACTTCGCCTATCTTAGCCTTCTCGAAATTGCGCTTGGCTTCGAGCAGACCTGATGTAAAACCAGAGGCATAGACCGGCACGTTGAGGCCGGGCCAGAGGTCGGCGAGCGCACCATAATGGTCTTCATGCGCATGGGTGATGATGATCGCCTTGAGGTTCTTTCGTTCGCTGGCGAGGAAGCGGATATCGGGCAATACGAGGTCGACACCCGGCAGGTCGGGCCCCGGAAAAGTGACGCCGCAATCGACCATGATCCACTGGCGATGCTCGGGCGGGCCGTAGCCGTAGAGAGCGAGATTCATGCCGATTTCACCGACACCGCCCAGAGGCAGGAATACCAGTTCGTCCTGTTTCGCCATAATTTTTGTTTTTTCCGCTATCCAAAAAACACATCACCGGCAGCAATGGGCATTATCCTGCCAGCGCCGGTATCGAGCATCAACAAGCCATTATCATCAATTCCGGCGAATTGTCCGGAAATCGATCGGTCCGGCAGATTCACCGTAATCTTTTCGCCGATACCGCAGGCGATCGCGCGCCAGAGCGCCGTGATCTCGCCGATGCCGCGGCCCTGGTCCCATATTTCAAGCACTTCCGCCATGGCGGCGAAGAGGTGCGCGAAGAGTTCCTCTGGCGACGCCGCACTTCCCTGCTGACGCAGGCAGGTGACGGGGTAGAGCGGATTGTCCGGCATCACGGAGATATTGATGCCGATGCCGACGATCAGCGCGTAACGTCCGTCGGGCAGCCCCTCGCCTTCGACGAGAATACCGCAGGTCTTCTTTCGACCGATGAGAATATCGTTCGGCCATTTGACCTCGAGCGGCTCGGCGCCCAGTGGCAGCACCCTGCGGATCGCCTGGTGCACGGCAACGGCGATCGCCAACGGCAGGGAGCCAAGGCGCTCCATCGGGGCCGGGTCGATCAGAAGAAGTGAAGCGTAGAGATTGCCGCGCTCGGAAACCCAGAGCCTGCCGCGGCGGCCGCGGCCGCCCGTCTGCCTCTCGGCGGTCACCCAGAGATTGCCGCCATCGCCTGCCCGAGCCCGGGCGAGGCATTCGCTATTGGTAGACGATGTTTCCGACAGAGCCTCGTGCCTGAAATCGCCGAGCGATATCCGGCGCCGCCCGTCGGAAGCCATCAAAAGAGCGTCGCAGCGGCAAGCTCTGCCGCACCGCCGATCGGGCCGCCGATGAGGACATAGGCGGTGACGAAGAGACCGGAGAGACCGAAGACCAGACGCAGCGCTCCGGAGACACGGGCGAATTCGCCGGTCGCCTCATCGAACCACATCAGCTTGATGACACGCAGATAGTAGTAAGCGCCGACGACCGAGGCGAGAACGCCGATGATGGCGAGCGCATAGAGCTTGGCCTCGATGGCGGCAACGAAGACGAAGTACTTCGCGAAGAAGCCGGCGAGCGGCGGGATGCCGGCGAGCGAGAACATCAGCGCCGTCAGCACGACGGCCATGAACGGGTTCGTGGTGGAGAGGCCGGCGAGATCGTCGACATTTTCGACGACGGTGCCATCCTTGCGGCGCATCGACATGATGATCGCAAAGCTGCCGAGCGTCATGACCATGTAGATGACCATGTAAAGCATGACGCCGGTCACGCCGGTCTGGTTGCCGGCGGCAAGGCCGACCAGCGCATAACCCATGTGGCCGATCGAGGAATAGGCCATCAGCCGCTTGATGTTCTTCTGGCCGATCGCGGCAAACGAGCCGAGCAGCATTGAGGCGATCGAGATGAAGACGACGACCTGCTGCCAGTCCGCCAGAACCGGCTGGAAGGCGGTGATGACGATGCGGGTCATCATCGCCATGGCGGCGACCTTGGGTGCTGCGGCCAGGAAAGCGGTGACCGGCGTCGGCGCGCCTTCATAAACATCCGGCGTCCACATATGGAAGGGAACGGCGGAGATCTTGAAGGCGATGCCGGCGAGGATGAAGACCAGGCCGAAGATGAGGCCGAGCGAACGGGCGCCCTCGACGGAAAGCGCCCGGGCGATCTCGGAGAAATGGGTGTGGCCGGTGAAGCCATAGACCAGCGACATGCCGTAGAGCAGCATGCCGGAGGAAAGCGCGCCGAGGACGAAATATTTCAGGCCGGCTTCGGTCGACTTCAGGCTGTCGCGATTGATCGCTGCGACGACATAGAGCGCCAGCGACTGCAGTTCCAGCGCGAGATAGAGCGAGATCAAGTCGTTGGCCGAGATCATCAGCAGGATGCCGAGGGTGGCAAGCACCAGGAGAACCGGAAACTCGAACTTGTCGAGCTGATTTTCGCGGGAGTGGCCGATCGACATGAACATGGCGACCAGCGAACCGATCAGCGCCACCAGCTTCATGAAGCGCGAGAAGCCGTCCGCCATGTAGACCCCGCCATAGGCAAGGCCTTCTGCCGGCACGAAGAGCAGCCACAGGCCGGAGGCCAGCAGCAGGACGATGGCGAGGCCCGTGACAAGAAGGCCCGACCGCTCGCCTGAGAAGACGCCGACCATCAACAGGACAAGGGCGCCGACCGCGAGGATGAGCTCCGGCACGGAAAGATGCAGACTGAGGAGAATTGTTTCAGCGGTCATGTCCAATAAGTCCCGTCATCATTTCATAGACAGCGCAACATTCTGCGCTGCGTGCACGGCGGCCGTGTAGTTGTTGACCAGCAGATCCACCGAGGCGGCCGTCGCATCGAAGACCGGAGCCGGATAAACGCCGAAGAAGATGGTCAGCGCGACCAGCGGGTAGAGGATCAGCTGCTCGCGTGGAGAAAGATCGAGCAGCGCCTTCAGCTTTTCCTTCTCCAGCGCGCCGAAGATCACCCGGCGATAAAGCCAGAGCGCGTAGGCGGCCGAGAGGATGACGCCGGTGGCGGCAAAGAGCGCCACCCAGGTATTGACGCGGAAGACACCGATCAGCGTCAGGAATTCGCCGACGAAGCCCGACGTGCCGGGAAGCCCGACATTGGCCATGGTGAAGACCATCATCGCCACGGCATATTTCGGCATATTGTTGACGAGGCCGCCATAGGCGTTGATCTCGCGGGTGTGGGTACGGTCATAGACGACGCCGACACAGAGGAAGAGCGCGCCGGAGACAATGCCGTGCGAGAGCATCTGGAAGATCGAGCCCTGAACGCCCTGCATGTTGGCGGCAAAGATGCCCATGGTCACGTAGCCCATGTGGGCCACGGAGGAATAGGCGATCAGCTTCTTGATATCGTCCTGCATCATCGCCACCAGAGAGGTGTAAATGATGGCGATGACGGACATGGCGAAGACGAGCGGCGCGAAATAATCGGACGCCACCGGGAACATGCCGAGCGAGAAGCGGATGAGACCATAGCCGCCGAGCTTCAGCAATACGCCGGCCAGGATCACCGAGCCTGCCGTCGGCGCCTGAACGTGGGCATCGGGAAGCCAGGTATGGACCGGCCACATCGGCATCTTCACCGCGAACGAGGCGAAGAAGGCAAGCCATAACCACGTCTGCAGCGCCGGCGGGAACTTATAGGCGAGCAGCGCGGTGATATCGGTCGTGCCGGCCTGCCAGTACATCGCCATGATGGCGAGCAGCATCAGCACCGAACCGAGCAGCGTATAGAGGAAGAACTTGTAGCTCGCATAGACGCGGTCCTTGCCGCCCCAGACGCCGATGATCAGGAACATCGGAATGAGGCCCGCCTCGAAGAAGACGTAGAACAGCACGATATCGAGCGAGACGAAGACGCCGATCATCATCGTTTCGAGGATGAGGAAGGCGATCATGTATTCCTTCAGGCGCTTCTCGATCGAGAGCCAGCTCGCCAGCACGCAGAAGGGCATGAGGAAGGTCGACAGGATGACGAACAGCATCGAAATGCCGTCGACGCCGACGTGGTAGCCAATGCCGGTGCCGAGCCAGTCATGCTTCTCGAGCATCTGGAAGCCTGGATTGGCATTGTCGAACCTGGTCCAGATGAAGAGCGAAACGACGAAGGTGAAGACGGTGGTGATCAGCGAGATCCACAGCACGTTCTTCCGGCCGCTTTCGCTCTCGCCGTTCATCAATAGCAGGAGCACCACGCCGACGAGCGGCAGGAAGGTGACCGTTGAAAGAATGGGCCAATCGGTCATCAGAAAGAACTCCCGAGCATCATCCAGGTAACGAGCGCCGCAATGCCGATCAGCATGGCGAAGGCGTAGTGATAGAGGTAACCGGTCTGCAGGCGGACCACGCGATCGGTGACGGCGACGACGCGAGCGGCGACGCCGTTCGGGCCGTAGGTGTCGATGACGCCGACATCACCCTTCTTCCACAGGAAGCGGCCGAGTGCCTTGGCGGAGCGGACGAAGAGGAAGTCGTAGAGTTCGTCGAAGTACCACTTGTTCAATAGGAACTGGTAGAGCACGCGGTGCTGCTGCGCGAGGATGCGCGGCGTCTGCGGCGAGCGGATATACATGTACCAGGCAGTGACGAAGCCGAGAACCATGGCGATGAAGGGGCTCAGACCGACGAGCGCCGGAACATGGTGGAATTCTTCGACGAGTTCGTTCTCGGCGCCGGTAAAGAGCGCACCCTTCCAGAACTCGGCATATTCCTCGCCGTAGAACCGGCCTTCGAAGATCACGCCCGCAAGTACCGCGCCGATCGCCAGGAGATAGAGCGGCACCAGCATGACCTGCGGCGACTCATGCACGTGGTGCATCACCTCGTGCGAGGCGCGCGGCTTGCCGAAGAAGGTCATGAAGATCAGACGCCAGGAATAGAAGCTCGTAAAGAGAGCCGCGATGACCAGCAACGCGAAGGCGAAGCCCGCGACCGGCGAATGCGATGCATAGGTCGCCTCGATGATCACGTCCTTGGAGAAGAATCCGGCAAAACCGATCGGCGTGAAGGGAATGCCAAAACCGGTGATCGCCAGCGTGCCGATGATCATCAGCACGGCAGTAACTTTAATATGCGGCCACAGGCCGCCCATGTAGCGCATGTCTTGCTCGCCATCGACGGCATGGATGACCGAGCCGGCGCAGAGGAAGAGCAGCGCCTTGAAGAAGGCGTGCGTGAAGAGATGGAAGATCGCTGCGCCATAGGCCCCGGCTCCAAGTGCCACGAACATATAGCCGAGCTGCGAGCAGGTGGAATAGGCGATGACACGCTTGATGTCGTTCTGCACGAGAGCGACGGTTGCTGCGAAGAAGGCGGTGATCGCGCCGATCACGGTAACGACAACCAGCGCATCCGGTGAAAATTCAAAGAGCGGCGACATGCGGGCGACGAGGAAGACGCCGGCGGTGACCATGGTCGCGGCATGGATAAGGGCCGAGACCGGGGTCGGGCCTTCCATGGCGTCCGGCAGCCAGGTGTGCAGCAGGAACTGCGCCGACTTGCCCATCGCGCCCATGAAGAGCAGCAGGCAGATGCCGGTCAGCGCATGCGCCTTGTCGAGCTGCATGCCGAAGAGATTGAGGATCACCTCGCCCGCTTCGCCGCCGCCTTCATGCGGGGCGAAGTTCGAGGCATTGGCGAAGATCGTGTCAAGGTTAATCGAGCCGAACAGCACGAAGACGCCGGCAATGCCGAGCACGAAGCCGAAGTCGCCGACGCGGTTGACGATGAAGGCCTTCATCGCCGCAGCCGTCGCCGACGGCTTCTTGAACCAGAAGCCGATCAGCAGATAGGAGGCGAGACCGACGCCTTCCCAGCCGAAGAACATCTGGGCCAAGTTGTCAGCGGTCACCAGCATCAGCATGGCGAAGGTGAAGAGCGAGAGATAGGCGAAGAAGCGCGGGCGATGCGGATCGGTATGCATGTAGCCGATCGAATAGACATGCACCAGCGTCGAGACCGTGTTGACGACGATCAGCATGACTGACGTCAGCGTATCCACGCGCAGCGACCAGGAGGCGTCGATGCCGCCCGACTGGATCCAGCGCAGCACCTCGACCTTGATCGGGCCGCCTTCGGCGTGACCCATGCCGACGGTGAAGAAGACGACCCAGGACAGGATGGCGGCGATGATCATCAGGCCGCTGGTGACATATTCCGAAGCCTTGGCGCCAATGGCGCGGCCAAAAAGGCCGGCGACGATCGCACCGATCAAGGGAAGAAAGACGATAGCCTTATAGAGGAACATGAGCCACTCAGCCCTTCATCATATTGACGTCTTCGACCGCGATCGAGCCGCGGTTGCGGTAGAAGACAACGAGAATTGCAAGACCGATCGCCGCTTCGGCAGCCGCGACCGTCAGGATGAACAGTGCGAAGACCTGGCCGACGATGTCGTTCAGGAAGGAGGAGAAGGCGACCATGTTGATGTTGACGGCGAGCAGGATCAGTTCGATCGACATCAGGATGACGATGACGTTCTTCCGGTTCAGGAAGATGCCGAAGACGCCGAGCGTGAAGAGGATGGCGCTGACAGTCAGGTAGTGGGAAAGTCCGATGACCATGTTCTTTGTTCCTTGACCTGCCTTAGACGCCCTGCCCGGGCTTGACCGAAACCACCTCGACGGCGGTGGCGGGCGTGCGGGCAACCTGCCTGGGAATATTCTGCCGCTTGATGTTGGTGCGGTGTCTCAAGGTCAGCACGATCGCGCCGATCATGGCGACCAGGAGCACCAGACCGGCAATCTGGAAGAAATAGACGTAGTTGGTGTAGAGCACGTCGCCGAGAGCGGCGGTATTGGTGCGCTCGCTCAGCGCCGGGATCGGCATGGCGACTGATTTGGCGATCTCCGGCGAGATGACGCTGCCGCCGATGACGACGATCAGCTCGGCTGCGAGGATCACCCCGATCAGCCCGCCGATCGGCGCATATTCGAGAACGCCGGCCCTCAGTTCGGTGAAGTCGATATCGAGCATCATCACCACGAAGAGGAAGAGCACGGCGACGGCGCCGACATAGACGACAAGCAGGATCATCGCCAGGAATTCGGCACCGAGCAGCAGGAACAGGCCGGCCGCATTGAAGAACACCAGGATCAGGAAGAGAACCGAGTGAACCGGGTTCTTCGCCCAGATGACCATGAACGCCGACGCCACCGCGACAAAGGCGAAAAGATAGAAAAATAGAGCCTGCAGACCCATGTTGGTGCCTTTTTCATCTTCCCCCGGGCAGCCGGGAGTTTCCCTGCCCGATGGAGCTCTCCCCGGCGTTAACCGGCAAAGCTCCTGTGCATATTGACCGCGACAGGAGCAACTGCGCTCCACCGCGGCATTTCAAAACCTCAATCAGCGGTACGGCGAGTCGATCGCGATGTTGCGGGCGATTTCGCGCTCCCACCGGTCTCCGTTATCCAGAAGCCGTGCCTTGTCGAAGTAGAGCTCTTCGCGGGTTTCCGTCGCAAATTCGAAATTCGGGCCTTCGACGATCGCGTCGACCGGGCAGGCTTCCTGACAGAAGCCGCAATAGATGCACTTCACCATGTCGATGTCGTAGCGCACCGTGCGGCGCGTGCCGTCGTTGCGGCGGGGACCCGCCTCGATGGTGATCGCCTGGGCAGGACAGATCGCCTCGCAGAGCTTGCAGGCGATGCAGCGTTCCTCGCCGTTCGGATAACGGCGCAACGCATGCTCGCCGCGGAAACGCGGGGAGACCGGACCCTTTTCGAAGGGATAGTTGATCGTCGCCTTCTGGCGGAAGAAATAGCGCATCGACAGAAAGAACGCGCCGACGAATTCCTTGAGAAACAGCGAGCTGATGGAGCCGGACAAGCTTGCCATCTTCAACCTCCAATTTTGCCGAAAACGAGAGCGGGCACCATCATGCCCAACCCATCAGTTTCAGCACGAATGCAACGATGACGACCATGGCGAGCGACAGCGGCAGGAAGACCTTCCAGCCGAGGCGCATGAGCTGGTCGTAGCGGTAGCGCGGAACGAAGGCTTTGACCATCGCGAACATGAAGAACACGAAACAGGCCTTCAGCGTGAACCAGATGATGCCTGGGACCCAGTTGAGGATCCAGATATCGACCGGGGGCAGCCAGCCGCCGAGGAAGAGGATCGTCGTCAGCGCGCACATCAGGCAGACGGCCGCATATTCGCCGAGCATGAACATCATGTATGGCGAGGAGCCGTATTCGACCATGAAGCCGGCGACGAGTTCCGATTCGGCTTCCGGAAGGTCGAAGGGCGGGCGGTTCGTTTCGGCGAGCGCCGAAATGAAGAAGATGATGAACATCGGGAAGAGCGACAGCCAGTGCCAGTCGAGGAACGACGCCGGCAGGCCGAGCATGGTGCCCAGGCCGGTATGCTGCGCATTGACGATATCGGTCAGGTTCAGCGAACCCACACAGAGAAGCACGGTGACGATGACGAAGCCGATCGAGACTTCATAGGACACCATCTGCGCCGCCGAGCGCAGCGCGCCGAGGAACGGATACTTCGAGTTCGAAGCCCAGCCGCCCATGATGATGCCGTAGACCTCGAGCGAGGAAATCGCGAAAATATAAAGGATGCCGACATTGATGTTGGCGATCACCCATCCGTCGGCCAGCGGCACAACCGCCCAGGTGGACAGCGCCAGAAGCACCGTCACCAGCGGGGCAAGCAGGAACACCGCCTTGTTGGCGCCGGCCGGAATGATCGGCTCCTTGAAGACAAATTTCAAAAGATCGGCGAAGGACTGGAACAGGCCGAAGGGACCGACGACGTTCGGGCCGCGGCGCAGCTGCACGGCCGCCCAGATCTTACGGTCGGCGAGCAGCACGTAGGCGATGAAGACGAGCAGGCAGACGAGAAGCAGCAGCGACTGACCGATCATGATGATCGCCGGCCAGACATAGGTCGAAAAGAAAGAATCCATAGTCCCCTGCCCTTACTCTGCCGCGACTTTGAAGTTGTTGCGGGCCAATGCCGAGCACTCCGCCATGACAGCCGAGGCACGCGCTATCGGGTTCGTCAAATAGAAGTCTTTCACCGGCGACGCAAACCCGGATTTGTTCATCTTGCCGGCTTTTTTCGCAACTGCGGCAATTTGGGCGCTATCGCTTTCGGCGATCTCGTCGATGGCGGCAAAATGCGGGAAAGCGGCATAGAGCCGGACACGCAATTCGCTGAGCGAATCGAAGGGAAGCTTCTTGCCGAGCACATCGGAAAGCGCGCGGATGATCGCCCAGTCCTCGCGGGCGTCACCCGGCGCAAAACCTGCGCGGTTGCCCATCTGGACGCGGCCTTCGGTGTTGACCCAGGTGCCGGACTTTTCGGTATAGGCTGCCGCCGGCAGGATGACGTCGGCATGGTGCGCGCCATTATCGCCATGCGAGCCGATATAGACGGTGAGCTTGGCTTTCTTGGCGGTGAAGTCGAGCTCGTCTGCACCGAGCAGGAAGAGCACGTCCATCGCCGTCAGCATCTCGGCGGCATTGACACCCTTGGCGCCCGGCACGAAGCCGAGATCGAGGCCGCCGACACGCGCGGCAGCGGTATGGAGAACCGCAAAGCCATTCCAGCCTTCGACGACTGCGCCGACCGAGCCGGCGAGCTTGGCAGCACTGGCCAGAATGCCGGCGCCGTCGGTGCGCGACAGCGCGCCCTGGCCAATGATGATCATCGGCTTGGTGGCACTCTTCAGCACGTCCGCGAAGGCGTGGGTGCCGTCGACCAGATCCTTCAGCGTGTCGGGACCGCCGCCGAGGTAATCATAGCTGTAGCGCAGTTCAGCACGCTCGCCGATCACGCCGATCGGGAACTTGCCGCGGCGCCAGCGCTTGCGGATGCGGGCATTGAGGATGGCTGCCTCGAAGCGCGGATTGGCGCCGATGATCAGCAGCGCATCGGCCTGGTCGATGCCCGATATGGTCGGGTTGAAGAGGTAGCTTGCACGGCCGAGCGACGGATCGAGTGCCGCCCCATCCTGGCGACAGTCGAGATTGATCGATCCCAGCGACTTCACCAGTTCGGAGAGCGCATACATTTCCTCGACGGAAGCGAGGTCGCCTGATATCGCGCCGATCCTGTCGCCGGTGGTGGCGCCAACGGCGGCCTTGATGGCGCCGAAGGCTTCGGCCCAGGTGGCGGGCTGCAGGCGGCCGTCGCGGCGGACGTAAGGCCGGTCGAGGCGCTGGGTCTTCAGGCCGTCCCAGATGAAGCGGCTCTTGTCGGAGATCCACTCCTCGTTGATCGCCTCGTTGACGCGCGGCAGGATGCGCATGACCTCGCGGCCGCGGGTGTCGACGCGGATCGCCGAACCGACGGCATCCATGACGTCGATCGATTCGGTCTTGTTCAATTCCCACGGACGCGCGGTAAAGGCGAAGGGCTTCGAGGTGAGCGCGCCGACCGGGCAAAGGTCGACGACGTTGCCCTGCAGCTCGGAGGTCATCGCCTGCTCGAGATAGGTGGTGATCTCGGCATCCTCGCCGCGGCCGATCAGACCGAGTTCGGAAATGCCGGCGACCTCGGTGGTGAAGCGGACGCAGCGCGTGCAGTGGATGCAGCGGTTCATCACCGTCTTGACGAGCGGACCGATATACTTGTCCTCGACGGCGCGCTTGTCTTCCTGATAGCGCGAGGTGTCGATGCCGAAGGCCATCGCTTGGTCCTGCAGGTCGCATTCGCCGCCCTGGTCGCAGATCGGGCAATCGAGCGGATGGTTGATCAGCAGGAATTCCATCACGCCTTCGCGGGCCTTCTTGACCATCGGGGTGTTGGTGAAGACCTCAGGCAGTTCGCCGTTCGGACCACCGCGAATGTCGCGCACGCTCATGGCGCAGGAAGCCTGCGGCTTCGGCGGGCCGCCCTTCACCTCGACAAGGCACATGCGGCAGTTGCCGGCAACCGACAGGCGCTCATGGAAGCAGAAGCGCGGAACCTCCGCGCCGGCATCCTCGCACGCCTGCAATAGCGTGTAATGATCCGGAACTTCGATCTCGTTGCCGTCAATCTTCAGTTTTGCCATCGTCGCTCAGTCCTGTTTCCCGTTTGCCTGATGACGGCAAACAAACCTATTTTTGCAGCACTCTCATTGCCAAGCCGGACCTTTCGTCCTGCCGGCAGCTGATGTCGCTCAAATTCTCTGTCGCGCATTCCAGATCCGGAACCCGCACCGGCATCTTGGGGCCCCCGCCCGTCCGCCGATCTGCCCATCTTTTCCGGCCGCTCGATACGGCCGGACAGTTCATTTTTTCCTGCGGCCCCGCCCTGTCAGAACTTTTGCCTGACCGGTCCAGTCGTCACGGCCGATGCGGCCGTTGAAGCCGAGTTCAGCGTCGAGTCGGGCGATTTCCTCGTCGGTCCAGGCGGCAATCTCGGCGAAGCTGCGAATGCCCTTGGCGTTCAGCACCTGCTCCAGCTTCGGGCCGATGCCGGCAATCAGCTTGAGATCGTCGGCCTTCCCCCGCGCAACCGGTTTTACCTTCACGGCCGGCTTTGGCTGCCTGACGGATATCGGCGCGCTGATCGACTTGACAACAGTCAGTGTCGGCTTTGCCTTCTTTTCGGCCGGCGGCTTGGTGAAAGCCTTGACCTCCGAGCGAATATTCTCCGGCCGGATATCGACATCGGGCATCGGCTCGTCCGGCGGCGTGTCATCGAGGGCGGCCGCGACCTTGCCGGTGGTTTCCAGGGCGCTGTGCCAGGCACCGAAGAAAGCGCCGGCCATCTGGGTCGAGAAACCGAATCCGATCGCCGTTGCGGCGGCAAAGGCTGCCGCGGGCTGCGCCATCAGCGGATGCACCGGCATCGCCCGTGCATTTTCCAGCATCTCGGCGGCTAGACGGCCGAAACCGGCCGCGAAATCGGCGACTTCTTCCTTCTTCCCGCCCTTGGATGCGTTGTCCACCATGATTATTCAGCCGCCTCCAGAACCGCACCGTGATCAAGCGCGCTCGCCGTATACTGGTCGATACGCTTTTCGATCTCGGGACGGAAGTTACGGATCAGACCCTGCACCGGCCATGCGGCGGCATCGCCGAGCGCGCAGATGGTGTGGCCTTCGATCTGCTTCGTCACCTGGAACAGCATGTCGATTTCGCGCTTCTGGGCATTGCCCTTGGCCATGCGCTCCATCACGCGCCACATCCAGCCCGTGCCTTCGCGGCAGGGCGTGCACTGGCCGCAGCTCTCATGCTTGAAGAAGGCGGAGATACGGGCGATCGCCTTGATGACGTCGGTAGACTTGTCCATGACGATCGCGGCGGCCGTACCGAAGGAAGAGCCGACGCCGCGCAGGCCGTCGAAATCCATCGGGCAATCAATGATGTCCTTGGCCGGAACGATCGGGCAGGATGCCCCGCCCGGAATGACCGCAAGCAGGTTATCCCAGCCGCCGCGAATGCCGCCGGCATGGCGGTCGACCAGTTCGCGGAAGGTGATGCCCATTTCCTCTTCGACCGTGCACGGCTTGTTGACGTGGCCGGAGAGCATGAACAGCTTGGTGCCGACATTGTTCGGACGGCCGATGGCCGAGAACCAGCCGGCGCCGCGGCGCAGGATCGTCGGCGCGACAGCGATCGATTCGACGTTGTTGACCGTCGTCGGGCAGCCGTAGAGACCCATATTGGCCGGGAACGGCGGCTTCAGACGCGGCTGACCCTTCTTGCCTTCGAGGCTTTCGAGCAGCGCGGTTTCTTCGCCGCAGATATAGGCGCCGGCGCCGTGATGGACGAAAATGTCCATGTCCCAGCCGAGCTTGTTGTTCTTGCCGAGCAGGCCATAATCATAGCATTCGTCGATCGCCGCCTGCAGCGCTTCACGCTCGCGGATATATTCGCCGCGCACATAGATATAGGCCGCATTGGCGCCCATCGCGAAGCTGGCGACGACGCAGCCTTCGATCAGCGTATGCGGATCGTGGCGCATGATATCGCGGTCTTTGCAAGTGCCGGGCTCGGACTCGTCGGCGTTGACGACGAGGTAGTGCGGACGACCGTCGCTTTCCTTCGGCATGAAGGACCATTTGAGGCCTGTGGGGAAACCGGCGCCACCACGACCGCGAAGGCCTGACGCCTTCATCTCGTTGATGATCCAGTCGCGGCCCTTTTCGAGGATCTGCTTGGTGCCGTCCCAGTGGCCGCGGCTCATCGCGCCCTTCAGGGATTTGTCCTTGAGGCCGTAGATGTTGGTAAAGATGCGGTCTTTATCTTGTAACATGCTTCACCTCTTACCGCGGCTTCTTGCCGAAGACCTTGATATATTCCGCTTCCCCGCCCTTGGCGAGCGCCTTGGCCTGCTTGACCCAGTCATCGCGCTCGATGCGGCCGCGGAAGTTCAGGTACCCGTCGACCCATTCGCGTTCGGCCTTCTTCCAGCCCGCGACCTGCGCGAAGGTGAAGATGCCGATTTCGTTCAACGTCGCCTCGATCTTCGGGCCGACACCCGAGATCATCTTCAGATCATCCGGTGCGGCGGGCTTTTCCACGCCGGCCGGTCGGTTCTTGTCGGTCAGGGCAGGCTTTGCCGCCGGGGCAGCCTCGGCCTTGACGGCAGCTTTCGGCGCCGGTTCGGCAGCCGCAGTGGCCGATATCGGCTGCTGCTCGGCTGCCTTTGCGTTTTTCGCAGCCGCCTTCGGCGCCGTTGCCGGCGTCTTCAGGGTAGCATTGGTCTCGGCATCGGTGCTTTTCGGGCGGGCGGCCTCGGAGGGCAGCACCGGAGCGCGGTCGACCGGAGCCGACACAGTTTCGGCGTCGGCCTTCTTGGCGCGCGTCCTTGCCTTCGGCTCTTCGGTCGTCAGCGAGGTCAGGCCGCCTTCAGGCGCCGAAAACACCCGATCGATCTGAGTGCCGGGCTTGATGCTGGCGCCATTGCCGGCGGCAAAGACGTCGATGATCTCTTCGAGACGCTCGGGCGTCAGATCCTCATAGGTGTCCTTGCCGATCATCACCATCGGCGCATTGACGCAGGCCCCGAGACATTCGACCTCTTCCCAGGACAGCGTGCCTTCGGCATTGCGCTCGAAGGCATGGGCATGGATCTTGCTCTTGCAGACCGACATCAGCGCCTCCGAGCCGCGCAGCATGCAAGGCGTCGTGCCGCAGACCTGGACGTGGGCGCGGGTGCCCACAGGATGCAGCTGGAACTGTGTATAGAAGGTCGCGACCTCGAGCACTCTTATATAGGCCATGTCGAGCATGTCGGCGATCTTTTCGATCGCCGCGCGCGTGACCCAGCCGTCCTGCTCCTGCGCCCGCATCAAAAGCGGAATGACCGCCGATTGCTGGCGACCGGCGGGGTATTTCTGGATCGTCTTGTCCGCCCAGACCGCATTGTCATCGCTGAAGGCGAATGCGGCAGGCTGGAATTGATCTTCGGCTAATCGACGAACGGACATTCTTCCTCACGCCTTGTCAGTTTAGGGTTCCACACCGCGAAGCGGTCAAAGACTGCATTTCGCAGGCATAGGCCGACTGGTCTTTTTGCATAAACACTACGAATTTGCTGCCGTTCGGAATGGCAGCCTTGATCTGATAGCCCTTGGACAAAAGCTCGCCCATGGACGATTGCTGCGTCGGCGGCGTCTCTTCCTTGTGGCCCAGCGGTGTGCCGAGGTTATCGAACTCCTGAGCCAAAACCCCGGATGCCGAAAGAAGAATTGCGACGGCCAGCGGCAGAAGCTGCATCAGCGATCCACCTCGCCGAAGACGATGTCGAGCGAGCCGAGGACGGCCGCGACGTCGGCAAGCTGGTGGCCGCGGCACATGAAGTCCATCGCCTGCAAATGGGCGTAACCCGGCGCACGGATCTTGCAGCGATAGGGCTTGTTGGTGCCGTCGGAGACGAGATAGACGCCGAACTCGCCTTTCGGCGCCTCGACGGCGGCATAAACCTCGCCGGCCGGCACATGGTAGCCTTCAGTATAGAGTTTGAAGTGGTGGATCAGCGCTTCCATCGAGCGCTTCATCTCCCCGCGCTTCGGCGGCACGACCTTGCCGTCGATCGACGAGAAAGGACCGGTCCTGGCATCCGAGAGCAGGCGGTTGACGCATTGCTTCATGATACGGACCGATTCGCGCATCTCGATCATACGGATCAGATAACGGTCGTAGTTGTCGCCATTCTTGCCGATCGGGATGTCGAATTCCAGATCGGAATAACATTCATAGGGCTGGGCGCGACGCAGATCCCAGGCCGCACCCGAACCACGCACCATGACGCCGGAAAAGCCCCAAGCCCAGCATTCCTCCAGCGAGACGACGCCGATATCGACGTTGCGCTGCTTGAAGATGCGGTTGCCGGTCAACAGGTTGTCGATGTCGTCGAGCGCCTTCAGGAACGGGTCGCACCAGTTACCGATGTCCTGCACGAGCTGTTCGGGTAGATCCTGGTGGACGCCGCCCGGACGGATATAGGCGGCGTGCATGCGCGAGCCGCTGGCGCGCTCGTAGAACACCATCAGCTTTTCACGCTCTTCGAAGCCCCAGAGCGGCGGCGTCAGCGCGCCGACGTCCATGGCCTGCGTCGTGACGTTCAGAAGGTGCGAGAGGATGCGGCCGATTTCCGAATAGAGAACGCGAATCAGCTGGCCGCGAATCGGGATCTCGATGCCGAGCAGCTTTTCGACGGCCATCGCATAGGCATGTTCCTGGTTCATCGGCGCGACGTAATCGAGGCGATCGAAATAGGGCACGGCCTGAAGATAAGTCTTGGTCTCGATCAGCTTCTCGGTGCCACGATGCAAAAGGCCGATATGCGGATCGACACGCTCCACAATTTCGCCGTCAAGCTCCAGGACAAGACGAAGAACGCCGTGCGCCGCCGGATGCTGCGGTCCGAAATTGATATTGAAGTTGCGGACGTTATGTTCGGTCATTTGCAAGCGCTCCGCTATTGCAGGCATTAGCCAGTGGGCAATAGGCAATAGTGTAGTTTTTAGATCCTACTGCTTCGCCTTCTCATCGCCGGGCAGCACATACTCCGTGCCTTCCCAGGGAGACATGAAGTCGAAATTGCGGAATTCCTGTTTCAGTTCCACTGGCTCGTAAACGACGCGCTTTGCCGCATCGTCATAGCGAACCTCCACGAAACCGGTCGTCGGGAAGTCCTTGCGCAGCGGATGGCCTTCGAAGCCGTAGTCGGTCAAGATGCGACGCAGGTCCGGATGGCCGGTGAAGAGCACACCATACATGTCCCAGGTCTCGCGCTCGAACCAGTCGGCGCCCGGATAGACGGGGCAGGCCGACGGAACCGGCGTATCCTCGTCGGTCGCGACCTTGACGCGGATGCGCAGGTTCTTCTTCGGCGACAGCAGGTGATAGACGACGTCGAAACGCAGCTCGCGCTGCGGCCAGTCGACCCCGCAAATATCGATCAGGTTGACGAAACCGCATTTGGCGTCGTCGCGCAGGAAGGTGAGCAGCGCGATCAGGTTCTCACCCGTCGTCGTCACCGTCAGTTCGCCATACTTCATCTGCGATGCGGCGATCAGATTACCGCGCGCTTCGCCAAGGTAGGACGCAAGCTCAGTCAGGGCTTCACTCATATGCCTTGTCCTTAACCCTTAGCGTTCGATCGTGCCGGTACGCCGGATCTTCTTCTGCAGCAGAAGCACGCCATAAAGCAGCGCCTCTGCCGTGGGGGGACAGCCCGGCACGTAGATGTCGATCGGCACGATGCGGTCGCAGCCGCGCACCACCGAATAGGAATAGTGATAATAGCCGCCGCCATTGGCGCAGGAGCCCATCGAGATGACATAGCGCGGCTCGGGCATCTGGTCGTAGACCTTGCGCAGCGCCGGCGCCATCTTGTTGGTCAGCGTGCCGGCGACGATCATCACGTCGGACTGGCGCGGCGAGGCGCGCGGCGCAAAACCGAAGCGCTCGACGTCATAACGCGGCATTGACAGCTGCATCATTTCGACGGCGCAGCAGGCAAGACCGAAGGTCATCCACATCAGCGAGCCGGTGCGGGCCCAGTTGATCAGTTCGTCGGTCGAGGTGACGAGAAATCCCTTGTCGGCAAGCTCGTTGTTGATCTCGCCAAAAAATGGGTCGTTGCTGCCGATCGGCTTGCCAGTCGAGGGATCGATGATCCCCTTCGGCTGCTCTGCGACGAGCGGCTGATTGCTCACAGGGGCTACTCCCATTCCAGGGCTCCCTTCTTCCATTCATAGATAAAGCCGATGGTCAGCACGAGAAGGAAGACCATCATGGACCAGAAGCCGAACCAGCCGATGGCGCCGAAGGAGACGGCCCAGGGGAAGAGGAAGGCGACTTCGAGGTCGAAGATGATGAAGAGTATCGACACGAGGTAGAAACGGATGTCGAACTTCATGCGGGCGTCGTCGAAAGCGTTGAAGCCGCATTCGTAAGCCGAGAGCTTTTCCGAATCGGGCGCCTTGAAAGCCACGGCGAACGGCGCGATGAGCAGCGCCAGGCCGATGACGAGCGCAATAGCAATGAAGATAGCGATCGGAATATAAGAACTGAGCAGTTCAGTCATCATGTTCATCCCTGCTTGCCGGTGACGCCAGGCGGCGCATTTGGGCAAATGCCCGGCAAGCGAACGTGCGTTGCAACAAGCCGTGGTTAGCGCAGCCGAGGCCCCGGCGCAAGACTTTTACAGAGGCAATTCGACGCGTGTCGCGCGGACATTATCAAGCAGGTGCAACGATGTCGCGACAAATCCGTGCAAGCCGCTTCAGCGCGCATGGCTGACCACTGGAAACTGCATGGCTTTCGGAAGAAATGGCGCGAGTGACGGGGCTCGAACCCGCGACCTCCGGCGTGACAGGCCGGCACTCTAACCGACTGAGCTACACCCGCGCATTGATCGGCCATTTTGCGGCCGCGAGGATGAAGAGAACCGGACAAACGACAAATCGCATTTGCGTTTTACAAGACTTGAAATGGCGCGAGTGACGGGGCTCGAACCCGCGACCTCCGGCGTGACAGGCCGGCACTCTAACCAACTGAGCTACACCCGCAATTCATTTCAAGCAGTCCGGATGCCTTCGCACCCTCTCCAAAACGGCTGCCCGTTTCGATGAGCGGCTAACTACGGGGTTCGCCTTTTAGTGTCAAGCAGGTTTGGAGACAAAACAATGACAGTCGGTGAATTGTTTCGGCGGGTTGGGCGCCAGACGAACAAAAGCCGGCACTTCCGTCTTCCGCAGCGATGCTCAGCCGCAGACGCAACGCCTTCGAAACGGGGATGCTCGCCGCCCTCCCCTCACTTTTCAACAGCCGAGCCCAGCCTAAGCGTCATTGCAAAACACGGGACCACCACCAAAAAAATCAAAAAATCTTCACAAACACTCTTGCGGTTTTACCGCGATCCGCATAGATCACGGCCACCAACGCGGCAGGCCGATCCGGCTTCGTTTGCGATGGGCGATTAGCTCAGTTGGTAGAGCGCCTCGTTTACACCGAGGATGTCGGCGGTTCGAGTCCGTCATCGCCCACCATTTCTGAAGTTTCCTGGAGCTTGTTCATCAGATTGGGCTTCCGAATTAGTTCGCTAATCCGGTCACGATCTGCGCAAGGTGTTTCGTCAGGAGACACTTCATGAAAATCGCTATAAAAATCTCTGCGCTGCTTATCGCCAGCGTGGCTGCGCCCCCGTGCATTGCCAAAGAGCCGGCCCAAGAGGTTTTCCTGTCTGCCGGGGACCAGACGATCAAGACCTCGGGAGAAACCCCGGCCCGTGAAGTCAGGACCTATCTCCTGAGAATGCCGTCAGATCTGCCGATTAATTTTTCGGTCGATGCCGACAATTCAGCCTGCAGCCTGGAAATCAGCAAAGCCAGCCAGCGCGGCGTCTTAAGCACAATCAGCCGATTCCCCGCGTCTTTCAGAGACAGCGGTCAAAGTGGCGACAAATATACGTTTTCGTTTTTCCAAAACCGCGTTTCATTTATGAGCGGCGCCCGATGCGCCTTCTCATTTTCTCTCACGCAGATGTGACCGAGTGATTGGGGTGATGGGCATCCCTCGACGTTTGGAGGACGCCCATCGTCTGCCCTTTCATGCCTTCGCCAGTTCTTTATCCACAGCGGAAATCAGCCGCGAATCATCCGCCGTCACGTCAGGCGCGAAGCGGGCGGCGACTTTGCCGTCGCGGCCGATCAGGAATTTTTCGAAGTTCCAGAGGATGTCGTCCTCATCTCCGCCTGTCATGCCGTGGGATTTCAGACGTTCGCGCATCGGGCCGTCGCCCGTCGTCTTCACGCCCGACTTGGTCAGTTGCCGGTAAAGCGGATGCTGAGCCTCGCCCTTGACCGAAATCTTCGAGAAGATCGGGAAGGTGACGTCGTAGGTGCTGGTGCAGAAATCGAGGATCTCGGCGTCGGTGCCGGGCTCCTGGCCCTTGAAGTCGTTGGCGGGAAAGGCGGCGATGACGAAGCCGCGCTCGCGCTTTTCCCCATAGAGCTTTTCCAGCCCCTCATATTGTGGCGTGAGCCCACATTTCGAGGCGACATTGACGACCAAGAGCACCCGGCCCTTATATTCGTTGAGCGTGGTCTCGCGACCATCCACTGTTTTGACCGGGATATCCAGCACATTGCCCGTCACGGGAACCTCCAATTTCGTAAGGATATGTTTCGCGAAGCTTAGCGATATCGCCGCTGTTGTCATCAGCGTCGGGATCAACTTGGCTTCCACAGGACGCCGGTGCGGCTTCCGGCCGCACCGGGCCTCAGCACCTCAGGCGGGAGACGTTTCCTTCACGTCGTCGAGCAGGAAGTGCACGACGAGATAATCGGTCTTGTAATGGCGGCCACTGTCCGACACGGAATCGACGCTGCCGCCGTCCTTCGGGTGCCAGGGATGATAGTGGGGGTTGGTGGTAATCAGCGTGATGGCCTTGCCATCTCTTTCGCCAAGCCGGAAGCGCATCTCGGCGAGCGGCCAGATCCGCTCGTAATCCTGCATGGTGATTCGCGCCTTCAGCGCCTTGCGCTGCAGCGGCGCTTCGCCGGCCTCGGCTGGTGTTTCCAACATCACCTCCTCAGCTCCGCTGATGATGGCGTTGAATTCTTCAGGCCACATGCGTTTCATGAAATCGCTCCTCCCGAGGCTTTTTCGTCAGTTCACAGATCGAACTTAGCGGTTTGTTCGAAAGAAGCAAATTCCTGTCATGCGGTTGTCATCGGTGCCGGCTGCTCCTACCTTCCCGTCAAACCGCATCAGGGCCGTCGGTCGCCCGCAATCCCGAGATCAGAGATGAAGACACGTGAAGAAAGGCAGGCGCTCCGGGCGAGCATGCCGCGCACTCCGCTCAGCGCCCACCACATGGAAAACGCCCGTCTGCTGCCGGATCGCGGCGAATTGCTCTACCGGATTCCGAACGGCGGCATCGGCGCCGAGGTGGGAGCCGCCTTCGGCGAATATACGGCGGAGATCCTCGAAAAGAACCGCCCGGCGCAGCTCTATCTCATCGATCCCTGGTCGATGGATCGCTACAGCTCCGGGCTCGACGCGATCCACGCGAATTTCGCGGCCGAGATCGAGGCCGGCCGGCTGCATCTGATGCAAGGCACATCGCTTGAGAAGCTTGCCGAATTCGAGAACGATTTCCTCGACTGGGCCTATATCGATACCGATCATTCCTTCGAGCTGACCTGGCAGGAATTGCTGCTCTGCGAAAAGAAGGTGAAGCGGACGGGGCGTATTGCCGGGCATGATTTCTGCACCGGCAATACGGTCAAGCCGATCGTCTATGGCGTCGTCGAGGCGGTCACCAAATTCTGCAAGGATTACGGCTGGCAATTCGAGTTCCTGACGGTCGAATCGCACGCGCATTTTTCCTATTGCCTGAAGCGGCTTTGATCAGGCTAAAGCGCGGCGCGATCTTCAGATTCGCTTCACGCGCTTTAGATCTTTGGTCTTGCGCATGTCTTCACCGCAAAACATGGGGTAATCGCGGCGCGATCACCCCAGACCATTTTCAAGAGTGATGGCTGGCAGGGGTGGTTGCCCCCGATAAGATGGAAAAACGGGCTCACGATTGAAACCGGGCCCAAAACATCG